>JBFLYZ010000006.1:0-85018 GCA_040756415.1 Bacteroidota bacterium
CGATTATATCTTCAGCGCCCATCCCTAAAGCAGAAAGGATGACATTGGCTTTATCCAGCGAAGATATAAGAAATACCGGTGTCTTGGTATGATAAAATTCCTTCAGCAGGTTCAGGAGGGTAAGCCCCGACACATTGGGCATCATAATATCGCTTATGATCAGATCGAAACGGTCGCCACCGCTGACCTTTTCGAGCGCCTCCATCCCATCCCTGGCGGTGGTCACCTCATACCCCGCACCGCCCAGGCAATGCTCCAGCGCGGTAAGCATGGCAGCATCATCCTCTACAACCAGAATGTTCATGTTCTCCTTGATTTTTAAACTGATTTCCAAACGATGAATGTCACGATCCCTGCCAGGATGAGCGGTATGGCCACGCGAAGCGCCTTGCGCCAGGCGGGCGCAGCTTCAGCGCGCTCGGCTTTCCGGCCATTCACCAGGCGTTGGAGCGATTCTTTCAATTCTTCTATACTGTCCTTCCCTTTCACGATGTACTCTTCCAGCCCTTCAGCGAAGAGTTCGCGTATGGTCTTCCTGTCCTCGCTGACCGACAGCATGATGACCGGAACCTGCGGATGCTTTTCCCTGATCATACGGAATGTTTTCAGCCCGTTCATGCCGGGCAGAAAGAAATCCAGGACAATGGCCATAGGATTTTCTTTCAAGCTGTTAATACAGTCTTCGCCTTTATCGAATTTCCTGAAACGGTAGTTATCCGATTCAGACAGGCAATATTCCAGCATCATGGAATACATGTCGTTATCTTCTACGATAAAGACCAGGTCCTGCTTGTTTGTTGCAATTGAGTTCATTTTCTTCCTTCTGTTAACGTTCCAACACCCCCGGGTAAAATATCTGCATGTAAATGGCCACGGCAGCCACGGTTGCGATGATCGCAACAAAGATCGCCACCATGCGCCTGTAGTCTTTCATCTGTTTTCTGACCGACAGGGAGTGGATCACGTTCTTGATGGCATTGTGTATCCTCACGAATATCCGGTCGTTCTTGATGATGTAATCAAAGGCGCCATGCTTCATGGTGTTCACCGCCACGTCCATATTGTCCTGTGCGGACATCATGATAACGGTCGAGTCGGGCACCTTGCTTTTGATCCTTTCCAGCACTTTAATGCCGTCCATGGAACCGGGCTGATCCTTGTCGAGCATATAATCCAGCAGCACGATATCGGGCCGCTGATCGATGTTGCGCAGGCATTCTTCCCCGCTCGGGAAGGCTTTGATCCTGACATTTCTCAGGAATTGTCGCAGGTCGTGTTCCAGTGATTTGAGGAACATCCGGTCGTCATCTACCACGAAGATGAGAGGTGTACTTTTTGTTTCCATGCATTGTAAGTTTTAATGTTAATTTTTTCATTCCCGGCATATAATCAATTCAACGTCCAGAATTCCTGAAAACGCGGTCAACTTCGGCAGGCAGCCGGATAGCGTGGTCGAACCAACGACTTTCTTGTTTAAAAGCTGCAGGGGGCAGGGCGCATGTATGCGGTACAAATTCTCAAAAAGGGAAATAATGCCGGGGTTTTCCGGTTTCAGGAAACTCCTCAGTTGCCGCTCTGGAAATATTCGGGGTTCTCTTTAAGGATACGGTAGATCGTGGATTTACCCATGTTGAGCTTACGGGCGACCAGCATCACATTATCGTTATGCTTTTTCAGGTAGAACTTAAGGATCTGCCTTATGTAATTGTCCATGGTCTTCTCCTCGTCCAGCATTTCTGAAAGGTTGCTGTTCTTGTGCAGGACAATATCTTTGGCCGTAATGCTGTTATTATCCGCCATTACGGCCGCCAGTTCCACGACCGATTTCAGCTCGCGGATGTTGCCGGGGAAAGGATGGCTGAACAATTTTTCCTGGGCATCGGGCGTAAGCGATTTTTTGCCCAGGTTGTTCTCGCGGCAGAAATTATCGATAAAATGCTTGGCCAGTATGATCAGGTCGTTGCCGCGTTCGCGCAGGGGGGGTAGCTCGATGGGAAGGCCGTAAAGTCGATAATAAAGGTCTTCGCGGAAGTTACCCTTCTTCACCTCTTCCAGCAGGTTTTTGTTCGTGGCAGCGATCACCCTGCAATCGATGGAAATGACCTTATTGCCTCCCACGCGGGTCAGCTCTTTTTCCTGGAGCACCCGCAGCAGCTTGGCCTGCAGGTTCAGGTCCATCTCACCGATCTCGTCAAGAAAGATAGTGCCTTTGTCGGCCGTTTCGAACTTGCCTATGCGTTCAGCGCTGGCGCCCGTAAAGCTTCCCTTTTCATGGCCGAACAGCTCGCTCTCCGCCAGGTCTCTTGGAATAGCCGAAACGTTTACGGCCACAAATGCATTTTTCTTCCGCTTGGAGTTGTAATGTATGGCTTTGGCGACAAGTTCCTTCCCCGTCCCGGTTTCGCCAGTGATCAGCACGGAAATATTGGTATTGATGGCCTTTTCCAACAGACCGAACACGCGTTGTATGGGTTCGCTCTGGCCGATGATCACATTCTGGAAGCTGTACTTCTGTGTCACCTCCTGTTCCAGCGTGTTGAGCCTCGATTTAAGGTGCTGGTTCTTGCGTATGTTGCTGATCACGTTGAGCAGCTTCTCCTTGATGTCCTTCGATTTAACGATGTAATCGTAAACGCCCAGCTTGAGCAGTTCCACGGCCGTATCTACCTTATCCTGCTCGGAGATAACGACCATTTCTATATCGGGGTTGAACTCCCTGATCTGCCTGATGAGCGAGGCACCGTCCGTATCCGGCAGCCGGTAGTCGATGGTCACTACGTGCGGGTTTTCGTGCAGGTGCTTGAGCAGCTCCTTGCCGGTGGCGAACTTTTTGACCTCGAAATCGGGGTTGAGCGAAAGGATATAACCGATGAACTCGCGGTACCAGTCGTCATCCTCTACTGCGAATATTCTGAATGAATCCGTTTTACTCATATACGGGTAACTAAGTTAGCACTTTAAATCCGTTTTGTCAATCGGCATCTCCTTCAGGGCATCGATCTCGGCCCGAAGGGCTGTTGTCAGCGGCAGGATGAGCCGGACGGCCCGGGTCACCAGCCCGGGTATCGCGCTGTACACCCGGGCGTGAAGCGCCTTCTCCTCGATAGCTTTCAGCAGGGAAAAAAGCTCGTGGGCCTTCAGGGTCTTGCAGGAGGGCGCCATGCGGTGGGCCGTACGTCCGGCCTGCTCCCAGTTACCCAGGCGTACAGCCTCTTTCAGCTCGCGCATCCCGGCCAGGGTGTTCATGATAAATGTCTCCGACATTTTGATCACAAATCCCGTATCCTGGTCCGAGATCCGGTAAAGCTCATCGAGCGAATACAGCGGGGCCTCATCGCCCAGGTTGCTGTTCTGCCGGATATCGTCCTGCATGTTCAGTATGCCGAACACCTTCTCGCAAAAAGCATCTTCCCTGAACGGTTTGGTGATATAGCCGTTCATGCCGGCCTCCAGGTAGCGCGGCATATCCTCTTTCAGTATATTGGCGGTGAGCGCGATAATAGGCGTGGCGCTGACAGGCCCATTGAGACCGCGGATATGGCGGGCCACATCGATCCCGCTCACTTCGGGCATTTGTATGTCGGCCAGCACCAGGTCGTAATGGCCCGAGCCGATCAGGGCGATCGCTTCCTTTCCATCCCGGGCCTCCCCGATTTGTATCTGGTGCTTCTCCAGTATGGTTTTGACCAGCAGCCGGTTCATCTCGTCATCGTCAACCACCAGTACGCGCTTGCCGGCAGGCTGGCGTATTTCCGGCAGCTCTTTTTTAACCGGCACGGGTATATCCTGCACCCGGCCCTTCAGGCAGGAAAGCTCGAATGTGAATGAGGACCCTTCGCCAGGCGCGCTCTGCACGCGGATCGTTCCCTGCATGAGCTGGGCCAGCTTGCGGCAGATGGCCAGGCCCAGCCCTGTTCCGCCAAACCTGCGCGTGGTGCTGCTGTCGGCCTGCGTAAACTCTTCGAAGATCGTTCCCAGCTTATCGGCCGGTATGCCTATGCCGGTATCCGTGACCGTAATGCTCAGCAGCACTTCCTCTCCGCGTTCGGCAGCCTGGCCCGTCACAAGCACTTTGCCCTTTTGGGTGAATTTGATACTGTTGCTGAGAAGATTCAGCAGGATCTGCCGGATGCGGAAAGCATCCCCGATCAATACCAGCCCCTCCAGTTCTCCGGCCAGGCCGTATTCGAGGCTCAGCCCCTTGCGCTCAGCGGCCGGCTGCATGGTTTCCGCCACTTCCCTGATCACGGAGCCCGGGTAAAAGCCGGCCGCTTCCAGGCTCAGCTTGCCGGATTCTATTTTTGAAAAGTCGAGGATATCGTTCACCACATTGAGCAGGTGTTCCGATGAGCGCGTCACCGCCCGGATATATTCTTCCTGCCGGTCCGTTGTCTTCGTCTTTGCCAGTTGCCCGGAAAACCCGATGATTGCGTTAAGTGGCGTGCGTATCTCGTGGCTCATGTTGGCGAGGAACTCTTCCTTGATGCGCGCCAGTTTTTCGGCCTTTTTTCTCGCTTCTTCCAGTTGCCTGCGGTACCGGTTGCTCCTGGAGAGATCAGAAAAGATGAAATAGGCGAAGGTGAGCATCAGTAACAGCGTAAGGCCGGCACAGATCAGGATCATTTGCGTAGAACGTTCTGCCACGGCCGAAGCTTCCCTGAGCTTCTGTTCTGAGGCCTTTCGGGCCTCGTTCTCCATATCCTGTATCACGTTCCTGATGCCGCTCATGATGGCAGCGTCACGGCCCAGCAGCTCCAGCTCTTTCTCGGAAAGAAGCGCCTGTTGCTCGCGGCTTTCCTTTTCGGCCTGGGTGATAAGCTGCTGCATGTTCTCCTTCAGGGAAGGCTGCTCTTCCTTCTTTCCGATCACAGAACGCAGGCGGTCCACGAATTTTTTTTCAGGAAGAGAAGAGGACCGCTCCATCTGTTTGACCATATCCGACAGCGAGCTTTTTACCGTTTCGCTCTTTTTCAGGTCTACCAGGGAAAACAGCATGTTGAACTTCTCATCGATCAGTGAGTCGAGCAGGTTGATGTTCCTCATTTCGCTCTCGGTCATCAGGAAAGGGACCTGCAGTGAATCGATCTGCCGGCCCACCGTGGCGATGAAATGAAAATACGGCCCCAGGTACTTATCTTCTTTCGAGAGGGTGTAAGCGCGTACGCTGCTTTCCGCTTCTGAAATATCGGAAAGCACGCGCTGTATGCGCTGCAGCTTTTCATCCGGCTGCGACAGTGTACGCGCGGCTGCGCTCAGCCTGGATACGCTCTGGAGCGTGAGCAGGCCTGCAGCAGCGATAAGCAGTACCGCTATACTGAACCCCAGTATGATCTTGATCTTAATGCCGTTGAGCATAGGCTTCAGGGGGAATTAAATGTGAATGGTCAGAACTCATACCGCACGTTAAGCCCCGCATCCCACAGGTAAGGATATACCACGTTAAAGAAGCGGGGGCGCAGGTCGAGGCTAAGCACTACGGGTGCGTTGGGAATATAATAATCCGCGCCCAGCACACCCTCTATCCCGAAATAGGGTATGCCCCGCCTTTCCACGTACCAAACCCCATCTATCTTGTAGCGGTACGGTCCGTAATCATAAGAGCTCAGAAAAATACCGCCTCCGAAATACAAGGCAAAGCCGTTATGGAGCGGCACATTTTTTTCAGCGAGGCCGGAGAGAATGGCTCCGCGGTAAGGCGCCCAGCCAACAAGCGAAATTTCGTACCCCAGGTTGCTTGCGCCCCAATGCCTGAAGGTAAATCCGCTGTAAGGCCCCAGCCTGAGGCCGAGCTGGTTGGCGCCCGAGGCGTTTTCCTGCGCCCTGGCCGGAATAAGAATAATTAACAGGAAAAAGGCTGTCAGCAACAGCGGCCGGATCGTTTTAGTCGTTTTCATGGTAAACGTTTTTTAAGGTTAGCCGTTCCCCGCAAAATCCACCCGCAAAAGAAAACTGTTAAATAACGTGCCATAATAGGAAAGTAATTCGTACAACTTAAACTATCAATATGGTTTTCAATGTATTGAATAAGCGCCTCGCACTTGGTCTCAAAAAGGCCCGAGTCAGCGAAAAGTCCCAAATCGGGACAAAAATTCCCTTATTGGGATACGTATAGGTGGGGCTTAGGGTTTCTGTTTTTCCAGCTTCTCTACACGCTGCACCAGCGATTCGAGGTTACGGAAATGGATATAGGCCTTTCTGAACTTGGCTATCTCGAAAGCAGGAGAACCGAGATAGGCCTCGCCTTTTTTAGTAATGCTTTTTGAAACGCCTGCCTGGGCGGCAAGGATGGTATTATCGGCAATGGTAAGATGCCCCACTACGCCTACCTGCCCGCTGAACATGCAGTTCTTGCCGATCCTGGTCGAGCCGGCCACAACGTTGGCCGCAGCGAGGTAGGAGTTTTCGCCCACCTCTACGTTATGGGCGATATGGATCAGGTTATCGAACTTGACCCCCCTGCGCAGTATGGTCGAGCCGAGCGTGGCGCGATCGATGGCGCAGTTGGCGCCTATTTCCACATCGTCCTCGATCACCACGTTGCCGATCTGGGGCACTTTCTTTCCTCCGTCTTCGGTGGCGAAACGAAATCCGTCACTCCCGATCACCGTACCGGAGTGGATGATGCAGTTCGCGCCTATCCGCGTATCGGAATAGATCTTCACGCCAGCGAACAGGGTGGTGTTATCTCCGATGATCGTGTTATCACCCACATAGACCTGGGGGTAGATCTTGACGTTATCGCCTATCCGCACGTTCTCACCTATAAATGAAAACTCACCGGCATAAACGTCTTTTCCCACCTTTGCCGATCCCGAAATATGCGCTTTGGGAGAAATGCCCTTTTTGTCGAGCTTGATCTGGTTGTACATTTCCAGCAGCCGGGCAAAGGCCTTTTCCGCGCTGTCTACGCGCACGAGCGTAGCCGGTACGGGAGCCGTGGGCGCGAAATCCCTGTTTACGATCACGAGCGATGCTTTGGTGGTATAGATGTACTGCGTGTACAGCGGGTTGGCCAAAAAAGAAAGAGAGCCCGGCTCTCCTTCTTCTATCTTGGACAACTTACTGATCTTTACCTGCTCGTTTCCTTCGATCTGGCCGCCCAGCAGGCCGGCAATCTGTGCTGCTGTGAATTCCATAGTCCTGATTAGTTAACCAGCGTTTTTTCTTTCTTGTTCTTGAATTGTCCTTTGCTTTTGCGGATGTTGACCGCCACCACTTTGTATTCAGGGCATAAAGCCTCCGAATCGGCAATGCTGGAGGTGATGTTGTTCATTTGGATCTCGGGGAAATGGAAGGTGGAACTCAGCACGCCCGGCTTCACTTCATCCGAAATCTTTGCTCGTACATCCACCTTTCCTCTGGCCGATATCACGCAAACCATATCGCCATCGTTGATGAGATGTTTCTTCGCGTCTTCCGGATTGATCAGGAGAAAGTCTTCTTTCAGTATCCGGGCGTTGCGCGTTCTGCGGGTCATGGTGCCGCAGTTATAATGCTCGAGCTCGCGGTTGGTGGTGATGATATACGGGAACTCGCTGCCGTTCTGCCTGATCTCTTCCGATTCCTCGAAATTGTTGTGTATGAATTTGCCCTTTCCGCGCTTGAAGGTCTCGGTATGCAGCATATCCGAATCTTTACCGTCTTTCTGTACGGGCCATTGTTTTCCGTTCAGGCCCAGCTCGTTCCACTTTACCCCGGCAAAGAAGGGAACGATCTGCGAGATCTCTTCGAGCAGGGTCTCGGGGTTATAGTCTTCCTGCTTGTATCCCATGCGGTTCATGATATCCACAACGATCTGCCCGTCAGTTTTGGTGCCCGGCAGCGGCTCCACCACTTTATTCACACGCTGTATCCTCCGTTCGCCATTGGTAAAGGTGCCGCTCTTTTCCAGGAAAGAAGCGCCCGGCAATATCACATGCGCCAGCTTGGCGGTTTCGGTCATGAACAGCTCCTGAACGATGAAGAGATCCAGCTTTTTCAGTGCCGATACCACATGATGCGTATTGGGATCGGTCTGGGCCATATCCTCGCCCATGGTCCACAGCACCTTGAGCTTGCCGGCCAGTGCCGCGTCATACATCTGGGGTATCTTATAGCCTATATGAATGGGCAGCTTGGCCTTATAGAACTCCTCGTACATTTTATGGTATTCGGGATTGGTCACATCATAATAGCCGGCACCCTGGTGCGGCTGGCAGCCCATATCGGCTGCGCCCTGCACATTGTTCTGGCCCCGGAGGGGATTTACGCCTACTCCGCGCCTGCCTATGTTGCCGGTGATCATGGCCAGGTCGGCAATAAGCATTACGGTAAAGGTTCCCTGCGAGTGCTCGGTCACTCCCAGGCCGTGGAATGACATGGCGGCATCAGCCGTTGCATAAGCGATGGCAGCCTCGCGAACCAGGTTGCGGTCAACGCCCGTGATTTTTTCGAGCTCGCTGATATCCTGCTTCAGCACCTGCTGCCTGAACTCCTCGTACCCTTCAGTGCGCTGCGCGATGAAATCTTTATCTTCCAGCCCCTCGGTGATAATGTAATAGAGCAGCATGTTCATAATGGCCACGTTTGTTCCCGGCCTTAGCTGCAGATGGTAATTGGCGTATTTCGCCAGCTCGGTCTTGCGCGGGTCGATCACGATCAGCGTTTTTCCTTTCATGGCCTGCTGCTTGATCTTGGCGCCCGTCACGGGGTGCGCATCGGTAGGGTTGGCGCCTATCACCAGGATGCAGTCGGTGTACTTCAGGTCTTTGATGGAATTGGTGGCGGCACCCGTCCCGAAGGTGCGCTGCATGCCCAATGCGGTTGGCGAATGGCATACGCGCGCGCAACTGTCGATGTTATTGGTTCCGATGACAGCGCGCATGAATTTCTGCATAAGGTAGTTCTCTTCGTTCGTGCAGCGCGCGGAAGAGATACCGGCTATATAATCGGGGCCGCAGGTTTCTTTCACCTCCACCATCTTCTTCACGATGAAATCATAAGCTTCGTCCCAGCTCACGGGTACGAACGCTCCGTTCCTTCTGATGAGCGGGGTCCTGATACGTTCCTCATGATTATAGAACGAAAATGCGAAGCGCCCTTTCAGGCAGGTATGCCCCTGGTTGGATTCGGCTTCGTAAGGCGCCTGTATAGACTTGACCTTTCCGTTTACCGTAGCCACTTCCAGGTTACAGCCCACACCGCAATAGGTGCAGACCGTTCTTGTTTTCTGCACATTGGTCACCGACTTGGACTCGAACACATCCGAGATGGCCGAAGTAGGGCAGGCCTGCGCGCAGGCACCGCAGCTTACGCAATCCGATTGTTCGAACGTGGTATCCAGGCCTTTGATGATATGGCTGTCGAAACCCCTTCCCGCCATGCTGAGCACGAACTGTCCCTGCACCTCATCGCAGGCCCGCACGCAGCGGAAACAGTTGATGCATTTTGAAAAATCGGAGGTCATATACGGGTGGCTCAGGTCTTTGGTGCGGTCAAGATGGTTCTTTCCCTCCGGGTAGCGTACATCGCGTACGCCTACCTTGGCGGCAACCGTCTGCAGTTCGCAGTTATTGTTCACCTCGCAGGTAAGGCAGTCGAGGGGATGATCGGTGAGCACCAGTTCCACGATATTCTTTCTGAGCTTTTGGATTCGCTCGGAATGCGGATAGATATACGAGTTGGCCATCACGGGGGTATGGCACGAGGCCTGCGATTTCACCGGGCCGTTCTGCGCCAGGGCCACATCCACGCTGCACACGCGGCAGGCGCCAAAGGGATCGAGGTTGGGCGCATCGCAGAGAGTGGGCACATAATCTTTTCCGAAGTTCCTGCGCAGGAAGGCCAGTATGGTTTCTCCATCCTGGATCTCGTAGGGCCGGTCATCGATATACGCGATCTTGCTCATGGGGGCTGTTATTTAGTGAAATAAGGCTTTAGTTCGGTATCGAAATGCTGCAATGCGTTCTTGATGGGAAGCGGTACGCCACCGCCCAGGGCGCAGAGCGAGCCGATCTCCATGGTCTCGATCAGGTCTTCGAGCAGGCTGCGGTCTATCCTGTATTTGGATGTGCGGGCCTTGTTCATGAGCTCATAGCCGCGCGTGGAGCCCAGGCGGCAGGGAAAACATTTGCCGCAGCTTTCGTGCGCGGTGAACTGGAAGAGGTGCTCGATGTATTTGATCATGGGAAATTTTTGAGGCAGGCAAACCACGGAAGCATGGCCCAGCAGGAAACCGTTCTGCGAAAAGGATTCAAAATCGACCGTAAGGTCTTTTATTTTTTTCACAGGCACCAGTCCGCCCAGGGGGCCACCGATGTGAAGGGCCTTTACTTTTTTGGCGAAGCCTCCGCCCAGTTTGTTCACTACCACATCGAGCGGTGTACCCATGTCCACCTCGTAGATGCCAGGCTTTTTGAAAAAGCTGTCGAGCGATACGAGCTTGGTACCCGTTGACCGCCCCTTGCCGATCGCGGCAAATGCCTTGCCCCCGTTCTTTATCACATAGGGGATGCAGGCCAGCGTTTCCACGTTGTTCACCACGGTGGGCTTATTGAACAGGCCCTGCTGCGTGGGATAAGGCGGGCGCACGCGCACCTCGGGCCGCTGGCCTTCAATGGAGGAAAGCAAAGCGGTCTCTTCACCGCATATATAGGCGCCCTGCGCGCGGATGATCTTGAAATCGAAACTGAAGCCGCTGCCCAGTATATTCTCTCCCAGCAATCCTTTTGCGCGGATGTCCTCAACGGCTTGCTGGCAGGCAGTAATGGATTCGGGGTATTCGGCCCGGATATACAGCACGCCCCAGCCGGCCCCGGCAATATATCCGGCTATCATCATGCCCAGCAGTACGGAGTGCGGCTGCATCTCGAGCAGGTAGCGGTCGCTGTATGCGCCCGGATCGCCTTCATCGGCATTGCAAACGATGAACTTGGTTTTGCTTTCTGTGTTTTTGCATGACTCGAGCTTGAAGCCAATAGGGAAGCCGGCCCCTCCGCGGCCGCGAAGCCCTGAATCCTTCAGCTCCTTCAGCAGCTCCTCCCTGGTCTTCTTCAGCGCTGCCGAAAGCGTCTGGTAATATTCCCCGATGCCGGGGAAGGGAGCGGTGAGCACCGGTGTGCCGTAATGGGCCACGTTGTATTTATCGCCCAGCCTGGCTTTGCCCTTTTTGATGGAGGCGATCTGCTTTACATCGTTCCCGGAATAGTTCGTGCCTTTGTAGTGGAAAGCGGAATTTTCGTGGCACCGGCCCAGGCAGCACATTTCCCCGATCTCGTCCTTCCTGAAGTGCCGGCCCAGCTTCTGCTTCAGCGCATCCTGGGTGCCAGCGGTAAGGCAGGCGCTGCCGTTGCACACATACACCTTTTTCCCTTTGTTCTCGGGCCTGAGAAAGTCATAAAAGCTTACCGTTCCGTAAACATTGCCTTTGCCGATCAGGAATTCATCGGCCAGGCGCTCCATTTCGGCTTTGTTCGGAGTGCCCGACCGCTCGGCCGCTATGCCCAGCTCCTCAAAAAGATTTTTCGTCAATCCTTTCCTGCCGGACAGCTCACTCAGGTTTTTCGACATAATGAGATTAAATTGAACGTTTAAATTACAAAAAATAACTGAAAGCGGGTTTTCCCGTATAAGATGCTGTATATGAACCTCAAGCCATGATCCTGAGTTGGCGTTTCAGTCTTGTTTTTTTGTTACTGTCACTATACGGCAGCGCACAGACCGATACCGCGCGCCTGATCAAAGTTCATTTTCTGTATGGGTCCAAACCGGGGAAAGGACATAAAGGAACCGAAGCGCGGTATTTCGGAGGATTGCACGGAGGGCATGTAAGCATCGAGGTAGATAGCATCGATTACGGTTTTGTGCCGGCCGGCCGCCTGCACATCTTCCCGCACCGCAACGACAGGCATAGCGCTTACGTGAGCAGCGCTACATACGGCATGCCGGTCTATCCCGCAGATATGAAGGTGGTAACGATCGTGATCCAGGTAAGGCAACAGCAATATGATCAGCTAAAAAAGACCCTTACCGCTTACGATAGCTGTGCACCGTATGACTATGCGTTCTTCGGCATGCGATGCGCAGCATCGACCGAAGATGTGCTGGGCCAGATCGGGCTGATCAGGTCAAAGAGCAGGCTGTGGAGCGTTTGCTCCACCTTCTATCCCAAGAAGCTCCGCAGGCGCCTGCTGAAAATGGCAGCCGAAAAGCAATGGCAGGTGATCTTTCAGGAGGGCAGGCCCAGCCGGAAGTGGGAAAAAGACTAAGACGCGTGCTTGAGCGGCCTAGGGATGTGCCGTAACCCGCAGGTAATTCTTGATGCGCTTAAAGCCTTTCGGAAATTTTTTCACAGCTTCTTCATCGCTTAACGAAGGCACGATAATACAATCTTCGCCTTTTTTCCAGTTTGCGGGAGTGGCGAGCGAGTATTTCGCTGTGAGCTGCAGCGAATCCACAACGCGCAGCAATTCTTCAAAGTTCCTTCCGGTGGAAGCGGGGTAGGTGATCATCAGCTTGATCTTTTTATCAGGGCCGATCACAAAGACCGAGCGTACGGTGAGCTTTTCGCTGGCATTAGGGTGGATCATATCGTACAGCATGGCCACCTTGCGCTCGGGGTCTGCGATCATAGGAAAATTGACCTGGCAGTTTTGTGTTTCTTCAATATCGTTTATCCATTTCTGGTGCGACTCGATGGGATCCACGCTCAGCGCAATCACCTTCACATTCCTGGATGTAAAGTCTTTTTTGATCTTTGACATGTAGCCCAGTTCGGTGGTACAGACAGGAGTAAAATCTGCGGGATGCGAGAACAGGATGCCCCAGTTGTCGCCCAGCCAGTCGTGGAAGCTGATCTTTCCTATGGTAGTCTCGGCCGTAAAATCAGGGGCGGTATCGCCCAGGCGAATGGTCTTTGTTTCCATTTTCTTAGTGTTTTAGTTTCATTTTCCAGTAGAACGCGTTGAAGAGCGGCACACAGAGGCTTAGCGAAAGCAGGAATTTGAACACCGCGCTGGTGTGTTGGGGAAGAACAGGAGAAAGCGGCAGATGCACGGGGTAGGCGAGCTCAACCGCAAGCCTCCCCGACAGAATGAAAAAGAATATGCGGAGTGTGAGGCGGCTGTATTCGCTCAGCGGATCGGCAGCGCAGCGGAACAGCAGCACAGCGAAGCCCGCAAAGAACAGGGTCACTCCGTAGTTCATTACGTGGAGGGCATCCAGGTGGGCTGCGTTCATTGCTGACACCTCAGGCAGGTTGTAAAAACACCAGGTAAAGTAGATGTGAAGGCCCACGGCCAGGCAGCTCATAAAGGCCAAGAACCGGATGATCCTGCCGGAGGTTTGCCGCATTGCTGTTGTATCCATGTTGTTTGTTTTAGCGTTTGATAAAGCTGATCACGCGATAATCGTGACCGGTTGATAATTTCAGAAAATAGATACCCGGACTGAGGCCGGCCAGGCCGACCGGCATCATGTGGTGCCCCGCTGGATAATTTTTTGCAGGCGTACAGGCCACCGATTGACCCTGTGCATTGTAAATCTCCGTACTTACCTCCCGCTCTTTGTTGATCTTGAACTGAAGCGTGATATTCTCCTGCGCGGGATTGGGATACAGGGTGAGCAGTTCGATATCGAGGTTGGCTCGGGGTGAGCTGACCGAAAAATCAGGGGTGAGATAAATGCGGTAGACCGTGTCGTTGGCCCAGGTGAGAGGTATGTTTGGAGCATTGGCCCGTATGCCCCCGTACAGGTAACCGATCAGTGTGCGCTGGTTGGGAAAATCCCTGAAGCGGATGGTTCCGTTAGGATACAGGGATATGTTACCGGCAGGCACGAATTCCGCGTTGGAGCCCAGCAGGCCGGGCAGTTGAACAGGCATCACGCGCTCTTCTATGTTTCCATTGGCGTGTTTGGTCAGCGTGGTTACATCGCTGATAAAAGGCACCAGCGAATCGACCGCTACCGTATTGGTCAGCGGATCATAATCGTACAGGCTGATCCCGCCCAGGAAAACGGTGTACATCTTTTTGGTGGCCGTATCGAACAGGGGGATGCCTGCTGAAGTGTAATGGCTCATGACCTGCTGGTAGGGATGGATGCTGATCCCCGTATCGCTGATGTAAACAGGGTTAAGGAAAGGCAGTTGGGCGTCCGTTCGGAACACGCCACCGTAACAACCTATGGAAAAGCTCTCGTCAGGGTTCACCACGGGAAATACGTTCAGGTCCCTGCGGTGGTATTGAGCCGTGTCGGTGTAATAGGTGAAATTGGAAACCGTAAGCGTTGTGCCGTTATCGTAAAGCGTGAACCTGCGTACCTGGTTGGTGTAGACCTGCGTGAAATAAGGGGTGGGCGGATTGGTATAAGTCCCCTGAAAATCGTGGCCAAAAACAAGGTAGTAATCGGTTCCCAGCCTGAACAATTCCCCACCGCATACCCGCAGATTGTTATTCACCACCTGGCGGATATGGGGAGCGATGGGTGTGCCAGCGATCACGGCATTGATCAGGTTGTCGACATGCAGCGCGGTGATGGTCGGGAAGGTGCGGTTGTCATAGAGAATACTGTCGAATCCGTACCCTCCTACCATATACAGGTAGGCGCTGTCTTGGAAGAACTGCATGTTGGTGGAGCGCAGCGGATCGGCCATGCTGTAGGGAAGGGCAGAAAGCGATGAGGTCCAGTACTGCCAGTTGGTGGTATCGATCACGACCACTTCGTTGTTGGCATATTGTGTTGGAAACGCATCGTTCGATGAGAATCCGTGGAGGCCGTTTGTCCTGCCGCCTATGATCAGCCACCGTGACCCGGATTGGGCCATTGCGAATGAATGTAACCCGGGTACGGTGGTGCCGGCCGCTTCGATCTCGATGGTAAACGGGGGCAGGGCACCGAACTGTGGCCTGCACGTCACAGAAATGAAAAGGACGGCACTTAAAACGATGTGAGCGGGCCTGATCATCTGACTACGACCAGTTTTAAAGTCTGGGTATAGATGGTTTGCGGGCCGTTCGGATCGAGCACGTTCAGTTTCACAAAATAGATGCCTCCACTCAGCCCCAGGTCCGTATGAAGCGAAAAGGTGCCTGCTGGGTGCAGCTCATCGGCCAGCACCGCCACGGATATGCCTGAAACATCGAAGAGCTCTACGCTGATCCGGGCTTCTTTTTCCATGGTCAAACGCACGCTGAAATTTCCGCTGGCCGGATTCGGATAAACTTCATCAAGCGAAAACCTGGGCTCAGCAGGTTCGCCCATGCCGGGCATAACGGTGGGGCAAATGCGATGCAGGCGCATGGTGGTCGAGTAGGGCGCTTCAAGCGCATAAATGCAGCCATTGCTGCCCTGTTTTATTGTGGTGAAACCCGCACCGGTCACAAAATCATCCCACACCACGTTGGAAACGGCAGTGTCATAATAAGGAGCGTTGCCCAGCGTAATATCGCTGATCCTGCCGAAGTTCACATCGGCCACCAGCAGGTGGCCTACCAGCGTGGGGAAAGCGGTGCCGTTGTACACCAGTATGCCCGTTACGGCCGGCATGGTGTTGTTCACAGGCGGGAATTCAGCGATGGGCAGCAACGAAGATGAAAAAGTGCAGGGATTATTGGAACCGTAGTTATCAAAACCTTCGCAGGTGGCCCAGCCGTTGTTGGCGCCTTTGATAATGATCCCGGCCTCGTCCTCGCCCATGTTGTTCGGACTTGTTCCGTTCTCGGAATAATAGAGCGAATCGTTGATGGTGCTCGCGCAAAGATCGAAGTGATTGCGGTGACCGTAATCCCATATGCGGTCGTCATTACCGGTGAAAGGATTTCCGTCATCATAAAAAGGATTGTCGGCAGGGATGGTGCCGTCTGTATTGATGCGCAACACCTTTCCATAAGGATTGCTCAGCAACTGTGCATTGGCCATGACGGAAAAATCGCCCATGGTGAAATAGATCTTATCCGGTTCAGAGGGCCGAAAGCGCAGGTTGCCGCCCACGTGAAATCCCGGAATGTTCCCGTAAGGCTGTTCGAAGATGATGGTGGGATTGGTTCCCACGTTTCCCGCTTCGGTGAAACGAACAATGCGCGCGTACTGCTGACCGGTCTGTGAAGTGGATACACAGCAGCGGTGATTATAATATACATACACATACCCGTTGTTGGCGTAATTGGGATCGATCTCAATGCCCAGCAGACCCCGCTCTCCCACGTTGTACGTGGAATCCGACATATCGTAGAAGGTGTTCATGAACGTTCCCGCAGGGCTATACATGCTGATCTGCCCGGGCTTATGCGTAATGAGGTAGCGCCCGTCAGGGGTAAAGGTGAAAGCCACCGGGTAGGCCAGGTTGCTGATCATGGTCGTTCGTATATAAGGAGGAGTTTGCGCCAGAGCCGTAAGAAAGGCAAGCGCGGCCAGCGAAAGAGAGAGAATTTTTTTCATAAGCTTGTTTTTTAGAATAATGGGGTTTTATAGCCCCGAAAATTAGGACAAGGCGGGTAGCCAAAAAATCCATTTCTATGTGGACTTTCACAGGATCATATAAAGAACATCGAACGCATATTGCTGATTTTCAATAGCATATTGATAAATCAAAATATAATTCCAAACCCGGGTTTTATCCCCGATACAATTTGTCAGGAAGGCTTTCCGGAGGTTTTGATCCTCAGCCAGCGCAGTATATCGAAGTAGTACTGTATGGCCTGTTCAAATGGGTCTTCGAAGGATCGTTCAAGGTTTCCGGCCAGTTCACGGAATAGGTCTACGGCTTCTTTCCTGGAGCTGACGGCCTGGGTATGGCGGATGAAATCCAGGATGTTTTTTTCGGCCTTGTAGAGGCGTTCTCTGCGAAGCAGGCTGCGGTAGGCCGAGCGCAGCGCATGGGGAAGCAGGTCGGCCTCATTACGCTCATAGAGAATAATGAGCGAGAATATTTTGGCATAGATGTAAATGTCCTGGGAGGAATCGGCTTCGTTCAGTATCTTCATGATGTGCCTCCAGGATTCCGGGTAATTGCCGGAAAAAAAACAGGCCACCGAAAGATGGTACATGATCTGGAAATAGATGTAGCGCGTGAGCGGTGAATAGGCCTGCGTTCTGTCCCGCTCGCTTTCCATCAGCCGGATCACTGCTTCAAAATCGCCCCGGTGAATCAGGTATTTTATCTGGTAGAGCAGCCACCGCTCATAGATCAGTTTTTTCTCATGAAAGTCGGGTACGGTTCGTATGCCTTCATAGAATTCTGCCAGGTAGTTCTCAAAATCCTCAAATTGCCTGGCCTTAATTGCCTCTCCCAGGTAGTTCGACAGTTGGGGATAAACCGAGTTGTCGATCTTCGGGTGCGCCTTCACCAGGCTGATCAGCTCTTTGCAGTGCGCCAGCGATTCCTGGTGCCGGGCCAGCATGGAATGATAGATGTGCAGCGCAATATGATAATGGATCCTGGAGCCAACGCTGAATATTTTTTCGTAATCCAGGGCCAGCAGGGGGGCGACAAGGGCCGAGAGTTTTTCCTGCTCTTCGGTGCTGCGGCAAAAGGGATTGGCTATCTGGGTGGAGCGGACCAGGCGGAATATATGGTATATGTTAAGGTATTCTTCGGCCTTTGCCAGCAATTGTTTCCCGGTACGGTTCAGCTCTTCTGTTTTTTCCATAAGCGAGGTGCGGGTATCGGTAGAGTTCAGCGCAAAGGCATACGACCAGAAATTGACGGCAAAGCGGTTAAAGAGGGTATCGGCCTCGATCGCTTCGGCATCGGCCAGTTCGAGATAGCGCCTGGCCTGGTTGTAAAGTCCCTTTGAACGCAGGAGGGTGGCCGTTTCGATCAGGTCCCTTACTTTCGAATCGGCATATTTATACGTGCCCATGCCGTGCAGTGAAGCGATGATCTTTTCGAACAGGTATTTTTTGGCCAGCGAATAGTTTTTCCTGGTCTTTTGCTGACGGAGTTTTTTCAGGACGGCAGTTTCGTCATAAACCTCCTGGGCGTTGAGCAGGTCGAAAAGCCGGATGTAGAACTTTTCTCCTTTTTCTTTTTTGGTCAATACTTTCAGGTTCCGCTTTTCGGCCTTGGTCAGCGATTTGATCAGGTCGAACAGCTCTTCTCCGGAAATGATCTTGTGGCGCATGGCTGCTCAGTGAGAGGTCTGCCGCGCGGCTACACGCTGCGCTTCAGAATATACGGTGAACTTGCCATCCCTGCAGAAAGCCATCAGGGTTATGCCCAGCTCTTTCGAGAAATCCACGGCCAGCGATGAGGGCGCTGAAACGGCTGCAAGGAAGGCCATGCCGCCCATGAAACATTTGCTTACGATTTCATACGAGATACGCCCGCTCACCAGCAATACCTGGGCCTGGCCCAGTTTTCTTTTCAGCAGCAGGCTGCCGATCACCTTATCCACCGCGTTGTGCCGGCCAATGTCTTCCTGCATGGCCAGCATTTTTCCATCCAGCGTAAACGCGGCAGAAGCGTGCGAGCCCCCCGAGAGGTCAAAGGTCTTTTGTTTCTTCCTCATTCTGATGAACATTTGTTCAAGAGTTCGAGGCGAGAGCTGCTCTTTAGGGCTTAAAGTTTGCAATTTGTAGCCTGCCTGCCTGCCAGGCAGGTTTGCAGTCCGGCTGCGTTTGGGCATTTCCAGTTCTGTTTTTCCGCAGATGCCGCAGGACGACACGGATAAAAGGTTGCGGCTGTTCAGGTAGCGGGAGCGCAGCTTCTTTTTGTTCACGCGCACTTCGATTAGGGTAGGGTAGCCCAGGTTGTTCCGTTCCTTTATCTTAATGCGCGGATCTTCCTGCCTGTCCTTGTAAATGTCTTCGGTGAAGAGCAGCCCGCGGATCAGTTCCTCTTCGCTACCGGGCGAGCGCATCGTAATGGTGAAGGGCTCTCCATTGAGCACCACCTTGAGCATTTCCTCTGCGGCCAGAATATCCTTTACTTTTTCTGTACCGTCATTTGAATATTTTATGCCTGTGTACCGGAGGATTGTCATCCGCAGCAAAGTCAGGATAAGCCGGATACCTTGCCGTTCTTGTCAATGTCCATCCCTTCAGAAGCGGGAATGGCAGGCAATCCCGGCATGCGCATCATTTCGCCCAGTATGGGGATCACGAAGCCAGCGCCAGCCGCAAATTCGAATTCACGCACCGTAATATTGAAGTTGCGCGGGCGCCCGATGCGCGTTTCGTTATCCGAAAACGATTTTTGCGTTTTGGCCATGCACACGGGCATTTTGTCGTAGCCCAGCTCTTTGATCACTTTCAGGTCGGCACGGGCCGGGCCGGTGTATTCCACCCCGTCAGCGCCATAGATCTCGGTAGCGATGATCTTGATCTTTTCCTCGATGGGAAGGTTCCAGTCGTACAGGCGCCTGAATTTGTTCTTGCCGCTGTCGATCACCTCCACCACGGCCTTGGCCAGGTCGGTGGTACCTTCACCGCCCCTGGCCCAGCATTCGCTTACCACGGCCTTCACGCCATGCTGTGCGCATTGTTCGGTCACATAGTCCATCTCTTCCTTTGAGTCGCTGATGAAATTGTTGATGGCTACGACCGGTGTCAGCCCGAACTTCTTGCAGTTCTCGATATGCTTTTCCAGGTTCTCGAATCCTTTCTTCACGCGGTCGAGGCTGGGAGTATTGTATTCTTCTTTTTTCGCGCCCCCGTGATGACGCAAGGCCCGTATGGTGGCTACCAGCACCAGCGCATCGGGGGCCAGGCCGGAGGCACCGCACTTGATGTTCATGAACTTCTCAGCGCCCAGGTCAGCGCCAAAGCCGGCCTCGGTAACCGCATAATCGGCCAGCGAAAGGCCCATCTTGGTAGCGATGATGGTATTGGTGCCCTGCGCGATGTTGGCGAATGGCCCTCCGTGCAGGATGGCAGGATTGCCTTCGAGCGTTTGCACCAGGTTGGGCTTGATGGCATCCTTCAGGAGCAGGGCCATGGCACCCTGCGCGTTCAGGTCGCGCGCGAACACGGGTTTTTTATCGAAGGTGAATCCAATGAAGATATTCCCCAGCTTGGTTTTGAGTTCTTCCAGGTCGTTCGACATGCAAAGTATGGCCATTACCTCCGAGGCAGGCGTGATGTTGAAGCCATCCTGGCGCGGTATGCCGTTGGCCGTTCCACCCAGGCCGATCACGATATCGCGCAGGGCGCGGTCGTTCATGTCCATCACCCGCTTCCATACGATGGTGCGCGGATCGATGTTGAGGCTGCGCGTTTTGCTCTGCAGGTTGTTGTCGATAAGGGCCGATAACAGATTGTTGGCTTTTTCCACCGCGGCAAAATCGCCCGTGAAATGCAGGTTGATGTCTTCCATAGGGATCACCTGCGAGTAGCCGCCTCCCGCAGCTCCGCCTTTTATGCCGAACACCGGGCCGAGCGAAGGCTCGCGCAGCACGACAATGGCTTTTTTGCCGATCTTGTTCAATCCTTCGGTAAGGCCTATGGATGTGGTTGTTTTACCCTCACCGGCCGGGGTAGGGCTGATGGCCGATACCAGGATGAGCTTGCTCTTTTTTATTTTAGCCTCGTTGATCAGGTGGTGAGGCAGCTTGGCCTTGTACTTGCCGTAGTGCTCCAGGTCGTCAACAGAAATACCGGCCTTTTCGGCTATCTCGTTGATGTGGCGTATCCGGGCGCTCTGCGCGATCTCCAGGTCGGAGGGTACTGCAACTTTTGTGCTCATAAAACGGGCTTTTAAAACCCGACTAAAGTAGAAAAATACGGTCCGGTTTGAAAATTTTTATGGTTTTTTCTTTTTTGCCGCTGCGGGCAGGGACCCATACGCGTTCTGCCGGAGCAACCCGGCAGGCGCGCGATCCGTACTTAAATAATAATTTTGAAAAATGGCATTGAAAGGAAAGATACAAGACAGCCTGGCCCGGCTTCTCCCGGCCGGTGAGCAGGGGCGCTGCGTGATCAAAAAAGCTGTGCCGGTAGGCGGAGGCAGCATCAATAAGGCATATAAGCTGGAAACCAATAGGGGCAATTATTTCCTGAAGATCAATTCTGCTTCGAAATACCCGCTGATGTTCGGGGCCGAGGTCAAAGGCCTGGAGCTGCTGCGTTCGGCCGGGGAATTGTTCGTTCCCGCGGCTGTTTCAACGGGTGAAGAAGGCGATGATGCGTTTATTATTATGGATTTCATTGAGCAGGGCAAAAGGGCAAAAGATTTCTTTTTCGATTTCGGGAAAAGGCTGGCCCGCCTGCATAAACATTCCGCGGAGCGCTTCGGCCTGGCGTACGACAATTACATCGGATCCCTGCCCCAGTCCAATACGGCCCATGAAAGCTGGGCGGATTTTTTCATCCAGGAGCGTTTGGAGAGGCAGTTGAAGCTGGGACGCGATAGCGGAGCGCTGGGAAGTTCCCTTGCGCAGGGCTTCGGCCGCTTGTTCAGGCGCCTGGAGGAGATATTTCCCGTAGAAAGGCCATCGCTTGTTCATGGCGACCTGTGGTCAGGTAACTACATGACGGGCCCTGACGGAACGGCCTGCCTGTTCGACCCGGCCGTGTATTACGGCCACCGCGAGATGGATATAGCCATGAGCAGGCTGTTCGGGGGCTTTGACCGCGATTTTTATTTGGGCTATAACGAAGAATTCCCGATGGAAAAAGGATGGGAGCAGCGTTCGGATATCTGCAACCTGTATCCTTTGCTCGTGCACGTCAACCTTTTCGGGGGCTCCTACGCATCGCAGGTAGAGGCCATCATCAGGCGATTTTGACTACATTTGCCGCGATGAAGAGGACCATCCATAGCTTATTTGCGGCTGTCGCCCTGCTCTCCTTCCTGTATGTGCAGGTGCCGTTCGGGCTTTTTCATCACCACCACCACGAGCCGGTTTGCGAACTGAGCGCACATCACGACCACGGGGGCCATGCCGATGGCGAGACCCACCTGCATGAGTACGAATCCCATGAGTGTTTTACCTGTTCGGCCCAGCTTTCGAAAGAATACAGCATGCTGGATTTTTCTTTCCGGCTTTTCGTTTCCGAAATAAAGACCGCTTACCCGGACATACTAGTCAGCGATGCGATCCGGGTCTTTTTCCATTCTTCTTCGCGGGCACCTCCGGCAGTATTGGCATAAGGGATCATTATTGTTTTTATCCACGCGGAGACCGCTCAGCGTGTAACCTTGCTAATACATTCCGTCATGAAAAAAATATTTTTATTCGTTTTGCCTGTATTT
Organism: Bacteroidota bacterium; assembly: GCA_040756415.1. Classification (GTDB taxonomy): domain Bacteria; phylum Bacteroidota; class Bacteroidia; order JADZBD01; family JADZBD01; genus JBFLYZ01. The sequence goes on from JBFLYZ010000006.1 coordinate 22,169, forward strand.
CTTTCAGGCCTGGCGGCTGCCAGCGACAAGGGTAGCCTGTCGGGAAAGATCACGGACAAGACCACGGGGCAGGCCCTGCAGGGGGCCTACATCGCCCTGCCCGACCTGAAACGTATCACCACATCGGCCGCTGACGGCAGCTACCGGATCGATGAGCTTCCGCTTACGAGCGTGCTGGTACAGGTCAGCTTCAAAGGCTATAAGACCATTATCGAGACCATTGACCTTACGACCGGGCAAACGCGCGATTTTGCCCTGGAGGCGTCTATTACCGAGATCAATGAGATCGTGGTCACCGGCCATTCGTTTTCGACCGAAAAGAATAAGACGCCAACGCCCATATCCATCGTTCCCCAGCTCACGCTGTTGCAAACGCCTTCGTCCAATATTATTGACGCTCTTGCAAGCCAGCCTGGGCTCTCGCAGGTCACCACGGGCAGCAGTATTTCCAAGCCCGTCATCCGTGGCCTGGGCTACAACCGCGTGGTGGTGGTGGTGGATGGCATACGGCAGGAGGGGCAGCAATGGGGTGACGAGCACGGCATAGAGGTGGATGAGTTCTCTGTGCATAAAGTAGAGATACTCAAAGGCCCTGCCAGCCTTATGTACGGATCGGATGCCATGGCCGGTGTGATCAACATGTTCTCCCTTTCCTCGCTGCCCGAAGGCGGCATAAAGGGCAACCTGCTCGGCAATTACCAACTGAACAATGGCCAGATCGGCTACTCGGCCAGCCTGGCCGGAAACCTGAACGGCTTCATCTGGGACCTGCGCTACAGCGCGAAGCAGGCGCACAGCTACCGCAACCGGTACGATGGTTATGTATATGGCTCCGCTTTCAGGGAAAATGCCATCAGCGGCATCATCGGGCTGAACAAGGTGTGGGGCTACACGCACCTGCACCTGAGCACGTATCACCTCGTGCCCGGTATCGTTGAGGGCGAACGCGACAGCGCCACAGGCAGGTTCACCAGGGAATTCGCGTTGAACGACTCTACAGCGTCCGATACGATCGCTTCGGATGAAGAGCTGCGATCGTATGATCCCGGCATACCCCGCCAGGACATACGCCATCACAAGCTCGTGCTCAATAACAGCTTCGTGATGGGCAATGGCAGCCTGAAAGTGATCCTGGGCTTCCAGCAGAACCACCGCCAGGAATACGCCAATGTGCTCGCGCCTGATGAATACGAGCTGTATTTTCTGCTCAATACCGTCAATTACGGTGCGTATTATGTTCTTCCGGTAAGCGGCCAATGGAGCTTTTCCCTGGGGGTTAGCGGCATGAGCCAAACTTCGCAGAACAGGGGAGAGGAGTTTCTGGTTCCCGAATACGGCCTGTTCGACATAGGCGGTTTTGCCACGTTCAGGAAATCGTATGATAAACTGGATATCAGCGGAGGCCTGCGCTTCGATACGCGCACCATAGAGGGGAAAGAGCTGCTGCTGGATACTTTGGGGAGACCCACTACGGAAAGCGATCCTTTCCACGTGGACAGGTTCAGCGCGTTCAGCTCGTCTTTCTCCAGCACTAGCGGCAGCCTGGGGCTCAGCTACGCGTTTTCGGATAAATTCTTTGCCAAGCTGAACCTCGCGCGCGGTTTCAGGGCTCCTAATATTGCCGAGCTGGGATCGAATGGCGAGCACGAGGGCACCCTGCGCTATGAGATCGGCAATCCTTTCCTTAAAGCGGAAACCAGCCTGCAGACCGATCTGGCCTTTGGCCTGAACACCGAGCACGTTTCGGCTGAGCTGGACCTGTTCTACAACGGCATTGATCATTTCATTTACGCTGAAAAACTATACAGCGTGCTGGGCGGAGATTCCGTAATGAATGCAGGCGAACCTGTTCCGGTCTTCAAATACACGCAGGGCGATGCCGCGCTTCAGGGCGGGGAGGTGATGATCGATATTCACCCGCACCCGCTCGACTGGCTGCATTTTGAGAGCGCTTTCTCCTGGGTGCTGGCCACGCAGAAGAACGTTCCCGATTCGATGAAGTACCTGCCCCTCATTCCCGCGCCCAGGTTCTCTTCCGAGCTGCGTGGCGATTTTGAAAAGGCGGGAAAGTTCATGGCCAACGCGTACGTACGTATTGGCGTGGAAAGCTACCTGGCGCAGGACAGGTTTTATAAGGCATTCGGAACGGAGACGCGTACGCCCGGCTATACGCTGCTCAGTGCAGGATTAGGTGCGGATTTCGTTTCAGGCAGGCTCGCCATCTGTTCGGTCTATATCAGCATCAACAACCTTACCGATGTGGCTTACCAAAGCCACCTGAGCAGATTGAAATACGCGGCTGAGAACCCTGTTACCGGCAGAACGGGCATTTATAACATGGGCAGGAACATCAGCTTTAAGCTGGTGGTGCCGGTCAATATCAGGGAAACGGGCAACTGAACGGTAAGCTGATGATCACATCCGGGAAACCTTGTTACAGGGGGAAGCCCCGGGTGTGATCATTTGTTGTTGAAGGCCGTCATGGTGCGTTCAAGGCCTATGGTGCCGAAGCTCCGGATCATTTCAACAGCCGTTTCAATGCGTTCAGGCAGCTTTTCTTTTTCTTCCCGGCCCCACTCTCCCAGCACATAATCCACCTGCTTGCCTTTGGAAAATTCACTGCCAATGCCGAAACGAAGCCTAGCATATTCGGTCGAGTTCAGGGTCTCCTGTATGCTGGTGAGCCCGTTGTGTCCTCCATCGCTGCCCTTCCCTTTCATGCGCAGGGTACCGAAAGGAAGGGCCAGGTCATCGGTAACCACCAGCAGGCTGGCCTTTGAAAGTTTTTCGGCCTGCAGCCAGTAGTTAACGGCCTTCCCGCTCAGGTTCATAAAGGTAGAGGGTTTGATCACGACAAACAGCTTCCCTTTGAACTTCACTTCCGCCACCTCCGCCAGGCGGTCTGTTCTGAACGATCCCTCCAGCGCTTTCACAAAAGCATCGGCAATGAGAAAGCCTACGTTGTGGCGCGTGTTGGCGTACTCGTCACCTATATTTCCCAGGCCGGCAATCAGAAATTTGGACATAGATGTGAATGTGAATGGGATGGGATCATTTCTTTTTCAGAGTTCGAATCGTTTTATGAACTTTACCGATTATTTGCGCAATGAGATCAATCCTTTCTTTGATTAATCGGGCAGATAAAAGGCGGTTAGATTTCTTATGCCAACCACGCGATTCCCGGGCGGAACCAAGAGTATAGGTCAGGTAACGGATATATTCCTTCGCAGAAATTCTCCCATAGCCTTCTTCAATATTTGCCGGTGTGGAACCTTCGGATCGTACTAACTGCGCTGAGATTTCTTTTCCCCGATCATCCTTACACAATGTTTCAGAATCCTGCCGGCACAAGTCCCACAATTTCATCGAGGCCGGATAAAATCCCAGACCTTCAAAACCATAATTGCTCATATGCAAAAATAAAAAAAGGGGAATGAAACCACTCCCCTTCACATTCACATTCACCGGATGCCTACTTCTTCTTCTCTTCCTTTTTCTCTTCCTTCTTCGCTTCCGGTGCGGGGGTTGTTCCGGCAGCCGGGGTAGCGCCAGCGGCAGGAGTGGCCGTAGCGGTGGCTGCAACCGGAGTTTCCTCCACTACGTTGCGGGTCACGCGCACGCCTACGATGGTCACGTTCGGGCTTTCCAGGAAGGTAATGCCGTCATACTTCAGGTCGCTCACGCGGATGCTGTCACCTATGTTCAGGCCGCTCACATCGAGAATAACGGCTTCGGGCATCTTTTCGATGAGGCCCTTGGCCTTGATGTAGCGCATCTTGGTGTGCATCTGCCCGCCCTCGCGCACGCCTATGGCCGTACCCGTGGTCTTCACCGGTATCTTCATGGTCACCGCTTTGCCCGGTATCAGCTCGAGAAAATCCACGTGGGTCAGGCGATCGGTGAGCGGGTTGAACTGCGTTTCCTGGATAATGGTCTTGTAGGTCTTGCCGCTCAGGTCAATGTCTACAATGTGAACATCGGGAGTGTACAAAAGTTTGGCAAAAGCTTTCTCCGAAGCATAGAACGTAACCTGTTCTTTGCCTCCGTAGATCACGCAGGGCACGTTGCCCTCCCTGCGTAAAGCCTTAGCATCTTTTTTCCCTACGCTCGCTCTTGGCGAACCGCTAATAGATACTGTTTTCATTTTTGTTTGCTTTGTCCACCGGCCCGAAGGGCGAAGGTGGATTTTGTTTTCACTCCCGTTTATCTCTTTTGTCTGCAGCAACGGGAACTAACCTGCAGAATATTTTTATATCACAAAATGCGAGGCGATGCTCTCGAGCTTCACCACGTTGGAGATCACGTTAGCGAACATGTCGGATACCGACAGCACCTTGATCTTGCCGCTCTCCTTTTTCAGGGGAATGGTATCGGTCACGATCAGCTCGGTGATCTTCGATTTTTCCAGTTTCTCGTAAGCGCTTCCGGAAAGGATGGGATGCGTGCAGACCGCCCGTACGCTCTTTGCGCCCTTATCCATCATCATATCGGCAGCGGTACACAGGGTTCCGGCCGTGTCTACAATATCGTCAACCAGCACGATGTCGCGCCCTTCCACATCTCCGATCACCGTCATGCTCTGGATGATGTTCGCTTTCTTGCGCTGCTTGTAGCAGATGGCCATCTCGCAGTCGAAGAACTTGGCGTAAGCATTGGCCCGCTTGGTGCCTCCCGTATCGGGCGCGGCCATGGTCAGGTTGGGCAGGTTGAGCTTTTTGATATGGTTCAGGAAAATGGTGGAAGCGTAAAGATGGTCGACCGGCACTTCGAAAAAGCCCTGTATCTGGTCGGCATGCAGGTCCATGGTCATGATGCGCGTGGCGCCAGCGCTTTCCAGCATCTTGGCCACCAGCTTGGATCCTATCGACACGCGGGGCTGGTCCTTGCGGTCCTGCCGGGCGAAGCCGAAGTAGGGGATAACGGCTACAATGCTCCTGGCCGATGCCCGTTTGGCTGCATCGATCATGAGCAGCAGCTCAAAGAGATTATCCGTAGGCGGAAAGGTGCTTTGGATGATGAACACATCGCAGCCCCGCACCGTTTCTTCGAAAGCCGGGGCGAACTCCCCATCGCTGAAGCGGTTGAGCGTCACATCGCCCAGGCGGGTGCCGTAGGCGGAGGCAATGCTCTGGGCCAGCGCTTTTGACGCTGAGCCGGCAAAGAATTTGACGTGCGATGACATATTTGTAATATCCTGATTTTCAACCGCTAGCCGGTGAATTGTAGCCTCCGGCCAATTGCCTTTTTTAAAAGGGTAGCAAATGTAGTGAAAAGGGGGAAATGGGCAAAATGAAAATAAGCCCGGATAATATATCAGTTTGAAGGTCCACACTCATAGCGAATACGAGGAAAAATAAAAACGGGCCAACAGAATTTCTTATCCCGCGTTTTCAAGCAAAAAATGCCGTTTAGTAACTCTAAAACGGCATTTTGCATCATTGTACCCGGAGCCGGGGTCGAACCGGCAAGGTATTGCTACCACTGGTGTTTGAGACCAGCGCGTCTACCAATTCCGCCATCCGGGCATAAAAAGGATTGCGAAAATAGCTAAAAATAGCCAATGCTCATTTGCTTTTGAGTTCGATCCATACTGGCGTATGATCGCTGGTCTTCTCCCATCCGCGCACCGGCCGGTCAACGCCTCCTGCAAGCAAACGGCCCTGAGCTGCGGACTCAGCCGGATATGATCCATGTGTATGTTGGCCTCTTTAAGCCATCGCAGCAGCACGGGCAGGCGACCGTGGGATGCCGCTCACGCTATAGCTGGCTATTTTCATTTTCCCATGCCTACCGCCCTTTCGAGTTTACCTTCTTTTTTCCGGCTTTTGCCGCTCAAGAGCTCCCTTCGCTCAGGATAATTTACCAACTGGCGTAATTCCGGATCTGAAAACCGCGATATTTGCCTTACCCGCCATGTCGCTTTTCATCGCTTCCCTTAACTCCGGCAGCAACGGCAATTGCTACTATATAGGCAATCACCGCGAAGCCGTGCTGATCGATGCGGGGATCTCCTGCCGCGAAACCGAAAGGCGCATGAAGCGGGCGGGGCTTTCCATGCAAAAGGTGAAGGCCGTATTCATATCGCACGAGCACACCGATCACATACGCGGGCTGGAGGTGCTGTCGCGCAGGTATCAGCTTCCCGTGTACATCACTTCAGGCACATTGAGCAACAGCCGCCTGAAGCTGCAGCCTGCGCTGGTACGCGAGTTCAGCGAAAACGAAAACGTGCACATAGGCTCCATCCGGGTCTTGCCCTTTTCCAAAAGCCACGATGCGGCCGATCCGCACAGCTTCGTGCTGGAATCGGAAGGAGCCACGGTGGGCGTTTTCACGGATATAGGCTATGCCTGCCCGCGCGTGGCCCACCATTTCTCCGGGTGCCATGCCGCTTTCCTGGAGGCGAACTACGATGAGCACATGCTGGAAAACGGCAGGTACCCGGCCTACCTCAAAAAACGCATACGCAGCCAGCTCGGCCATTTGTCAAACGACCAGGCGCTCGAGCTTTTTTCCAGGTATCGTCCTGTTTTCATGAGCCACCTGCTGCTGTCCCACCTTTCGGCCGAGAACAACGACCCGCGGCTCGTTCACGACCTGTTCGCAGCGCATGCGGGCAATACACGTATTGCCGTTGCCTCGCGGTATGAGGAGGGCCCGGTCTTTCATATCAGCGCTAAAGCCAGCCAGAGAAAGGCAGGCGCCAGGGCCGTGCAAACCTCCTTATTCTGATGGCGGCAAATGGAAGAAAGGCTGCAGTGAAGCAGCCTTTCGCACTTTTCTGATCGTTCAGTATTGGCTCACGGCCTTTATTCTCAGCACCGGCTTAAGTAAATAGCTGCCGTTGCCTTCTTCCACAACCGATGCAGCCGCATCGAAATCCAGCACCACCTCGGTGGTTTTGTCGCTCAGAATGATCATGTTCACATTGATCTTCAAGCCGCTTTGTGTTCCGCTGGGTGTTTTTAGCGGGAATATTCCTGTTCCGGTGATCACGGAATGGTTCGTTCCCAAAACTAACCGCATCTGCGTAATTTTCCCGGCCGGAAATTCTGTTTTAGGCGCAAGAAGCACGGTCACATTATTCTGCAACTGTAACAGATCATAGGTGCCGGAGTTGACCGGCAGGCTGATCCAGCCATTGATTTCCGAATATACTTCCAGCCCAACGATCTCCACATTTACAGCAAAGTATTCGGCCGGGGCATCGGTCAGCTTTACGCTCATGTAGCCCTCCTGGCCGTCCTTCTTACACCCTGCGGCTAAATAAAGAGCGCCCGCCAGTACAAATACCGACAAGCTCAATTTGATGATGCTTTTCATGGTGCATAGTTTTATGGTTCAGTAACAGGATTCCAACAAGAATACCGGAAGGCATAATGAGTTATTAATCAGGCATATGTAATGGCGCTCGCACAGCCCGATTTCTCATTATGGGAATTTTGCTTCCATGATCAGGACAGCGAACATGCGGCTTTTTTCTAACTTCGCCTGCCCATGTCCAAACCCTCTTTTGACGATATCTATATGGAACTGGCCGGCAACCTGGCCAGGCGCTCGCATTGCGTAAAGGCGCAGGTAGGCGCAGTGCTGACCAAGGATACGCGTATTATCTCGCTGGGCTATAACGGTCCACCGGCCGGCACGCACAACTGCGATGAAGAATGGCCGGGCATAGGCTGTCCGCGCGACAGCAAGGGAAGCTGCTCGCTGGCCCTGCATGCCGAACAGAACGCCATCCTGTATGCGGCCAAGAACAATGTTTCGCTCGATGGCGCCACCCTGTATATTACCCTTTCGCCCTGCATAGCCTGCGCGCGGGTGATCTATACCATAGGTATCAGACGCGTGATCTACAAGGACTCTTACGCGGAGTTCAAGAATATACCCAACGATGAAGGCATTGAGTTCCTCGAAAAATTTGGCGTGAAGGTTGAGCGTTACGGCAAATAAGACCTTTCATCACAATCCTTATGAACGGCAAACCATCTATTCGTATCTTCGTATGAAATACCGCTGCAGCGCATGAGCAACAGACCCGGACGTGCCTATATCTACCTGCCCATTGTATTCGCGCTGCTGATCGTTGCGGGCATGTTCCTGGGCCGTATGCTCAATTTTACCACCGGAAAGAGCCAGGGCCAGGCGTACGAGAACCTGCCTCCCGATGAAAAGATATCGGAGGTGCTGAAGTACATCACCGAGCATTATGTGGACAGTGTCGACCACAGCGATATCACGGAAAAGGCCATTGAGGACCTGTTGCACAACCTCGATCCGCATTCTTCCTATATCAGCGCAAAGGAGCTGAAGGACATCAACGAACAGTTGGAGGGGAATTTTGAAGGCATAGGCATTGAATTCAACATCGTGCGCGATACCATCTGCGTGGTTTCGGTCATTGCGGGAGGGCCTTCCCAGAAAGCGGGGCTGCTGGCGGGCGATAAGATCATTACCGTTGAAGGAAAGACCGTAGCCGGAACGAATGTGAAGAACAAGGATGTGACCTCGCTCTTGCGCGGCCCCAAGGGAACGGATGTGAAGGTGGGCGTTATGCGCAACAACCAGCCCAAGCTGATCGGGTTCGTGATCACGCGCGATGAGATACCGTTGTACAGCCTGGATGTGGCCTATATGCTTGACGATAATACCGGGTACATCAAGCTTTCGCGCTTCGCTGAAACGTCATATATCGAGTTCATGGAAGCCATACAGAAGCTGAGAAAGGAGGGTATGAAAGACCTGGTGTTCGACCTGCGCGGCAACGGTGGCGGCCTGCTCAACATAGCGGTGGATATAGCGGACGAGTTCCTGGAGAAAGGCAAGATGATCGTTTACACCGAAGGCAGGCATTCCATGCGCAAGAACTATACAGCCACCAGCAAAGGGGCGCTCACGGCTATGCCGGTGGTCGTGCTGATCGATGAGAACTCGGCATCGGCCAGCGAGATCGTAGCCGGTGCCCTGCAGGATAATGACCGCGGGATGATCATGGGCAGGCGCTCGTTCGGAAAAGGGCTGGTGCAGCAGCAAACCCAGTTGCCTGACGGCTCGGCCATACGGCTCACCACCGCGCGGTACTATACCCCCACCGGCCGCTGCATACAGAAACCGTACAATAAAGGCCTGGATGACTATTACAACGAAGAGCAGGCGCGGTTCGAAAGCGGGGAGCTGCAGCATGCCGACAGTATTAAGTTCCCCGATTCGCTCAAGTTCCATACCCCCAAAGGAAAAACGGTTTACGGGGGAGGGGGCATCATGCCCGATGTGTTCGTGCCCCTCGATACCTCCGGCCGTACGCCTTACCTGAGCGAGCTGTTCTACAAAAGCGTATTCAACCAGTTCAGCTTCGATTATGCCGATAAAAAGCGCGTAGTGCTTTCGGCAGCCGGCCTGAATGCGTTCAGGGAATCGTTCAGGGTGGATGAGACCCTGTTCAGGGAGTTTATCCAGTATGCCGAAAAGAACGGGGTGAAGCGCAACGAGGCGCAGATCAAAAAATCGGAACAGTTGATCAGGAACTACCTGAAGGCAAGCATAGCCCGCAGCATCTGGAACAACGAGGGCTTTTACCCCATCTACAACCAGGATGATAAGACCATGCAGCAGGCCGTTGAATATCTCAACGGCTGAATAGCTGCGATCCTCCTGTCTTTGTTATTTTTTAGTGGTATCCCCGGGAAGGGTATCGCCCATGGATTCAGAAGCCGCTTCATCGGCCTTTTTCATCAGCGAATCAAAATCGCTGGCCGACTGGATGGAATCCTGTCGCTGCTGATCCTGCTCCTCTTTGCTCGGGCCACCGCATGCGGACAGCGCCAGGGCGCCTGCAGCGAATGTTAACGTCAGAAATTTTTTCATTGTGATCGGATTGTTTGCTGCAAAAATAAATAAAACATTGCATGATATATTTAAGGGATTAAATTTCTATATTTGATCGGCATTTAAGTATAACCGATAAAAAATCAATTCCAATGGCATTCGAATTACCCAAGCTACCTTATGCGTACAATGCGCTGGAGCCGCATATTGACGCGAAAACGATGGAAATCCATCATACCAAGCATCACCAGGCTTATGTGACCAACCTCAATAACGCGATCGCGGGCGGTGAGGCTGAGAAGATGAGCATAGAAGATATCTGTAAGAACGTATCGAAATATCCGGCCGCTGTAAGGAACAACGGGGGCGGGCATTATAATCACTCCCTGTTCTGGACCATTATGAAGCCGGGCGGTGGCGGCAATCCCTCAGGCGCGCTGGCCGATGCCATCAACGGGGCCTTCGGCTCTTTCGATGAGTTTAAAAAACAGTTCTCCAACGCGGGCGCTACGCGTTTCGGCTCGGGATGGGCCTGGCTGACCCTGAGCGGTGGAAAGCTGACCATATCTTCTACTCCCAACCAGGATAACCCCCTGATGGATGTTGCCGAGGTAAAGGGAGCGCCTATCCTGGGGCTGGATGTATGGGAGCACGCCTATTATCTTAATTACCAGAACCGCAGGCCCGATTATATTGCCGCTTTCTGGAACGTGATCAACTGGGAAGAAGTGGCCAAGCGTTTTGCCGCTGCCAAATAACGGTATTATATTTGCTAACAACCCCAAAACCAAACACAAGCCATATGAAAAAAACCTCAACTGTTATTCTGGCGATGGCCGTATTGAGCTTATCGCTTTTTAAGACTACGGCTGTTCAGGCCCAGAAGGGTGGAGACGCTCCTCCTTCCGTGATCACTGCGGGAGTAGGATGGAGCCTGGTTGGCGCCCTGTTCGGAGTGCTGAATAATTCTGTTCCTGATTCCAGCTCTGTCGACCTGCGTCAGACGCCCGTAATAATCGGTTCGTATGACTATTACATTTCACCCAAATTCAGCATCGGTGCAGCGTATTCGTATCAATCGTTCACTTTCGAGTATTCGAAATATCCTGTGACCAACTCTCAGGGCGTTACCTATTACGCGACTTACAAGGATGTGCTCAAGCGCATGAACTTCGCGGTAAGGCCCCTGTTCCACTTCGGCAGCAGCGATGAAATCGATCCGTATTTCGGATTGAGGCTGGGCTATACCCAATGGAGCTCGACCACCACGAATCCTGACCCCTATTACAATTCGCTCGATTTCACTACCGGCAGCGTGGGCAGCCCCATCAAGGTGCAGGTGCTTTTCGGAACTCGTTACTGGGTAGCTGATTTTCTCGGTCTAAATGCCGAGGTAGCTATCGGATCGCCTTACCTGGCCATGCTGGGAGCCAATTTCAGGTTCTGATGAGGTTTGTTCTCCTGCTTTTTATGCTCGTGTACGCGAGCCAAAGTAAGGCAGGCAACCATCAAACAAGTGGCATGCGGGATACTGCATGCCACTTGTTTTTAGAAACTGATACGGTGATCGGTGAGATCTACGGGGGCGTGGCCAAGAAAAAATCGCTTGCGGCCCTGCTGGCCTTCCCCCTTTTTGGCGTTACGGGCATACACCGCGTTTACCTGGGCACGCAGCCCTATGTGCCTGTGGTATATATGGGTACCCTGGGCGGATTGCTGGTGCTGCCGACTATCGATTTTATTGCCATACTTGCCGCGGATAAAAGCACCTTCGAGAGCTTTCAAAACAATCCCCATGTGTTCATGTGGATAAAGTAAAAAAGCAAAACCTGCCTAACAGCCAAAAGGCAAGAAAGTCCGGCATCGCTCCAGGATCAAGATCAGCTATTGTTTATTCAACCGTAACCGATTTGGCCAGGTTACGCGGCTGGTCTACGTTGCAGCCGCGCATTACGGCTATGTGATACGAGAGCAGTTGCCAGGGAATGACGGAGACCAGGGGGGCCAGGATCTCGTCCGTTTCCGGGATCTCTATGGTATGATCGGCAATCTCTTTGACTACCGTATCGCCTTCGGTAACGATAGCGATGATCTTTCCTTTGCGCGCCTTTACCTCCTGTATATTACTGACCACTTTTTCGTACGAGCCGCCCTTTGTTGCGATCACGAATACGGGCATCTCTTCGTCAATAAGCGCAATGGGGCCGTGCTTCATCTCAGCGGCAGGATAGCCCTCGGCATGTATGTAGGAGATCTCTTTTAGCTTCAGCGCGCCTTCAAGGGCAACAGGGAAAGTATAGCCCCTTCCCAGGTAAAGAGCGTTAGTAGCATCTTTGTACAGGCTGGCCAGGTACTTTATCTTATCGTTCAGCCCCAGTACTTTCTCTACCTTGGAAGGTATGGCCTCCAGTTCGGTGAGCAGGGTATGAAAGCGCGAAGAGGAAATGCTGCCTTTGCGGTAAGCAATGCGCAGGGCCATCAGCGTAAGCACGGTCACCTGTGCGGTAAAGGCCTTGGTCGAGGCCACGCCAATTTCAGGGCCGGCATGGGTGTACGAGCCCGCGTGCGTGGCGCGGGCAATGGACGATCCCACCACGTTGCAGATGCCGATAATGGTGGCTCCTTTCGATTTGGCCAGCTCGATGGCCGCCAGCGTATCGGCCGTTTCGCCCGATTGTGAAATGGCAATGACCACATCATCCTCGTAGATCACCGGGTTGCGGTAGCGGAACTCGGAAGCATATTCCACCTCCACCGGTATACGGATGAGGTCCTCGAAGAGGTATTCTCCCACGAGCCCGGCATGCCAGGATGTGCCGCAGGCGATGAAAATGATACGCTTGGCGTTAAGAAATTTCTGCTCGTACTCGGTTATGCCGCCCAGGTTAACGATGGCTTTCTCGGAGCTCAGCCGGCCGCGCATGCTATCCTTGATAGAGCGGGGCTGCTCATAGATCTCCTTGAGCATGAAATGATCGAAGCCCCCTTTCTCGATGGCCTCGAGGTTCAGCTCCAGCTCGTGTATGTAAGGCGTTTTGGGCCTGTTCTTAATGGTCTTGATCTTCAGCTCGCCTTTGCGGGGAATGAAAGCGATCTCCTCATCCTCGAGGTACACCACGTTCTTGGTATACTCCACAATGGGAGTGGCATCCGAGGCTACAAAGAACTCATCGTCACCGATGCCGATCACCAGCGGGCTGCCTTTCTTGGCGGCTATGATCTCGTCCGGATTATCTTTCGCGATCACCACAATGGCGTAGGCGCCCACCACCTGGTTCAGGGCCAGCCTTACCGCCTCGCCCAAACGGACGTTCTCATTGAGCTTGATATCTTCAATAAGGTGGATCAGCACCTCGGTATCGGTCTCGCTCAGGAAAGAATGCCCCCTTTTTTTCAGCTCCGCCTTAATGGCCGCATAGTTCTCGATGATCCCGTTGTGGATGATCACCATGTTCCTGGTTTCGGAATAGTGCGGGTGGGCGTTCACGTCATTGGGCACCCCGTGCGTGGCCCAGCGTGTATGGCCGATGCCGATGGTACCCTCAGTGGCCTGGGTGGAAATATGCTTTTCCAGGTCAGAGACCTTGCCGCGGCACTTGTATACCTTTAGTGATCCGTCAAGCAGGGCTACTCCCGCACTGTCGTAGCCGCGGTATTCCAGGCGATGCAATCCTTTTATCAGGATAGGATAAGCCTGTTTGTTGCCGATGTATCCAACTATTCCGCACATGTTACTCTATTCTTGTATAGGTTAGTTTCAGCCGCATGTGGCTGGGATTGGTGGTATCGCCACCTTCCAGCACTACGCGGTTGGCATTGATCGATCGCCCCTGTATGACCAGATACAAGCCATGATTCTCAATGGTTCCGTTCATCAGGCCCTGTATATAACGGGCTATGTTAAAGCGGTACTCTTTGTTGGTGGCATCGTAAACGCCCCCGAAGTATGACGACCCTTCCAGCAGGTCGGGGATGATGACCTCCGAGCTGTCGCTGCCGGTGGCTACCAGGATAAGGTTGGCCGGGGCCGGGTAATTATCGTTCAGCGCTGTCGTGCTTGCCTTAATGATCAGCTCGGCCTTGTTGATCGCCACGGTTCCCGAGTCGAGGTAGTTGCCGATGTAGGGAAGATTGATCTTGGTCCTCAGCCCGATGAGGCCCTGGATGAAGACCTGGCTGGATTGCACATCCCAGGCGCTTGCAAGCTGAGCAGCGATGGCGGGAGTGGCGGTAGAATAGTCGTGCGTATAATGGTTGAAACGTACCGCCCCGTTAAATGTGAATTGAAAGGATTTGGGCGTGCTGCTTTCGGTATAATAAAGGGTAAGGCCCGATACGGTGCTGCTCATGTGCAGCGAATAGATGGCGCGGTTGCCGGATGTGGGGGCGGGCGCTGCGGTGATATACAAGCCCTTCAGGAAAGAAGTAAAGGCGGTGTTATCGGTATAATTGGACGTGGAGGCGGAAAGCAGGTAATTGCCGAAGCTTGCCGACAGCGGTATGCGTATATGCGGAGCGAGCATGGTGCTTCCGATCTGGACGGAATCGGCCGTATTGGGCACCAGCGAATAATCGGCAAGGGGCGTGGGATTGAAGGCCAGCGTGCTGTTCGAAAAATAGCTTGAGTCGGACGAGAGGCCTTCGGTGATCTCGTAAACCCTGAAGGTGATGGGGTCATTGGTCCCGTAATAGCTTTTGGCGGCCAGCGTAAGCACGATGGAATCGAGCACGGGGGCCGTGCCGAAGCTGACATTGGAGGAGGGCAGCAGCAGTTGCGAGTAGACGGAGGCCACGGTTCTGCCGAACACGGGATCGTCATAGTGTCCAACCTGATAGGATGAAAGCCCGGTGGTAACCTGCGAGTCCTCCGCGATCGTATGGGTGACCAGGCTGGTGGTGTCGCTGAAACGCACGTGCAACTGATCGCCCGATACCAGGTCGAGGCCTATACCGGGATCATCTTTCTTGCACGATGACAAGGCCGCAGCGCTCAGAAGCACGGATAAAAATTTTGCGGAAAGTGGTTGAATCACTTTCCGCAAACGTAAAAACGCGGGAATTATTTTAAGGAGCATAAGTTCTAGTCAGCGAACTCAGGCTCCAATTCTAAGACCTGGTCGTAAAAATCAGAATAGGCATCAATATATTCCTCTGGCTTCTGGTATTCCAGCACGGGTTTTCCTGATTTTTTGATGTGTTTCTCCACATCCGGGCTGATCTTGGGCGAAGCCTTGATCACGGCATCGGAGAAATTGATGGCGGTCTTTGAGATGTTCACGAAGTTCGGGGTCTTGAGCAGCTCCACATCGCTCTTCTCGATGCCTTCCCAGGTAGCCTTCCTGGCCATGTTCTTATCGAGCGCGCCCGAAAAATCATCGTTATATACGGAATAGACCACGCGTGTTTCAGCAAACAGGGGATTGTCGCGGAAAGAGCGCTTCAGGTACATAGGCATCATCCCGGTGAACCAGCCGTGGCAATGAACGATATCGGGCGCCCATCCCAGCTTCTTCACCGTTTCGATCACACCGCGGCAGAAAAAGATGCTGCGCTCATCGTTATCGGCAAAAGGCTTGCCGTTCTTTTCCAGGGTCTCTTTGCGCTGGAAATAATCCTCGTTGTCGATGAAATACACCTGCATGCGTGCCGACTGGATAGAGGCTACCTTGATGATAAGCGGATGATCGCTGTCATCGATGATCAGGTTCATTCCCGAAAGCCGGATCACTTCATGCAACTGGTGCCTGCGCTCGTTGATGCAGCCGTAACGGGGCATGAAGGTTCGTATTTCTTTTCCTCTTTCCTGGATTCCCTGCGGGAGATACCGTGAGATATGCCCCATCGGTGTTTCGTCAAGGTAGGGTGTGATGTCCTGCGAAACAAATAGAACTCTGGCTTTTTTCATGTATATATTTAAATTGGTGTCCTGGTCAGCGGAGACGGGCTTTTTGAGGGTTTTTACCCGTATCCGAAAATAGTATGCAAAATTAAGAAAAAATCCCCGATATTTCAAAGTAATAGACGTAGTTTTATTGCGATTTTTCTATTCGGAGAACAATGAGATTCTTTGAAAAAAAGGCTGATCTGCAAGCGTATTTAAGAGGGCAAAGGGCTGATAACAAGAGCATTGGTTTTGTGCCCACCATGGGGGCCCTGCACGATGGCCATATCCAGTTGGTCAAACGGGCCAGGGCGGAGAACAGCCTGGCGGTGGTAAGCATCTTTGTCAACCCCACACAGTTCAATAACCCAGAAGACCTTGAAAAATACCCCCGTATGGAGGAAGCGGACAAAATCCTGCTCATACAGGCTGGCTGCGATGCACTGTTTATGCCGCCTGTATCTGAAATATACAGCCAGGCTGAGCTTGATCAGAACGGGCCGGGCATCGACCTGGGTGAACTCGATAGGGTTATGGAAGGCCGGCACCGCCCCGGTCATTTTAAGGGAGTGGTGCAGGTGGTGAGCAAGCTCTTTGATATCGTACAGCCGCACAAGGCTTATTTCGGGGAGAAAGATTTTCAGCAATTGGCCGTGATCCGCGAACTGGTCAGGCAGACCGGGAGCCCCGTTGAGATAGTTGCCTGCCCGACCGTGCGCGAGGCTGACGGGCTGGCCATGAGCTCGCGCAACATGCGCCTGAGCCCCGAAGAAAGAAAAGCAGCGCCCAGGATATCGGCCGTCTTGTTCCGGGTCAGGCAAATGGCCGAACGTGAAAGCTCCGTGAAAAAGCTGAAAGATTTTGCTGAAGCCGAGCTGCGCGCAGAACCTCTTTTTACGCTGGAATACTTTGAGATCGCTGACGCCATTACGCTGCAGCCAATAACAAGCCTGCATGGGAGAGGGAATGCCGTAGCCTGCGTAGCCGTACGCCTGGGTAAGGTGCGGCTCATCGATAATGTGATCTTATAGCAGCACCAGCTTGCCGCTGGCTTTTTTACCATCCGGCCGGCTCAGCAGGTAAAGATAAACACCGGCCGGCAGCCCGCTCCTTTCTATTTTCTTACCCGCCTGGTCAATTTTCGTGGTCATCACTGCCTTTCCCTCCAGGTTATAAAGCGTCAGGCTTGCTCCCTCTGCGCCCCGTACAACGAAATGGTCGGCAACCGGGTTGGGGCTGATCGTTATGCCAGAGTTAAGGGCAGCCGGGTCTCCGGAGCCAAGCAACTGGTCAATATCCATCTTCCACATACTGCGCCCATAGGTGGCCGCTATAAGGGTGCGCGTTCCGTTATGCAGCACCATATCGGTAACGGGCACCAGGGGCATGCCCGTGCCGGCAGCCTGCCAGTTGCCGCCCTGGTCGGTAGTGTAATAAACACCCATATCGGTAGCCACGAAAAGCGTGCTGGTGCTGTTCGGGTCAACGATCAGGTCGTTGCATGGGGCCTGGGGTAAATTCGAGCTGATGGCCGTCCAGGTGGCGCCATAGTTATTGGTCATGAACACATGCGGGTAGGGCTCGTCCCAGCGGAAGCCCGAAACGGTAACGTAAGCCCTGCCGGCCACCAGGGGATCGGCCACCACGCGGGTGATCCACCTGTCGGGCAGGCCTGCGCTTACGTTGGTCCAGGTAGCACCGCTGTTGGTGGTTACCTGCACATTGCCGTCATCACATCCGGCCCAGATCACGTTGGTATCGGCATTGGAGCACGAGAGGGTGGTGATGGTATGGAAAACGAGGTTGCCGGTCTGTGTTCCCGCGGTAAGATTGGGGCTGATGGAAAACCAACCGCCATTACCATGAGCATACGATTTGTAAACGCGCACGTTCCCGTAGAAAACGGTTGAGGGGTTCTGAGGATTATAAATAAGCGGGGTATTCCAGTTGCTGTTCTCGCTGGTATTGATGCCCGACATGCTGGTGCTCAGGTTGCCGTACTGGTACTCGTAGATCTGGTAGGATGGGTTCACCGGGTTCACCAGCACATAAAACCCATCGCCACCGAACAGGAACTGCCAGTCGTTCACGCCACCGGTGGGCGTATAGTTGGTGCCGTTATCCTGGGTGCCCCCGTAAAGGTTGCTGGGGTTCTGGTTGTCCACTTCGCAGGTATAGAACTGGGTGATGGGAATGTCCTGTGCGCTGGTCCAGCTAGAGCCGCCATCATTGGATATGAATACCCCTCCGTCATTGCCCTCAACGACCAGGCTGGGATTGGCGGGATGAACATAGGTGATATGCTGGTCTACATGAAACGATGTACCCACATCGTACCAGTTGGCGCCTCCATCGGAGCTTTTCCATAAGGAGAGGTCAGTGATGAAAACGGTATTGGGATCCGTGGGGTCGACCTTGACCCTGCCGAACCAGTAAAAGGCATTGGCCGATAAAGACCCTAAAAGGTAATTGTTGCCCGTAACGGCCGACCAGGAGGCTCCCCCGTTCGTTGTTTTATAACAGCCCAGGAAGCCGCCATATTCGCTGGCATAAACCGCATAGAGAACATTGGGATTGGATGCCGATATATCTATGCCAATGCGTCCTATATTGGGCGAGCTGGCCGGAAGCCCGCTGGTCAGCATGTTCCAGGTACTGCCGCCATCGGTGGATTTGTAGATAGCCGAACCCGTGCCGCCATACAGGTAATAGGTAGGCCTGCGTATACGGGTCCAGGTGCTGGCATAGACAATGTTCGGATTGGAAGGATCGATCACCACTTCCACCGCACCGGTAGAATCATTAACCGACAGCACATTGGTCCAGGTAAGTCCGCCATCCAGCGTGCGGTACAAGCCCCTGTTAGGCCCGTTGCTGAACAGATCGCCCATGGTGGCAACAAAAACCTTGTTGGGATTGGCGGGGTCGATAGCTATCCTCCCCGTATTGCGCGTAAGCTGAAGGCCCAGGCTGGTCCAGGTCTGGCCCGCATCGGTAGACTTATAAACACCCTGCCCGTCATAGGTCACTGAACCCCGGCCGTTATTGCACTCACCGGTACCCACGTAAATGATATTGGGGTTGGAAGGGGCAATGGCTATATCCCCGATGGAAAGCGAAGCATTCTGGTCAAAGATGGGATTCCAGGTAAGGCCCTGGTCGGTGCTTTTGAACACGCCACCGCTGGCCGCGCCCAGGTAAATGGTCTGCTGGTCGGAGGCGTGCATCTCAATATCGGTCACCCTGCCGCCTATATTGGTAGGCCCCGCAAATTGCCAGCTTGCTGCGGAGGCCGAACGGCTTTCAGCGCGCAGGCTCATGGCGGATTGAAGCGCCTCGGCATAAGCCTCGTAATTGATGCTGCCCTGCGGGTAAATGCGCTGGCTGATGAACCAGTCGTCCGATCGCTGCTGCGGCCGAGGTTCAGCGGGCCCTTTTCTTTTTACGGGAAGCCGCATTTCACCAAGCAGTACAAGTGCCAGTAGGGGTAAGGCGGCTAAGACGGGTAGCTTTTTCATAAGGAATGTGTGTTTGATCAAAGATACCCCAAATCCCGTAAAGGCAAAAGCGCACGGATCTCCGGCCTTTTCTCGCAGGGGGAAGGGCGGTACCTGGCGCTGACCGAATAAAAAAGCAGCGTATAAAATGCGTACTTTTGCCGGCTATGGAGATACAAGTTTTAAAATCGAAGATCCACCGCGTAACGATCACCGAGGCCGACCTGAACTATATAGGCAGCATTACGATTGATGAGGACCTGATGGATGCTGCCAACCTGATCGAGAACGAGCAGGTTCATGTGCTGAACTACCGCAACGGGGAGCGCATCATTACATACGTTATAAAAGGAAAGAGAGGATCAGGGGTCATTTGCATGAACGGCCCGGCCGCGCTCAAATT
The DNA here is from genome assembly GCA_040756415.1 of Bacteroidota bacterium. GTDB lineage: Bacteria > Bacteroidota > Bacteroidia > JADZBD01 > JADZBD01 > JBFLYZ01. The sequence goes on from JBFLYZ010000006.1 coordinate 41,775, forward strand.
CGCGGTGGGCGATATCGTGCTGGTGCTGTCGTACGCCAATATGGATTTTGATAAGGCCAGGTCGTTCAGGCCGGCCATCGTTTTCCCCGACACCAAGACCAATAAGGTAAAATCCTGAGGTTTGAACAAACAGGTTTCCAACATATTGAAATTCCTGGTCTTTTTCGGGATAGGGATTTTCCTGGTATGGCTATCTGTGCGGAATCTCACCCAGGAGAATAAAGAGCAGATCGGGGATGCGCTGCAGCGCGCGGATTATACCTGGATCGTTGTTTCCATCCTGGTCGGTATGCTCAGCCACATCAGCCGCGCCATACGCTGGAAAATGCTGCTGGCCCCGCTGAATCACCATCCTAAAACCTCCAACACCTTTTTTGCGGTTATGGTGGGCTATTTCGCAAACTATGCCATACCCCGCCTGGGCGAAGTGTCGCGCTGCGGGATCCTTTCCCGGTACGAGAAGATACCCTTCACCGAATCGTTCGGCACCGTGATCGTGGAGCGGCTCATCGATGTGCTTTGCTTTTTTATCCTGGTGGCCATTGTGCTGGCAGTGCAATTCAAAACGATCTACGCTTACCTGAACGAAACCCTGCTGCCCGGCTTGTACAACAAGGTTTCCGGCAGCAGCACACTGCTGTATGCGCTGCTCAGTACGGGCATCCTGTTCATGCTGCTGGCCTTTCTTTTCCGTAACAGGCTGGGCAGCCTGATCAAGGGCAGGGCGCGGAGCCTGCTTACCGGCTTCGTGGAAGGGCTGAAGACCATACGCAGGCTGCGGTCTCCCTGGCTTTTTGTATTTCACTCGCTTTTCATCTGGTTCATTTATTACGCCATGCTGCACATCTGCTTCTTTTGCCTTGACGAGACCAAAGGCCTGGGGGTAGGCGCGGGGCTCACTACCCTGCTCATCGCTACCCTTACCGTCATGATCACGCCAGGCGGGCTGGGCGCTTATCCCTATGCGGTGGCGTCAATACTCGCCATCTACGCGATCGATCCCCATACCATAGGTACGGCCATCGGCTGGCTGGTGTGGCTGTCGCAATTCGTTGCGATTGTTTTTTTCGGGTTGCTTTCATTAGTTTTGCTTCCGCTGCTCAATAAAGAAAAACATGGAGCCGAGAACAAGGCTTGATGCCCTGCGCGGCAGGATCGATACCCGGGATTCGCTGGCGCGCAAACTGCAGGTATGGCGTATGCAGGGTAAGAAGATCGTTTTTACCAACGGCTGCTTCGATATCCTCCACCTGGGCCACATCGACTACCTGGCCAGGGCGGCCGACCTGGGAAACGTGCTTATCGTTGGGGTGAACTCCGATGCCTCGGTCAGGCGCCTGGGCAAGAACGGGGCCCGTCCCATACAGGATGAACGTTCGCGCGCGCATATCATCGCCTCGCTGGCCGTAGTCGATTCGGCCGTGATCTTTGATGAAGACACACCGCTGGAGCTGATCCGGATGATCGGCCCCGATGTACTGGTCAAAGGGGCAGATTACGATGCCGCGGAGGAGAATGCCGCTTCCCCTAAATACATCGTTGGCTCGGCCGAAGTACGTGCGGCCGGAGGCCTGGTGAAGACCATCGAGCTGCTGCCCGGCTATTCAACTACCGCCATAGAGAATAAAATAAGGAACAGCAATGCTTGAAGCCATCCGCAGGAGATGGAACGAACAGCCGCTTGGCCTGATCATTTTTCTGGCCTTATTTTTCCGATTGCTGGCCGTGATCTTCGCGAAAGGCTACGGCATGCATGACGATCACTTCCTGGTCATCGAACCCGCACAATCGTGGGCCGATGATTTCGATTATAACGACTGGTTCGTGAGAACTCCGCCTCACAGCCTTTTCTATACTGGCCTGCATTATTTCCTTTTCGAAGGCCTTCAGGCTGCCGGACTCAGTGATCCGCAATGGAAAATGTACATCGTGCGTTTTCTGCATGCCTTGCTTTCGGTGGTTACGATCGTGGCCGCCTATCGTATTGCCGATCACTTTTCCGGGAAACAGTCGGCCCGCTTGGCGGGCCTGCTGCTGGCCCTGTACTGGTTCATGCCCTGGCTCAGCGTTAGAAACCTGGTGGAGGTGGTATGCATACCCTTTCTGCTGCTGGCGGCCTGGCTGCTTATACGGCCAATACCCAAGCGGTATGCAATGAGCTTCGTTCTTGCCGGGATATTGAGCGGCATGGCATTCTCCGTCCGTTACCAGTCTGTTCTTTTTACGGGCGGACTGGGCCTGGTATTGCTCTGGCAGAAAAAGTGGAAAGAGAGCTTTCTGATTGCGGGCGGCTGGCTGGGCACGGTGGCCCTGCTGGAAGGGTGGGTCGATTACCTGATCTGGGACCGGCCCTTTGCCGCATTTTCGACCTACATGGAGTATAACATCGCGTATGCCGACAAGTATTTTACCCAAGCCTGGTATACCTACCTGCTTTTCCTTGGCGGTGTGCTGATTCCCCCGGTCAGTATATTTCTTTTTATCGGCTTTTTCCGCACCTGGAAAAAGTACACGCTGCTCTTTTTGCCTGCGTTCCTTTTCCTGCTTTTTCACAGCCTGTTTCCCAATAAGCAGGAACGGTTCATCCTTCCCGTGGTTCCCTTCATCATCCTTTTGGGCGTCATCGGATGGAACGAATGGGTGGCCGGCTCATCGTTCTGGAAAAGCCGCGGAAGGTTGCTCAGCGCCTGCTGGGCCTTTTTCTGGCTGCTGAACGCAGCGCCTTTGCTGGTGGTATCGCTCAGCTATTCCAAAAAAAGCTTCGTGGAGGCCATGGTCTATCTTTCTGAAAAGGAGGACTACAGGCGTTTCATCATCGAAGAGAGCAATAAGGAAGCGTTCACCATGCCGCCATTTTTCTACCTGGGGAAATGGTACACTGACGGTTATATACAGGGTATCACCAGGCGGGTTCCGCTCGACTCGGCCTGCGCGGCCATGGAAAGAGACCCCGGCCTGAGGCCCAATTACGTGCTGTTCTTCGATAAAGAAGATCTCGAGAAGCGGATAAGCGATTTCAGGAAACGCTTTCCCCGCATTTCTTACCAAACGACCATAGAGCCGGGCTTCGTTGATAAATTAATGCATCGCCTTAACCCGATAAACCGTAATCTTGCTGTTACGATCTATAAGATAGAGGATTGAGTGGCCAAGACCAAAACAACTTTTTTCTGCCAGAACTGCGGGGCTCAGTCGCCTAAATGGATAGGGCGCTGCCCTTCCTGCAATGAATGGAACACGTACGTAGAGGAGGTGCTGAGCAAGGAGGCTAAAGTGCCCGGGATACGATCGTCAGCGCAGCGTTCGTCCAAACCGCAGTTGGTATCCGAAATATCGCTCGACACCACGCACCGCATCCAGATACCCGATAAGGAGCTGAACCGCGTGCTGGGCGGTGGCCTGGTGGCCGGGTCGCTCATCCTTTTCGGTGGAGAGCCGGGTATAGGCAAATCTACGCTCATGCTGCAGTTTGCGCTCAGCTCCAAACGGAACAAGATACTCTACGTAAGCGGTGAGGAGAGCGAACAGCAGATCAGGATGCGTGCCGACCGCATAGGGGCGGAGAACGCCAATTGCTATATTCTTACCGAAACATCGCTCCAGAACATTTTCCAGCAGATCGAGGAGCTGCAGCCCAACCTGGTGGTGATCGACTCGATCCAGACCCTTTATACCAGCGAGATAGAGTCATCGCCAGGGAGCGTATCGCAGATTCGCGAGTGTGCCGGTGAGCTGCTGCGCTATGCCAAGGAAAGCGGCACCCCTGTTTTCCTGATCGGGCACATCACCAAGGATGGAAGCATAGCCGGTCCGAAAGTGCTCGAGCACATGGTGGATACGGTGCTTCAGTTCGAGGGTGACCGTAACCACGTGTACCGCTTGCTGCGTTCCATCAAAAACCGTTTTGGCTCTACCAATGAGCTGGGCATTTACGAGATGCAGGGCAGCGGGCTGCGCGAGGTAAGCAACCCTTCGGAAATACTCATTACTACGCGCGAGGAGCCGGTAAGCGGTATTGCCATTGCCGCTACCATGGAGGGCATGCGGCCCATGCTGGTGGAGATACAGGCCCTGGTGAGCTCGGCTGTTTATGGTACGCCTCAGCGCTCATCCACCGGCTTTGACCTGCGCAGGCTGGCCATGCTGCTGGCCGTGCTGGAGAAACGCTGCGGTTTCCGCCTGGGAGCAAAGGATGTGTTCCTGAACATAGCGGGCGGCATTAAGGTAGAGGATCCGGCTATCGACCTGGCCGTGGTGTGTGCGGTGCTTTCTTCCTCGGAGGATATTCCGGTCAGCCAGAAGACGGCTTTCGCTGCCGAAGTGGGGCTGAGCGGTGAGATACGACCCGTTAACCGCGTGGACCAGCGCATCTCCGAAGCCGAGAAGCTGGGCTTCGAGCAGATTTTCATTTCCAAATACAATAAAAAAGGGCTTGACCTCAAATCGTATAAGATCGAAATAAAGACAGTTGGAAAAATGGAAGAAGTGTTCCGGCTGTTGTTTGGATAAAAAAGCGGCCCGGCCGCGCCTCCCCATTCTTATTTATTCAGCTCGCATTTATATTCTCCCAGTATGGAAGTGGTCTTTATCACCATACGCGTTTCGCTGATGGAAACAAGCTCGTACGTGCCGTTCCAGAATCCGCCCGTGCTGGTGGTGTCGCTGAACAGGATCTGCGTTTCGTTGTTCTGCAGGCTCCAGGTAAAGGTTCCCGTGCTGTTGTCGCTGGCCTTGTGGTCTATTCCCGTTCCGTTCGAATTAAAGGTCAGGTAAGAACCGTCTGCACTGGCCACCTGGCTGTTCTGGATATACTGGTTGCCGGTCATCCATTGGCCTTCCATTTTTTCAGCGGTTGTTTTTTCCTCCTCTTTTTTGCAGGAAGAGATCGTAAGGGTGAATGCAAGCAGGAACAGGGGTAATGCGTAGATCTTTTTCATTTGATGAATGGATTGGAGAGTTAAAGTATACGTTTCATGTCTTGGCGGGCACGCAAAAACAAGTATCATGCCATAATCCCCCGTCATCCGCCTTAGGCGGATGGCACCTCCTTGTAAAGGGAGAAAAGAAAAACGCTTCCGGGGTCAGGGAGCGTTTTTCGGGGTGTAGAGAATAAATTAATCAGGTAATTATTCGGAGTCTATTTTAATTGCGGTATAGGTCACTTTGTACGCATCATTCTCAAATACCATTTTCAGCGGAAGGGTATTGGTCTTTGAATAGATCTGGTCGTAACTGTCGTACTTGCATTTATCAAAAATGCCGGGCTGTATGAACAGGTCATTGCTGAAATAGTAGTCGCGCTGGGTGAAATGCTCGTTTCCATCGTCAGCCGGATCGGCAGTAACACGCACCAGGTGGGCAGTGCGGCCCAGGATGCTCATACTTTCAGTCTTAACCTCTTCTATGCTTTTAAGTTTCTCGTTGGCCTTGGTCCCATCATATGGCTTCATCGCGAAATTGTTAGCGATGCTGCCGGTATTATCGGCAAACGAATAGCTTTTGTACCACTGCAGGCTTCCATTGTGGCGCTCAATGTATTTCTCGGAAGAGAAGTGAAGCCGCATGGTGTCACCATTGGTCTTGGCCAGCAGCTCATCGCTCAGCAGCGGATCCTTGCTTTCGTAGCTGACCAGGTAAGTGATGGAACCTTCAAAGTAATTGGTAGCTCCGCTGAAGGAGCAGAGCACGATGACCAAGGCGGCTATGAATATTTTTTGCATCATCTATTTAATGAGCGTTACATGTCCTACATAGGCGTGCTTAAAGCCATTGGTGCTCGATCGCGTGCTGATCTTCCAGACATACACGTCTTCCTGCGCGATCTCCGTTCCCCCGTTGGCGCGCCCGTCCCAGCCCTGATTGATGTCGTTGGTCTTGTAGATCAGGTTACCCCAGCGATCGAAGATCAGCATCTCGAACTCATCAAAGTCGATGCCGATGCCGGAGGGCATGAATACCTCGTTATGCCCGTCTTTATTGGGGGTGAAGGCGTTGGGTATGTATATAGCGTACTGCCCTTCGATATGTACGGTCTGAGTGATGGTATCCGGGCATCCGTACTGGTTGTTCACGATCAGCGTAACCAGGTAAGTGCCTGAATCCTGGTAGGTGAACGTGGGGTTTTGCTGCGTAGAGGTGCTGTTGTTCGGATCACCGAAGCTCCAGAGCCAGCTATTGGCCGTTGAGGAAAGATCGGTGAAGAAAAGCTGTGAATTGAAGATGTCGGTCGGCTGCGGCCCTACCGAAAAGTCGGCCGTTGCCCAGGGATTGACCGTAATGAGGTTGCTTTGAGTAGCCGTGTTGGAGCAGCCGTTATTATCGGTCACGCTCAGGGTAACGCTGTATGTTCCGGGAACGGGATAGCAATGCGATGGGTTGCAGATGGTGGAAGTTTGCGAATCGCCAAAGCTCCACAGGCAGCTCACCGAGTTAGAGGTGCTGTTGGTGAAGTTCACGCAGACAGGAGAGCATCCGCTGCTGACATCGGGTGCGAATTGGATCGTGGGCAGGGGGTTGACCGTAATGGCAACCGTCTGGCCCGGAGTGGTGCAGCCATTGGCATCAGTAATGTACACGGTGTAAACCGTGGTGGTGGTAGGCGTCACGGTAAGCGATGAGCCGTTGCCCGAGGCTGGCGCCCAGGAGTAGGTGTAGCCCGGTGTGCCCCCCGAAGCGCTCACCGAAACCGTGGTGCTGGTGCCTGTGCAGATGGCGGTCGGGTTTGACATGGTAGCCAGGATGGCACCGGGCTGGTAGATCGTGACCGAGGCGGTACCCGTGCACCCGTTCGCGTCTGTAACCGTAACGGTGTAATTGCCAACGCACAGTCCTGTAGCGGTTTGCGTGGTCTGGCCGTCATTCCACAGGTAGGTATAGGGCGGGGCGCTGCTGGTTGTTGCGGTGGCCGTACCGTTGCATGCTCCGAAACAATTGGCGTTCACCTGCGTGGAAGTGACCTGCAGGGTGCCCACCTGCGATGTTAAGGTCACGGATACCGTATCGGAACATCCGTTGGCATCGGTCACGGTAACAGTATATGTTCCTGCCGGCAGGCCGGTGGCCGTTTGCGAAGTTTGTGCTGGCGTGGTGCTCCATGCATAGGTATAAGCCGGGGTTCCGCCTGAAGGGGTTACCGTAGCGCTGCCCGTGGGCGTAGAGCAGGTGGGATTAGTGGCCGAGGCGGTGAGCGCGATAGGCGAAGGCTGAGTAATGGTTACCGAAGAGGTTCCGGTACAGCCGTTCGCATCGGTATAAGTAACCGTATACGAGCCGCTGCAAAGGCCGGTAGCCTGCGCGCTGCTCTGGGCGGGCGTGGTGTTCCATACATAGCTGTAAGGCCCCGTTCCGCCCGATGCTGCTGCCGTGGCATCGCCATTGCACAGGTTAAAGCAGGTGGCGTTGTTCTGGGCTGAGGTGGAGGTGAGCGACTGGTTGACCGAAGTTACGCTTACGGTAGTTTGTTGAGTGCAGTTGTTGGCATCCGTTACCGTTACCGTATAGGTGCCGGGACACAGTCCGGTGGCGGTTTGCGTGGTTTGGCCGTTATTCCAGAGGTAGCTGTACGCTGGCGTGCCGCCTGAAGGCGTTACCGTAGCTGTTCCGTTACATGCCGTACAGATGGAGCTGACTGAGGAAGAAGCTAAGGTTAGCAGGGGCGGTTGTGTAACGGTTATCTGGGCATTTTGCGTGCATCCGTTGGCATCGGTTACAGTCACATTGTAGGTGCCTGCTGATAATCCCGTAGCCGTTTGCGTGCTTTGAGAGGGCGTGGTATTCCAGGAATAGCTGAAGGGCCCTGTGCCTGACGGGGTGGCTGTGGCGGTGGTGGTGCCGCCATTGCAAAGCATGGGAGCTGAGCTCATGGCAATGACGGGAGGCTGGTTGACCGTTACGGTTGCGGTTGCCGTGCTGGTTTGGTTGCCGGCATCCGTTATGGTAACGGTATAGGTGGTGGTGGCTGTAGGGCAGGCCTGAACCGAGGAGCCGGTGCCCAGGTTGGGGCTCCAGGAATAAGTGTAAGGGGGCGTGCCGCCCGACCCGGTTGCGGTAAGCGTGGTGCAACTGTTAAGGCATACGCTTCCGCTGGAAAGTACCACCGAGGGGCCGCAGTTCTGAAGCGTAACGGTGGTAGTTGCCGTATCCGCATAGCAGGCGTAGTTGACAATGAGGGTGACCGTATAGGTTCCCGCAGCGGTATAGGTATGAGAGGGTGTTTGCGAGGTGGAGGTGTTGCTGGGTCCTGAGTTGGGATCGCCAAAATTCCATACTACTCCCACGATGTTGTTGTTCGGGTTGTTGCACTGGTTCTGCATCTGGGAGACAAAGGTGAAGTTGGCCAGCAGGCAATTGACCTGCGGATTAACGCTCGAATTGATCGTAGGCGGAACGCGGAAATAGCTGCCCACAAAATTGGGCAGGCCGAGCTGGCAGGTCATCGGGGCGATAGATACTCCCTGGTCAACCCAGTTGCAGCCAACGCCAATGGTGTTGGGATTGTTGATCACGCCCAGCCAACTGGAAAGATAACGCGGGTGATAGATCTTGTTATCCGGTCCGAGCTGAAGTGAGCCGGCCCAGCCTACCGTGGATGTGCCTACCTGTACCTGCGAGGCGATGATCTGAGCGTTAGTGCCAGCGCAGAGGTTCCACTGGTAAATGGCTATGGGTTGAGAGCGCGCGGCATAAAGCAACTGGCTGTTGGGAGAAAACTCCACCCCGTAGGCATATTGAATGTTGGAAAGCACAAAGCCGTTGCTCACTACACCGGTCTGGTTATTGAAGTCGAACAACTCCACGTATCCCGGCTGGCCGCCACCGGTAGTATACCGCACCGCTACGGCAAGCTTATTCCCATCGGGCGATACCTTCATGTACCCGATCGTATTGGCCGAACTGCCTGAATGAACGGTGCCGTTATTGCTGTTCACCGGAGTAACGTTCACCCCCGCAGCGGTAACCAGGTAGGCGCTGAACTGGTTGGAGCCCCAGCGGTGGGTCACCACCCAAACATCGGTATTGTTGCAATGGCGTATCGCGCAGATCTTTTCGGTAGAAGGGGTATAGAGCAGGACGTTCTTGTTGGCGGTAACATCCCCGAAGCCGGCCTGCAGGTTCATATCCACTTCAGAATAGCGTATGCCGCCCGGCCCGACCTGCGCATCGGCTGTAAAAACATAGTAGATGTTATTGCTGCCCGGGCGTTTTACAATAACCCCCGATTGGGTGGAAGAGGCATTGCCCATCAGGCCAAAGCCATTGGGCATCTGTATGTGGTTACGGTTCCATACCCGCTGGCCATCGGTGTAAAAAAGCAGGTTTCCGTTGGCGTCCGAGATGGTGGCGCTGCCCTCAATGGTGTTCACTTGTCCGCCCGTGGCCGGAACAGGAGGGCTGCTTGTAAACGCGCACCCGGCATTATTGCCAAAATACCACCAGGTAGCCTGGCCCTGCCCGAACGAGCCCTGTGAACATACCAGCAAGGCAAAAAATAAAAGGGATCTGAGTTGGGGAAACATGGCGGTTTTCAAAGCAATTTCTATAAGTGAATCCGGTCTGTAAAACAAGACGGGGAAATGCCTTGTTTAGTTGCATGCCAAAGCCGTCTTTTTTAGGCGCTCAGGGCGCTCATTACGGGTTTTCGCAAAGGCAGTATGTGATATCAGGTATCGATTCCTTCAAAAAACACCAAAAAAACTCAAAAATCAGCCATTTTTAAGCATTTTTTAATGTTTTCGACTGTTTTTTTGTTGTTTTGACGGATTTTGCCCCAAAACATTAAAAAAATGAACGCCCGTTTTGCGGACGGGCGTTATCAATAATTAAAGTATTGATAATCAATTACTATCTAAAACTTTCAATAGCTCATCCAGCTTGGGGGTAAGAATGATCTCCGTTCTTCGGTTCTTTTTCCTCGCTTCCGGGGTTTTGGCCATATCTACCGGGTAGAACTCACCGCGTCCGGCAGCGGTTATCCTTTTAGGGTCTATGCTGGTGCCTTTCAGCAGTATTTTAGTCACCGAAGTGGCGCGCATCACACTAAGGTCCCAGTTGTCTTTGATCTCTCCGCTTCCGTTCATGGGCTGATCATCGGTGTGCCCTTCCACCATAATATTGATATCAGCATTGGTTTCCAGCAACTTAGCCAGCTTTTTCAGGGCCTCTACACCTTTGGATTGCACGGTGGTGCTGCCTGTGGCAAAGAGCAGGCTTTCGTCCATGGATACGTAGATCTTGCCGTTCTTCTGGGTAACGGTAAGTCCATTACCTTCAAAACCGATCAGGGCATCCGATACCTTTTTCTTCAGCTCCTTGATCGACTCGTCTTTTTTCTTGAGTATATCTTCCAGCTCCTGAATCTTCTTTTGCCGCTTGTCCAGCTCCGCGGTCAGCTCATCCAGCGATTTCTTTTTCAGGTCCAGCTCCAGTTGCAGCTTTTTCAGCTCATCCTCTTTCTTGATGAGCTGCTCCTGTGTCATCTGCAATTGCCCTACCAATTGCGTGTTCTGGTTGGCCGCGTTCTGCGAAAGCTTGCTGAGCTGGGATAGCAGTTGCTCGTTCACCTGGTTGAGCTTATCGTATTTCTGGGTAAGGTTACGGTAGTTGGTGCCGGTAATGGAAGTGTCTTTCTGCAAGCCGTAGATCTGCTTTTCTATTTCAGCCATCTTCGATTTATACTCTGCCAGCAGGGTCTCGTTCTTCTGGTTGGTCTCTTTCAGGGCTTTAAGCTCGGTTTCGCAACTGGTTCGTTTGCCTTGCTCCTCTTCCAGCTTGCGGGCGGGTACACAGGAGATGATGACGATGGAGGCCAGGGCGGAATAAAACAGGCCTTTTACGATCTTGCTTTTATTCATTTGGTGTAATTTTTGGTGGGACAATATTAATACAATTTTCAGCACTTTCCTGTCAATAAATATGCCCAAAGGCCGGAACTTTTCAACCTTGTTTTCGTAAAATTGTCAGTATAAAAATATAAGCCTATGGCCACGTTAAGCAAGAACTGGATTACCGAGAAACTGATCGATTTCGAGTACAAAAAGTACATCCTGCTGGCTTACCTGCAGGAGGTGAGCCGGCATTTCGAGCTTAATCAGTTGTACCCCGATCTGTCGGAGCTCATTCTACATTACCACAATACCAAATCGCTGAAGGAGAATAAAAAGCAGTTGTTCGATGCTTTTCCCCAGCAAATGAAATCCATCGATGTCAGGCATTTTTTCATCCAGTATGAGAAGCTGCTTGAGGATGACCAGTTGATGAAGGAGATCGAGAGCATCATCGATTATTCCATTCCCAAGTTCGAGCATTACCTGAACGAGGGCAGGCAGATCTACGATTTCATTGAAAAGCACCTGGAGATATTCCCCATTGGCGTGATACCGCTCAATACGGATTATGGATATCTTTTGCTCAAGGGAGGCAAGCGGAGCGATACCAATGTGTTCGAGTACCAGATTACATTATTTGAAAAGCCGGGCGAGAAATACCGCGCCATACACACGAGTTTTGTGCGCAGCTACAGCAGCACCTTTACCAACACCTTTGATTTTATCAAAACCGACCTGATCCGCGAGAACAGCAAGCTGCCCAACCCGGCAGCCTACGCGATAGAAACGGAGCTGGACATACCCTTGCACGAGACCTTTCTGCCTATTGCCAAGCGAACGCTGGTGCGCTACGTGGCGGCAGCCTGACCGGCCCGAACGAAAAACAAAAAACCCGGATGCCTGTCCGGATTTTTTTGTTGTTGAAAAGGGAATATTACTTCTTTTTCGGCTCTTCTTTGGGAACGAAATAAACCCTGCTCAGGTCGCGGTATTCCATGGCATTGGCAGGGAAATTCTTCACATTGTTCTGCAGCATACGGTAGTTCTCATCATAGAAGATGGGCATGAAAGCGGCATCTGAAATGGCGATCTGGTCGGCTTTCATATACAGCTCAAAACGCTTGGTCTCATCGGGTTCTTTCATGGCTGCCATGAACACCGAATCGTATACCGGGTTCTGGTAACGGACCGAGTTGGTGGCTGAGCGGTCGTTCAGGTTCTTCGGCACGTGTCCGCCATAGAGCAGGGTCAGGAAGGTTTCGGGATCCGGGTAGTCGGCTATCCACGAAGTTCTCCAGAACAGGGACTTGCCCGTTTCCAGCTTATCCAGGTGCTGGCTGAACGGCATGGGATCTATCTTCACATCGATGTTCAGGTTCTCTTTCAGCATGCTGCGGATGGCTTCGGCCGTAAGTACGTTACGGTCGCCACCCCCGCTGTTGATCTGCAGGGTGATCACCGGGAATCCCTTTCCGTTCGGGTAGCCGGCATCGGCCAGGTATTTCTGGGCCAGCTCCTTGTCGAACCTGAAGCCCTGTATCTTCTTAAAATCATAGCCTTTTGATTCAAAGGCCTGGGTGGGAGGCACCATGCCGTAAATGCCCGGTATGCCCTCGCCCTTGAGCGTATAGTTAACGATCTTCTCGCGGTCAATGGCATAGTTGAAGGCCAGGCGCACATTCTTGTTCTTGAAGATATCGCTGGGATTCAGGAAGCCGTAATAGAAGGTGCTCATAGCCGGCTCGATCTGGAGCTGGAAGGCGCGGTTGCCCTCTTTGGCTTCATTGAAATCGGCCAGAATCTCATCGATCATTTCCGTGGGCAGGCGGTAGACCAGGTCAAGCTTACCCTGGCGGAAATCGAGCAGCTCCTGCTTCTTTTCTTTTACAAAAGTGAACTTGATGCCATCCAGGTAAGGCAGCTTATTGCCGTACTCATCGCTCTGCCAGTAGTTCTGGTTCTTTTCCAGGATAACGTAATCGCCTTCTTTCACCTTGCTTACGCTGAATGCACCGGTGCCTACGCACTTCACGCGCATCTCCTCACCGTATTTTTCCCAGGCCTCTTTAGGATAGACCCAGCATCCGGGCATGGTCAGGATGTTTTCAAAGCCGGCAAAGGGAAAATTGAGGGTGATCTGCAGGGTGTACGGGTCAACCACCTTGAGGCCTTCCACGCCAGTCAAAGAGCCTTTGTTCTGGGTGGAGTTATAGTACTCGCTGGCGCCTTTTACGCGGTCTTTGAATGTAAGATCAAACTGCGAGTTATTGGGCGAATACGTGCAGAGCTGGGTGAAGCACCACTTAAAATCCTCAGCGGTCACTTCCCTTCCCTTCCCGCCCGAAAAGCAGGAATCATCATGGAACACCACGCCCTTGCGCAGGTAAAAGGTCCATACCGTAGCGTCATCGTTCTTCTCCCATTTCTCAGCCAGGGCGGGAATGACCTTCAGGTCGGCCTGGTTGAGCTTGAGCAGGCCCTCATAAACCTGGTTGGCGATACGGTGGGAGGCCACCTCGGTAATATTGAGCGGATACAGGTTACGGAAATCCTCCACCTCGTTCATCTTGAAAACATCACCGTAATATATTCCCCCCTTACCAGGTGTGAGCCCGCCTTCTGTATTGGTATCGCTACCGCAGGAAGAAAATAATAGGGCAGAAGCCGCGGAAAGCGTATATAGGACCTTTCTCATATAGGACTTGTATTTCGAATTGAAGCAACAAAAATAATAATGTAATATGAATGTGCAAACTTAATTTTGGAGATAATAAGTCCCTGCCCGACAAGGGGTTAAAAATCCACCTCCACCAGGATAGGGCAGTGGTCAGAGTGCCGCGCTTCGGGCAGGATTGCCGCCCTTTTCAGCCTTGGCTCCAGCTCCCTGCTGGCCAGGTGATAATCGATGCGCCAGCCCAGGTTCTTGGCCCTGGCATTGGCCCTGAAGCTCCACCAGGAATACTGGTGAGGCTGCTGGTTGAAATGGCGGAACGTGTCAATAAAGCCGCTGTCCATGAATTGGCCTATCCACTCGCGTTCTTCGGGAAGGAAACCCGATGAGTTGGCATTGCTCACGGGATTATGAATGTCAATGGCCTTGTGGCAGATGTTGTAATCGCCTGAAATGATCAGGTTGGGCCTTTTCTTCCTCAACTCATGGATGTAGTTCCGGAAATCGTCCAGGAACCTGTACTTGAAGTTCTGCCGCTCGTCACCCGTGGTGCCCGAAGGGAAATAAACGCTCATCACCGAAACATCGCCATAATCTGCCCTGATGGTGCGGCCCTCATTATCGTAATCGTTCAGCCCGCATCCGTACTCCACGTGATCGGGCTGCTCCTTCGAGAGAATGGCCACCCCGCTGTATCCCTTTTTTTGCGCGGGATACCAGAAATGCCTATAGCCCAGCTTCTCGAACTCTTCCACCGGTATCACCTCAGCATGCGCTTTGATCTCCTGCAGGCATACGATATCGGCATTGGCGGCTTTGAGCCAGCCGCAGAGGTCTTTTCCCATGGCGGCCCGTATCCCGTTTACATTGTATGAAATGATCTTTTTCATTGCGCGTGAAAACAATTGACGGATGAATTCCGTTATAGAAACGATGCAAATTAGTAATTTTAGCTTTTGCCCCCGAGGGTTGAAAAACAAATTTTTCATATCGCTTTTCCTGTTTCTTCCCTTCATGGCCCTGGCGCAAAATCCCGGCTTGGTGCGGCAGAAAAAGGTTTCGCCTGGCAGCGATACCGTGCGGCTCGACAGCCTGAGCATCCTTCCCTCTTCCCTGAAATTCGACCCGCCACTGGATTCATCCTGCTACCGCCTGAACTTTGCGGAAGGCTACCTGGTATGGGATAAGCAGGCGCTGAAAAAAAAAGGAATAAGTGCCGACAGCATTACCGTTCTCTACCAGGCCTTTCCATTCAGCCTGTCAAAAACATATTCACACAAGGATGTCGGCCAGCTCGATAAAAAAACGGTCAGCAACCCTTTCGTCTATAAGCCCGGCTCAAAAAGCAATGCCGATATCTTCAACCTGGGCGGCCTGAACAAAAGCGGGAGTATTTCGCGGGGAGTCATGTTCGGCAATAACCAGGATATCTCAGTGAGCTCCAATCTCGACCTGCGCCTTTCCGGCAGGCTGAGCGAGAACATCGATATCGTGCTGGCGGCCACCGATGATAATATTCCCATTCAGCCCGATGGCACTACCCAGCAGTTGCAGGAGTTCGATAAGGTGTTCATCCAGCTTTCTGACAGCAACAATAAGCTGGTTGCGGGCGATTTCGTTCTGCTCCGGCCCAATTCGTATTTCATGAATTACAACAAGAAAGCGCAGGGGCTTAGCTTCACCAGCGTATATTCTAAAACAACCCTGAAAAATACGGATCAGGCGAACTGGAGCCTGAGCGATAAGATAAAAACGGTGAATACGGTCACCGCCAGCGCTGCGGTAAGCAAGGGCAAGTTCGCGCGCAACCTGTTCCAGGGCATAGAAGGCAACCAGGGGCCCTACCGCCTGAGGGGCGCTGAGAACGAATTGTTCATCATCGTGCTTTCGGGCAGCGAGAAGGTGTATATTGACGGGGAGCTGATGGAGCGGGGAGCCGACAACGATTACATCATTGATTACAACACGGCCGAGATCATTTTCACGCCCCGCCAGAAGATCACGAAGGACAAGCGCATTGCGGTAGAGTTCCAGTACTCGGATAAGAACTACGCCCGCTCGCTCTACCAGCTCAGCGATGAGTTCCAGAAAGGAAAATGGAAGCTCAGCATCAATTACTATTCGGAGCAGGACAACAAGAACAAGCCGCTCCAGCAGCAGCTCAACGATACGGACCGGGTCATCATGGCGAACGCGGGCGACCAGGTATCCGATGCCTTTACCAGCGGGGTTGACAGCGTGGTCTTCAACAGCTCCGAGGTCTTGTATGATATGCGGGATACGACCAGGGGCTCGTTCACCTACAACGACATTTTTGTTTACTCCACCGATTCTTCCGTGGCCCATTACCGCCTGAGCTTCTCTTACGTGGGGCCGAACAACGGCAACTATGTGCAAACCGCATCGGCCGTGAACGGTAAAGTGTTCAAATGGGTGATGCCCGATACGCTCACCGGCCAGCTTCGCGGCTCGTACGAGCCGGTGCTGTTGCTGGTCACGCCCAAACAGAAGGAGATGCTGACAGCCGGCATCGTTTACCAGTTCTCAAAGAACTATTTCATTTCACTGGAAGGCGCCTACACCCGCAACGATATCAACCGGTTTTCGGCCCTGGATAAAGCGAACGATGACGGTTACGGGTTCAGGGCCGGTATGCAGGTGCCGGTATGGGAGGACAAATCCCCCGATCCGCGTTATGCCGAATTGCTCCTGAAGGCCGGGTACGAATATGTACAAATGGATTTTTCGCCCATAGAGCGCTTTCGCCCGGTCGAGTTCGAACGCGACTGGAACAGGAGCTCGTCCTCTTTCCTGTCTGACCAGCACCTCTTCAGCGCAGGCCTGGTCTTTAACTCGGGCCATGTTCCGCTGAAGCAGAAGTTCACTGCAGGCTATTCCTTCGGCTCATTCACCGAAGGTTCGTTCTATACCGGCATGAAACACGGCATGCACAGCAGGTTGGACAATAAAAAATACCTGCTCGACCTGAATGCCAGTTTTCTTCAATCGGATAACGTTACTTCGCTGACGCAATTTACCCGCGGAAAGATCAATGCCGCGCGCAGGTTCAAATGGATCACGCCAGGAGTAAGAGCACAGTACGAGCAGAACCTGTTCCAAAGAAACAATTCCGATTCGCTCAATACGGGCAGCTTTCAGTTCGCGGAGTGGGAGCTTTACGCGCAGAAGCAGGATACGTCCAAACTGTTCCTGGAGCTGAGCTACCGCGAGCGTACCGACTGGCTGGTGAGGAATTATGCGCTGTCGGAGGCTACCTTTGCCCGCAATTACGGCATGGATCTCCGCTTGATGAAGAACCCGAACAGCCAGCTTCGATTCAATGCCACCTACCGCGAGCTGGAAATAAAAGATACGCTCATTACCACGCAAAAACCGGATAATACCCTGCTGGGAAGGGCCGAATACAGCTTCAGCCTGTGGAAGGGTGCCCTGAGCTCGGCAACCTTTTACGAAATAGGTTCGGGCCTGGAGCTGAAAAAGGAATACACATTCATAGAGGTGCAGCCCGGACAGGGAGTGTACACCTGGATCGACTACAATGGCAACGGGGTAAAGGAGCTCAACGAGTTTGAGACCGCGGCCTTTCCTGACCAGGCCACCTACATCAAAGTGTTCGTGCCCACGGATGATTACATCAAGACCTTTTCCAACCAGTTCAGCCAGGTGCTGAGCCTGCGCCCGCTGGCGGTATGGTCGGGTAAAACGGGATTTAAAAAATTCCTGACGCGTTTCGCCAGCCAGATCGCTTACCGCGTGGACCGCAAATCGACTGACGAGGACCTGCTCATGGCCTACAACCCGTTTTTAAGGCAGGTGGCCGACAGCACCCTGCAATCGCTTAACTCCTCGTTCAGGAATACGTTTTATTTTAACCAGACCAGCTCTATTTTTGGCGCTGACTATACATACCAGGATAACCGCAACAAGCAATTGCTCACCAACGGTTTCGATTCGCGCGAGAATATCTACCACGAGGTAAGGGCGCGCTGGAACATTACCCGCAAATGGACCCTGCAGGAAACGGCCCGTAACGGGGTGAAGAGGCGCTCCTCCCTGTTCTTCGGAAGCGGCAACTATGCCATTTCGTACACCGAGGCCGAAACGAAGGTCAGCTACCAGCCCGGCACCACCTTCCGCGTGAGCGTGAGCTATAAGTACACCGAAAAATACAACCATCCGGACCTGGGTCCGCAAAAGGCTTTCATGAACAATTTCGGGATGGAGCTTAAGTATAACGTGCTCAACAAGGGTAACCTGCAATTGAAAGGAAACTACATCGAGATCAGGTACAACGATTCATCGAATACCACGCTGGCCTTCGAGATGCTGGACGGACTGAAGACAGGCCAGAACATTACCTGGGGCGTATCTTACCAGCGCAACCTGGGGGGCAATATGCAGCTCAGCCTGACCTATGACGGACGCAAGTCGGAAACGGTAAAGACCATCCATACGGGCGGGGCGCAGGTGAGGGCCTTCTTTTAAAAATGTATTTTAGCGCAAATGATCGACAACTCCCACGAACGCTTCATGCGCGAAGCGCTGAAAGAAGCTAAAAAAGCCTTTGAGGCGGATGAAGTGCCCGTGGGGGCGGTGGTGGTGTGCAACAACCAGGTCATCGCCCGCGCGCATAACCTCACCGAGCGCCTGAACGATGTGACCGCACATGCCGAAATGCAGGCCATCACAGCCGCGGCCAACCACCTGGGCGGAAAATACCTTAACGAGTGCACGCTTTATGTAACGGTCGAGCCCTGCGTGATGTGCGCGGGCGGATCGTTCTGGGCCCAACTAGGCTCCATCGTATTCGGAGCGTATGATGAGAAAAGAGGATTTATTAAAACCTCACCGCAGATCATTCATCCGAAGACCAAGCTGATAGGAGGCATACTGAGGGAAGAATGCGGGGAGCTGATGAAAGAATTTTTCCGGAGGAAAAGAGGTTGACCGGCAGTCGGTCGACCTGGAACACATCCCCCGCCATCCGCCTAATGCGGATGCCCCCCCTTTCAAAGGGGAAATCCCAGAGTAATCTGTGGTAAATGACTTTTACACCACAGAGAATACAGGTTTACACAGAAAAAAACGGGAACTGATTTGTCTCTTCAATCGGGTAGCCCTTTTCTATCCACTCAGCAGATAGGTCGGTAGGTAAACCTGCCTGCCGGATTGCCAAGGTTTACTTAATTCGTTTCTTCAAGTGGATAACCTTTTTCTATCCAATCAGCGGACAGATCAGTAGGCAGGTACAGCACCTTGGCGTTCTTGTATCCCGCTTCTTCCAGGTATTCGAAGGGGGGCTTGATGTTCGGGCAGGTCTTGAACTTGCAGCAGCCGCAGTACACAATGATCTCCTTATCCTTTGCGTACTTGCTTACCAGGTATTTGAAATCCTCCATGCCCTTGAGGGTAGAGGTAGCCTCGCTGGTCTTGACCGCGCCTTTAATGAGATCTACAGGCCCCACGCAGATAATGACGGGCTTCTTGGCTGCCGGGTCGTTCAGGGTCTTGGCCAGGTCGGCAGGGTACACCAATTGCGTAATATCCCAGGGAACATCGGTTTGCTTGAAGGCGTACAAGCTGAACAGCATTGCGCAGATGACCAGCGACACGCTTTTCCAATATCTCATAGCTATCTTTTTGTCCATAATTAACAAAAACTGTACCGCTAATTTAAGGATTTTTACGCCTCAGCGGCCTGCGGAATGAGAAGCGCGGCCGCTCCTGTTCTTCGGGCGGGCGGATAATGCGCAGCCTGAGTTTCCCGGGCTCAAACCCGAATACCGTTTCTCTTGAGAAAAAACTGGTAAAGAATATGATCCAGGCCAGGAAAACGATAACCGAAATAACTAAGCCTCCTGCCCAGAAGCCCCAGAAAGTAAAAATATAGGCTTCGGCCGGATCGGAGGTTTTGTAAACAACGGGCACCTTGCCGTTTTGTGGAATTTCCAGGTTGGATTCGGCTTTAAACGTAACCCATCCTTTCGGAGAATCAAACCGCACTATCGGATAGTGAATCGTTATGCGCCTGCCTATCACCTCATAGCCGGTCACTTTGCCTTCAGCGAAAGAAGCGCCAAATAAAAAGGTGATCTTGTTCAGGAAATAAAAAAGAAGAATGATGGCGCCACCCACCGCGGAGACCGCATTGCGTTTCATGGTCCACATGAGCGCAAAAATAAAAAACCCGGATCGTTCTGATCCGGGTTTTTCGCGTCAGCCTTTCTTTTTCTTCTTTTTCTTTCCCGTATCCTTATTCTCGTTGTTCTGCTGCTGGTTATTCTGGTCCTGGTTGGTGTTCTTCATCTCATAGTTATAGGGCGGCTTGATCTCCTCCTTGGGAGGAGGGATCACGTTGCCGTTCATATCCAGCTCCACGATCTCGTAGCCCAGCTTTTTGAGGCCATCCAGTATCTTGGCCTTATCGCCCACCACCATGATATACATCTGGTCCATGGGCAGGTATTTCTTGGCCAGGGCATTTACCTCGGCCACGGTCATGCTGGCCAGTATCTGGTTCTGCTGGTCAACAAAGGTCTTGTCCAGGTTGTAATCGAGAATGCGCTTGAGGAAAAAGGCTTTCTGCCCGGGCGTTTCATATTTGAGCGCATCGCTCTGGCCTATGGAGCTCTTGGTGAATTTCAATTCATCCTCCGTAATGCCGTTCTCCGCGTATTTTTTTATCTCTTTTACGAATTCCACGATGGAGCTGTCGGTGGCATCTCCCCTGATCCCGCCATAGGTGGAGAAGGGTCCCGACCATTTGCTTCCGCTGAAGCGGGATCCCGCGCCATAGGTCCATCCTTTGTTCTCGCGCAGGTTCATGTTGATGCGGCTGTTAAACGCACCGCCCAGCACATAGTTCATGATGGTGGCCTTGTAGTATTCCCCGGTGGCGTCATAGGGCATGCACATATATCCCATGCGGATCTCGCTCTGTGGCGCGCTGCTTTTGTCGATGAGGAAGATCTTGGTCTTGTCCACCTTGGGCACCTGCGTATCGAAGGAGCGCACCACTTTTTTATCGGGCCAGGTCTTGAGGAATGTGATCTTGGGCAGGAGCTGCTCCTTGCTGATGTCGCCCACCGCGATAAGCTGCGAAATAGAAGGAGAAAAGCTGTTGTTATAATAGGCCTTTACGTCTTCCAGGGTGATGGATTCCACCGTTTCCCTGGTGCCCAGCATGGGCAGGCCCATCACGTTCTTATCGCCATAAAGCAATTTGTTGAAAGCGTTATTTGCAATGGTAGTGGCCTGCGTCACCTGGTTGGCAATGGCGTTGAGCTGCTGCTTCTTCGAGCGTTCGAACTCCTCGCTGTCGAACTTGGGATGGAAAAGCATTTCTTCGGCTATCTTAAGCGTGGCGTCCAGGTTCTTGGTGAGGCTGAACACGGTCATGGTGATCTCGTTCTGACCCGCGCTGATATCAATGCTGCTACCCAGCTTCTCCAGCTCTTCGCTGATCTGCTCGGCCGTATGCTTGGTGGTGGACTCGTTCAGCAGGTCGGCAGTGATCTGCGCGATGCCCGCTTTCTCCAGGGTCTCGAAGCGATGGCCGGCCTCTATGTAAAGCTGCAGGGTTACGGTGGGAACCTCATCGCTTTTCGAGCCGATCAGCTTCAAGCCGTTGTCGAAGGTCTCCTTCCAGAAGTCAGGAACCTTCACGACCGGGTTGGGGCCCGGAGCGGGCCGCTTGCTGCGGTCGAAATTATCCACCGGCTTTTTGTAAACAAGGTTCTTGTACTCATCGCTCTCCTTTACGTTCGTGAGATCGCGGCCGGGAAACACCCAGGTATCTTCCTTGGCCTTCATCTCGGGTTTGCCCTTGGGAACCACGCTCAGGATAACGGCCGGCTTGTTCTTGATATAGGTGTTGTACACGCGCATCACATCGGCAATGGTCACTTTATTATAGCGCTCCAGGTCTTTCTTAATGTAGTTGGCGTTGCCGGTAAAGGTTTGGAAGGCGGCCAGTTGCGCTGCTTTGCCATGCACACTCTCCAGGGCCTGGAAAACATAGGCCTCGTGCGAGGCTTTGTATTTCTTCAGGTCATCCTCCGTTACGCCCTTCTTTTCGAATTCCACGAAGCCGGCACGCACCATAGAGTCGGCTTTGGCCAGCGTGATCTTCTTGGGGTCGGCAAGTATGGTCACATTAAAGCGGCCGGCCAGCTCCTGCGCGGGATGACCCACATTGGCCTGTACGGCTAATCCGCTCTTGATGAATTTCTGGTAGAAAATGGAGTTCTTGCCTCCCCCCATGATGTCAGAAAGCACATCCAGGGGCGCTTCATCCGGGTGGTAGTTGGGCACGGTGGGGAAATTGAACTGGAGCAGCGGATAAACGATCTTGTCCTCGTAGGATATGTACCTGTCCTTGTCCAGCTTCACCGGGTCTTTCGGAAGGTTCTTTACTTCGGGGCCTTTCGGTATAGGCCCGAAATATTTCTCGGCCATCGCGATCACCTGCTTGGTGTTCACATCGCCAGCCACGGTCAGCACCGCGTTGTTGGGGCCGTACCAGCGCTTGAAGAAGTTCTTCAGGTCGTTCACGTCCACGCGGTTCAGGTCCTCTATATAGCCAATGGTGGGCCAGGAGTAGGGGTGCCCGTAAGGGAACAGGGCCTCTCCCACCTTTTCATATATCAGTCCGTAAGGACGGTTATCGTAGTTCTGTCCGCGCTCGTTCTTCACGGTAGCGCGCTGCACTTCGAATTTTTCCTGGGTCACCGCGTCCAGCAGAAAGCCCATGCGGTCGGCTTCCAGCCACAGCCCGATCTCGAGCTGGTTGGAGGGCATGGTCTCGAAATAATTGGTGCGGTCGCTGTTGGTAGTGCCGTTGAGCGTGCCTCCCGATTCGGAAACGATCTTGAAATGCTCGTCATCGCCCACATGGTCGGATCCCTGGAACATCATGTGCTCGAAGAAATGCGCGAACCCCGACCGGCCTACCTGCTCGCGGTTGGAGCCCACATGGTAGGTTACATCGATATGGCATACGGGGTCGCTGTGGTCTTCGTGAACAATAATGGTGAGCCCGTTTGGCAGCAGGTATTTTTCATAGGGAATGACCACCTCGCCCGGTTTCTTGGTGACCTTTTCCACCAGCTTGGCCTTGTAGGTGGGCGGGGTTTCGGCAGAGGTGAAGGCGGCAAAGGCGATCAGAGCGCCCAGGCCGAGGAAGAAAAAGAGTTTTTTACGCATGGTTGGTTTTTATCAATGTGTTGTGTGCCTTGCAAATGTAGAAAAATCCGCAGGAGAACCATCGTATATGCGGGCTTATTTGACAAGCGGTGAATAGGGCAGGAGGATGGTCTAAAATTCGTATCTTTGTACATAGAAAACAATTAAAAAAAGGAAGACAAAATGTATCCGGAAGCGATAGTAAAACCCATGAAGGCCGAGCTGACCTCGGCCGGCTTTGAAGACCTGACCACACCCGATGCCGTTGACAAGGCCATTAACAGCCCCGGTACGGTGCTGGTGGTGGTGAACAGCGTGTGCGGCTGCGCGGCAGGCGCTGCCCGGCCCGGTGTGAGGCTGGCCATACAAGGAGGTAAAAAGCCCAATAAGCTGACAACCGTTTTCGCGGGTTTCGATACCGAAGCGGTGGTGCAGGCGCGTAAATATTTCGCCCCTTATCCTCCCTCTTCGCCCAGCATAGCGCTCTTTAAGGACGGCAAACTGGTTCATTTCATCGAGCGCCATCATATCGAAGGGCGTTCGGCCGAGATGATTGCCGAGAACCTGAAGATGGCATTTGAGCAGTACTGTTGATCTTGAAAAGCAAACCTGCCTGACGGCAGGCAGGTTTGTACGAAAGCCCGTCCGCTTAAGGCAGACGGGTTTTTCTTTAAGGAATGGTTTTTGAAGCAAAACCGCTCATGCGTAAGCTTGGTTTTATCGTATTGTGCCTCTTGCTGCCGGTTTCTTTTTTGTCCTTGGCCTTCATGCGTTTTCAGGTGTCAGCAAAATCGCCTGGCGACAATACCACCAAGAACACCTCTCCCGATTTCGTGAACAAGTACAGGCCCCTTGCCTTCTGGGTGCCCGATTCAACCACTCCCGTAAAGACCATACAGATAGCCATGCATATCTTCATGGGCCCTAAATCGCTTACGCCCGATGATACGGCCTGGCTGCAGAATGTGGTCAATATCATCAATGGCGACCTGGCCAATAACTGCGAGCCCTCCGATCCTTTGCCGGGGGTGAATCATGTTAAGGATACGAAGATCCGCTTCGAGCTGGCCGGGATCTATTTCTACCCCGATTCAAAATATTACAAATCGAACATGACCGCGCACATGATGAAGCACATACGCGAGGTGGATTCAGCGCGGCTGAAGTACCTGAGCGTGCTCATTCCGGTAGCCGGCAGCGGCACGCAAAACGCCACGCCTCCTTATCCTTCTTATGTGAAATCGGGTTCGCCTGTTAACAGCCTGGATGCTGATCTTTTTGCCTACGTGCCGGCCGACAGCACGAACCCGAACTGGGTTTTTCTGTCGGTGCTCAAGCATGAGCTGGGCCATTGCCTCGATCTGCTGCACATCTATAACGATGGGCACGGGGAGGAGTGCAATACGGCTTCATCCGATTACTTATGGGATGTATACGGAAAAGAAAGTAAAAAGAACTGCTGGCTGCAGGGCGGCTGGAGCTGCGATCCGAAATCGCCCGATAACACCTGCACCAACAACTGGATGGGAGGCTGGTCGGGGGCCTGCTATCTTTCTCCCCTGCAATTGGGCAAGATACACCGGGCCCTCTCGCTTAAAACCCTCCGGAGGTATGTCAAGAACGATTTCTCCAAGCTACCTGACTATACGATCTCCAACAGCGAGCTGTGGGATTTTGATGTGAAGTGGTACGGCAATATCGTGGTGAAAAAAGGCGTTACCTGGACCGTAAAGGGAAAAATTTCTTTGCCTGACGGGGCCAGGATCACCGTTCAGAAAGGAGCGAAGCTTATTGTTGATGGTGGCTTGATCACCGCAGCGTATAATGAATGGTCGGGAACAAGAGGTAAAGGAAAGATAGAAATGAAGAATGGAGGGGTAATCAAGAAAAGGTCAAAGAAATGACCAGGAATTATCGTTCCCTTTGCTTATTGCCAACTGCTTACTTTTTCTCCACCACCTTCGGCACCTTGAAGTAATCGCTGTCATGCTTGGGAGCGTTCATTAAAGCCTCTTTTTGCGTGATCTCCAGCTTCACCTCATCCTCGCGCAGGTGGTTCACCTCATCGGTCATATAGACGAGCGGCTCTACGTGGTCCGTGTTCAGCTCGTTGAGCTTTTCCACGAAGGCCAGCATATTGTTCAGGTCCTTTACGATCTCTTCCTTGGCTTTATCGTCAAACTCGAGGCGGGCCAGGTGGGCGATCTGGTCTACTGTTTGGGTATCTATTTTCTTTGTCATTGACTACGTAAGCATTTGAAAAATCCCCCGTCCATCCGCTCAGGCGGATGGACACCCCCTTTACAAGGGGGAGCTGGGACCTAAAAGCCGCTACTAATAATCCGGTAAACCCTTTCCCGCAAATCTACTAAATCCTTTGGATTCGTTCCACGGGTATCGATGGGCGCATGCACCAGCACCTGCGATATTCCCGGCCGGGCATCGGCCATGAAAAAGCTGCCGGTTTGCAGCAGGCGGTAATTGTTCCTGAATGTTATGGGAACAATGGGCGCCTGCTTCTCTATGGCCAGGCGAAAGGCCCCGTTCTTGAAGCTGTGCAATTTGTTTTCCCTGAAAATAATGCCTCCCTCGGGGAAAATGAATATGCTGTTGCCTTTATCGAGCTCTTCCATGGCCCGCACAAAGGCCTTGTGCGCATCGGTGGTGCTTTTACGGTCCACCAGTATATTCATTCCCTTGAAGAAAATGTTGAAGAGCGGAATGCCCTCGATTTCGCGTTTACCCATGAAAACGAAGTATTCAGGGATAATGAGGTAGCTGACCAGGATATCGAGATAGGAGGAATGATTGGCGCAGTACACGCAGGGTGAGCGCGAGAAAGCGGGTTTGGCCTTGCGCAGGCTCACAAAAATGCCGCTGGTAAAGGCAAAGACATGCGCCCAGCCCCGCATCAGGCGAAAGGCTTTCCGGTAGTGCCTTTCATGAGAAAGCAAAACGTAAAAAAACGGATACAGGAGGATCAGCCCAACAACGAAATTCAGGATGAGCCAGCATTTCCACAAAACGCGGGGAATGAGCGTGAGGTATTTCACTCAGCAAAAGTAATCTAATTAAGGTGAATCTCCCCTCTTAAGGGAGCTTAGGGTTGTGTTTTTTATATATTTGCGCCTCAATGGCAAGAATACTCACAGGCGTGCAAAGCACCAATATTCCTCACCTGGGCAATATCCTGGGCGCCATGCTGCCCGCCATTGAGCTTTCCAACAGACCGGGCAACGAATCCCTGCTTTTTATTGCCGACCTGCATTCGCTGACCACCATCAAGGATGCCCGGTTCAGGAGGGAAAGCACCCACGCGGTGGCTGCCACCTGGCTGGCGCTTGGGTACGATACGCAGAAGAATATCTTTTACCGCCAGAGCGATGTGACCGAAGTATGCGAGCTCACCTGGTACCTCAATTGCTTCACGCCTTATCCCATGCTGGCCAACGCGCATTCGTTCAAAGACAAGGCGGGACGGCTGAGCGATGTGAACGCGGGCCTGTTCACCTACCCGGTGCTGATGGCTGCCGATATCATTCTTTACGATGCCAATTTCGTTCCCGTGGGCAAGGACCAGTTGCAGCACCTGGAGATGACGCGCGATATCGCCTCATCGTTCAATCATGTTTATGGCGAGACCTTTGTCATTCCCGAGGCCCTGACCGATGAGCGCGTGATGCTCATTCCGGGTATTGACGGGCAGAAGATGAGCAAATCGCTGAACAACTTCATTAATATTTTTCTCCCCGAAAAAGAACTTCTTAAGGTAATTAAGAGCATTGTGACAGACGCCACTCCGCTGGAGCAGCCCAAGGACCCCGATAAATGCAACGTATTTGCCCTGTACAGGGTGCTGGCCAGCGGGGCTCAGGCGAACCAGATGCGCGAGAACTACCTGAAAGGCGGTTACGGCTACGGCCATGCCAAGCAGGCGCTCTTCGAAGTGATCATGGAGCGATTCAAAAAAGAGCGCGGGCTGTACAACAGCTACATGAACAACCGCGATGAGCTGGAGAAAAAGTTATACGAGGGTGCCGAGAAGGCGCGCGTGATCGCCAGGGCCGTGCTCAGGCGCGTGCGCGAAAAGCTCGGTTACTGAACCAGCAGCTTTTCCGTGATGATCGCATCCCCGATCTTTAAGCTGATAAAATAAACCCCGGGAGGATAGGCCGAAGTATCGAAGCTGATATCCTGTTTTCCTGAACCCAGCTCCCGCTCACCCATCGCCATCACTTCCTTCCCGAGCATATCATGAACCGTAAGTGAAACCTGCTGGGCAGTTGCCAGCGTAAAGGAAATGCCCGCACTGCCGCTTGCAGGATTGGGCGAAAGCGAAAATTCCATTGCCGATCTGGTTTCGTCCAGGCCCAGCGGCCCGGCAATATGCACATCATCGATGTAGATGTTGTTGCCGCCCTTTGACGTGAAATGGAATTTGAACCGCACATTGTCATACATGGAATAGTTGTTCAGCGAAATGGTCTCCATTCTCCACTGTGAAATATTGTTCGGAACGAAAGGGGAGAACTGAGCGGGAACGGTTGCCAGGCCCGGACCTACTTCGGCATAGCGCAGTATCCAGGTCTTGCCGCAGTTATAGGAAAGGTACACCCGCAGCACGTCCTTGGAGGTGTCGCGTTGCGCAAAGGCCACTTTGAAGCGAAGGGACGGGTTAGTGATGGCCGTCAGGTCCACCGATGGGCTGATCAGCTCATCGTAATCATAGAACTCGTTGCTGATGTTATTGATGTAGGCGCATGATGAGGGCGAATAGTAGGTGCTCGCCTGCTGCCAGGTAATGTTATTCGTGTCGCGAACGGTCCAGTCGCCATTGGATATGCCGTCAAAGCCATCGTAATACTGCCAGTTGCTGTGGGTGGCCGCGAGGGGGCTGACGATAATATGGCCGGTCTTGGTATAGGTGGATGTTCCGCTGCTGGTTCCCGCGGTAAGGCTTACGGAGTAGGTTCCGGGCGTAGCATAGGTGACCGTAGGGTTTTGCAGGGAAGACGATGAAGGTGTTCCCCCCGGGAAGCTCCAGCTCCACGAGGTGACAATGGCATTGGTAGACAGGTCGGTGAATGTAATGGAATCGCCAGCGCAAAGCATATACGAAGACTCTTTGAAAAAGGCCACCGGTATACAGGGCGGCAAAGGCATGTCGGTGCCGGTGGCGCTGAGATTGGATGGCTGCCAGAGGTTATTGCGGTAACCTGCGCTGGAGTTGAGCGCGGCATCCGTGCGCGCGGCCTGGCCCGCGGTGAACATTTTCGAGCAGGTGGAGTAGTCCATATAGTTCTGCACGTTGTCCAGCTCGTTGCAGGTGCTCGCACTGAGATTGCAGGTCTGGCAGTTGCCCTTGGTATTCGGGGTGTCGCTTACCCCGTCATCAACCGAACAGTTGCCCGCGTCACCGCATGAATTGGAGCTGCCCCAGGTATGCGGAAGGTTGAAATAATGACCCAGCTCGTGGGTAAGGGTCCGCTTCGCGAAATTGCTTCCGCCAGAAGTGCCTATGCCACCGAACTGCGTGTGAAGCACCACGATGCCTTCTCCGCCCGGAGGAGCGGTGCCGGGATAATACGCGTAACCGCCCGCACCAAAAGAGATGCTGGCCACCACCCATATGTTGAGGTACTTTGAATTATCCCAACTGATGAGCTGCTTTACATTATCATCGGCCTCATAGGTAAGGGGCGACACGGTGCGGGTGATCCCGTTGGTGCAGTTGCCGTTGGGGTCTTTCTGCGCCAGGCGGAGCTGGATATTGCAGTTGCCGATGACGCTCTGAAAGGCCGGTATCACATCGGTGGTATCGGCATTCAGCTTCTGCAGGTCCTCGTTGGCGATGGAAATGGCATTGTACACCTGGGCGTCTGAAATATTCTCTGCTCCCCAGAAATGGATGATGTGTACCACCGTAGGTATGATCTTCGGGGCGCTGAGGCTTTGCTCACCCTGCCGCGAGCTGACGTATTGCTCGCAGAAATCGTCAAGCGCTTTCCGCTTTCCGGCTACGGAGGGGTCTTTCAGCAATTGTTGCTGGTACATGTGCTCCGTGCCGCAGGTCTTTTCGTTCTGCGCTGGCAGGGGATTAAAAAAAGCGAAGCCTGCCATGAGCAGGCCCGCGGTAATACGGTCAAAGGAACGCTTCATCAGTGTATAATGATTTTCCGTGTAATGACATTTCCATCGATAACGACCTTCAGCAGGTAGATACCCTTGCCCAGGGTGCCTTCCGGGTTGATCACAAAGCTGTGCTCTCCCGCCTTCAGGTGGCCTGAAAAGACGCTTTGTGTTTCCCTGCCGGTCATGTCATACAGCATGATGGCTGCCTGCGCGTCTGCCGGGAGCGTGAATGAAGCCACGGAAGAAGAGCTGCTGGGGTTGGGGTAAACAGCGAACCCGAGCTGCTGCTCGAGCTCTGTCCCGCCCAGCGGTCCGGAAACATTGATATCATCCAGGTAGATATGATTACCGCCATCACTCAGGAACTCGAATTTAAAGCGCACGTTCTGTTGTGTGGCGAAAGAGGTAAGCGATACGGTCTCCATTCTCCATTGCGTAACCTGGCTGGGCAGGAAAGGCGAGGTTTGCGCAGGCACGGTGGCCAGGTTGGTGCCCAGCTTGGTCATGCGCAGGGTCCAGGTCTGCCCGCAATTGGTGGAGACGAATACGCGAAGCCGGTCACCGTTGGAAGAGTTCTTCTGCGCGTAGGCCACCTTGAAATACAGGCTGGGGTTGTTGATCTGCGAGAGGTTCACCGATGGGCTGATCACTTCATCGATCTGTCCCGACATGGAGCTGACATTGTTGACCATGATGCAGTTGTTCGGAGAGTAATACACGCCATTGGTGGTTTGCGCCCAGGTGTTGTTCCCGTTGGGATTGAGCACCCACCAGTCGTTGTTCGGTATGGGGCCGCCTACATCGAAGCCTTCGTAGAACTGCCAGCCGCTGTACATGGCCGTGGCGGGGCTTACGTAGACCACGTTGTTGATCGTTTTGGTATGGCTTCCGGCCGTATTGCTTACCGTGAGCGAAACGTTATATACTCCGGGCGTATTGTACACGACAAGGGGAGTAGAATCCGTAGAGGTGGAAGGCGTGCCGCCCGGGAAATTCCAGCTCCAGGAAGTGGGCTGGCCGTTATAAGCAATGCTGGTAAAACTCACGGAAGCGCCCGCGCAGATGAATCGGGTGGGCTGGGGCAGGAAATCGGCCTTGGGCGCACAGAGCACGGCCGGTGTGCCGTTGGTGCCGGTAAAGTTGAGGTTGGAAGGCGAAGGAATGTTCTGTCTTGTACCCGCCAGCGTGGCATCCATGATGGCCTTCTGCCCGGCCGTGAACAGGTTCAGGCAGTTGCCGTTCGAATAATCCATATAGTTCGGGTACATCTCACCATTCGCTCCCGTGTTCGTGCAGATATTGGCATCGTGAGGGAATGAAGGACAGCCGGAATTGGCGGCCTGTGCCTGCGGGGTGTCGGCCACAAAGTCGTTGCCGCAATTCGCATCGCCCCATACGTGACGCAGGCCCAGCCAGTGTCCCACTTCATGGGTCGCAACCCGTCCTACTTCGTAGGAGAAAGGCCCGAGCGGGGCTGTGCCGATAGAGCCTATGCAATCGTGGCGTATCATCACCCCGTCAGTGGTGGGGCTTCCAAAGCCCGGAAACTGGGCATAACCCAGTATCACACCGCTGGTGCTTTCTATGCTCTTTACTACCCAAACGTTCAGGTACCTGTTGCTGGGCCAGTAGCTCAGTGCCTTGGTGTTGTCGTTGGCGTTATTAGTCTGGGATGAGAAGATACGAACGATACCATCGGTACAGTTGCCGCTGGGATCCTTCTGGGCCAGCCTGAACTCGATATTGCAATTGGCGGCTACGGCAGCGAACGGGGCGGGAGTATTGACGGTATCGGGGTTGGCGCGGATAAAGTCCTCGTTGAGTATGCGGATCTGGTCGAGTATCTGGGCCTTGGAAATATTTTCAGCCCCGCCCTCGTGTATCACGTGGAACACCACGGGAATAACGCGCGGCACGGATTGTGTGCTCTCCTGGGTCTTCAGCAGGGCATTTTCCGATATCTGCTGAAGCATCGCCTCGTAATCCTGATACTGCTGCCGGTATTCGGGATTGTTCTTCATCAGCTCCATGGCGTGTTCGTGGGTCCAGCATTTGTGAACCTCGTTCTGCCCGAAGGCCAGGGCGCAGGCAAGCAGGAGTGCCAGTGTAAGTGTTCTTTTCATGATCAATAATCTTTAACGGATAATACTACTTCGGGGATGGAATTTTGATTTGCTAATATATGAAAATATTTCTCGGCTACAAGGCGCGGATCGGCCAGTTGCCCGGTGCTTTTATAATTAATGAAATCGCTCAGGCGGCTGAAATCCTCGCGGCTGGCCTGGCGTATATCCGTTTGCATCTGCGTTTCCACCACGCCCGGGGCTATGGCGAATACGCGAAAACCGTAAGGCGCTGTGGTTTTCTGCTCTGCGTCCACCACCCGGCTGAACATGTCCAGCCCGGCCTTGGCGCTGCAGTACACGCTCCATCCATCGATGGGGTATTTACCTGCGCCAGAGCTTACGTTAACGATGATCTTTTCGGCAGCCACATCGCGGTAGGCCGCAATAAAGTTGTTCATAAGCAGGCCCGGGGCGACCAGGTTAAGGTTGAAGTCGGCTATCAGTTGCTCGTTCGACAGCCGGCCGGCCGGCTTTACCTGGCCAATGGCTCCGGCATTATTGATCAGGCAGATGCGTTGGGCTTGCTTATGTGTTTCGAAACGGAATTCCTTCACGGCAAGCGGATCGCTCAGGTCCATGGGGATATGCCTGTACCGCTCGTGTTTTATGCCCCCGCTGCGCGAAATGCCTGTAACGTGGTTACGTTCATCACTGAGCAGGTATTCGACCATGGCCCTGCCTATGCCGCGCGAGGTGCCGGTTATGTAGTAGTAGTTCATGCGTCAAGGGCTTGTTGGAGATCGGCCAGCAGGTCCTCAGCGTCTTCAATGCCCACGCTCAGGCGGAGAAGCGTATCGGTAACGCCCACGCGTTCGCGTTCGGCCTTCGGGATAGAGGCATGGGTCATGGTAGCAGGATGGTTGACCAGCGATTCTACTCCGCCCAGCGACTCGGCCAGTGAAAATACTTTGAAGGAAGAAGCCAGCCTGAAAGTGCTTTCAAGGCTGGCGCCTTTCAGGGTGAATGAGATCATGCCCCCGAAGTCGCGCATCTGTTTTTTGGCTATATCGTGATTCGGGTGATCGGCAAACCCCGGCCAGTATAGTTTATCCACTTTGGGATGAGCTTTCAGGAATTCGGCCATTTTCCTGCCGTTAAAGCAGTGGCGCTCCATACGCACGTGAAGGGTCTTAAGCCCGCGCAGCACCAGGAAAGAATCCATCGGCCCCGGGTTGGCTCCGCAGGCGTTGAGGATAAAGGCCAGTTGCTCGTGCAGCTTTTCATCGTTCGTGCAGAGCGCGCCCATCACCACATCGCTGTGCCCGCCCAGGTATTTGGTAGCCGAATGCATTACGATGTCGGCACCCAGGTCCAGGGGGTTCTGCAGGTAAGGCGATGCGAACGTGTTGTCGACAACAAACATCATGTTGCCGGCCCTGGCCAGCTTCGCGCAGGCCGCAATATCGATCACCTGCATGGTGGGGTTGGTGGGGGTTTCCACCCACAGCAGTTTGGTCTTTTCGTTGATGTGTTTCCTGACCGAGCTGAGGTCCTTCAGGTCGATAAAATGAAACCTGATCCCATACTGCGCGAACACTTTGGTGAACATGCGGTAGGTGCCCCCATACAGGTCATCGCCCGTGATCACCTCATCGCCCGGCTTAAGCAGCTTGGCCACCGCATCGGTAGCGCCCATGCCGCTCGAAAAGCACAGGCCGTAGCGGGCATTCTCAAGGGCCGCAATACATTTTTCCAACGCCACCCGCGTGGGATTTTTGCCCCGCGCATAGGCATAGCCCTTGTGCTTGCCGGGCGATTCCTGCACGTACGTGGTGGTCTGGTAGATGGGGGTCATGATAGCTCCCGTTGAGGGATCGGGTTCCTGCCCCGCATGGATCACTTTGGTTCCGAACTTCATATGTCTGCATGTTAGGGCCAAGACACAGCTCGCCCGTGGAGGCACGAATATAGCAAAATCAGCACGAAGGCGGAGCCGGGTGAAAGCTTGAAGCATTAACGTATCATTTGTAACTTCGCGCCAGCCCTTTATCGCCACGGCATGAAAAAAATCTACTACCTGTCTTCCTGCGATACCTGCGCCAGGATCATCAAGGAACTCAAGATCTCGCCAAAGAATTTCAAAATGCAGGATATCAAGACGGACAAGATCACGCCCGAACAGCTCGATGAGATGAAGCAGCTCTCCGGGAGCTACGAATCCCTGTTCAGCCGCGTGGCGCTGAAGTTCCGCGCCTGGGGCCTGAACAAAAAGGAGCTGACGGAAAAGGATTACCGGAAATATATACTGGAGGAGTACACATTTCTCAGGCGCCCGGTCATCCTGATCGGGAAAAAGATCTTCATCGGGAATGCGCCAAGCAATATCGAAGCGGTAAGGGAGGAACTGGGCCGGTGAATAAAACCCTGAGCGCGCACATCGCCCTGTTCCTGGCCCAGGCGCTTTACGCGGCCAGCTTTCCTATCGCCAAGGTGGTGATGGAGGTTATTCCTTATAATGTGCTGGTGATATTGCGGGTAAGCGGTGCCGTTCTGCTCTTCTGGCTTTCATCGCTTCTGGTCCGTGAAAAGACCGAAAGGAAAGACCTGCCGCGGCTTGTACTTCTGGCTGTTTTCGGTGTGGCCGTCAATCAGTCGCTTTTCCTTAAGGGGCTTGACCTCACCTCGCCCATCGATGCGGCCATTATGATGATCACCACCCCCATACTGGTGCTGATCATCGCCAGCCTGGTGATACGCGAGCGGATCACGCTGCTGCGCTTTGCGGGCATCGTGATCGGCTTCTCCGGAGCGGCCTACCTTGTTTACCAGAACATAGGCCCCGTTAATAAGGAATCGTCTTTTCTGGGCGACCTGTACGTATTCCTTAACGCGCTTTCCTGGGGCACATACCTGGTGCTGGTTAAGCCCCTGATGCAGAAGTACCATACGGTCACCATCCTGAAATGGGTATTTCTCTTCGGCTTGCCCATGGTGCTTCCCTTCGGCATCGCTGATGCGACCGCGTTCGACTGGGATACGCTGGCAGCGGAGATCATGCTGCTGGCGGGCTTCATCGTAGTGTTCACCACGTTTGTCGCTTACCTGCTCAATACCTACTCGCTCAAGGAGCTGAGCCCTTCCATTGTCAGCGCCTATATTTACCTGCAGCCCCTGCTCACCGCGCTGATCGCCATTTTTGTTTTCAGGAACGATGAGCTCACCTGGCAGAAAGCGGTATCGGCCCTGCTGATCTTTACGGGAGTATACCTGGTGAGCAGGAAGGCCGGCAAGCAGAAAGAATGATTACATTTGGTTAAAATAATTCGTTATGATCCACTCCATGACCGGCTTCGGCAAGGCTAGCGCTGAGATCGGGGGAAAAAAGATCACGGTCGAGATACGTTCGCTCAACAGCAAGCAGCTCGACCTGAACATGCGCCTCTCGTCCTATTTCAGGGATAAGGAGAACGAGATCCGCCAGGAGATATCGCGTGTAGCCGGAAGAGGGAAGGTCGATTTCGCGATCTACAGCGAGCAGGTGGACCAGTTGCCAACGGCAACGGTCAATCGCCCGCTGGCCAGGACCTATTACCGCGAGCTGAGCGCCCTGGCCAAGGAATTAAAGCTCACGGGTGGCGATATGCTCGGCCTTATATTGAAAATGCCGGATGTGTTCAAGACCGAGAAGGAGGAGCTGAGCGAGAAGGAATGGAAGATCGCCCGCCAGTGCATCAGCAAGGCGCTTGCCGGTTTTGCGCGTTTCCGGGCCGATGAGGGGAAAACACTGGGCCGGGACCTGTCCGAACGGGTGGCGGGTATCAGGCGCCTGCTGGATGAGGTGGAGCAACTGGACATAAAAAGAATACCGGCCGTGCGCGAACGCCTGCGCAGGAGCGTGGAAGAGCTCAGGGAGAAAGTGGACGAGAACCGCTTCGAACAGGAGCTGGTCTATTATATCGAGAAGCTGGATATCACCGAAGAGAAGGTAAGGCTCAGAACGCATTGCGATTACTTTATCGCCACGATGAAGGAAGAATCCCCGGGGCGAAAGCTGGGGTTCATCTCGCAGGAAATCGGCCGCGAGATCAACACCATCGGCTCTAAAGCGAATGACGCGGGTATACAGCAGCGGGTGGTACAGATGAAAGACGAACTGGAAAAGATCAAGGAACAGCTCAACAACGTATTATGACACAGGAGGGTAAACTGATCATATTTTCGGCTCCCAGCGGTGCGGGCAAAACCACCATCGTGCACCACCTGCTTGAAAAGTTCCCCGATCGCCTCGAGTTTTCCGTATCGGCTACCAGCCGGCCCATACGGGGCGATGAGGCCGAAGGCGTGGATTATTATTTCATATCGCTGGAGGAATTCAAAAAAAAGATAGCGGATGGCGAGTTCATCGAGTACGAGGAGGTATACAAAGGACATTATTACGGGACCCTGCAGAAGGAGCTGTGGAGGATATGGCGCAAAGGCAAGCATGTGATCTTTGACGTGGATGTGAAAGGCGGGCTCAACCTCAAGAACCAGTTCGGCCCCCGCGCCCTGGCGGTATTCGTCATGCCCCCCTCGCTTAAAAGCCTGGAAGACCGCCTGAGAAAACGCGAAACGGAAACGCCCGAGAGCATAGCCAGGCGTATGGCCAGGGCTCCGCGCGAAATAGAAGAGGCAAAGAATTTCGATATCATTCTGAAGAACGACAGCCTGCCGCAGGCCTTTGCGGAAGCGGAAAAAATCGTGGGCGGTTTTTTAACATGAAGGTGGGTCTTTTCTTTGGCTCGTTCAACCCGGTGCATATAGGCCACATGGCCATAGCCAATTACATGCTCGCCTTCACCGGCCTGGAAAAGATCTGGTTCGTGGTGTCACCGCACAACCCGCTTAAAAGCAAAGAAAGCCTCTTGCCCGACAAGCAGCGCCTGCGCATGGTGCGCGAGGCGATAGGGGATTTTGCCGGTTTTCGCGCCAGCGATATCGAGTTCGGCCTTCCCCGGCCATCCTATACCATCGATACGCTGGCCTACCTGAAAGAGAAGTTTCCGAACGAGGAGTTCGCGCTGATCATGGGCAGCGATAACCTGCAGACCCTGCATAAATGGAAGAATTACGAGGCGCTCATGAACGGCCACGATATTTATGTTTATCCCCGCCTGGGAAGCCCTCCGGCCCATGTCGCCCATCCGCGGGTAAAGATCACGCAGGCCCCGGTCATGGAGATATCCTCCACCTTCATACGGGAAGCGATAAGGAATAAAAGAGACGTGCGTTATTTCCTGCCGGAAGCAGTATGGAAATACATAGCGGAGATGCGCTTTTACCTGGAATGATCAGGCGGTGACCAGGCGCAGGATGGATTCGAAAAGGAAGCGCCCATCGGTGTTGCCCAGTTCGGGGTCGGCCGCTCGCTCGGGGTGAGGCATCATGCCGAAAACATTCTTTTTCTCATTGCAGATGCCGGCTATGTTCTCTGCCGAGCCGTTCGGGTTGGATTCGGGCGTGATGCGGCCCTCTGCATCGCAATACCGGAACAGGATCTGGCCGTTTTCATTCATCTTCTTAAGCGCGGCCGCATCGTTAAAGTAGTTCCCTTCCCCGTGCGCAATGGGTATCCTGAGGGCCTTATCCCTGGGGATGGCCGAGGTAATAAGCGTATCGCTGTTCTGCGACCGGATGAACACATTTTTGCAGATGAACTTCCGCTCTATATTGTGCAGCAGGGCGCCCGGCACAAGACCGGCCTCGCACAGGATCTGGAACCCGTTGCACACGCCAAACACGTATCCGCCCTTATCGGCAAACTCCATGACCTCGTTCATGATGGGAGAGAAACGGGCTATGGCGCCTGAGCGCAGGTAATCGCCATAGGAAAACCCGCCCGGCAGCACGATAAAATCGCAATTCTTCAGGTTATGGTCCTTGTGCCAGAGCTCAGCAACTTCCTGCCCCATCAAATTGCGCAGTACGTAGATCATATCCTGGTCGCAGTTGGACCCCGGGAAAACAACAACACCGAACTTCATTTCTTTGGTCTTATTTCAGGTTCAAAAATACGAAAATTTGCTCTTCGAAATACCCGGCAGCGATCATGGCCACGATGCACCAGATCAGGAATTCAAGGAAGCCGGTCTTTTTGAGCTGCAGCGTCAGGTGCGAGAGCAGGAGAGAGGCGGGGATAGCAAAATCGGCAAAGCAGGCCTGCGCCTCGAAAGCATAGCCGATCAGCGCTGCGAAAAGGGTAAAAAGGATAACGATGGAGTTGGTGTACTGCACGATAAGCAATTGAACCGATCGCCTGAAGAGGTAGTATAGCAGCGCGATGATGAACAGTCCCCAGAATGCGAACTCAATATACGCCTCTATGCTGCCGGTGAACAGGTAGGTAAAGCCTTTGAAGCTGAGCTCTTCGCGGATGATATAGGAGACCAGCATGAAGCGGTCGGTTAAAAAATAATAAGACAGGAAATAAATGAAGGGGACGAGGAAAGCAATGAGCGCGACCAGCATCTCGCGCAGGCTGGGTGTGCGCAGGATGACCAGGGCGATGAATACCAGCAGTATGCAGACGGAGGAAGGCAGGAAGATCAGCCCGGTAAGCCCGGCCAGAAAGGCCGCGTTGAATATGTTCCGGTCGGCCGATTCCTTCTTATATGTCCTGAAAAGCTGGTCGAAGATCAGCATGTAGATCAGGTTGAGCAGAATGAACTTGTTGAATTCCAGCAGGGCGGGCTTATAGCTCATAAAGAGCACGTAGAAAAAGGAGGGGAGGTAGGATTTGGAGGGCAGCAACTGGTGGCGGTTGAGCATATAACCCAGCAGGTAGGCCGAAGCGAGCACCAGCAGGAAGGCCAGCGTCCGGTTGATCCAGATATACCGGCTTACATAAGCGGCAATGGCATCGTAAAGGGGCGATACCGGGTCATAATAGAACAGGCCGCTGACCGTGAACGCAAAGGCCCAAAGAAAAAGACCCCACAGGGGCAGCTTCAGCAGGGATTCGGTACGGTAGGTTCTGAAAGTATCTATCAGCATTTACGGGAGCGGGTATCCAAATATTTTTTATTTTTGAGCCAGTTAAAAAGCTAGGCTATGAATTTTACTGACTTCTGGGTTGCGCTGGGCAACATCTCCGAATGGTTCTTCCTGAACGTGATGGAAACGCTAACCTGGTTACCCAACGCATTCTTCATCACAGCGGGCTCCGTGGCCTTCCTGATCTGGATGGGAATGATGGCGCGTTATAACAGGGAAGCTCGCGAGAACGGCACCCTGAAATAAAACCTCAGCTCACCAGGTCCCTGCCGATATCCCTTCGGTAATATTTTTTTTCGTACTGTATCTTTTCCGCATTGTCGAACGATCTTTCCAGGGCCTCTTGCATGCTTTGGCCAAAGGAGGTAATGGCAAGCACACGCCCCCCGCTGGTCAGCGTTTTCCCTGACGCCTGCGCGGTGCCCGCATGAAACACCGTGCTGCCTTCCGCCTCATCCAGCCCCCTTATCTCTTTCCCCTTTTCATAGTCACCCGGGTAGCCTCCCGATACCAGAACAACGGTAGCGGCATAGCGGGGGTCCGTTTCCAGGTGCAGGGCGTTTAGCTTGCCGGTGGCAGCGGCCTCGAGCAGATCGAGCAGGTCGGTCTTCAGGCGCGGGATGACCACCTCCGTTTCGGGATCGCCCATGCGGCAATTGTACTCGATCACGAAGGGGTCGCCATTTACGTTCATCAGGCCTATGAAGATAAACCCTTTGTAGGTGATCCCTTCTTTTTTCAATCCCTCCATGGTGGGGATAACGATGCGCTCCTCCACCTTTTTCAGAAAGGCATCATCGGCAAAAGGCACGGGCGATACGGCTCCCATACCACCGGTGTTTGGCCCCGTGTCGCCTTCGCCAACGCGCTTGTAGTCTTTGGCTGAAGGCAGCAGCTTGTAGGATATGCCATCGGAAAGAACAAACACGGAGAGCTCGATCCCTTTCAGGAACTCTTCGATCACCACTTTGGAAGAGGCGCTGCCGAACTTGCCGGACAACATTTCTTCCAGCTCTTTTTCCGCTTCTTCGAGCGTATGGGGAATGATCACGCCCTTGCCGGCCGCCAGCCCGTCAGCTTTCAGCACGTAGGGCGGAGAGAGCTGGCGCAAAAATTCCCGGCCTTCGGCCAGCGTTTCGCGGCCAAAGGTACGGTAGCGGGCGGTGGGTATTCCATGCCGCTGCATGAACTGCTTTGAAAAATCCTTGCTGCCTTCCAGTTGCGCGCCATCCTTTCCGGGGCCGATGAGCAGCACATCCTTCAGCAGCGGATCTGCCCGGAAGAAATCGCGTATGCCTTTGACCAGCGGATCCTCGGGACCCACCACCACCATGCGGACCGCGTTTTCAAGAACGAACTTCCTGATGGACTCAAAATCGGTTACCGCTATGTTCACATTGCTGCCGCACTGCGCGGTGCCCGCATTGCCGGGCGCTATAAAAAGGCGGGTAAGTTTTTTGCTCTGTGCGATCTTCCACGCAAAAGCGTGCTCCCTTCCCCCAGAACCGAGTACCAGTACATTCATAAATCAAAAACAGCGTTGGATACAAAGAAAAGAATAAAATCTATCCTGACGGAAGGAGAAAAATCAACAAGAGCAAGGCGCTTAAAAGCGGATGACCAGCCCGGTGTTGGCAATGTTGGTGCCATAGCCGCCTTCCAGGTAAATGCCGAAGTTCTGGAAGGGGTAGATATTGAGCCCGAGCTGGAAGGACCAGGCTATGCCGCTTTGGTTGGGCTCGAAATAGTTGTTGTCGCCAAAGGGAATACTGTTCAGGATGTGGTACCCGAACATGCCGGTGGCGTAGGGGTCGAGCCATACGTAGTTGCGGCCCAGGTAAATATGATAACTTGCGCGCAGCAGCACCGAGGTAGACTTATAGTCGAACCCGTTCTTGTTCTGCGGATCGGTATTGTCCTTCACTTCCACGCGTGCGTTGAAATGATTGATCATGGCGCCAATGCTGATATCGTTGGTCATGCCATAGTCAGCGCGCACATTGTACGGCAGTTTGGAATGCTCGATGGTCACTTCTCCGAACTGCAGGTAATCGTTGCCGTGCGGGTACTGCAGCCCGCCAATGCCAATTCCGCCACCGAAAGTGAACTGCCCTTTGGAATGCGCGTTGCGCAGGCGGGTACGGTCATTTCCCGGCCCGGCCCAGGCATGGACAGCCAGGATGCCGGATAAGATAAAGACGATGGTTGTTTTTTTCATAAGCGAGATACCAATAAAAAAAGGAGCCTGACTGGACTCCTTTTTTTCCGGTCTGACCGGGATTATTGTTGTGCGGCCACGTTGCAGTTCATAACCTCTACGCCACGGTTGTTCTCCATTTTGTAGATAACG
This sequence comes from Bacteroidota bacterium, assembly GCA_040756415.1. Taxonomy (GTDB): domain Bacteria; phylum Bacteroidota; class Bacteroidia; order JADZBD01; family JADZBD01; genus JBFLYZ01. Next base: position 82,053 of record JBFLYZ010000006.1, read on the forward strand.
GCAACATAACGCATTTTCATCGCATCATTATAGTTGGTTCCCTGGGTGCCCAGGTTGTAAACCATGGTGTAATCCTTTTTCTCTCCCTTGGCCATATTGGCTATAGGCATGCCCCATACCAGGTTATTGGCCGCACCGCGGTAAACATGGTCGCGGGTCTCGCCCGGGTTGCCGCTCACTGCCGATACGTCCACACCGTCTTCTATGGCGTAAACAGCCACGTTATACGTGCCGGAGATATCCTTGAAGGCCGCAAGGGTCATTTTGATGGTCACGTTATCGCCATTCAGGATGGGCTTCAGGCCCACGCCAATATCGGCCTTGGTGCCTATGGTGGCGGTAGCGCTGGATATGGCAATATCCTTCGTGGTGGTAGTGTCGAAAACGTTGTACGTGCCCTCGGTGTACGCGGGAATGCCGGAATAATTATACTGCCAGCTTATGTCCGTGGTGTTAGTCACATCCTGCAATACGGAAATGCCGATCACGGTATACTTGTTTTCGTTGTAGAAAGCGCGCAGCGCGGGCTCATGCGCATTGCAAATACCGCAGGTGGTAGACCCGAACTTCAGCATCAGGGCCTTTCTTTCGGTAGATATGTTGTTGATCTCCGGGATCTCCGAGTTTTCCTTGGTGCAGGAGTTGAACGCCAGCGCGGCAACAACAATAGCGGGTATCAGTTTTTTCATGGTAAGCGGTTTTTGTAACAGAACAAATATAAAAGAAGATATCCTAACCTAAAATGCCTGTGGCCGACAAAATTCACTCATTCTTATCAATCCCAAAGGCATAACAAAGACGGATTATTCTATGCTAAGGTTGCATGTATTTATATGATGCGTAAAGAAAAAGTACCTGGCCAGGGCATTATAGGGGTATATTGCCATGTTTCTTCCTGGGAAGTCTATCTGCCTTATTTTCAAGCATTTTAAAGGCCGAAATGAGCTTTTCCCGGGTGTCTTCAGGCTTGATCACCTCATCAATATATCCTCTTTCTGCCGCCCGGTAAGGGTTGGCAAAGTGCTGGATATACTCCTCTTCCTTTTTTTTGAGGTCCTTCTCTCCCTTGAAAATGATCTCTACCGCTCCTTTGGCTCCCATCACCGCGATCTCGGCCGAGGGCCAGGCATAGTTCATATCGGCACCGATGTGCTTGCTGTTCATCACGTCATAGGCCCCGCCATAGGCCTTGCGGGTAATGACGGTTACGCGCGGCACGGTGGCTTCGCAAAAGGCGTAGAGCAGCTTGGCACCGTTCGATATGATGCCGTTCCACTCCTGGTCGGTGCCGGGCAGGAAGCCGGGCACATCTTCGAACACGAGCAGGGGAATATTGAAGCAATCGCAGAAGCGCACAAACCGCGCGGCTTTGGCCGATGAGTTGATATCGAGCACTCCGGCCAGGTGGGCGGGCTGGTTGGCCACGATCCCGATCGACCTGCCGGCCAGCCGCGCAAAGCCCACCACGATGTTCTCCGCGAAGTTGCGGTGCACTTCAAAAAAAGAATCCGGATCAACCGTGCCCGCGATGACCTCGCGCATATCATATGGCTGGTTGGGATTGTCGGGCACTATGCCGTTGAGCGCGGGCCGCTTCTCGTTGGCGGGCGTATAATCCGCAGCGGGCGGCTCGTCTTCGCAGTTCTGAGGGATATAACTGAGCAATTGCTTGATGTGATTGATGCATTCCATCTCATTGGCGCAGGAAAAATGCGTTACGCCCGATTTGGTGGAATGGGCCGATGCGCCTCCTAATTCCTCGCTGGTCACTTCTTCGTGCGTCACCGTTTTCACCACGTTGGGGCCGGTAACGAACATATAGGATGTATTCTCTACCATCAGGATGAAATCGGTGATGGCCGGTGAGTAAACAGCTCCTCCCGCGCAGGGGCCCATGATGGCCGAGATCTGCGGGATAACGCCCGATGCAAGGGTGTTGCGGTAAAATATATCGGCATAGCCGCCCAGCGATACCACCCCCTCCTGTATGCGTGCGCCACCGGAGTCGTTCAGCCCGATCACGGGCGCGCCATTTTTCATGGCCAGGTCCATGATGCGGCATATCTTCTCAGCGTGCGCCTCCGACAGCGAGCCCCCGAACACGGTAAAGTCCTGCGCAAAGACGTAGACCAGCCTTCCGTTTATCCTTCCGTACCCGGTCACCACGCCATCGCCCAGGTATTTTTCCTTCTCCAGCCCGAACTCGGTGGCACGGTGGGTAACGAACATGCCTATTTCTTCAAAGCTGCCTTCATCGAGCAGGAAATGCAGGCGCTCGCGCGCGGTGAGCTTACCTTTTTTATGCTGGCTTTCAATTCTTTTTTCTCCTCCGCCCAGGTGCGCTTCGCGGATCTTGTTCTCCAGTTCCTTGAATTTTTTATTCATACTTATCTGACTTTAGCGTATAACATCCCGTCTATATAACGGCCGTTTTTCAGGTAGGCTTTCCTGAGCCGGCCTTCCAGCCTGAAACCGCATCGCTCTACCAGCCGCATCGATGCAATATTAAAAGGAAAAATGGTAGCTTCTATGCGCGAAAGCTTCCTTTCTTCGAAGGCGAAGGAGCAAAACCGTTTCAGCACCGCGGTCATGATGCCCCGGCCGCGGTAAGGGCGCCCCAGCCAGTAGCCGATCTCATCCTTATGCGAACCTTTCCCGTATTTGCCCTGGAAACCTATTCCCCCTATCATTCTTCCCTGGCTGTCGCGTATGGCGAAGTTCATTTCCCTGCCATGCCGTGCCTTCAGGCCTTGGTTCAGACGCAGGAAAGCCAGGGCATCGGCCTTGCGGTAAGGATAGGGGATCATGAGTGTTCCCCGGTACAGGGCGCGGTCGTTGAGGTAGGTAAGCCAGCCGGAGATATCGTCTTTGGTATGCGGTGAAAGGCTGAGGTCTTTGCTGATCTGTATCGTTCGGGGCATCAATCAAAAGTAGGAACAAATCGCGTATAAAAAAGCGATCCCGCT
>JBFLYZ010000007.1:0-83200 GCA_040756415.1 Bacteroidota bacterium
GACCGAAATCCGCAAATGCTTCTGAAGCTTGCGGAAGATATTCTGAAAAAGCACAAAAAGGAAGGAGCAGATAGTCCTCTCAAAGGCATAGACATGATTGACATGGAAAAGAAAGTCAGGATGGCCCGTGAGAAATATACTGAGGTTCTGGAGCTCCGCAAGCGTAGCGAAAGGCTTACGGGGGAAGTTCAAAAACTGCTTGGCATACATAAGTCACAAAGAACCACGCAACCGGGACACCTGCTTTTTTATACCACACGCGTAAGGGACGTGCTTAAAGGACTTTACAGGGGGACGATTATCAGGCTGAGCGAGTGGGGCTTCTCCGTTATAGAAAGAGAACGCGGCAATAACATTGAATCGTGAAGCCAGTCCTGAATTTTTAGGATTGAAGTATTACGTATCAAATTTTGAAAGATTTGACCTCAAAAAAACAGAACTCAGCTAAAATCAATCGCTTTTTAAAACATTTGATTTTCATCAGGCGTATAAAAGGTGTAGTAATTCGATGAAACCCCTAATCCAAATTGTATGTTTGGCCTTTCTGCCCCTAAGGCTTTCTCATTGCACGCTCATAAACTCCCCATCGGGTTTATCCAGCGGGCGGGAGATGCATACGCATCGTTAAGGAATCCGCATATAACCCAGCTTTCGTCCGTTCCTCAGGCATTTATACTTTCAGTTTTACTTATCCTTCTGATAGTTACTCCGGCAAGTAGCCAAACCAACTACTTCCAGAAAGCAATTGGAGGAAATAATGATGACAATGGCTATGCCGTACATCAAACTACTGACGGAGGATTTATCTGCGCAGGAACTACCAGGAGTTTCGGGGCGGGCGCAGAGGATATTTACCTCGTTAAGACGAACGCCAACGGGGTTGTTTTATGGTCAAAGGCCTTTGGCGGAAATGCCAGGGACGAAGGCAGATGCGTTCAGCAGACGGCTGACGGTGGATATATTATAACGGGTTTTACGCAAAGCTACGGTTCAGGGGCCAGGGATGTTATTCTCATTAAAACTAACAGTTTAGGAACCGTACAATGGACTAAAACGTACGGTGCGGGAAATGACGAGGAGGGTAATTATGTGCAGCAAACCTCGGATCTGGGCTATCTTATTACCGGTTATACAAAATCGCCATTCGGTGCGGGGGCGGAAGACATATACTTAGTGAAGACCGATCTGAACGGCAACCTGCAATGGGCTAATGCTTATGGCGGAGGCAATAAAGAGTTCGGTTACGCTGCTCAGCAAACAACCTCGGGAATGTATATTGTGACCGGCTCTACCGAAAGTTTCGGAGCCGGCCAAGAGGACGTTTTCCTGCTAAAAGTGAACGGAGCCGGAAATTTTGTCTCATTCAGGACTTTCGGGGGAGGAAACAGGGATTTCGGGTATTCGATCAGGCAGATTTCAAACGGTAAGTATCTGATCGCAGGCTCAACAAGGAGCTTCGGGGCCGGAGGGGACGATGCCTTTGTTGTTAATGTCGATTCTGCCGGTGCCTTCCAATGGGCTAAAACCTACGGAGGCGCGAATAATGATTTTGGTTACTGCATCCGGGAAACCTCGTCCGGCCAATTTATTATAGCCGGTTCTACAAGAAGCTTTGGGTCTGGCGGGGATGACTCCTATCTGTTTAAGACCAACAATACCGGAGGGCTCATTTGGTCGAAAGCTTACGGTGGAGGGAACGATGAATACGCCCGTTTTGTCCATCAGATGACCAACGGCCAGTATGTGCTTCTCGGATGGACAAAAACATTTGGAGTAGGCGCGGAAGATTTTTATCTGATACGAACCGATACGGTTGGAGTAAGCGGATGCAACGAAACCTCTCCCGTTTCAATTGTCAATACCCCGGCAGTGGTAACAGGTAATTTCTCCGTTACGGTAGCTCCCGGAGGAGCTACAAACAATCCCGTGGTGGGAGTGGTTTCTGCCGATCTTACCACCCTGCTCTGCCAGTGTATAGCGCCCCCGAACATCACCGGCAATAACACGATTTGCGGTGGAGGAAGCACCACCCTTACTGCAACCGGGGGAATAACTTATTCCTGGAGCACAGGGGCGACTACTTCCGTTGTAACCGTAACCCCGACCATTACTACCAATTACAGCGTCTTGGTTTCAAATGGTACTTGCTCCGACACTACATCCATTCTCATTACTGTGACTACTGCACCAATAGTGACGATTAGCCCACTTTCGGCAACGATTTGCTCAGGAGGCAGCACTACCCTATCAGCCAGCGGGGCAAACACTTATTTATGGAATCCCGGCAGCCTGAGCGGTTCAGGTATCACCGTCTCCCCATCGGTTACCACTACCTATACCGTTACCGGGACAGCGCTAAACGGCTGTACCAATACGGCTACGGTAACTGTGACGGTCAATCCACCGCCCTCCATAAGCATGTCACCTGCCTCAGCCTCTATCTGTTCAGGAAACTCAACTGTGCTTACGGCCAGCGGGGGAACTTCTTATTCCTGGGCCCCTGCGTCTGGACTGAGCTGTATTTCGTGTTCAAGTCCTACAGCCAACCCGACTGTGACCACTACTTACACTGTTACAGGTACAGCGGCCAGCGGCTGTACCAATACGGCAACAGTGACCGTAACTGTGAACCCGCTTCCGACCGTAACGGTTGTTCCTGCATCGCCCGCTATTTGTACAGGATCATCGGTAACCCTGACGGGTAATGGTGCCAGCTCTTACTCATGGTCGCCCGCTACCGGCCTGAACTGCACTCTTTGCACAAGCCCTACAGCTAACCCGACAACCACCACCACTTATACGGTGGTAGGCACGGATGGAAACGGTTGCACCAATTCCGCGACTGTGACCCTTACTGTCAATCCACTGCCGGTCATCACCGTGATCCCCTCTTCTGCAACTATTTGTTCAGGAAGCTCAACCGTACTGACTGCCAATGGAGGAGTTTCTTATTCATGGGCCCCCGCCACAGGATTGAGCTGTACAACCTGCGTGAATCCAACGGCAAGCCCGCTTTTCACCACAACTTATACGGTCACAGGCACAGCGGCAAGCGGGTGTACCAGCACCGCTACAGTAACTGTAACAGTTAATCCTTCGCCCACAGTAAGCGTTGTACCTGCATCAGGAGCTATTTGCGCGGGAGGTTCTGTTAACCTAACAGCTAATGGAGCGAACTCCTATTCCTGGGCTCCAGCTTCGGGCCTAAGTTGCACCACCTGCCAAGCCCCAACCGCAAACCCTACGGTAACCACCTCCTATACAGTTATAGGAACAGCCGGTAACGGGTGTACAAATGCTGCTACGGTAACCGTAAGCGTTAATCCTTTGCCTTCTGTGAGCGTTGCGCCAGCATCCGCAACGATTTGCACTGGCGCATCGGTTACCCTCACGGGCAACGGTGCCAGTTCCTACTCGTGGTCGCCATCAACAGGATTAAGCTGCACTTTCTGCCCGAGTCCGACAGCAAGCCCTACTGCAAACACAACTTATACAGTGGTAGGTACCGATGCAAATGGCTGCACAAATACGGCAACAGTAGCTGTAACAGTCAGCCCGCTTCCTTCTGTGAGCGCAAGCCCGCCAACTGTAACTGTATGTGTTGGGGTATCAGTAAACCTGTCGGCAAGTGGGGCTAACTCCTACTCCTGGTTCCCGGCAACCGCCCTAAGCTGCGTGTCCTGTCAAAACCCAACAGCCAACCCGACATCTACAACTACTTATACTGTTATTGGAACCGATATAAACGGCTGTACCAACACCGCAACCGTGACAATTACGGTGAATCCCCTTCCATCGGTAAGCGTCACCCCAGCATCGCCAGCCATTTGCACTGGCAGCCAGGTGATCCTTACAGGTAACGGGGCTAACTCCTACTCCTGGAGTCCTTCTACCACTTTAAGCTGCACGCTTTGTCAGAGCCCGACCGCCAACCCGACAACAACAACAACTTACACTGTCACCGGCACAAGCATCAGCGGATGTACCAATATTTCGACAATAACAGTAACGGTCAACCCACTGCCTTCGATAAGTATTACTCCCTCATCGGCCTCTATCTGTGTTGGCAGTTCTGTCATCCTCACCGGAAATGGAGCTAGTTCCTATTCCTGGGCTCCTGCTTCAGGTCTTAGCTGCACGACCTGCCAGAATCCAACTGCCAGTCCCACTAGTACTACTACTTATACCCTTATTGGCACGGACGCAAACGGCTGCACGAATAGCTCAACAGTGACGGTAACGGTTAATCCGCTTCCGGTAGTAAGCATTGCTCCGGCCTCGTCAGTTATTTGCCTGGGATCGTCAGTAAATATGACAGCCAGCGGGGCCAATTCCTATTCATGGTCGCCCGCTACTGGATTAAGCTGCGTATTTTGCCAGAATCCTACTGCCAACCCGACCGCGACTACAACTTATACTGTTACCGGGACCAGCATTAATGGCTGTACAAATACGGCCACTGTCACTATTACGGTAAATCCCCTGCCCGGCATTAGCATAAGCCCGGCCTCATCGGTTATCTGCTCAGGAGCCTCAGTAACACTTTCGGCAAGCGGTGGAAGTTCTTATTCATGGTCACCCGTCACAGGATTAAGCTGCTCACTCTGCCAGAATCCCACTGCCAACCCTACCGTAACCACCACATATACCGTGACGGGAACGAATAATAACGGTTGTACGAATACTGCAACTGTTACGGTAACAGTTAATCCGCTACCCGTAATAAACATAGCTCCTTCTTCGGCAGCCATTTGCTCGGGAGGCTCGGTGACCCTTACTGCCAGTGGGGCAAACACCTATTCCTGGTCGCCCGCCACCGCCTTGAGCTGTGTTACCTGTCAGAATCCTACCGCCAACCCAACGGCAACAACTATCTATACCGTTACAGGGGCGGACCTAAACGGGTGTTCCGGCAGCTCAACGGTAACGGTGACCGTTAACCCATTGCCTGCCGTTAGCGTGGTGCCTTCCTCCGCAAGTATCTGCGTTGGCGCATCCCTTATGCTGTCCGCCAATGGAGCTAATTCTTACCTATGGTCTCCTTCTACCGGGTTGAGCTGCACGTTTTGCCAGAACCCATCGGCTACTCCTACCGTAACAACTACATATACCGTAATTGGAACCGATGTCAATGGATGCACAAACAGTGCTACTGTAACCATCACGGTCAACCCATTGCCTGCGGTCAGCGTTGTTCCGGCCTCCTCGACAATTTGTTCAGGGGGATCTACCAGCCTGACTGCTAACGGAGCTAATTCTTATTCCTGGTCGCCTGCTATGGGGCTTAGCTGCATTTTTTGCCAAACCCCAACGGCCAATCCGAGCGTAACAACCACCTATACGGTTACCGGGACCAGCCTTAACGGATGTACAAACACAACCACTGCTACAGTAACCGTTAACCCTCTTCCCCCGGTTACGATCAGCCCGGCTTCGGTATCCATCTGTGATGGCGGTTCGGCTATTGTCACGGCCGGTGGGGCGGCTAACTATAGCTGGTCTCCCTCTTCTGGCCTGAGTTGTACAACCTGTCAGAACCCGAGTGCTAATCCGACCATAACCACCACCTATACGGTAACCGGCACGGATGCGAATGGCTGTACAAATACCGCAACAGTAACGGTAACTGTGAATCCTCTTCCCAATGTAACCATTGCACCTGTGTCGGCAACCATTTGCTCAGGAAACTCTGTAACACTCACAGCAAGCGGTGCCAATTCCTATTCCTGGTCGCCAGCCACAGGACTTAGCTGCTCGCTCTGCCAAAACCCCGTGGCGAATCCTACTGTAACCACCACTTACACCGTAACAGGCGCCAGCAGTTCAGGATGTACAAATACTTCAACCATCACGGTAACGGTAAATCCCTTGCCTTCTGTAAACGTCATTCCAGCGGCATCAACAATCTGCTCTGGCGCTTCGGTCAGCCTGTCGGCAAACGGGGCAAGTTCTTATTCCTGGTCGCCAGCCACAGGTTTAAGCTGTACGCTATGCCCCAATCCTACCGCCAACCCCACAATTACGACCGTTTATACTGTCACTGGAACAGGCAGCAACGGCTGCACGAGCTCAACAACTGTCATCATCACCGTTAATCCTCTGCCCTCAGTGAGTGTTTTCCCCGCTTCGCCAAGCATTTGCTCAGGCAGCACGGTTAATCTAACGGCAGGCGGAGCGGCAAGCTACTCCTGGAGCCCCGGCACCGGCCTTAATTGTACGCTTTGCCAAAGCCCTGCGGCCAACCCGCTTGTAACTACCACCTATACAGTAACAGGCACGGATGCCAATGGCTGTACGAATACGGCCACCGTCACTGTAACAGTCAATCCTTTACCCATAGTAAATGTTATCCCCGGATCAACGATAATATGCGCAGGAACATCGGTTAATTTAATGGCAAATGGCGCAACCACCTATAATTGGAGCCCGTCCATAGGACTGAGCTGCACAACCTGTCAAAATCCCACAGCCTCTCCTGTTAACACGACTACCTATACCGTAGTCGGTACAGATAATAGCGGTTGCACCAATAGCGCCACAGTTAGCGTTACAGTGCTACCTGCTCCCGTCATTACGGTAAATCCGCCTTCGTCAGTTTATTGTCTTGGCGGATCGGTAAATTTAAGCGCAAACGGAGCGAACACCTATAGTTGGTCGCCTGCCACAGGGTTGAGCTGCACCCTATGCCCGAATCCGCTTGCTAATCCTGTTTCGACCACTACTTATACTGTTGTCGGTAGCGCATCCAATGGGTGTACCAACACTACAACCATTACGGTAACTGTAAATTCACCGCCCTCGATCAGCATATTACCGGGGTCCACGGCCATTTGCTCAGGGAGCTCCATCAGCCTGATTGCAAACGGGGCAAATTCCTATTCCTGGTCACCGGCAGCAGGTTTAAGCTGCACCACCTGCCAGAGCCCCACGGCAAGCCCAAGCGCAACCACTACCTATACCGTTACGGGCACCGATATCAATGGCTGTACGAATACCTCAACCATAACCATAACCGTAAATCCATTACCATCTGTAACCATCACTCCCTCGTCCGCCTCGATCTGCTCAGGCAGCTCAGTTACGCTGAGCGCCAGCGGAGCCAATACCTATAATTGGTCTCCTGGCACAGGCTTGAGCTGCACTACCTGTCAAAACCCGATCGCCAGCCCGACAGCAACCGCCACATACAGCGTAGTGGGAGTAGACGCAAACGGCTGTACGAACACGGCAAGTGCAAGCCTCACGGTTAATCCCCTGCCTATAGTAAGTGCCACCCCTGCCACAACAACAATATGTATCGGGGGATCGACCCCGCTCTTGGCCAGCGGTGCAAACACCTATAGCTGGTCGCCCGCTACAGGATTAAGCTGCGCCCTTTGCCAAAATCCAACCGCCAATCCCACTATTACAACGGTATATACCGTGACCGGAACGGATGTAAACGGATGCAGCAACACGGCCGTGATAACGGTGAATGTAACACAGCCTCCGGTAGCGGGTATTTTGGCCGATACCGTTATATGCAGCGGTGATTTTACTATTCTCACCGCGACAGGAGGCACATCATTCCTCTGGAACACGGGGGACACGACACCAACAATTACGGTAAACCCTTCAGTAATCACGACCTACTCGGTGATCGTGTCCAACGCAGGCTGCTCATCCTCCAGTTCCGTTACGATAAGCGTTAATCCTAGTCCCGTTTCCAATGCTGGTGCGGATGCCACGATCATCTACGGCAGTTCAACTACTCTGGCGGGTAGCGGAGGCGGAACGTTCAGTTGGAGTCCATCTAACAACCTAAGCTGCATCAGTTGTCCCAATCCCGTTGCTAGTCCGACTACCACGACTACCTATTACCTTACGGTTACCAATTCCCTGGGCTGCTCATCTACCGATACCGTAACGGTATTCGTGGATGTGACCTGCGGGGAAGTATTTGTGGCCAACGTGTTTTCTCCCAACAATGACGGGGCGAACGATGTGCTCTATGTTCAGAACAACTGTATCAAGTTCCTCACCTTTGTGATTTATGACCGCTGGGGTGAAAAGGTATTTGAGACCGATGACCCAAATCAAGGATGGGACGGCACTTTCAAAGGCGAGAAGCTAAACCCGGGAGCTTTTGTCTATTATGTAAGGGCACGACTGGTCAACGAACAGGAGATCATTCAAAAAGGCAATGTACTGCTTATAAAGTAATCCTTAAAACGTAGAGAGATGAAAGGTCTTTACAAAAAAATAACAGGAATACTGGTTGTTTGCAACCTGTTATCCCCAGGCCGGCCGGCCTATTCGCAGGACATCCATTTTTCGCAATATGCCAACACTCCGCTGTTGCTCAATCCCGCCTTTACCGGAGACCTGAAAGGAAACATGAGGGCCACTACCAATTACAGGAGCCAATGGTCGAGCATTGCCGTACCCTATAAAACTTTTTATACTTCCTATGAGATAACCCTTTTGAAAACTGATAACAGAAGGTTCCTGGGATTCGGGGTTTCCTTTTACAATGACAAAGTGGGAGATTTTGAGTTAAATACCAGCCTTCTGAACTTTTCCTTTGCTGGAAATCTGCCTCTGGACCGCAAAAATGACATTGCCATTGGCGTTCAAGGTGGTTTCGGGCAACATTCCTTCAGCCCTGCCAAGCTGCGTTGGGGCAGCCAGTATAATGGAATGAATTTCGATCCTAACTTACAGGCGGGAGAGGGGTTTTATTTCAATAAGTCTATTTACAGGGATCTCTCTGCCGGTATGACCTGGAATTATGACGGCAATTATGGTAAGGGAGGCATTTATTCCAGGTCGACCAAAAAGCCCAGGGCCAACCTGGGTATCAGCCTGTTTCACATAAACCGGCCAAATGTGTCTTTTTACGAAGGTGTACAGGAAAAAATGTACTCGAAATTGGTTGTGCATGGCAGCTTCACCCTGATAAGCAAGCGGACAGATGCCTCCCTTATCCCATCCTTCATTTATACAACCCAGGGGCCATCCAGAGAGCTTCTTTTGGGCGGCATGTTCCGCTATTTGCTTAAAGAAGGCACGCTTTATACTGGTTTTACGGACGGTTATGCGATTTCTTTCGGGGGGTATTTCAGGATGGCCGATGCCTTTATTCTGACCACCTACCTTGAATTTAAACAACTCTCATTCGGAGTAAGCTATGATGCGAATATATCTAAGTTGTACATAGCAAGTTCGGGGCGCGGAGGCGTTGAGTTTTCATTAAAATACATGACCCCGCAGGCGCTATGGTTCAACCAGCAAGGGAAGTTAAGAAAGAACAGAGCTAAGTTTTAGCACATTTCTACCCTTAACAGATACAGAAAGGTATGAAGGGGTTTCATTCTATCTTATGTCTGTTTTAATACTGCCTGCACAGTTTAGCGACCTCCAATCGTGTGCAGGCAGTAGGGTAGATTTTTTACTAAAGGCAATTTAAATAAACCCATGAAACTCTTAGAAGAAATGGACTCCATTTACTCCACGACCATCAGCAAGCTTCCCAGAAAAGAAAAAATAGCCTATTGCGAAAATTTGATTGACAGGGCACAATTTCACCTGGTTTGGAATAAGAAACATCTGAATAAGGGCCTGGAGGAGCAGTTATACCAAATCATGCGTTCTGCGCAGACAGAGTTGGCCAAATTACTCAAAGAGGAAGAGTTTGAGTAAGAGTTGTCATGTTGACAATAATACTGCTTGCATTTATCATATTGAAGCAGAGGTCGGTAATTTTTATTGGAAGATTTACCGGTAGATTACCGAGTTACTGTTTATGGTGATTTATCAGGACAGGACATTTCTTAGGTCAAGAGGCCTCGGATAACATCCAAAGAGAGACTACAAATACGGATTTGGCCGGCTACCCTCATAAAACGAAGCTTCCTGTATCCTTAAATTTTGGCTAAATTGCACCTTCAACGTAACTTTGCGAGAAAGGAAATGATCAGCACCGAAGTATACAAGCCCAAGAACAAGCTGCGCATCGTCACGGCCGCCTCGCTCTTTGACGGGCATGACGCGGCCATCAACATCATGCGCAGGATCATACAGGCCAGCGGGGCCGAGGTCATACACCTGGGCCACGACCGCAGCGTGAAAGAGATAGTCGATTGCGCCATACAGGAAGACGCCCAGGCCATCGCCATCACCTCCTACCAGGGCGGGCACATGGAGTTCTTCAAATACATGTACGACCTGCTGAAGGAGGCCGGCTGCGGCCATATTAAGATATTCGGTGGCGGTGGAGGCACCATACTGCCTTCAGAAATAGAAGAGCTCCACCGGTACGGCATAGCCCGCATCTATTCGCCCGATGACGGCCGGGCCATGGGGCTGCAGGGCATGATCAACGATATGCTGCAAAAATGCGATTTCCCCAGCGGTGCGAACGTGAACGGTGAGATCAAAACCCTTTCGAAGAAAGATATCAAGGCCATAGCCAAGATCATATCTGCGGCCGAGAATTTCCCTACCGAGGCCAAGCCGATCCTGAAAGAGGTCAGCGAGCTGGCGGTGCAGAAGAAAATACCCGTGCTGGGCATCACCGGAACGGGCGGTGCGGGAAAATCATCGCTTATCGATGAGCTGGTCAGGCGGTTTTTGATGGATTTCAGGGACAAGACCATCGCCATCATCTCGGTCGATCCATCCAAGAAAAAAACGGGTGGAGCCTTGCTGGGCGACCGCATACGCATGAACTCCATTTCCAATGAACGGGTGTACATGCGCTCGCTGGCCACCAGGCAAAGCAACCTGGCCCTCTCCAAATACGTGCAGGAAGCCGTGAACGTGGTAAAGGCTGCCGGGTACGACCTGATCATTCTGGAAACCTCGGGCATTGGCCAAAGCGATACCGAGATACTCGACCATTCTGACGTTTCGCTGTATGTTATGACCCCCGAATACGGTGCGGCCACGCAGCTCGAAAAGATCGATATGCTCGATTTTGCCGATGTGGTGGCGCTGAACAAGTTCGACAAGCGGGGCGCCCAGGATGCGCTGCGCGATGTGAAGAAGCAGTACAGGCGCAACCGCCAGCAATTCAGCCTGAGCGATGAGCAAACGCCCGTGTTCGGCACCATCGCCTCGCAGTTCAACGACCCGGGGATGAACTCGCTCTACATCGCGGTGATGGGCAGGATAGCGGAGAAGACGGGCATTAAGCTGGAATCGAAGCTGGGACATACGGATGAGATGAGCGAGAAGGTATACATCATTCCTCCTTCGCGCACCCGCTACCTCTCCGAAATATCAGACAACAACCGGAATTACGATAACTGGGTAAAGGAACAGGCCGAAGTGGCCAACCAACTGTATGGGATACATAAGTCTGTTGCCACCCTTCAGCAGAGCAAGATCGAGGACAAGGACAGGCTGATCAAAAAGCTGCAGGAGGCTTATGCCGAAGTGGAAGCCAGGCTGGACGGGCAGTGCAAAAAAATACTGGAAGCCTGGCCAAAAAAATCACAACAGTTCAAAGACGAGTTCTATATTTTTAAAGTACGCGACAAGGAAATAAAGATCAAAACGCATACCGAGTCGCTTTCGCATACCCAGGTGCCCAAGGTGGCCGTGCCCCGCTACGAGGCATGGGGCGATATACTGCGCTGGGTGCTGCAGGAGAATTTCCCGGGAGAGTTCCCGTACGCTGCGGGCGTTTACCCGTTCAAGCGCACCGAGGAGGATCCTACGCGCATGTTCGCGGGCGAAGGCGGGCCCGAGCGCACCAACAAGCGTTTTCATTATGTTTCGCTGTCCATGCCCGCCAAGCGCCTGTCTACCGCATTCGACAGCGTAACGCTTTACGGGCGCGACCCCGATATACGCCCCGACATCTACGGCAAGATCGGAAACAGCGGTGTATCCATCTGCTGCCTCGATGATGCCAAAAAGCTCTATTCCGGCTTCAACCTGGCCGACCCGAGAACCTCCGTGTCGATGACCATTAACGGCCCCGCTCCTACCCTCACCGCCTTTTTCATGAACGCGGCCATCGACCAGCAATGCGAGCTGTACATCAAAAAACAGGGACTGGAAAAAGAGGTAGAGAAGAAGATAGAAGCGATCTACAAAAAACGTGGCGTGAAGCGGCCCAGATACCAGGGCGCCCTGCCCGAGGGTAATGACGGGCTGGGCCTCATTCTGCTGGGCGTAACGGGCGACCAGGTGCTGGACAAGGAGGTTTACGAAAAGATAAAAGCGGAAACGCTGAAGCAGGTACGCGGAACCGTGCAGGCCGATATACTCAAGGAAGACCAGGCGCAGAACACCTGCATCTTCTCCACCGAGTTCGCCCTGCGCATGATGGGCGATGTGCAGCAGTACTTCATTGACAAGAACGTACGCAATTTCTATTCGGTATCCATCAGCGGCTACCATATTGCCGAGGCGGGCGCCAATCCCATCACCCAACTGGCCTTTACCCTGGCCAACGGCTTCACCTACGTAGAGTACTACCTCTCGCGCGGAATGAAGATCGATGATTTCGCCCCTAATCTTTCCTTCTTTTTCTCCAATGGCATAGATCCCGAGTACGCGGTAATAGGCCGGGTGGCGCGCAAGATATGGGCCAAGGCCATGAAGGTGAAGTACAAGGCCAACGAGCGCTCGCAGATGCTCAAGTACCATATCCAGACCTCCGGGCGCAGCCTGCATGCGCAGGAGATCGACTTCAACGACATACGCACCACCCTGCAGGCGCTGTACGCCATTTACGACAACTGCAACTCGCTTCATACGAATGCCTACGATGAGGCCATCACCACGCCTACCGAAGAATCGGTGCGAAGGGCCATGGCCATACAGCTCATCATCAACAAGGAGCTGGGCCTGGCGAAGAACGAGAACCCTTTGCAGGGCTCTTTCATCATCGAAGAGCTGACCGACCTGGTGGAAGAGGCGGTGCTTGCCGAGTTCGACCGCATTACCGAGCGAGGTGGCGTGCTGGGCGCGATGGAGACCATGTACCAGCGGGGCAAGATACAGGAGGAGAGCCTGTATTATGAAACGCTCAAGCATACGGGGGAATTCCCCATCATTGGCGTGAACACCTTCCTTTCCTCCAAGGGCTCGCCCACCATCCTGCCTAAGGAAGTGATACGCGCTACGGAAGAAGAAAAGAAATACCAGATCTCCATGCTGGGCGAGCTGCACAGGGGCAATGCGGAAAAAGCACAGGAGCTGCTGCGCGAGCTGCAACTGAGCGCCATCCAGAATAAGAACATCTTCGAGAAGCTGATGGAGGCGGCCAAGTATTGCTCGCTGGGACAGATTACCAACGCTTTGTTCGAGGTAGGCGGGCAGTACAGGCGGAACATGTGACCGGTTTATTCCGGTTTCAGTTCGCCCAGCAAGCTGTTCATATCAAGCGGTTGAGTGTACATATCCAAATCGCCATTGACTTTCCGGGGCCAGGCTTCCTTCGGCCTGTCCCAATACAGTTCCACCCCGTTCCTGTCAGGATCATCGAGATAAATTGCTTCCGAAACCCCGTGATCAGACGCTCCTGTTAAGGGATAGCCTGCATCCAGTAATCGTTTGACCGCCACAGCGAGGTCCTTCCGCGAAGGATACAAAATAGCGGTATGATATAAACCCGGGCTGTCGACAGGCGCAGGAGGCGCTCCTTTCGAATGCCAGGTGTTCAGGCCAATATGATGATGGTACCCGCCCGCAGAAATGAACACGGCCGAACTGCCGTAGCGCATGGTCACCTCAAAGCCCAGCAGGTCGCGGTAGAACTTCAGGGAGCGCTCCAGGTCGGAAACCTTCAGGTGAACATGTCCGATGCGGGCCTGGGCAGGTATTTTATATGTCATGGCTCTTATCTTTTTAACAGGCAAAAGTAGATAAATGCCCACCCCCGGACAATGGCCGGGCGCTTCCTGCCGTATCTTTGTACAAATGAAAAAGGTATTTCTTCCTGCTATCCTTTTTATCATGGCGGCCTCCTGCGACCTGCAGCGGGGATCCACCGCGCGCAAGTTCCGCTGGATTCCTTCCATAGAAAAAAAGTCGGTGATCGTTTATACCGGATCGGAAAAACGCATACAAACGCGCATGGATTCCCTCTTCGCTGAGCTGGTGCTTAACCACGAGTTCAACGGCAGCGTGCTTATCGCCAGGCGGGGAAGAGTGCTGTATAAAAAGGTGTTTGGATACCAGACCAAAAAGCCGGCCAGGTTCCTCACCGATTCTTCTGCTTTCCAATTGGCCTCCACCAGCAAACCCTTTACCGCCACCGCCATACTCATGCTCTACGAGTGGGGCAAACTCCAGCTTGACGACAGCGTGCAGAAATTCATACCGGGTTTTCCGTATAAGGGCATTACGGTGAAAATGCTGCTCAACCATCGTTCAGGACTACCCAATTATATGTATTGCATGGACGATACCTGCAAAGCGAAGGACGTGCCGCTGACCAACGAGCAGGTGATCGGCTACATGATCAAAACCAAGCCGGGCAATTATTCTGCACCGGATAAGAAATTCGAATACTGTAACACCAACTATATGTTGCTGGCCACCATCGTGGAAAAGGTATCGGGCATGAGCTTCGCGGATTTCATGAAAAAGAACATATTTCTTCCCTTAGGCATGAAGCATACCCGCGTGGTCAGCATGGCCAGCGATACTTTGCAGCCCAACGACACCCGCGGTTATGAAGGTAAAAAAGTAGAGCTGGTGGAAGCCGATTTCCTGGATGGCACCGTAGGCGATAAAGGCATTTATTCCACTACTTATGATCTTTTCCGCTTCGAGCGTGCGTTGACAAAAGGGCGTGTGCTGAAGCCCCAGACCCTTGAACTGGCCTATGCGGGCTACAGCTTTGAGAAAAAAGGAAACCGCAACTACGGCCTGGGCTGGAGGATACTCCAGCGTAAAGACGAGCCCATGCTCATTTACCATAACGGCTGGTGGCACGGTTACACCACCGCGTTTATCCGCAGGCCGCAGGATGAAACGGTCATCATCGTACTTTGCAATCGCTTCAGGAAAGGATCGTTCTATTCCCATTACATCCTGAACATCATGGACGGCAGGCCCGCTAACGGAATAGCGGAAGAAGAAGAATGAACCCGCCCTTTTAAAGGGGCGATTATAACCATCAACTGATCGATTCTTTGAAAACCGTACTCAATAAGAAGCTTACCCTCTGGCAAACCCTGGCCATAGCAGGGATATCCGTGGTTCTTTTTTACCTGGTCTTTTTTCCCTATGCAGAAGTGATCACACAGAAGATAGAAGAAAAGAAATACAGGCGGGATTCTCTCCTGGCCGCAGATTCTGCTGAAAAAGACACCACCCCGCTGGAGCGGCTGCTTCACGCGCTGGATACCTTATCTAAGCGGCCGGAGCTGATGTATGCGGGTTTCGGCTTCTCCCTCGTTTCGCCCGACAGCAATACGGTGATCGCGGAGTATAATTCGAAGCAGGCGCTGGTGCCCGCCTCCGTGATGAAGATCGTCACAACCGGTGTGGCGCTGGCCCGGCTGGGAGCGGGTTACCGCTACACCACCCAATTGCAATACGATGGCAACATTGAGGGGGGCGTACTGAAGGGCAATATTTACATACGCGGCACGGGCGATCCCACACTGGGTTCTGAAACTTTTGGCAGCACCAGCGCCAAGACCGTGCTGGCCAACTGGACAGCCGCGATAAAAAGCCTCGGCATCGATTCCATTACCGGTGCCATCATTGGCGATGCGGAATATTTCGAGCCCGATCCTATTCCTGGCGGCTGGGCCTGGGAGGATATGCAGAGCAGCTACGGCATAGGCACCTGCGGTTTGTCCTGGAGGGAAAACACCTACGATGTGTGCGTGTCATGCAAAGGCAACAGCACCTATGCGTATTCCTCGGTACCCGTGCCCGGCCTCAAGCTGTATAACCGCACAGTCGTCAACGAGAACATTTACAAGCCTTACCTGTACGTTGCTGGCGCGCCCTACCAGGAAGAGCGCGTGGTACTGGGCGAGGTGAAAGGCGATTACTCCGAGCGGAGCAATATACCCGACCCCGCCCTGGCCTGCGCATACAATCTCCTGCTCTCGCTCCGCAATTTCGACATCGCGGTGAAAGATTCATGCACCACCGTACGCAAGCTCAAGCTGAGCGGGCAGTATGAGCGTAAAGAGCGCAAGACCATACATACCACCTACTCGCCTTCCCTGGCGCAGATCGTGACCCATTGCAATAAGGTAAGCCAGAATTTTTATGCCGAAACCATATTAAAGACGCTGGGCGCTGGCGGAAACTCCTACGGCAGCGTTTCGGGAGGCATAGGGGCGGTGATCAATTATTTCCGCGAAAAGGGAGTGAGCCTGCATGGCTTCTTCATGGCCGATGGCAGCGGGGTATCGCGATTCAATGCCCTCTCTGCAAAATTCCTGACCGATATACTGGTTTGCTACGCGAAAGACTCTTCCATGTTCAGGAGCTTTTATAATTCCCTGCCTGTGGCGGGCGAGAGCGGTACGCTGAGCAATGTAGGGGAAGAGACCATAGCTGCCGGCAACATTGCCGCCAAGAGCGGATACATGAGCCGCGTGCGCAGCTATGCGGGATACGTAACCACTCAAAGCGGGCGCCTGCTGGCCTTCAGTATGACCATGAACAACCAGGAATGGGACGCCACCCAGACCCGCCTGCGGATGGAAAAACTCATGGAGCTGATGGCGGGGTTGGACTAATACCTAGAACAGTTCCAGTTGCTTAAATTCGCCCGGCCTTCTGAAAGCGGTAAGGTCATATTCGAAATCCTCTCTCCCGTTTAGGTATTTTCGCACGGCCGCCTTGAAAAGCTGGTTAATGCTTTGCGATATATTGCCCTCTCCGCGCATCCTTACCCCGAAGCGGCTGTCATTCAGGTTGCCACCGTGGGCTGACCGGATATGGTTCAGCACTTTTTCGGCCCGATCGGGAAAATTCTTGTGTATCCAGTCAGTGAATATATCGCCAATGGCGCCATTAAGACGAACAAAAGTGTAACCCGCGCAGTCGGCCCCATGCTCCGCTGCCGCCTTGATCAAAGCCGGTATCTCATCGCTGTTCAGCCCCGGCACGATAGGAGCGGTCATCACCCCGGCCGGTATGCCGTTCCTGCTCAGTTGCTCGATCACCTGCAGCCTTCGCCTGGCGGTGACCGTTCTCGGCTCCATCAGCTGCCTGAGGTCTTCGTTCAGGGAGGTGATGGAGATCATCACATGCACCAGCTTGTGCCGGGCCAATTCTTTAAGAATATCGATATCTCTTAGCACCAGGGCATTCTTGCTGATGATGCCTACCGGGTGCCTGTACTTCAATAGCACCTCCAGCATGGCGCGCGTGATCTTTTCCTTACGTTCCACCGGCTGGTAGCAGTCGGTATTGCCCGAAAGCATGATAGGCTGCACCACCCAGTTCTTGTTCATGAACTGCTTTTCAAGCAGCTCGGCCGCGTTACGCTTGATGATGATCTTGCGCTCAAAGTCAAGGCCCGCGCTGAAACCCCAGTACTGGTGCACGTTCCGCGCATAGCAGTAAATACATCCGTGCTCGCATCCCTGGTAGGGGTTCATGCTGTACATGCTTCCTATGTCGGGACTATCGACCTTATTGACGATCTTCTTCGGATTCTCGATGAAATACTGGGTCTTGCTGTTGGTCAGCAGCTCTTCATCGATCACTTCCATATGCTCCTGCACGTAGACCTGCTTCAGGTAAGGATTGAAGGTGTTGATCTGGGCCCCTCTGCCGTCAAAGTAGTTGTTCTCCTCCATAGCTCAATTATACGCCATTTGTGTTTCATGGTTATGACTTTCCCAGAGATACTATTTTTTTTAGCAAGGGTGGCCGTGGTATTCCGCTTCAAAAGCTGATTAAGATGATATTTCCTATATTCGTTGACGGTGGCTATGGAAGAAAAGAAGAAACGAAGGGGCTTGCTCAAGCGCGATGCGTTGGGAAATATCGTGTTCCTGAAAAAGCTCCTGATCTCCCTGCTCGGGGCGGCCACCTACCCGCGCTTCAAATGGCTGCATAAGATAGCGATCAGCGGCACCGAACACCTGGAGGGCCTTCCCGAGACCAATGTGCTGTTCGTATCCAACCACCAGACCTATTTTGCCGATGTCATCGCCATCCTGCACGTGTTCAACTCGGCCCGCTTCAAATTCAAAAACAAGATAGGAGCGCCCGTTTACCTGCTGGCCCCCCGGCACAATAATTATTTTGTAGCGGCCGAAGAGACCATGAAGGCCGGCATACTTCCCAAGATATTCACCTACGCGGGATCGGTAAACATACAGCGCACTTTCCGCGAAGCCGGCAAGGACATCAACCGACAGGTAAAAATGGACGATATTTCGAAAATTGGCGATGCCTTGTCAGACGGCTGGGTGCTCACTTTCCCGCAGGGGACCACTACCCCTTTTGCGCCCGGGCGAAGAGGGGTAACGCACATTATCAAAAAGTACGGGCCGGTGGTGGTGCCTGTTGTGATTGGCGGGTTCAACAGGGCTTTCGATAAAAAAGGACTCAGGGTCAGGAACCGGAAGGCCAGGCTGAGCATTCGCTTTAAGCCCCCCATGAAGCTGAACCTGGAAATGGAGCCCGACCTGATGCTGGAACAGATCATGGAGGCTATCGAGCAAAGCGAAAAGTTCAAACCCGCATCCAAAAGCCTGACCCAGGCCTGAGCCGCCATCTTTCTTTAGGTAAAGCCAGGATAGGTTTCCGGAATTACTCTACGTAATAATAGATCTCGGTAAGCACCTCGTAAGGGCTCTTCACGGTGGTGGGATCGGTGATATAAACATCCCAGGATTGACCCACCAGCTTCTTGTTATTATCGCTCGCCCACTTCTTAAGCAGAGAGTAGGCCTCATACGTCTCTTCATACGGGCCGTAGTGCAATGCGCAAACGACATTGCCCGGCCTGGTTGTCCAACCCCTGATCCTTCCCTCCGTCTTCTTCGGCATTTTGTCAACGTGTATGCCCGCTTCCAGCACGATAGGCTGTCCGTCAATTACGGTATCGCTGTGATAAATCGCAAAAGGCTGGCTGCCCATCTGCAGGCCTTCTTTCTTCATAAACTTGCCGATCTCTCCATACAATTCGCCCAGTTTGGGTCCTATCTCGGACATGGCCATAACCGTATCCCGGATGGTAAGAACAGGCACCGCTGACACGGTCCGCTCTTCGATCTTTATCTCCGGTTTTTTCGGCTTGCTCTCGCTCAGCGTCTTGAGCCCAGCCAGCGACTTCTCGAAATCCGCGCCCAGCATCTTGTCCATATCCATGAACAGCATCATCGGGCGGGCAAAGAAAGGAATATCCATATCCATATACGAAGTTACTTTCACGCCACCGGTCGTATCCTGGAACTTCCAGCCGCCTATGCTGGTGCCCATACCCTCGAACTCCAGGGTGGTCTCCACCAGCCTGTTCTCTTCTACCTTAGAGATCGTAAGCGAGCCCTTTCCTACCGAATCGTTCGCGCTTTCCCATTTATGCTTCGCGCCCAGGCCGCTTTCGGGACCTTCGTATTCCGATTTCATGCTGGGGTCGATCTTATCCCAGTAGCTCCACTGCTTCCATGTTTTCAGGTTGTTCACATTATCGAAAGCCGTCTTCGCGTCAGAATTAATGACCATCGAACGCTCTACATAGGAATGCGCGGGACCGATAAGGGCCAGCACAACGTAAATAACGACCAAGACAAGCAGCGTGATACCGAGTACTTTTAAGATCTTCATGGGTTTTGTTTTTTGACGACCCAAAAGTATTAAAGATCCGGTACCTGGCAAATATTCATTTATCTTTGAAGAACTCCATGTTCCCGCGTATTCACACACTGGTATTCGGACTTTGCTTTTCAGGTCTCAGCGCACAGGTTTCCACGTTCAACCAGTACAACGCGCAGCTCGGACACATCAATCCCGCCTTTATTTCCAATGTCGACAAGGACAATGCTTCGCTGGTTACGCGCAGGCAATGGAAGAACGACCGGTTGGGCTCCTGGATCTCGGAGGCCTCGGGCAACAAATTCCTGCCCAGGATCAACAGCAGCATCGGCCTGTTTGCCCACTATGGGTTCAACCTGAAAGGAAGTTATACGGCCAATGCTTACGGCCTGCAGTTTGCTTACAGGATACTTTTCCTGGAGCGCGTTTACCTTTGCGCGGGTTTCG
Organism: Bacteroidota bacterium; assembly: GCA_040756415.1. Classification (GTDB taxonomy): domain Bacteria; phylum Bacteroidota; class Bacteroidia; order JADZBD01; family JADZBD01; genus JBFLYZ01. The sequence continues at coordinate 20,188 of JBFLYZ010000007.1, forward strand.
GGGCCTGGTATTCGGCTTCTGAAACTGACGTGAACAATTACCATTACCTCTATGAACCTAAAAAGGATCATACCATCAACCCGGAAGAGCGCATAACCTCCTCTGCCTGGACCGGCAGCTTCGGCTTTGTCGTCCATGATCCCGTTAAATGGCATTACCTGGGCTTCAGCCTTCGTAACAGGCAGCTTTACGCCAATGTACCGTCTTCCGGCAAAAAAGTGACCCGCGAACCCGGTTTTTCCATACAGGGTCTTTACCGCCTGGATATTACCAGGAACTCGCTGGTTTTCTCCACCTTCATTTATGAACGCACCGGGGCGCTGGCATACAGCATGGGGGATACCTCGCGCACTGTCCTGGAAAGGAGGCAGCATTACTTCTTTCTGCAGGAGAATTTACTTTTCGCCAAGTATTTTATTATCGGGATAGGATACAAAGCATTCGCGGGCAATTACGGCATGCTGAACTGGCGCTTCACCCTTATCACCGGCCGGAATAAACGCCTGAGCCTGGGTTACAGCTTCGATACCAGGCGTTATATCCGTAATGACAAAATAAGATATAATTCGAGCCATGAGCTCAGCCTGCGTTATAAATTACCCTCAAAACAATGACTATGAAAAAGATCATTTTATCGCTCGCGCTTCTTTCTGCCTTCAGCCAACTGCCGGGCAACACACTAGCTGAAGAATCTGCCCCCGAGATCAAGGTGGCATCCAAGCCTTCGCTGGTCACCGTTTTCCTGACCGGGGCTGAGCTCCGCCATACGGCCCCTGTTACCGTACAGAAAGGAAAAAGCCTGGTGATCTTCACCGGCCTGTCCTCCAAGCTCGATCCGGGCAGCATCATCGTGGACATAGAAAAAAAGAACATCGCCATCCTGTCGGTTTACAGCACAAACAATTTCCTTACCGTGGTTCCCGATAATCCCAAAACAAAGCCGATCCGGGATTCAATAGCGTTTACCGAAGACGCCCTGGCGGAGATAAAAGGCAAGATCGAATCGCTGACGAAGGAAAAGGAGCTGATGTATAAGAATGACGCTATTTTCGGAAAGGAGAAAGGCCTGCCCGCCTCGGAGGTGGAAAAGTCGGCCGATTTTTTCAGGAAGCGCACTATGGAAATCAATACCGATCTGTACAAGCTCTCCAAAGCGGAAACTACCCTTACCCTGCGGCTCGGCCTGCTGATGAAGCAGCTCAACGAACTGAACTCGAAGATCAACCCGCCCAGCTCCGAAGTATCGGTGCTGGTGCTGGCCGGGGAGAACATTACATCGACCTTTGAACTGAAGTACAGGGTGGCTGATGCCGGATGGGAGCCCAAGTACGACATCCGCGTAGAATCCATCAATAAGCCGGTAGATCTCTTTTACCGGGCCAATATCTTTAACAATACGGGCGTGGATTGGGTGGACGTGAAGCTGAAGCTATCCACGGCCGATCCCATGCAGGGCGCTCAATACCCTAAAATGGAGCAATGGAACCTGGTCACGGGCGGATACAATGCCCAGCAGGGTGCCTACCAGCAATCGCAGATGAAACAACTAAAGGAACAGAACAAGAAGGTGGACTTTAAGACCGTGGAGGTAGATGAGCTAAGCGCGGAGTTCGACATCGAACAGCCTTACTCCATACCTTCCGACAGCAAGCCCTACCTCGTGGATGTAAACAACAAATCGCTATCTGCCAAATACGAATATATCAGCGTCCCGAAAATGGATAAGGACGCTTTCCTGGTGGCGAAGGTGGTCGGCTGGAATGAGCTGAACCTCGTGTCGGGTAATGCCAGCGTTTATTTCAACGGCACCTACATAGGCCAGTCGAAGATCAGCGTGGTGGAGATCTCCGACACGCTGGAGCTTTCACTCGGCCGCGACAGCAAGGTGGCCATAGCGCGCGTTAAGAAATCGGAGGTGAACCAGCACCAGATTATCGGCAATTACGAAAAGGAGGTCTTTAAATACGAGATCACCGTGAAGAACAACCGCGATATACCGGTTAACATCACCATCCGGGACCAGGTGCCACTCGAGAACGACTCGCGCATTTCGATCAGCTTTTCCGAGTTATCGGATGGGGTCTATAATAAATCGAACGGTGAGGTGTCCTGGAACCTGACGCTTCAGCCGGGAGAAACCAAAAAGATCACTTTCAATTTCTCCGTCAAATACCCCAAGGAGTTCGCGGCCAAAAAGAAAAAGTTCAGGACGGTTTCGGCTCCTTCTTTCTGAGCCGCAGGAGGAACGGTTGATAAACGGGAGGGCAAAAACTTGCTTTTTCGCCTAATTTCATTAGTTTAGCCATCCCTTTATAAGCATGACCAGGACTTTCGCACACGTAGCCCTTACGGCCATTGTTTTCATTGCCTGTTCTGTTTCGGCAAAAGCGTTCAGGCATCCGGGCGACACTCTGCCTCCCAGGCTGGTGACCGACCTGCAGGGCGGCTGCTATGAAGGCGGCTCGGTGATCGAGAACATGACCAACGAGCAGCTTGTCAGGCTCATTGATTTTTTGTTCGAGCTCGACTCCATTCCCATGGACCTGGTGGATGAGATCACCCGCGTGGTCAAATCGCGGGCTCCGAAGACCACAGAACCGCTTACAGCCGACCTGATCGACAATATGTTCGAGCAGGACTCCCTGCCGGCCATGAAATATTATTCCGTGTGGGATACGAAGAACACCGTGCCGGTGTTCGACCTGCTTACCAAGAACGACACCTCCTTCATACTCGAGCTCACCGGCAAGTACGGGAAATACACGCATCCCTTTTCAGGCCTGGTCACTTCCAACTATGGCTGGCGCGACAGCTCCATGCACAATGGCATTGACATTGACCTGAACAAGGGCGACCCGGTGGTGGCCGCCTTCGATGGCATGGTTCGCATCGCTCAGCGGGCGGGCAATTACGGCAACGTGGTCATTATCCGCCACTGGAACGGGCTGGAAACCGTATACGGGCACCTGTCAAAAATAAAAGTAAAGCCCGGGCAGATCGTAAAATCAGGAGAAGTGATCGGCCTTGGGGGCAGCACCGGCCGCTCGACCGGCTCGCACCTGCATTTCGAAGTGCGTTTCAAAGGGGTGGCCATTAATCCCAGGTACCTCATCTCCTTTAAAAAGGAAGAGCTGGTGGGCGAGGTGGTGGTGCTGAAAAAGACCAAATGGGGCATGAGTGCCTACCCGCTCAACGCCAAAATGTATACGGTAGAAAAAGGCGACACCCTGTTCGAGATCGCCAAACGCTTCGGCACCACCACCAAGCACCTCCGCGAGCTCAATGGCGTTCAGGGCAAGTACATGCACCTGCGCGTGGGAGCGCAGATCCGCATCGAGTGATCAGCGTTTATAGAACTTCTTTTTCCTGTGCTCGCCCCCTCCGTAGTTCTTTTCCCTGAAAAACTTTTTGCGCTCGCTGCGGCCGCCACCGGCATTCCTGTTTCCCGACAGCTCTACCTTCACTTTCCTGCCCCGGTAGGTCACATCCTTGAAGGCTGACTGAAGTATGTCCTCCAGCTCGCTCTCAACTTCGAAAAAAGAAAAGCTGTGCTTCAGCTCTATGCGGCCAATGTTGGAACCTTCCAGGTTGGTGGTATCGCAGATAAAGCGCAGGAGCTGCCCTTTATCGAGGCCGTCCATCAGGCCCACACTGATAAAAAAGCGCGAATGCTGCTTGCCGTCATGGCTTTGCCGCTCTACGGACCGGTGCTCCACGTTGAGGTCGGGAGCGTTTTTATAATAGGTCAGGAAGCGGTTGAACTCATCTGAAACAAAGCGCTTGATCAGCTCTTCCTTGCTCAGGTCCTTCAACTGCTCGTATATCTTCGGGAGGTATTGGGCGATCTCCGTCTCGTTCACTTCCACATCGTGTATCTTTTCTACCAGCGCGAAAAGCTGCTTTTCGCACACCTCGTAGCCGTTCGGGACCTTTTCCCTGCGGAACTTCTTGCCTATCATCCGCTCGATCTCGTGTATGCGCCCGATCTCCTTCAGGTTAAGAATGACTACCGAAATACCGTACTTGCCCGCGCGGGCCGTGCGGCCGCTGCGGTGCGTATAGTTCTCGATCTCATCGGGCAGGTTATAGTTGATCACATGCGTTACGTCATCCACATCGATGCCGCGGGCCGCCACATCGGTGGCCACCAGCATCTGCACCTGCCTGTTGCGGAAACGCTTCATCACGATATCGCGCTGCTGCTGCGAAAGGTCGCCATGCAGGGAATCTGCGCTGTACCCATCGCGGATCAGCTTATCGGCCACCTCCTGGGTCTCGATCTTGGTGCGGCAGAAAATAATGCCGAATATATCGGGGTAAAAATCCACGATACGCTTCAGGGCATTGTACCGGTCGCGCGAATGCACGGCATAATACACGTGCTCGATATTGGTGGCGCCCTGGTTGCGTTTGCCCACCGTTATCTGCAGGGGCTCGTTCATGTAATTGCGGGCTATGCGCTCCACCTCTTTGGGCATGGTAGCCGAAAAAAGGCAGGTGGCCTTCTCTGCAGGCGTTTCGGAAAGTATGGTGTCCAGGTCCTCCTTGAACCCCATATTCAGCATTTCATCCGCCTCATCGAGCACAACAAAATTGATGGTCGACAGGTTGATGCCTTTGCGCGAGATCATATCCACCATTCTGCCCGGTGTGCCTACCACGATCTGCGCCCCTCTTTTCACGTCCTTTAGCTGGTTTCCGATGCTGGCGCCCCCGTAGATGGCTACGATGTTGGCGTGCTCGATATACTTGGCGAAGTTCCTCAGGTCGTTGGTGATCTGGAGGCAGAGCTCGCGCGTGGGACACAGGATCAGGGCCTGCGTGTGGCGGGATCTGAAATCTACCTTATGAATAAGGGGCAGGCCGAAAGCTGCCGTTTTGCCCGTGCCGGTCTGAGCCAGGGCTACCACATCCTTATTATCGTTCAGGATGGCCGGTATGGCCTGCTCCTGGATGGGCGTAGGGCTCTCAAAGCCCAGCTCGGAAATAGCTTTACTGATTGCCGGGCTCAGCCCGAGCGTCTCGAATTTGTTCATTTACGTTTTTAATTAGGTCATACTCGCATCTTAGAAGGAACCTGTACAATGCGAGGACAACTTGCCTGCCGGTTCGATCCGAAGGATTCCCTTGGAGCAGGCAGGTTTGTAAGAGCGTAATCGCGGTAGGCTGCTTAAAGATGTATTATCGGCTGCAAAGATACAGCTAATAAGCGAGCTAAAAACGAAAATAAATCTTCGCGCTAAAATCATAACTTCGCGTGCAAAATACCACTGTATGGCCAAGAAAAAGATCTGCGATACCATATTGGACACCATCGGCAATACGCCCATGATACGCGTGAACAGGCTGGCCAAGGACATACCGGCCGAAGTGCTCATCAAGCTCGAAACGTTCAACCCGGGCAACTCGATCAAAGACCGAATGGCCCTGAAGATGATAGAGGATGCCGAGAAGGACGGCCGGCTGAAGCCGGGCGGAACCATCATCGAAGGCACTTCGGGCAATACGGGCATGGGACTGGCCATTGCCGCGGTGATCAAAGGATACAAATGCATTTTTACTTCTACGGATAAGCAATCGAAAGAAAAGTTCGATGCCCTGCGCGCCTTTGGCGCTGAGGTGATCGTGTGCCCCACCAACGTGGAGCCGGAAGATCCCCGCTCTTACTATTCCGTTTCATCGCGCCTGATCAACGAGGTGCCGAATTCCTGGAAGCCTAACCAGTACGACAATCCATCCAACGCCATCGCGCATTACGAAAGCACCGGCCCCGAGATATGGGACCAGACCGATGGAAGGATCACTCACCTGGTGGTAGGCGTAGGCACGGGCGGCACCATATGCGGTGTGGCCAAATACCTGAAAGAGAAGAACCCGAAGATACAGGTGCTGGGCATAGATACTTACGGATCGGTCTTCAAGAAGTATAAGGAAACGGGTGTCTTTGATAAGAACGAGATCTACCCCTATATCACCGAAGGCATAGGCGAGGATTTCCTCCCTCAGAACGTGAACTTCGACCTGATCGATCATTTTGAAAAAGTTACGGATAAGGATGCGGCCATTATGACCCGCGAGATCGCCCGGCAGGAGGCCATATTTGCCGGCAACTCGGCTGGCGCTGCCATGGCGGGCCTGCTGCAGATGAAGGACCGCTTCAAGAAAGGCGATGTGGTGGTGGTGATCTTCCACGACCACGGCACCCGCTACCTCGGCAAAATGTATAATGACGAGTGGATGCGCGAGAAAGGCTTTTTCGATAAAAAAGGACTGACGGCCAAAGACCTGGTATCATCGCAGAAGAGAAAACTTATCGCGCTGGAAGTGAACGACACCATCGAAAGCGCGGTGAAGCTCATGAGCGAGAATGATTTTTCACAGCTCCCGGTAACGCGCGAAGGAAGGATAGTGGGCTCGCTGAGCGAGCGCCACCTCTACAACCAGGTGGTGAAGAACCCGGAGATAAGGAAACAGGCCATCGGCACCATCATGCAGCCGGCCTTCCCCTTCGTGGATATCTCCGCACCGATCGATTCGCTGGCGCAGATGATCACAGGCGATAACATTGCCGTGCTGGTGCGCGATTTCAAAACTGACGAGACCTTTATCATTACCCGCTACGATATCATCAATGCGCTGACGAAATAGTGGCCCGCTTCATTGACCAGCTTAACCGGGAAGTGGTCCTTGAAAAAAAACCGTCAAGGATCGTTTCGCTCGTTCCTTCGCAAACCGAATTGCTCCATGACCTGGGCCTGGAAAATGAGGTGGTGGGAATAACGAAATTCTGCATACACCCCGAAACGTGGTACCGCTCCAAGACCCGGGTAGGAGGCACCAAAAAACTGGACCTGGAGAAAATAAGGGCCCTGCAGCCCGACCTGATCATTGGCAACAAAGAGGAGAACGAGGAGGGCCAGGTGCGCGCGCTGATGCAGGAATACCGGGTTTGGATGAGCGACATCCGTACGCTGGATGAGGCCTGCGGCATGATCAGGAGCATCGGCAGTATCACCGGCCGGGAAAAGGAAGCCGATCGCATGGTCAGCTCCATCCGGAAGGGTTTCTCGGACCTGGTGCCCGATACGCGTAAGCTCCGTACCGCCTACCTGATCTGGAACGATCCCATTATGGTGGCGGCAAAAGGTACATTCATTGATGACCTGCTTTCGCGCTGCGGGCTGGAGAATGTTTTTTCCGCTTCGCGCTACCCCGAAACAAGCGAGGAGGAATTGAAAGAGCGGGCTCCTGAGCTGATCTTATTATCCTCCGAGCCCTTTCCCTTCAAAGAAAAGCACGTAACCCGCTTCGCCCAGCTTTGCCCGGGTTCAAAGGTGGTCCTGGCGGATGGGGAAATGTTCTCCTGGTACGGCTCGCGCCTGCTCCAGGCCCCACCTTACCTGGGCGGATTGCTCACGCAACTGTAAGCAACCTTTCCCGGTCTGCCACGTCAAAAGAGATGATATCCCGCAGGGGAATTCTTTTTATTAGTTTTGTATGGATAGCATGAGGCGGACCTTCCTTTTTTTTCTTCTCGCGCTGCTTTCGGGCCCCTGGTCAAGGGCGCAGAAGGTGGGATTGGTATTGAGCGGTGGCGGGGCGAGCGGCTTGGCCCATATCGGGGTGATCAAGGCCATGGAGGAAGACAGCATCCCCATCGACTATATTACCGGTACTTCCATAGGGGCGCTGGTAGGGGCCATGTATGCGGCCGGCTACAGCCCCGCCCAGATGGAACAGCTCGCCACCTCTGAGCAGTTCCAGAACTGGGCCTACGGAAAAATAGACGATAAATACGTTTATTATTTCAAAAAGAAGGAGGATAATGCCTCCTGGATATCGTTCAAGCTTTCGCTCGATTCTATCATCGAAACCTCCCTGCCCACCAACCTGGTCTCCCCTGTAGCCATCGATTTCGCGCTGATGGAGACCATGTCGGGCGCCATCGCTGCCGCAGGTTATCAGTTCGACAGCCTTTTTGTGCCCTTCCGCTGCCTGGCCTCCGATATAGAGGCCAAGCGTTCGGTCATCTTCAAGGAGGGCGACCTGGCCACCGCGCTGCGCGCCTCCATGGCCTATCCCTTCTACCTGCGACCCATGCTCGTTGACGGCAAGCTGCTCTTTGACGGGGGCATCTACAATAACTTTCCGGCCAACGTGATGTACGATGATTTTTTCCCGGATATCATCATCGGCAGCAACGTATCGAATAACGAGCCGCCTCCCAATGAAGAGAGCCTGCTCTCGCAGATGAAGACCATGCTGCTGACCAAGACCAATTTCGATGTGATCTGCCAGAACGGCATCATCATCGAACCTGCCGTAAACAATATAGGCACCTTCGACTTCGGCAACGTGCAGGTGCTCATCGACAGCGGTTATGCCTCCGCAAAAAGGAAGATCGCCCAGATGAAGACATGCATCGAACGCAGAACAACCCCTGAAATGCTGAAGCAGAAACGGGCTGCTTTCCAGAAAAAACAGCCTCCGCTCGTTTTCGACAACATCACGGTTTCGGGTGTTTCGCGCAACCAGGCCAAATACATCGGCCGCCTGCTCAGCCGCAAAAGCGAGCAGACCTCGGTCGCCAGGCTCAAGCCCGAGTATTTCAAGCTGGCCGCTGACGATAAGATCAAGCACATCTACCCCTCGGCCCGGTTCAATCCCCAGAGCGGCTATTATGACCTGCACCTGCGCATAAAAAGGGAAAAAGATTTTGTGACGCAGATCGGTGGCAACTTTTCCAATCGCCCGATCTCGGTGGGCTTCCTGGCTGTGCAATACAATTACCTGGGAGCCGTTTCAGGCGATATCAGCGGCAACGCCTACTTCGGCAAACTGTACGCTTCCGGCCAGATCAGGGCCCGGCTGAATATCCCCTACAAAATACCCTTCTATATAGAAGGCAATTATACCAACAGCAGGTGGGACTTTTTCAAAAGCAGCGCGGAGTTCGTTACGGATGTGAAGCCTTCCTTCCTGGTGCAGTACGAACAATACCTGTATGGAGATATCGGTTTCCCGGTAGGGAATAAGGGCAAGCTGGTCACGGGCACCGGGCTGGCCTGGCTGACCGATGAATACTATCAAACCGACCAGTTCACCCAGCAGGACACGGCCGACCTGACCGATTTCAACCTCTATACGGCCTATGCCTATTATGAAAAGAACTCGCTGAACCGCAAGCAATACGCCTCGCAGGGAAGTTATTTCAATGTCAGGCTCAGGTACGTGCAGGGAGAAGAGGATTTTACGCCCGGAACCACCTCGCTCGACTCTATCGGTTTCAGGAAGATACACGAATGGCTTGTTCTTAAACTGGTCTATGAAAAATACTTCAAGAGCCGCAAGTTCTATAAGGCGGGTATTTATTTTGAAGGCGTTTATTCCGCGCAGACCCTGTTCAATAATTTCACCTCTTCCATACTCTCGGCCCCGGCCTTCCAGCCTCTGCCCGAGAGCAAGACCCTTTTCCAGGAGAAGTTTCGCGCGCATAAGTACCTGGCCATCGGTATCAAGCAGGTTTTTTCTATCCGCAGCTTCCTTGATCTGAGGCTGGAAGGCTTTGCATACGAACCTTACCAGCGCATCATACGCGGGCCGGGCCTTACTGCCGATTATACCACGCCTTTCCTGGAGACATTCTTTATCGGCACGGCCGCCCTGGTGGTGCATACCCCCCTCGGGCCGGCTTCGGTTGGCGCCAATTATTATTACGGTGAAGACGAGCCGTTCACCTTCCTGTTCCACTTCGGGTACATCATCTTCAACAAAAAGGCCCTGGATTGATGCGGATCAAACTGGAAAGCATAGGCAAGCGCTTCAATGACGACTGGATCTTCAGGAACCTTAACTATACGTTTGCAAGCGGAACCGCTTACGTAATACTGGGAGCCAACGGGTCGGGCAAATCCACCCTGCTGCAACTCATAGCGGGCAGCGCGCTCCCTTCATCCGGAAACATCAGTTATTCCAACGGGCATGACATAGATCCCGGATCGGCCTACCGGCATATCGGATTCTGCGCCCCCTACCTCGATTTGCTGGAGGAATATACGCTTGCCGAACAGCTCCGTTTCCACCAGGGCCTGAAAAAATTCAGGTCGGGATTGGAAGAGAAAAAAATTACGGGTCTTTGCGGGCTGGAGCATTCAGCGAACAAACAGCTTAAATATTTTTCATCGGGCATGAAGCAGCGCGTGCGCCTGGCGCTGGCCATCCTGAGCGATACGCCCGCGCTGCTGCTGGACGAGCCCTTGTCTAACCTGGATGCCGAAGGAGTGGAGTGGTACAAGGGCCTGATCGCGGAGCATACGGCCGGCCGCCTGGTCATTGTCTGCTCCAACCATTATCGCAGCGAATTCGGGTTCTGCACCGAAGAGATAAGAATGGAAAATTACAAACGCTAGCATTTGCTTATCCGGGCTTTTATCTTAATTTTGCCAGCCCGAAAGTGCCCAGCGTGCTGGCGGGAAATCCTTCATTAAAAACCAGAAAAATGGCAGATACAGGAGATATTGGCGTAGGCTCGGTGATCCGTTTCAACGGTGAGCTATGCAAGATCGAAGAATACCAGCACCGTACGCCCGGCAACCTGCGCGCCTTCTACCAGGCCAGGATGCGTAACCTCAAAACCGGCAAAGTGGTGGAAAACCGCTTCCGCTCGGGCGAAACCGTGGAGATCGTCAGGGTAGAGTATAAGGAGCTGCAGTATATTTTCGCGGAAAACGATTTTATCGTTTGCATGGATAATGAAACTTATGAGCAGGTATATGTTCCCAAGCAGTTGTTCGGTGAAGGGGCCAAATTCATGAAGGAAGGTATGACGGTGAAGGTGGCCTTTGAGGGCGAAACGCCCATTATAGCGGAGCCGCCCGTATTCGTGGAGCTGGAAGTGACCTATACCGAGCCCGGCATAAAAGGCGATACCGCCACCAACACCTTGAAACCCGCCACGCTGGAAACTGGCGCCCAGATCAACGTACCCCTGTTCATCAACCAGGGCGAAAAGATCCGTGTCGATACGCGCACCTTTACCTACGCTGAACGCGTTAAGTGATCCCGCTTTTTTACAGAACGCAGGGCCCGAAAGGCCCTGTTTTTTTATCTATATTTGAAGACAGATGAAGCTTCAGTCCCCGATAAAATTAAAGGATATTGCCTCGCTGATCGGCTGCCGTTTCGATGGGAACGCGGATCATCTCGTCTTGGGTCTGAACGAGATCAACAAGGTGGAGCCCGGTGACCTGGTGTTCGTAGACCATCCCAAGTATTACGATAAGGCCCTTCGATCGGCCGCCACTACCATTCTCATCAATAAGAAAGTGGACTGCCCTGAAGGCAAGGCCCTCATCATCTCGGAAGACCCCTTCAGCGATTATAATCGCCTGGTCAGGCACTTTTACAAGGAGGTTTATTCCCTCCGGCACATCAGCGACAGCGCGCGTATCGGTGAAGATACGGTCATCCATCCCGGTGTGTACATCGGCAACCGGGTGACCATAGGCCGTAACTGCGTGATCTATCCCAACGTAGTGCTGTACGACAACTGCACGATTGGCGATAACGTGATCATCCATGCAGGCACCGTGATCGGGGCGCACGCCTTCTATTACAAGAAGAGGGCCGACCGGCACGATAAGCTGCTTTCCTGCGGAGGCGTGGTGATCGAGAACAATGTGGAGATAGGCGCGCTTTGCACCATCGACAAAGGCGTATCAGGCAATACCGTGATCGGTGAAGGGACCAAGATCGATAACCAGGTGCAGATCGGCCACGATACCGTGGTGGGAAAGATGTGCCTCTTCGCCTCGCAGGTAGGCATTTCGGGAGCGGTGGTGATCGAAGACAATGTCACGCTCTGGGGGCAGGTTGGCGTACCCAGCAAGCTGCGCATTGGCCAGGGAGCCGTGGTGCTCGGCCAGTCGGGGCTTACCTCTTCCCTGGAGGGAAACAATACCTATTTCGGGAGCCCTGCGGGCGATTCCCGCGAGAAGATGAAAGAGCTGATCGCGCTCAAAAAACTGCCTTTCATCATACAAAAACTGGATGAAGGCAAATAATCCCGGGAATTCGCTGTTTTTTTCATTATCTTGCTTGATCGAATGAATCTCCGCATTCATCTAAATTCATTTTTGCCGCGTTTATTTAAATTTATATTTGTTTGAATGGCCAACGTTACCGGTAATAAGCCCCTTTCGCGCGCCAAGCTGATGGAGGTCAAGCTGAGCTCCCTGCTCGAAGTGACCAAAGCCATAAACAACAATTATCCTACCCGTGAGCTGCTTCAGATCTTCGAGAACGTGCTCCGGAACCAGCTCAACATAGGCAAACTGGTGCTGTTCAGCCTGGATACCGAATGGCGCTGCCTGCTTAAGTTCGGGCTTGACGATGAGATCAATGTGGGCATCGTCAAGGAGTTCAGGGATATTAAAGAGATATCGCCTTTCGAGGTTTCAAACAAATCCCTGAAAAGCGCCTTCGATATTGTGGTCCCCGTTTTCCATAAGGAAGTGCCGCTGGCCTATGTGCTGATCGGTGACATCAACGAGGAAAAACTGGAGATGAGCCCAACGATCAAACACCTGCCTTTCATCCAGACCCTCACCAATATCATCATCGTGGCCATAGAGAACAAGCGACTGGCCAAGGAGAACATACGACAGGCTGCCGTGCAGAAAGAGCTGGAGCTGGCCTGGGAAATGCAATCCATGCTTTTCCCCCACGCATTACCCAAAGACGAGAAGCTGGAGATCGATGCCCTGTACCTGCCGCATCAGCAGGTGGGCGGAGACTACTACGATTTCATCCGCATCAGCGATAACGAAGTGGCCTTTTGCATGGCCGATGTGTCGGGCAAGGGCGTGGCGGCCGCCCTGCTCATGTCTAATTTCCAGGCCAACCTCAGGATACTGTTCAACCATACCACTTCGCTTACCGACCTGGTAAAGGAGCTGAACGGAAAGGTGATGGCCAATGCCAAAGGCGAGAAGTTCATCACCCTTTTCATCGCGAAATACAATACCGTTACCCGCGTGCTCAACTACATCAACTGCGGGCACAATCCTCCGCTGATGATGGCCGACAAAACCGTAAGCCTGCTGAAGATCGGTTGCACGGGACTGGGCATGTTCGATGAGCTGATCAAGGTCAAGGAAGGCATCATCACGCTCAATGGCAAGACCACCATACTTTGCTATACAGATGGCGTGGTGGAAGTGGAAAATGACAAGGGGCAGGACTTTGGAATAGAATCGCTGCGGAAGATACTGCTGGAAAGCAGCGAACAGAGCATGCAGGAGATGAATCACACCATCATCGAGGCCCTGGATGAGCACAAGAAGGACCGCCCGTATATTGACGATATCACCTTATTCAGTTGCCGTATTTTCTGACCTGCGGCTGTGGTAAACATCGATGGCGACCAGTATGGCCATGAAACCCCAGACCGTTGCCGAAGCCTTATCCGTATCCAGGAAGTTGTTCAATGTACCGTGTATATAGTAGGTAATAAGGCCGAGCATCACCACCAGCACCAGTGACTTCATCTCCCCCTTGGGTAAGCGATGGTACAGCCGCGATCCGGTAAAGATGGACGCAATAACAACGCCAAGTATGCACAGCATGCCCGGCAGACCCTGCTCTGCAAGCGGGCCGATGTATTCACTGTGCGCGTTACCCCGGTCGCCAATGTTCGTGCTGATGATGGTCTTTTCGTAAGAGAACTGGTAAGGCGCATAATTGAACTGGTAGGTACCCGGGCCCCATCCGAACAGGGGTTTTTCCCTGAACATACGCAATGCCGATTGCCAGCGGTTGATCCGCTCGAGGTTAGAGGCATCGTTCCTGATGTTATAGATCGATTGGGCGTGCTCGGCAAGGTCAGCCGAAGAGGTTTGCTTGTTCTTTTCCAGCTTCATGAATATCTTATCCTGGTAGATGATAAAGAGGGCAAGCACGGCCGCTGCACCGGCCAGCACTACCCACATCCTGATCCTGAGCAGGTAAATGAAATAGATGATGAATATGGCCACCAGGCTCACCCAGGCGGCACGCGTGTAGGATAGTACGGTGGCTGCAAGGAACAGGATCAGCAGCAGCCACGATGCCAGCTTGAGGGTGCGGGTGAAATTGCTGGCAAGGCAGAACGCGATCAGCACAGGAATGAACATGGCCAGCATGGCGCCATAGGAAGTATGATCGTTATAAAAAGGCACCATGGCCACGTGGGCCGGCTGTTCCTTGAAACCTTCCAGGCTGTGATTGTAGATGGTATAGATGATCACAATGGTGAAAGACGCCATGTACAGCCAGAGATAGCGCCTGATGTTCTTATAATCCCTGAATATCTGGGTGGCGATGAAATAGTAAGACACCAGGAACCATATCTTGGCCGCCACGAACTTGATCGAGACCACGGGAAAGGAGCTGGTCACCGTAGTAATGATCATCCACAGCAGGTACAGCAGGATGGCGATGGATACCGGATGCCTGGAGATCTCCCAATCGAACTTCCCCTCATAGAAGAGGCGCAGGATGAACAGCACCATAACCCCGAAAAGCAGGGGCTCGGTCGGCACGCTCAGCGCCACACCGAAATCGGACTCCTGCAGGTTGACCGACAAAGGCGTGAGAAAGACAATGAGCATCACCAGCTTATCGAGCGCCACCAGCGAAAGCAGCACGATCAGGGCTGCGGCAGGAAAAAGGGTGAACCAATAAAACTCGCGGGCAATAAAAAAGGTATTGAGCGCAATAAAGAATCCGCTCAGCAGGTAGATCCACTTTAGTTTTTCCTTCTCGACCAAGATCAGTTCTTTAGATACGCCTTCCTGCCTTCGATGATCATGACCAGGACGACCGCGAAGAAGAGGGAGGCCAGCGTGGAAGAAACAACGATGATCCATCGCACCGGGTATACTTTCTTATCCGGAAGTGCCGGCTTGATGACCACATTGGTATAGGTCAGCTTCTTTTCCACATCTCTCAGGGCGTTGTCGTAATCGACCTTGATGGCGTTATACACTTTGATCGAGCTCTCCAGCCGCTCGTTCAGCTCAATAAAATCATTCCCCTTCTCCTCCAGGTTGCGGATGGATTGGGTGATATCGGTCGTTTTCTTTGCATTGGTGCCCAGCGAGCGGTAATATTCCTTGCTGGCCTCTTTGGCCTGGGCTTTGTAATCCAATATCCCGTATTTCACCTTCAGCTCCTTGAGCGCGGTAGAGAGGGAGTCGATCTCGGCCGATTTTCGCTCTAACTGGGCTCCCATGATCAACACCACCTCCTCTGATTTGGAGCGGTGAAGCTTACGCGTTTTCTTATCGAACTGATCGATCATGGCTACCGCGATCTCGTACGCCTTGAGGGGATCGGTATCCATCACCTCCAGCCGAACGGCCTCGTACTCGGTCTTGCTGATCTCCACGTTCTCGTCAAACTCCTTCTCCACGTAGTACCTGTATCCCGGCCTGGTCGTGTCTATATCATAATGCTGAGGCAGCTTGAACCCGCGGATGATCTCGTTCTTGATCTCGCTCGACTGGAAGAGCTGCAGCATCTGCTCGGTTGGCGTTTCGCTTCCGTAAGGGATCAGGTTGGACGGGTAGATCACCGCATAGGACCTGAACTTGGGCCGGATGAACATAGGGCTCGAGAACAATATGGAAAGCGCAATGGCGCATACACCAATGATCAGCAGGTGTTTCTTCCATTTAAGGACCACCTTCAGCAGATCAGTATTGTTTTTTATGTCGGTCATTATTCCCGGGGGCTTACAGACTGCTTTATTTTCCAAAAATTCTCGATAATGATGATACCAAGGATACAAAGCAGGAAAGTTGACAGGGTGGATACCGTTACGATCAGCCAGCGTACCGGATACGACTTTTTCTCCGATGGATAGGCCCTGTTCACTACGAACTTATCCGAAAGGCTCTGCTCGGCATCCACTTTGGCCTGCTCGTACTTGGCTTTCACCTCGCTCAGGTTCTTTCGCACGAATTCGAGGTTATCGCGCAGGGATATATAGGCTTCTCCGTAGGTAGAAACGATCTTGAGCTGCTCCTGAAGGATTTTTACAGCGGCCGTCTTACCTTCCAGTATGGCCTTGGAGATCGCCTCATTGAGGCGGTCGGACTGGGATTCATAATCGTTCACGCCCAGCTTCATGAGCACGTTGAGCGAGTCCTGCATCGTCTCCACCTCTTTCCTGAGCTTATTATAGGTCTCCTCCACTATACGCAAACCCTGCTGCGCCCTTTCCTTGCGAATCGCCTGCTTGGTGGTGTCGTACAGGTCGGCAATATCGTTGGCGATGTTGGCGGCATATTGGGGATCCTCGTCCAGCACCTCGATCTTCACCGACATGTATTCCGTCCGCTGGATCACCACGTTGCTCTGGAATTCGCGGGCGAGAAAGGTCTTTCGGAAGGGCGAAGTGGAATCGATCCGGTAATGCGACATGAGCTTGTATTTATCGGTGATCCGCCACATGATATCGTCAGAGGTCAGCACCTGTATCATCTGTTCCGCCTCAGCCTCTTCACCGAACTGGAGAATGTCGTTCTTGGCGCTGGGGTTATCGCTCAGCAGGGCCTTGGAGATGGAGCTGGTGGTGGTCGGGTACAGGATAACGGCCGATTTATACTTGTTGGGTATCATCAGCGAAATCACGGCTGACGTTACGGCCGCTATAAGGGTAATGACAATCAGGGTCTTCCGCCACTTCCAGATAAACAGCAAGAGGTGTGTCGAATCAAAAGAAGTTTGCTCACGGGTGTTCATTTCTGTTCTTTCCTGCCTTTTTTGACCGGCCCCCAAAAGTAGAAAAATTAATCCATCCCAAAAGGGCCCTTTACAGGCGTGCTAAAGTAAATAACCGGGCCTGAAAAGACCTGCAACGAATAAAAAAATAAATTATTGTGCCGGCCGGTGCTTTTACCCGTATTTCAATATGCGGAACATACCCTTAATGCTGACCAGGCGAATGGCAAAGGCCCAAAAACCGCAGGCTACCACCATAAAGATGAAATTGATGAACCAGGCCGATTCCGAATAGCTGACCCTTTGCGACAGCATATTGATCACGATCACGCCCAACCCGAACAGGAAGAGCTTGAGGAGGAAACGGAAATTGACCCGGAACCGGAAATTATACTGGACGATGATCACCTGCAGCAGGGCGGTGAGGCTTTGCGTGATGAGGCTGGAAACAGCCGATCCGAAAGCGTAAAAATGCGGGATGAGGATGAAGTTCAGGATAATGTTCACCAGCATGCCGCTGGCCGCCATCAGGTTCAGCTCCTTCATGTTCCCGTTGGCCGTAAGCAGGGTGCCGAAGATATAGGTTGTGGAAATGGCGGTAAAGCAGCACATGAGCACCGCGAACACGGGCGCACTCTGGGTGATATCGGCCGCTGAACGCAGGAAATTGTTCTTGTCGAGGTACAGGAGCGTCATCAGCTCGTGCCGGTAAAAATAGCAGCCCACCGCGATCACGATGGCGGGAACGATCAGCAGCGTGTACGAGAGCTTCACCAGTTGCTCGACCGACTCCTTGTGCTTGAGCATGCGCGAAAAGATAGGCAGCAACAGGCCCGAGAACAGGAATGCGATCATATTGGTAGCGTCCAGCAGCCGGTAACCCTGGGCGTAGATGCCTGACTGGTGCTCGCCATCGGGCAGCAGCCGCTCGAGCATCACCGCGTCAATGCGGTTATAAAAGGTCATGAGCAGCACGAGAATGGCATACGGGAAGCTTTTTTTCAGGATCATGAGCGCAAAGGGCATGCTCAGCCTGAGGCGCAGGAATTCGGCCTTGCGTACCACCACCAGGAAGGCGATGACGGCCGTAATAAAGTAGGCGATGGTTTGCGCGTAAACGTAATGCATGATATCGAGCTCCTGCCGGCTGATGATATTGCCGTGCAAAAGGAAAAGACAGAGAACGATCATGATGGTGCGATCGAGCACGGAAATAATGCTGTCGGTCTTGAACAGGTGCAGGCCGGCAATGTTCGAGCGCAGGTACATGATCATGTAGATCAGGAACTGGTTGAAGCCCAGGATCAGCACCAGCTTCATGTAGCGCAGGTCGTAACCCACGATCAGGCCGCAGGCCAGCGTTACGATGATGTACAGCACCGCCAACGCCAGCTTCAGCACGAAAAGGCTGGAGAAATGCTTGGTGAGCAGGTGGTTGTTCTGGGCTATATTCTTGTTGTTGAAGTTCGTAATGCCGAGGTCGAGCAGGATATTGATCAGGAAGGTGAAGTTGAACAGCGCGAAATAGACCCCGAAGTTCTCCGTGCCCACCGCTTTCTGCACTTCCCGGTCAATGCCCAGTATCCAGTAGGGCTTGATGAGGAGGTTAAGCAGCAGGAGCAATGCAAGATTGGTAACGAACTTCCTTTGCATAGAGGCGGTAAAAGTAGTCAATATCGGCTATTCTGCTAAATTTGCGCGAATGCTCATCGCTGTCAATACGCGCCTGTTAATCAGGGATAAGCTCGAAGGCATCGGATGGTTCGCCTTCGAATCGCTGAAGCGCATCGCCCGGCAGCATCAGGAGCACGAGTTCCTCTTTATTTTCGACCGGCCGTACAGCGAGGAATTCGTCTTTTCAGACAACATCCGGCCTGTAGTGGCGGGCCCGAAAACGCGTCATGCTTTCATCTGGAAGTACTGGTTCGGGCGCGTGGTCCCGGGCCTGCTGCAGAAGCACAACGTGGACCTTTTCCTTTCACCGGACGGATTTCTTCCCCTGCGCAGCAGCGTGCCTGCCGTAAGCGTGATACACGACCTGAACTTTGAGCACTACCCGCAGGATGTGCCTTTTTTCGCGCGCCACTTCTACCTCCGCAACTTTCCGCGTTATGCCAGAACGGCCAGGCGCATCGCCACCGTGTCAGAATATTCAAAGAACGATATCGTGAAATGCTACGGGGTGGAGCCGGACAAGATCGATGTGGTGTACAATGGCGCGAACGAATCCTTCGCTCCGCTGGACACTGCTGAGCAGGAGCGGGTCCGCGGAAAATATGCTGGCGGCAAGCCCTATTTCATCTACGTAGGCAGCATGCACCCACGCAAGAACCTCGGGCGCCTGCTCCAGGCCTTCGATGCGTTCAAAAAAACATCGTCCAGCCCCATGCAGCTCATGATTGTGGGAGAAAAAATGTGGTGGGCGCGCGGGCTGAAGGAGGCCTACGAGAGCATGCAGCACCGCGATGCGGTGATCTTCACCGGGCGGATGAACCCCGATGAGCTCCGGGCTGTGTATGCCTCGGCCTTCGCCCTTACCTACGTGCCGTATTTCGAAGGCTTTGGCATTCCGCTTACCGAGGCCATGTATTCGGGCATTCCCATCATCACCTCCAGCGTAACCAGCATGCCCGAGGTGGCGGGCGATGCGGCCCTGCTGGCAGACCCCTTCTCCGTCAATTCCATTGCCGATGCCATGCTGAAGCTGGCCAGTGATGCCGCCCTTCGCGAAGCCCTGATCGCAAGGGGAAAGCTGCGCAAACAGCTTTTCACCTGGCAGCGCACGGCCGACAGGTTGTGGGACTGCATTGAAAAGAGCCTGCCTTAAGATCCTTGTTGAAACACTGTGAACAAATCGCGTAAAAACCTTTGAGCGGATTACCTTACATTCGCTGGCAAAGCGGGAAAGTGCTCAAACTTTTTTACCACAAAGAACTTACAGAGGCAGGATGCGATGAGGCCGGGCGGGGATGCCTGGCCGGTCCTGTTTATGCCGCTGCCGTGATCCTGCCCAAAGACCTGAACAAAAAACTGCTCACAGGACTGAACGACAGCAAGCAGATGAACGAAGAGCTGCGCTACGAGCTCAGGCCGGTGATCCAGGAGGTGGCCCTGGCCTGGTGCGTAGCCTCGGCCAGCCACCAGGAGATCGATGAGATCAATATCCTGAACGCCTCCTTCCTGGCCATGCACCGCGCGCTTGACGGGCTTAGCCTGGCACCGAAGCACATCATCATTGACGGCAACCGCTTCAAAAAGTACAGGGATATACCGCATCAATGCGTTATTGAAGGCGATGGCAAATACCTGAGCATAGCCGCAGCCTCGGTGCTGGCAAAAACCTACCGCGATGACCACATGAAAGAGCTGCATGAGAAGTTCCCGGTCTATAACTGGAAGCGGAACAAGGCTTACGCCACCCCCGAGCACCGCAAGGCCATAGAGGATCACGGCCTGTGCGAATTCCACCGCAGGTCTTTCCGCCTCGTTCCCGACCAATTGGAACTTGAGTTCTGAATACTTATCTTTGTTCCTATGCCTAAGGAACAGGCAATACCTACCCACGACCTGCAAAAGGACGATGATCACGATCACGTTTCCTTTCGCATCATCCGCCTGGAGACCAAAACGGCCTACGAGGCTTCCCTGCCCCACCGCCACAGCTATTATGAGATCTTTTTCTTTGAAAAAGGCAGCGGCTGGCACATGATCGATTTTGAAAATGTGGAGATCGATCCCGGAAGCATTCATTTTGTCTCGCCCGGGCAGGTACACCTGGTCAGCCGCTCGCTCGACTCCCAGGGCTATGTGCTGCTGTTCAACTCCGATTTCTTCTATTATAACCTGGAGAACAAGAACACGCTCACCGAGTTTCCTTTCCTGCACGGGCTCAGCGCCCGGCCTGCCATCACGCTCCGGCAACCCGACCTGGCTTACATCAACAAGATCATCCGCGATATTGATTCGGAGTTCAAATCTGGAAATGAGTACAAGGACGATATCATCAGGTCTTACCTGAATATACTGCTGCTCAAATGCAAGGCTAACTTCGGTCATACGGGCCCCGAGAACATTTCGCAAAGCCTGGTCAACCGCTTTCGCCTGAAAGTGGAAGAGAAATTCCTGAGCCTGCATAAAGTAAGCGATTACGCTGACCTGCTTTCGGTTACTCCCAACCATTTGAATGAC
Organism: Bacteroidota bacterium; assembly: GCA_040756415.1. GTDB lineage: Bacteria > Bacteroidota > Bacteroidia > JADZBD01 > JADZBD01 > JBFLYZ01. The sequence goes on from JBFLYZ010000007.1 coordinate 41,140, forward strand.
AGCACCAAAAAGGTTACCGGTAAAACGGCACTCGAGCTCATCCAGGACCGCCTGCTGCTGGAAGCAAAGCGCCTGCTGCTCCATACCGAGCAAACAGGCAAGGAGATAGCGTTCCAGCTCGGGTATAATGACCCTTCTTATTTCACCCGTTTTTTCAAGACCCAGACCAGCCGCACGCCCGAGGATTTTCGCAGGCAAATCCGTGAAAAGTACCATAACTAAGGGGTTTTAAACCATTGAGGCGAGAATTAATCTGATTATTTTTGGAAAATAAATCTGGCCATGATGTTAAAAAAAATCACCCTCTCTCTTATCTCTCTGAGCGTCTTTGCCGGGCTTTGCATATATGATGCGAGCGGAAGGCTCTCCATATCAAATGTAAGCGGGGCACCTACGGGCCGCACCGGCTCGCCTGGCGATGGTAACAATACCTGCGGGGGTTGCCACACCGGTACAGCGGTCACTACTGCTTCCGGCCTGATCACTTCCAATATTCCCCTTAGCGGCTATTTACCGGGCCAAACCTATACCATTACCGCCTCCATTACCGGAAGCGGCACCCGCTACGGGTTCCAGGCCACAGCCGAGAAGTCGGGCGGAACAAAAGTGGGCACGCTGATCGCCACCAATACCACCGAAACCCAAACGCAGGGAGTTCCCGTTCGCTGGATCACGCATAAAACGGCCGGCACCACCGGCACGGGCGGCAAGACCTGGACCTTTAACTGGACAGCGCCCGCACTCGGCACGGGAGCCGTAACCTTTTACGCGGCCTTTAACCGGGCCAACAACAATGGCACATCAGCGGGTGACGTGATCGTTAAATCAACGCTGACCGTGCAGGAAGATCCTTCTGCCGGATTTGCCGAATACGATGAAAAGAATGCTGTCCGCATCTTCCCCAATCCTGCCGCAGATCACCTGTTATATTGACTCGGAGATCGGGAATGCGGTGATCACTGTTTACGATACAAAGGGCGCTGAGGTGCTTTCCCTGCAAATGGACAGTTATCCCTTCCGTGCAGACGTATCCTCCCTGCCCAAGGGCGTTTATTTCCTGAAGATCGTTTCCGGAAGCACGGCCTGGTCAGAAAAATTCGTAAAATTGTAGCGTATGAGAAGGTTACTCCTGTTTATCGTGATCGGCACTATAGCCACGGGGTCATGCACACGCGACAAAGGCAACCCGCTTATATCGCAGGCGTCCAACTGCGATACCAGCATCACGTACACGCAAACCATCGCTCCCATTATTTCACAGTATTGCTCCACTACTCCCGGCTGCCACGTAACGGGTTTTACGGCAGGTGACTTTACCAGCTATGCCGGGCTGAAGATAAAACTTGACGCGGGCGTGTTCCAGAACCGCGTTTTCGTGGTGCGCGATATGCCCCAAACGCCCAACCCTCCCCTCCCCGACAGCGTTTTCAATAAGCTGAAATGCTGGGTGGACGAGGGCTACCCTAACAACTAGGTATTTCTCCGCGGCCCGACCCCGGTCTTCACTCGTTTTTTTCCCCGTTTGGCGTAAGCAAATTCTTACCTCAGCGAAAATCCTTCCGCTCAGGCTCCGGCTCAGGTAACTTTGCAGTGTAAGCTGATTTGTGATGAGGAGCTGGTTTCTTACACTGGTAGTAGTAATGATCTTTGGGGGAACTGTTCCGGCTCAGCGTGTTGACCAGGGTTATCGTGATGGAGAGGTGTATTTCAAGAGCCGGAACAATTTCCCCAAGGATTTTTCCAATTATGATTACAGCATACCGGCATTCAACGCCATTATGGACGCTTATGACGTGCGGTCTATTGAAAAGCCTTTTGGCGGCATAGATATCGACCTGGAAAATACCTACCGCATACGCTTCGGCAAGATCAATAAAGTGGATTTTCTGATCATCGACCTGAACGAGTTGCCTTTTATCGAATATGCGGAGAAGGTGCCCCTGGTGCGCAGCACCTATACCCCGAACGATTACCAGCAGGCGCAGTGGTACCTGACCAAGATCAACGCCCCGGCCGCCTGGAACATCTCCCAGGGCGACATAACGGCCGTCATCGCGGTGGTAGATAACGGGGTGCTTACCAGCCACAGCGATCTTCAGCCCAACCTGTGGCAGAACCCGGGCGAAACACCCGGCAACGCCCTGGATGACGACCAGAACGGTTACGTTGACGATGTATACGGCTATGATGTAAGCGACAGGGACAGCGACCCCAGCCCCCCTGCAGGCATAGCCGATAACAGCGCCTTCGGGCATGGCACCCATGTGGCTGGTATCGCTTCGGCAGCTACTGATAACGCGGTGGGTATCTCCTCGCTGGGCTTCCACTCGCGCATCATGGCGGTCAAGTGCGCTTCCGACAGCTCACCCGGTGACGTGCTCAGCCATCCCTATGACGGGGTAATGTACGCCATCCGCGCCAGGGCCAGTATCATCAACATGTCGTGGGGCGGCACAGCTTCATCCATTACTGAACAGAAAATCATTGAGCTGGCGTATAGAAATGGCATCATCCTGGTAGCCTCGGCCGGCAATAATAACTCAAACGATCCCTTCTACCCGGCCGCCTATCCGCACGTGATCGCGGTGGGCGCTACGGATATTTCCGACTCAAGGGCCTCTTTTTCGAACTACGGAAACTGGGTGGATGTAATGGCTCCGGGGGTAAACATTTACAGCACCCTGGCCGGCAGCAGCTCCTCTTACGGCAGCCTGAGCGGAACATCCATGTCGTGCCCGCTCGTTTCTGCACTGGCCGCCCTGCTGGTGGCCATAGGCAATACCGGCCCGGATAAGATCGAATACTATATCAAGAACGGCAGCGATGATATCAGCGCCAGCAACCAGCTCTTCCTGGGCCAGGTGGGCACCGGCCGCATTAACGCGCACAACAGCCTTATCATCGCCAGTACGATCAACGAATTCATAGCGGGCACCGACATCGTGGAGAACATCTATCCCAACCCCTCAGACGGCTACATCACCATCGAGTTTTCGGAAAGCGCGCCCATGGAGGTGGAGCTGAGGCTGTATAACAACACGGGCACCCAGGTGATCTTTAAAAAAAAATTAAATTTTTCAGATAATATCTTTTCCAAAGAGATCGACCTGAGCGCCATCGACAAAGGCGTTTATTTCATCGAGATATCGAGCAACGAGCGGCCCATGAGCCGCGACAGGATCATTCTTCAGTAGCGGGACCTGAACATCCCAATTAGCTTTCTTGTATATTTGGAATGTGAAAAGAACATTTTTTTTCTTTTTCTCCTTTTTCCCTTTTTTGATCGGGGCGCAGACACTTGATCTCTTGTTCAGTTTCCGCACCCCGCCCAATTACATACGCGATATCGTCATTCCCCCGAACAAAAGCATATTTTACTGCTCCTCGGGCGAACATATCGTCAAAAGCAGGCTGAACAAAAAGAAGTTTAAACGCAAGCTGGAGTTCAGGGCCGAAGAACCCTATTACAAAAGCCGCTTCTCGCCCGATGGGAAATACTTCGTGTACACGTTCAAAGACAACTGCCTTTACCTTTACAAAAGAACGCTGACCGGCTACCGTTTCCTCCAAAAGCTGGAAGGGCACGACAAAACGCAGAGCGTCATTTCGCTTTGCTTCAGCCCTGACGGGAAGCGGCTGCTTTCTGGCGGCCCGCAGGGCGAACTTATTCTCTGGGAAATTCCCAGCGGGAAGCAACTGCGCAAAATGCAGGTGCCGGACCGTTCGACCGTTACCGCCCTTGCCCTGAGCGGCAACGGAGAAAAAGCGGCCATCGGCACGATGAACTCCGACTGTTACATCTGGACCTTATCGGCCGATACGTTTTCGCACAGCGTGCATACGGGCGATTTTTCGCCCGGCTCCACCCTGCAGGTACCCTCCCAACTGGCCTTTACGGAAAAAGACAGCGCGGTGATGATGATCGTATATGGCGGGAGCAAGACCCTGCTGCACTGGAACCCGGCTAATGGAAAGCTAAGCGCCATGAAAACCGGGGGCTTTATTCCCAACTGCTTTACCTTTGCGCGGCAGGGACGCTACCTGGTGGCGGGCACCCAGAAAGGGGAGCTGCTCTTTATCGATCCCCGGACCGGCACCCTGCTCAAACACCTGTCCATCGCCTCGGTGCCAGTTACCTCCCTGGCCCTTACCCCCGACAGCGGCATACTCGTCAGCGGTGATGAGGAAGGCTATGTCAGCGTCTGGAACTCGCAAAGCCTTTTCCTGCAGTTGGGTGCGGAGTGATTTTTCCACATTGCTTTATTCATAATTCGGTTTGTGCCTTACGCGCAGGCTGGGCCGGACTCAGTAATTTCGGATGGTCGTTCCGCCATGCTGAAAAAGATACTGCTCGCGCTGCTGCTTGTCGCCATTGGAGTTGTCATCTATCTGTCCTACAACAAATACGAGGAGGTGAAAGCTCCGGTGAGCGAGGGTTTCAATGCCATTCCGGGCAATGCCTGCTTCATACTGGAAAGCCGGCAAATACGCAATACCTGGAAAAAGCTCAGCGAGACCAATATCGCCTGGGCCGACCTGATGAGCACCCGTTTTATCTCCGAGCTGAACAGCATCGGCACGGCCATCGATTCGGTGCTGCAACGCGTACCGGGAGCTTACGGCATGCTGGAGAACCGTTCGCTCTTCATTTCCGTTCATAAGGGCGCTTCGGGCAATTACGACCACCTCTTCACTTTTTCACTGCCTGACATGGGGCGCAGGGCCGTGGTGGACGATATTTTCAGCCGCGCGGCTGCGGGCAAGCCGATCGGCAGCCGGCCCTATGACGATGCGGAGATCAGGAATGTGATCTTCCCAAAAAGCAATCGTGATTTTTTCTGGACCCTGCATAAGGGCATCTTCAGCGGCAGCTTCTCTTCCGCCCTTGTCGAAGACGCGGTGCGTCAGCTCAACTCCGGCATACCGCTCACAAACGATAAAGGTTTTTCGAAAGTGCAGGCTACAGCGGGAGCGCGCTCGGAAATGAACCTGTTCATCAACTACAGGTACTTCCACGAATACGTTCAGTCCTTTCTTCATCCTTCCGCCAAGGCCGGCACTTCTTTTTTCAGCCACTTTGCCAGTTGGGGCGAATCGGATGTGACCCTGAAAACGAACGGCCTGCTGATGAACGGCTACACCTGCGCCAGCGATTCGCTTCATCATTACCTGGGGCTTTTCTCCGGGCAAAAGCCCCAGCAGATCGATATAACCGCAGTGATTCCGGCCAATACCGCTACCCTGCTCTCTTTCGGGGTGAGCAATTTCAAAACCTTTCACCGCGATTACAAATCCTGGCTCGACACCAGGAACCGCCTGGATGAATACGCTTCCACGATACAGGCCGTGAACCAGCGCGCGGGCGGGGATGCCGAAGATGCGGTACTGAGCTGGATAGACAATGAGTTCGCCCTCGTTATCACCGAGCCGGCTAAACCCGACTTTTCGTCCAATGCTTACGCGGTGCTGCGCACCGACCGCATCGTAGAGGCCGTACGGAAGCTGAATGCCTTCTCCGATTCCGCAGCCGCACGCGAAAACGCAAAAAGCGACACGGTGAACTACCGGGGATTTGTCATTAAATCCTTTCCCTTCTCCGCCCTGATGGGCGCCCTTCTGGGCGATGCCTTCGGCTGCGTGGAATCGTCCTGCTTCACGGCCGTGGGCGATTACATCGTATTTGGCAAGAACCCTCAGTCACTGAAAGCGTTCATCAGCGATTACGGCAGCGGAAAAACGCTGGCCAGGAACAGCTATTACACCGAATTCACCCGCGATAACCTTTCTGACGAGTCGAACATCTACCTGTATTCCAATATCGCCCGCTCGCCCCAGATCTTCAAAAACTATGTGGCCGGTCGCTTTGTGCCGGATATAGAGGAACACCTGCCCTTATTCCGGAAGTTCGAGGCCCTTGGCGTGCAGCTCAGCGCGGATAACGGCATGTTCTACCAGAACCTTTACCTCAAGCATAATCCCATTTACAAGCAGGAAACCACATCTCTCTGGGAAACCCGGCTCGACACCACCATCAGCGGCAAGCCCTGGCTGGTGGTCAACCATGCAAACCAGACAAAGGAGGTTTTCGTGCAGGACGAGGCCCACACCATTTACCTGATCAGCAATACGGGCAAGGTACTGTGGAAACGGGCCGTAGACGGCAGGATCATAAGCGGCATTCACCAGATCGACAAGTTACGCAACGGTAAGCTGCAACTGCTTTTCAATACTGCATCGAAGATCTACCTCATCGACCGCAACGGCAGGGACGTGGACGGTTTCCCGGTGACGCTGAACAACCCCGCCACGGCCGGCATAGCCGTATTCGATTACGAGGGCTCGCGTGACTACCGCATCATCGTACCCTGCGAGGATAAAAAGATATACAACTATACCGGAAACGGAAAGCCAGCCGATAAATGGAAGTTCGACCGCACTGACGAGCGGGTGAACGCCCCCGTGCAGCATTTCAGGATAGGCAATAAAGATTACCTGGCGGTGCTGGATGTTTCCGGAAGGCTTTACATCACCAACCGCAGGGGCGAAAAGGAATTGAAACCGAAAGAGAAACTTTTCAACGCTCCGTATTTCTTCATTGAGCCCGGCAAGGACCTGGCCGGCACGCAGATCACCGCATGCGACTCTTCGGGCCTGGTACGGCAGCTCACCCTGGGCAGCGAAACCGAAGACATCCGCTTCCAGGATTTTGCATGCCGCCCGCATTTCGCCTACCGCGACCTGGACAAGGATGGGAAACCTGACTTTATCTTTGCCTGCGGGAACAAGCTGGCGGCCTATAAAAAGGACAAAAGCATGCTTTTCATGCACCATTTTGACAAGTCCCTGAGCTCCGCGCCCGAATTTTTCACCTTCACTGACGGCAGCATTTACATCGGCACCAGCTCGGCCGAAAGCAACGAACTGTATCTGCTCGATTCGCATGGAGCGCTGTATACGGGCTTTCCTTTATATGGCAATACCGCTTTCAGCGTGGGCGACATGAACAAAGACTCGCAGTACAACCTGGTTTCTGGCTCGGAAAAGAGCGTATACGTGTATTCCCTCGAGAATTAAGCCTTGCAGGTACAGGCCCGGTTTTTATCTTTGTACGAAAATTAATATCTTGCTGGATATTTCCATAACCCCTCATCTATGAAACTGAAATTACCCCTGCTTTCAGCCCTCCTTGCTGCGGCACAGTTCTCCTTCGCGCAGCTCGATTTTTACGGGTTCCTCAACAGTAACTACGCGGGCATATCGGCTGTCAACCTCAATCCTGCCAGCATTGCCAATAACCGGATGAAAGTGGATGTGGCCCTGGCCGGCTTCGGGTTTTCAGCCAGCAACAACTACATAGGAATGAAAAAAGAGGTGCTCAAGCACCATCCGGATTACGGTATCATTGGAGCGTATGGGCAGTTGATCAAACAGGACTCCACCAAACCGGTAGCCTTCCCTTATTTCGAAGATTCCCTTTTCAAGGAAAAATACCTGATCGAGCGTTCGAACAGCGACCGCAAATCGGTATTCTTCAATTCCAATATCGTGATGCCCTCCTTCATGTTCGACATCGGCCCGGTCAGCACCTTTGGCTTTAACTGGAGGATACGAAATTATATCAATGTTGACGGCATCGAGCCCAACCTGGCACACCAGATCTATATGTCGTTGCAGGATTCCGCTCAGTGGGATACCCGCCTGACCAACGAGCGGGTAAGCATACAGTACATGAGCTGGGCCGAATATGGCTTTACCTATGCGCGGGTGCTCAAGGATGAAGACCAGAACTTCATAAAGGCTGGCGCCACGCTTAAGCTGCTGCAGGGGCTTGGCGCGGCTTATATGTTCGTTGAGAACCTGGATTATATGTTCTCGCACGAGGATACCCTCTTCCTCTTCGAGACCGATGTGCAGTACGGCCACTCCACCAACTTCGAGTTCACAAAAGACAAGATCAAGTACAAGTACATTTCCAACCTCAGCTTCGGTGCCGATTTCGGTTTCGTATGGGAATACCGTCCCGACAGGGGCAAATACCGCTACGATATGGACGGCAAGACCAACCTGGACATGAAATGGAAGAACAAATACCTCTTTAAGGTCGGTGTTTCTGTCCTGGATGTCGGGGCGATCAAATACAAAAAGGGCGAATACAGCCACGATTTTCATGCCGATATCGATAACTGGTACATCGATACCCTGAAGTTCGACTCGGTGCCCGTACAGGCATGGGACGATACGCTGCGCAAGCGATTCCCCATGAACCCATCGGCCGATCCATATTTCAGCATGAACCTGCCTACGGCTTTCAGCGTTCAGCTCGATTTCAACATCTGGAAAGATTTCTATGTCGGCCTTACCGCCTACCAGGCGCTGAAGTTCGAAAAGAACCCCAACAAGGTGCATGAGCTGTCAACCTATTACCTCTGTCCGCGCTGGGATCACAAATGGTTCGGGGTCTACCTGCCCGTTTCGGTGAATTCCTATCGCAACTTCCGCACCGGCCTGGAGCTGAGAATGGGCCCGCTGATCATCGGCACCAATACGCTGGGCGCCCTGCTGGGTAACCGCGATGTGTTCGGGGCCGATTTCCACTTTTTGCTGAAAGTGCCTATTCCGCACGGCCCGGTTAAGGACCGAGATAAGGACAAGGTTTCCGATAAGCTGGATAAGTGTATTGACGTTCCTGGCGTATGGGAATTCGTAGGCTGTGCCGACCGCGACAGCGATCATGTGGAAGACAAGGTGGATGTTTGCCCCGACACCCCCGGCCTGAAAGAGTTCAGCGGCTGTCCTGACCGTGACGGTGACAAGATCATCGACAGCCAGGATGCCTGCCCTGACGATGCCGGATTGCCCGAATTCAACGGCTGCCCGGATAGGGATGGCGACAAGATCATAGATAAGGAAGACGACTGCCCGGATGAGGCCGGCCTGGCCATCTTCAAGGGATGCCCCGATACGGATGGGGATAGTATAATGGATAAGGTGGATAAATGCCCGGATAAGCCCGGACCGATAGAGAACAAGGGCTGCCCTGTGGATAAGCTCTATCTTATCGGTGCTGACGGCAAGGAAATAGCCGTGGCTACGAAGAACGATGACGGCAATTTCATCTTCCCGCAGCTACCCATCGATGAGCTCTGCGTGTTCAAGCTGGAAAGCTATAACGAGCCGCCCGAGATCACCGAGGTGCGCGTGGGCGTAGGCACCATTGTGCGCATTGCCAAGAAAGGCAAGGACAGCTTCTTCCGCTTCGAGGTGCTGAAGCCCGACCCGAGCAAGATCAAGAAGCTGGAAGAGCCCGACCAGGTGGTGAAGCTCACCAAGGAAGAGGAAGAAGTGCTGAAGAAAGCCTTCGATAACCTGGAGTTCGAGACCGGCAAAGACGTGATCAAGGCCGAGTCGTACGCCTCGCTCAACGAGCTGGCCGCCCTGATGAAGAAGAAGCCTACCTGGAAGCTGAAGATCAGCGGCCATACCGATAACGTGGGCAAGCCGGCCGCCAACATGGAGCTCTCGAAGAAGCGTGCCAACGCGGTGAAGAAGTACCTGGCCGCGCAAGGCATTACTGACGATCGCTTCGTGGTGAAGTGGTACGGCCAGACACAGCCCATTGCTCCCAACACTACGCCCGAAGGAAGGCAGAAGAACAGAAGGGTGGAGATGTTGATTATTGAGTGATTAAACCTGAACCGGTAAAAGCCCCGCAGATTTGCGGGGCTTTTTATATAGACCGCACCATTCGGAAGACCGCAAGCAATAGGAAATGCTATTCCCTTTTTTCCTTTAGTATGGAGATCACATTCCGGCCGCTGACCCGGCTTTGCAGCCAGGCAACTATATCAAAATAATCGGAAAATATACCGAAAGGAACCTGGTTGCGCAGGGATTCCAGCCTGGATATCGTTTCACGGTTGAGTTCCCTGCTGCTGTCCTTAAGGCGGGATAACTTATCGTAATGATCAAGTATGATCGACAGGTAAGACTCAGCGTTTTTACCCATCCTGCGCTTCATGTTCTTAACCAGGTATAGGTATTCGTGACCGAGTTCCGTCCAGCAAATGATCTGCAGTAATGCCAGAATATTTTCTAACAAACTAAAGTTCTTTATTCTGGGATCGGAAAACAAGGTATTGATGATCTTCAGCGCCTGTCCGTATCCCGCTGTATAAACATAGGCTACCGCCACCTGCGTACAGATGCCGTAATAGTAATGCAGTTCCGCATCGAGAAAGTTCCTCTTCATCTCATCTGCCCGCCTTTCGTACATGCTGATCAGCTTTTCAAATGCCCGGGTCGCCCAGTAAATATCCACTTCGAGCGTAAGCGCCCTTAGGTACATTGCAAACTGGTCATTGGGATGTTCAGGCCTGATCTTTCTCAATGCCTTGAGCACCTGTTCCGCTTCATTGAATTCCTTAGAATAAATGCATGCTGCCCCGTGACTGCGGAGGGCGGAATTATAAAGTCTTTCGTTCGCTCGGATAAAGTCGGGCCTGCTCTTATACAAAGCGATGAGCTTTCCGGAATAGAGATGCATCTTTTTACCATCGGCCAGCAATCCATAATACCCGATGAGCGCGGTATACAATTGTTTCCTGCACCTGAATGTCCGGGCCTGGCGCCCTAACCGCAGTAACGGTGTTTCAATTTCGCTTTTAAGGCTCCGCGTATCGGTACGGCTCGAATGGGGCCCGTGTTTCGCGTAATAGGAGTAAGCCTTCAGGTAATATTCTGTGATGCGGCTGAATAGGTGCAGATCCTCCAACAGCTCCTGCTCTCTTTTCAGGGCATTTTTCACATGCTCATCCATCCGGTTCAGATCACGCTGAACAAAAAGAATGGATTCCTCAATCCGTAAAAGGTCGGAATACCCGTAACCCGTTATACTTTGCCAGGAAACGGTCTTCGCCTTATCTATTTCTCGGATGGCCAGGTCATACAGTTTTTTCTTGTTGAGGAACCAGAGGTTGTCCATGACCCTGCGCTGGCCATGCTCATCGGTGTGCTCGCCATAGAACACCTGCATGGCCCTAAGGACCGAGCCCATCAGGTAATTTTTGGCATAAGGCAACTGGCGGATGTACTTCTCCTTTTTCAGAAGCGCCTTTTCATCGTACACTTCCTGCCCGTCAATGGCATCGAACAGCCGCAGGTAATTGTTCTTGTCGCCAATGATATGACGTTCCGAGAATTTCCTGAAATAAGCTTTCTCGGTTTTGCTGAGCGACTTGATCAGCCGGAACAGGTCGTCTTTTCCCTTTTTAGGCATGCAAAGGTTTGCTGATGCAAATTAAAGCAATTTATGACCAGCTTTCGGTTGACTCCAAAGAATAAACAAAAAACGAATTGACTTATGATCATGCAGCCGCTATTTTTGCTTCACTTTGAATTGGTTCCATGAAACCCCGGTTACTCTTCCGCGTGCACGCTTTTGTTATTATTCGGTCGGGAACGCAGAATACCAGGAATAGGCTTATATGCCGCGACTTCGGAGAGCCGGATCCTGTCGAAAGGAAAACTCATTATTCAGTGATCATTCTTAATACCACACTCCTGTGAAAAAAAATATTATCCTTATTTTTTCAGCCGCCTGGTTTTGTATCCCGGGCGTGTCGCAAACCCCCTCCTGGCAATGGGCCACCGGTGACGGGGGCCTGGAGAACGAGCTTGTACTGAACAGCACAACCGATGCCTCGGGTATCAGCTTCGCGGTGGGCGTATATAAAAGCCCTACGATCACGATCGGCACCTACTCCTTCACCAACATGCTGAGCAACGCCTCCACGAACGACATCTTCATCGTTAAGTACGATGCCAGCGGTAATGTGCTTTGGGCCAAAAGTGCCGGGGGCAGAGGAAACGATTACGCGTACGGGGTTACTGCCGATACAGCCGGAAACATCTATGTGGCAGGCGGCTTCGGAAGCGATACGGCCTGGTTCGGCTCCACCGTGCTGGTCAACGCGGATCAGAATGGAAATGGCGGAGAGGATACCTTTCTCGCGAAATACGATCCCAACGGCAACCTGATCTGGATCCGGAAAAGCGCAGGCAACTCATTCCCTGACTACGCCACTACCGTAGCCATGGACCCCGCGGGGAATATTTGCATAGCCGGTACATTCGGTATTCCGCAGGTCACGTTCGGCAGCTATACACTGAATACCTACCTGTCGTGGGGAGGTGCCAACATGTATGTGGTAAAGTACGATCCCAGCGGGAATGTGCTTTGGGCGAAAGGTGCTGGCGGTGGAAGATACGATAAAGCGTACGGGGTGACTACCGATGCCAGCGGCAACATATATGTGACCGGGGCATTTGAAAGCACCAGTATTAATTTCGGCACAGGCTCCCTGACGAATACCAACCAAAGCCAGGTGAGCGGCACCGATGTGTTCCTGGTGAAATACAATTCCAGCGGCACCACGCAATGGGCCAGGAAAGGCGGGGGAATGAACACTGATTACGGCCGGTCGGTGAAAGTAGACCCGGCAGGCGACATCGTGATAGGCGGGGATTACCTTAGCACCAGTATCGGTTTCGGCACCACCATCATCAACAATACACCACCGGGCGGTTTCGATGCTTTTCTGGTCAAATACAATTCAGCAGGCACCGTGGTTTGGGTAAGGGCAATAACGGGCGGTGCGGACGAATATTATCATGGCATGGTCATCGATCTTTTGGGAAATATCTATTCCTGCGGCAGCTTCGGAAGCGCTACTGCCGCTTCCGGCCCGGTAACCCTTACTAATTCCGATGCATCCAATTATTACGAGGACCTGTATATCCTGAAGCATACGGCTTCGGGTACGGCCAGTTGGGGCGTCAGCGCAGGCGGGCAGAACCGGCAGGATGTGGCCCGCGGTATAGATCTCGATGCAACAGGCGGTATTTATGTGGCCGGCAACTTCGCCTCCCCTTCTGTACCCTTCGGTTCAACAACCCTGACCAATACGTTCACAGGTCCCTCGTCCGATCTCTTTATCGCCCGGCTCGGAACCACCACGGGAAGACCGGATCCGTTTTCAGACGAAACCCTTATTATTTATCCGAACCCCTGTACGGGTTACCTCAACATAACGGGCCTTCCGGTTGATCGGCTTACAACCATTACCATGTTTAATGCTATGGGCAGCCCGGTTGCCGTGGAAGGGCTCAGCACAACTGCCACTGGCGATGACATCCGGCTTGACCTGTATGGCCTGCCGGCCGGTATCTACCTCATTTATATCCATACCGGTGACGAAACACATGTCAGAAAATTAATTAAACACTAAAACCTCATGCCACGAAAACCTCTTCTCTTTGCCTCTGCCCTGCTGTTCTCCTCCTGCCTTTGCGCCCAGCTATCCGCCACCGCATATGGCAAGCAGGACATGACCAATTTCTTCAAGACAAAAACCTATTTTGTGCTTACGGCCGATGAACAGATGAACAAAGAGGTGATGGCCGGCCTGAAGCTATACTGGAAACATACCCCTTACGACACTATTTCTGAAGCGAACATGGCCAAGCACGTGTCTGACCCCGCCCACTCCTTTATGATGATCATCAAGATCGAGGTAGTTACCAAGAAAACGGACCAGTACGGAAAAGTACTTTCAACCACAACCGACTATTACCATTATTTCGGCATCATCAATGGGGGCAAAAAAGCCATCGAGCATTTTGTTTACCAGGACATGGTGGCCTATTGCCCCATCAACTATTACATGGATGAAAAGCCCATGTACCTGTGCGGGTACCGGGGTCAAAGTATGGTCTATAACCTTCACCAGGCTATCCAGTTGGTGAAAGACAAGCAGATCAAAGGCAATTCGTACAAAATGGTAAAACAACTGCAGGATATTTATAACGCGAATGCCGGAAAGATCAAGCACAAGATTTTGCTGGTGAACAGGGACCACTTAAAAGACATCACCGAGGAAGAGTTCAAGGCGGCCTACCCCTATAAAGTGGAGTTCTGCGACAAGGCCAAATTCGATAAAGTATACAAGGACAAGGACAAAAGCTATGTGATCTTTCAACCCACGGTAACGGTGAACAAATCCATTTTCGTGTTCGATGCCGAAACCAGCGAGTGCCTGTATTTCGGTGACGACATGGTACACCTGAAGATGAAAAAAAGCGATATCAAGGACCTGGCCAAAGCAATCAGTTCAAACTAGGAAAACAAAAGTTTATGAAGAGATTTTATTATTTCATTGCGATCCTGTTCTCAGCGGGAGTGCTGCACGCGCAGTCGCTGGTTTGGGTAAAGACCTATGGCGGCAACTCGCTCGATAATGCTACGCGTACGGTAACCGATGCGGCAGGCAATGTGTATACCATAGGCCTCTTTATGGGCACATCCGACCTGGATCCCGGAACCGGCACGTTTAACGTAACGGCAGCCGGCAACTGGGATATTTACGTGCAGAAGCTGAGCAGCTCGGGCAGTTTTATATGGGCGAAAGCTTTCGGTGGCACCAGCTCTGAATCGGCCAGCTCCATCGCGGTTGACGCATCGGGCAATATCTACCTGTGCGGGTATTTCCAGGGAGCCGTTGACTTCGACCCGGGAGCTGCTTCGGTTTATATCTCCGCCACCGGCAATAACAACGCATTCCTCGAAAAGCTGGATGCCTCGGGCAATTTCGTTTGGGTCAAAACGTTCAGCAGCAGCATCGGAGGGGAGCTGGGTGCGGCCCTTGGGCTGGATGCTGCAGGCAATATCTATTTTACAGGCCAATATTGGCTTACTGTTGATTTCGATCCCGGCAGCGGTGTCGCCAACCTGAACTCAGCGGGAATGGGTGACGTGTTCATTACCAAATTCACTCCCGCAGGTAACCTGGTATGGGCAAAAAGCGCGGGGGGCCCGGGGCAGGATGCAGTGAACGACATGGAGGTAAGCAGCACCGGAAAATTGTATCTGGTAGGGAATTTCGATGCGGGCGGGGATTTCGACCCCGGCCCGGGGGTAAGCACGCTGAGCACGCAGGGCGGAAAGGATATTTTCATATTCAAGCTCGACAGTACGGGAGCTTTTGTCTGGGCAGGTTCTATGGGTAGCAATCTTAACGATGAGGGAAACAGCCTGGACATTGACCCGTTTGAAAATGTCTACAGCATAGGCGTATTCCGCGATACCGTGGATTTCGATCCCGGGAGCGGAGTGAGCAACGCTATCTCGCAGGGAAGCGAGGATATATTCGTTCAGAAACTGAATTCTTCTGGCGCCTTGGTATGGGCAAAAACTTTTGGCGGAACAGGCGTGGAGGTGGGATACGGGATTTCGGCCGACATGAACGGGAATGTCTATACTACCGGTGAGTTCGATGCTCCCGGTGACTACGATCCGGGGCCGGGTACGGTTACCCTCACGCCAATGGGAGGTGCCGATGCTTTTATCCAGCGCCTGGATAATTCCGGAAATTATGTGTGGGCCTATGGCTTGGGCGGAAACGCCACCGATTTCGGCTACGCGGCACATGCCGATCAGTCGGGCAATGTCTTTTTCTCCGGATCGTTCCTCGGTACCGTGGATTTTGATCCGGGCCCAGGTACCAGCAGCCAGACGGCCGGAGGAACGTTCGGGAATGCGTTCATCCAGAAGCTGAACAGCACGGTAGGAATGGAGGAGGTAACACCGGATCCTGTTGATTGTTATCCAAATCCTACCAGTGGAGTGGTGAATGTGATCGTGAACGTGAATGGCGAAGCGCGGATCATTAATAGTCTTGGCGAGGAAGCTGGACGCTGGGAACTAGAAGCCGGAGAAAACCGGATCAACCTGAGCGCACTACTTCCAGGGGTCTACTTTATAGTGTTTACAAGTGAAAACGGGGTCATTACAAGGAAAGTAATCAAAGAATAAGCGTGCAGTCAGGAATTGAAAAAGCTTCGCCCGAAAGGCGGAGCTTTTTATCTTTAAGGCGGATATGAACCGCCTGCGTCTTCTTTTTTTCCTGTGGATAGGTCTTTCCTGCCAGTTATCCGCCCAATCCAAAACGGACAGCCTCCCAGGCACCTACAAGCGAAAGCTCAAGGGCGTAGACGACAAGACCCTGTGCGTGCAGCGTATCATCATCTCAAAGAAGAACAAGGTCGAGTTCCAGAACGACACCCTGCTCAAAAGCGGCTTTTTCCTGCGGATCAAAAAAGGCACCTGGGAACTGAAGGGCGATACCCTGGTGGTTACGTACACGCACGATTATGTGATGGGAAACAAGGTTAAAATGAAGACGCCCCGGCAGGAGCGATACATCTGGCGGGGCGCTACGCTCAGGCCACTTTTGGGAGACCCCTTGCTGTTTATTAATTGGGGGAAGAAAGAATAGAAATTTGATACAGTTGGAAAACATCCCCCTGCCACCCACCAACCATCACACCCGCCTTCTCTAACACACATGGCCGCACACAAGGGGGAGAAAAAAAAGGGAGGTGTTCGCTGGCACGTTCACCTCCCATTGTATCCGCTTCCCTACACCCCTCAAGGAAAACGGAATATTTTAAATATGTCTAACTAATCAGGATTGATTTAACGTAAAATCTTTTACAGAGTTACGATATTTCCCGGAAAAAACCAAATATTTTTCCCAATAATTGTTAACTCCCGGCCTACCCCCTTCCCCTGACCCTCCCGAAATCCTTAAAAAATAGCTACATTCGCTCCTTATATTCCGCCCTGGAATTGAGCGTTTACGATAAATATGAGGCCGTTATCGGGCTGGAGGTACACATCCAACTCCTTACCCGCAGCAAGGCCTATTCCAGCGACCCGGCCGAGTACGGGGCCCAGCCCAATACCAACGTAAGCCCTGTTACCCTGGCCCTGCCCGGCACCCTGCCCCGGCATAACAAAAAAGTGATAGAATACGCTGTGCGGCTGGGACTTGCGGTGGATGCGACCATACGCGAATACAACGAATACGCCCGCAAGAACTACTTCTATGCCGACCTGCCCAAGGGCTACCAGATCACCCAGGATAAGACCCCCATCTGCACGGGCGGACGCATAGTGATCAAAACTCCCGGTGGCGCGGAAAAGCTCATACGCATCACCCGCATTCATATGGAGGAGGATGCCGGTAAGTCTATACACGACCAGGATCCCTTCGACAGCCTCATCGACCTTAACCGGGCCGGGGTACCCCTGCTGGAGATGGTCAGCGAGCCGGATATACGATCGGGCGAGGAGGCTTACGCCTACCTGACCGAAGTACGCAAGCTGGTACGCTACCTCGATATATGCGATGGCAATATGGAAGAGGGCTCCCTGCGATGTGATGCCAACATATCCGTTCGCCTGAAAGGAGCGAAGGAGTTCGGACGCAGGGTGGAAGTCAAGAACATGAACTCCATCCGCAATGTGCAGCGGGCCATAGAGCACGAGGTAAAAAGGCAGATCGATATCATTGAGGCGAATGGCGTGATCGACCAGGATACCCGCAGCTTTGATGCCGCCAGCGGCACCACCTTTTCGCTGCGCAGCAAGGAAATGGCCAACGATTACCGTTATTTCCCCGAGCCCGACCTGCAGCCGGTAAAGGTAACGCAGGACTATATTGCCCAGGTCAGGGGCAAGCTGCCTCCCCTGCCCGATGCCCTGTTCAGGAAGTACGTGAAAGATTACGGCCTGTCAGAATACGATGCTTCCGTGATCACCGAGAACAAGCAGTTTGCGCTTTACTTCGAGGAGCTGACGCGGCATACGAAGAACTTCAAATCGGCCGCCAACTGGATGATGGGAACGGTTAAATCCTACCTGAACGAGAACGCCCTCGAGATTACCGGGTTTGTGCTCCGGCCGCAGCAGATCGCGGCCATCATACAACTGGTGGACGAAGGCAAGGTGAGCCACACCGCAGCTTCGCAGAATATATTCCCCGCCCTGCTTACACAGCCCTCCAAAACCCCGCTGCAAATTGCCGAGGAAAAAAACCTCATCCAGCAGAGCGATGAAGGGGCTTTGCGCGAGCTGGCGCTGCAGGCCGTGGCCAGATTCCCGGAAAAAGTGAAAGAATACCGCGCGGGCAAAACAGGCCTGCTTGGGCTTTTCATGGGCGAGGTAATGAAGCTGAGCCAGGGCAAGGCCGACCCCAAGGTGGCCAGCAGATTGGTAAAAGAACTTTTAGATAAAGAACAATAAAGCGAAAACGATGACAAGAAAAACAATATATGGCATTTTTGCGGCCCTGATGATGGCCGCCTGCTCGGGCACGGCAGAAAAACAGGGCAACGTGAGCGTTAAGGGCAAGCTGAGCAACGCCAATGGCGAAAGCATTTACCTGGTGGACCTCAACAGCAAGGAACAGCTCGTGGTCGACTCGGCCGTGATCGATGAGAACGGGGAGTTCACCCTGGCCACCAATGCCCGGGAGATAGGCGTATATAACGTCAAGATCAATAATTCCAATTTCTGCATGCTGATCCTCGATACGGCCGATCAGGCTACCCTTACTGGCGATGCCAAGGACCTTGGCAATTCATATAAAGTGGAGGGCTCGCCCAATACCGCGCTTTTCATGGAATTCAATGATTTCAGCAAGCAGAACTCCAATTATAAGACCAGCGTGAACCGCATGCAGAAACAATTGCAGCAGGAGTTCGAGTATGCCATCAATGCCAGCCAGAACAACCCCAGGTTTCTCGATTCGGTGGAAAAGCAGATACAGCCCCGCTTCGACAGCCTGGCCCGCAAAATGGATTCGGCCATGAAAGCGGGTGTGGCCTATTCCAAAGAATTTATCGATAAGAACCTGGGCAAGTTTCCCACTATCATCGCGCTGAACCTGCTCAACCCCGACCAGGAGTTCGCCTATTACAAAAAAGTAGACGATGCGCTGCAGGCCAGGTATCCCAACAGCAAGACCCTTCAGCCTTTTCACGATTACATCGTGAGCAAGAGCAAGGAAATGGCCAAGTGGGGCCCGGGCGCTGTAGCGCCCGACTTTACCGTGCAGGATGAGAACGGGAAGAACATCTCCCTGAGCTCATTCAAAGGCAAGGTGGTGCTGCTCGATTTCTGGGCTTCGTGGTGCGGCCCCTGCAGGAAGGAAAATCCCAACCTGGTAGCTGCCTACGAAAAGTATCATAAACGCGGGCTGGAAATTTTCGGGGTTTCCCTCGACCGGGAAAAGGCAAAATGGCTGCAGGCCGTCAAGCAGGACAACCTGACCTGGAAACACGGCAGCGAGCTCAAAGAATGGCAGTCGAGCTTCGTGCCCCTGTACGAGATACAGGCCATTCCCATGAGCTTCCTGATCGATGCGGAAGGAAAGATCATTGCCAAGAACCTGCGCGGCCCCGACCTGGAGAAGAAGCTGGCTGAAATATTCCCGGATGAAGTAAATAAATTCTGAACCGGAACGGTAACATAAGGCACCCGCATGGCGTCATACGAAATAAACTAAACAGCATATTATGAAACCTATCCTATTGTTATTTCTTGCCGCGGCAGCTTCATGCGCTCAGGCGCAGAGCTACTGGCAGCAGGAAGTGAATTATACCATTAATGTAAAGCTGGATGATGTGAAGCACGAGCTGAACGCTGACGCCAGCATAGAATACATCAACAATTCGCCCAACCAGCTTACTTTCCTTTATTTTCACCTCTGGCCCAATGCCTATAAGAACAACCAAACCGCCCTCGCCAAGCAGTTGCTGGAGAACGGGGAGACCAAGCTGCACTACGCGAAAGACGAAGACCGCGGTTATATTGACGGGTTGGATTTCAAGGTGAACGGCCAGGCGGTGAAGATGGAATACGATCCCGTACACATCGATATCTGCAAGCTCATCCTCAACGAACCGCTCAACCCGGGAGGAAAGATCACCATCACCACGCCTTTTCACGTAAAGATCCCGCTCGGAGAGTTTTCCCGCCTGGGCCATATCCGGCAGCAGTACCAGATCACGCAATGGTATCCCAAGCCGGCCGTTTACGATATGAACGGCTGGAACCAGATGCCTTACCTCGACCAGGGCGAATTTTATTCGGAATGGGGCAGCTTTGACGTGTCCATCACCGTTCCGAAGAACTACGTGCTCATGGCCACAGGCGATATCCAGGACGGGGAAGCGGAATACCAATGGCTCACCGATAAAGCCAACGAGATCAAAAACCGGGACTGGAACAAAACCATAGAGAAAGTGGTGAACGGCAAGCTCACCTACGTGCCTTTTTATAATGACTCTTTCCCTGCTTCCGATCCCGAAATGAAGACCCTCCGCTTCAAGCAAAGCAATGTGCATGACTTCGCCTGGTTCTGCGATAAGCGATACAACGTTCAGAAGAGCGAGGTGGAACTGCCCGTATCCAAACGAAAGGTCACCACCTGGGCGCTTTTCACCAACAGCGAGGCCAAGCTCTGGACCAAGGCCACCGAATACCTCAACGATGCCATTTTCTATTATTCCAAATGGAACGGTGAATATCCCTACAACCATTGCACGGCCGTTGACGGGGCCCTGAGCGCTGGCGGAGGCATGGAATACCCGAACATAACCGTGATCGGCCACATGGGCAGCCCCTTCCTGCTCGAGACCGTGATCATGCACGAAGTGGGGCACAACTGGTTCTACGGCATACTCGGCTCCAACGAGCGCGTGCATCCCTGGATGGACGAGGGGATCAACTCCGCCAACGAGAACAGGTACATAGAGACCAAATATCCCGATGCCAAGCTGATAGGGGAAGCGGCCAATTCGCCAATCGGCCAGATGTTCGATATCGGCCAGTATTACCATAAGGCCCAGTATGAGCTATCGTATATCGTGAACGCCAAACGCAACCTCGATCAGCCCATAGAGTTCCCCTCCGAGGAGTACACCATGCTCAACTACGGGGGTATCGTTTATTCGAAAACGGCCATTGCCTTCGATTACCTCATGGCCTACCTGGGCGAAGAGCTGTACGACAAGTGCATGCACAACTATTTCGACCAGTGGAAGTTCAAGCACCCCCAGCCGGCCGACCTGCGAAAGGTCTTTGAGGAAACAACGGGTAAAAAGCTCGACTGGTTCTTTAATGATATGATCAACACGACCAAAAAACTGGACTATAGGATCGTATCGTACGACAAGAACACGGGCGATGTGACCGTGAAGAACGCGGGCGGCATAGCCGGCCCGTTCTGCATCTCGGGAATAAAGAACGGCAAGCCGGTAGCCACCAAATGGTTTGAAGGTTTTGAAGAAAAGCAAACGGTCAGCTTAGGCACCGGTGATTATGACCAGGTCCGCATCGACCCCATGGGCGATATGCCGGAAATAAACCGGAATAATAATATCCTAAAGACCAGCGGGCTTCTGAAGAAAGCGGAACCCCTGAAGCTCCAGTTCATCGGCAGCCTGGATAATCCGGAAAGGTCGCAGGTGTTCTGGAGCCCGGTTATGGGATGGAACAATTACAACAAGTTCATGATCGGGGCGGCATTTTATAACAGCCTTATACCGGAAAAGACATTCGATTACATGCTCATGCCCATGTATGCATTCGGGAACAAGGACCTGGCCGGGGCGGCCGAGCTGGGATTCAACTTCCACCCCAACGGCATTTTCCAGACCATTCGCCTGAGCGCGGATGTAAAGCGCTACGCCTATGCCGACATGGACCAGGCATATGTGCGGGACCTGAGCTTTAACAAATTCACGCCCCGCCTTACGTTTGAATTCAGGAAAAGAGAGCTGCGCAGCGAGTTCACGCACGCGGTGGGCGTACGCAGCGTATGGATCATACGCGACTATTTCAGGCCGAAGACCGGTTTTGACAATCTTTTGCTCCCGGCCACCGATACGCTGAACGTGAACGAGGCTTCGTACACGCTTTCCAACGCGCATACCATCCATCCCTTCGACCTGAGCCTTACCTACCAGCAGTCGGAGTACTTCAGCAAAATGATGGTTGAAGGCAAGTTCAATTACAATTTCAAAAAACGGGGAAGGAAAATGAGCCTCCGCCTGTTCTTCGGCACCTTTCTCGACACCACCCATGCCCTGGCCGGCAATTACAGTTTCCGCATGAGCGGGGCCAACGGCTCGCAGGATTATTTGTATGATTACATCTACCTGGGAAGGAGCGAGGTGGTGGGACTGCTTTCAAGGCAATTCACCGAGGCCGATGGAGGCTTTAAGGCTTACGCGAACATTGGCGACACGAAAGACTGGCTCTTTGCCATGAACTTCAAGTCATCGCTGCCCCTGCCCCTGGTGAACATTTTTGCCGATGCGGGCATGGCCAGTGGCGGCAACTTCCAATACGATGCGGGCCTTTATCTTTCGCTTGCGCGGGGTATATGCGAGGTCTACTTTCCCCTGCTCTATTCGCAGGACATCAAAAACTACATGGACACCTACGATGTCGGTTTTTCGGAAAGCATACGCTTTACCCTGAACCTGCACCTGGTAAAACCTTTTGATGCGCTGAGGAACTTCAGCCTCTGATGAAAGAAGGCAGGAAAATATACTTCGCCTCCGATTTCCACCTGGGCGTACCCGGTTACGAAAAAAGCCTGGAGCGCGAGAAGCGCATCGTGCGCTGGCTGGACGAGATCAGGCATGACGCGGAAGAGATCTTCCTGCTGGGCGACATGTTCGATTTCTGGTTCGAATACCGTCATTCGGTTCCCAAAGGCTATGTGCGCCTGCTGGGCAAGCTGGCCGAGATCAGCGACAGCGGCATTCCTCTTCACATCTTCAGCGGCAACCACGATATGTGGATGTTCGGTTACCTGCCGCGCGAGATCAACGCGAAGCTCTACCGGCAGCCCATTACCCGCGAGTTTAACGGGAAGAAGTTCTTTATAGGGCACGGTGACGGCCTGGGGCCGGGCGACCGCGGATACAAGTTCATCAAAGCCGTTTTTGCGAGCTGGGTATGCCAGTGGCTTTTCGCCCGCTTTCATCCCAATTTCGGATTGTGGCTGGGCAATTACCTCAGCAAAAGAAGCCGCGTGGCCAACGGGGAAAGCGATGAGCAGTTCAACGGGCCGGAAAAGGAATGGCTTTACATTTTTGCCAGGGAGAAATTAAAGCAGGAACACTTCGATTACTTTATATTCGGCCACCGCCACCTGCCCCTTGACCTGCAGGTAAGTGAGAACAGCAGGTACATCAATACGGGAGAGTGGATCAAAAGCAACAGCTATGCCGTATTTGACGGAAAAGAGCTGCAGTTGAAATACTACAGGTAAATCAGTGCCAGGCGGACAGGATCACCCCGCAAACGACCAGTCCCGCTACATGGTAACCCGCGTCAATGATCGTCAGCCCCAGCGATTTGCGGGTATACATGTGATTGAGGGCAATAGCTACCCCGGCAAAGCCGCATCCGGCTATCAGGCCGATCTTGGCGCCCATCATCCAGTTGGTTATGCCCAGCGCATGAATGAAATAGCCCATGCACACCGCGGCCACCATGCAGCACAGGAACGTGACGAGCATCATCATGGGCATTTTCTTCTTCTCCTCCTCGGTAGGCCCGCTGATATTATGCCCTTTCATCCAGGCCGTTCCGAAAACATTCTGGTTGAACCATACCGCCCCTATCATAAAATAGGCAAGGCCCGAGACGGCCACTGCCAGCCAGTTGAGATGTTGTAGTACCATGGTTTTGGGTTTTGTTCAGCGAAAGGTACGACCTGCCGCACGGTTCCCGGGCAGGCGGGACAAACTCTTGTAAACAGGGCGGGGTGAATAAAAATCGATTATTTTCGGGGCCATGGCCATGGACTACCCCGAAAAAAAACCGGTTAAGATCACCGATCCCGACATTGCTTACGCAAAAGCGCAAAGTTACTGCGCCTACCAGGAGCGATGCCAGCAGGAGGTTCGCGACAAGCTCTATTCCTGGGGCTTGTGGCCCGATGCCGTGGAGAACATCATTGCCCGGCTCATCACCGAAAACTATATTAATGAGGAGCGCTTTGCCAGGGCTTTTGCGGGCGGGAAGTTCAGGATAAAAAAATGGGGGCGCGTTAAGATCAGGCTGGAGCTGCGCAAAAGGAAGATCAGCGAGTATTGCATACGGCAGGCGATGAAGGAGATTGACGGGGCCGGCTACCTGGCCGCCATGAAAAAGATCCTGACCGAAAGCGGCCGGAAATACAAGGGCCTGCCCAAAGAGGCGCGCAAGCGCAGGATAGCCGCTTACCTTATTTCCCGGGGATATGAAAGCGACCTGGTATGGGAGCTGATCGGGAGCCAGGAGAGCTGAGGACTAGATCAGGTTCTCTTCCCTGAGCAGCTTTTCCGCCTTTTCCTCAAATTCCTTCGAATCGTACACCTGTATGAACCTGCGCAGCTTCTCGCCTTTTTCAGTGGCGAAAAAGATCACCCAGGTAGTGTAGCCCATGCTGCGCTTGATCAGTTTCGTTGACGAGATATACTTCCTTTCAATGCAGGGAGTGTCGGAAGCGTCCCTGAACAGCCAGAGCCTGTATATGCCCAGCGCGGCTATCATGAGCACGAATATCCATAACCCCTGCACCATGCGGTCGGTAAAGTAGAGCAGGCTGAAGGCTACGGCCAAAATCAGCAGGCCGGTGATCGCCAGCACAGTGAAGCGGTTCCTGTTCTTATGGCTCATATGCGGTGTGCCGGTCAGCTCGGAGGGCAGCCCGAACACCACTTTGTCGGCCAGGATATGGCAATAAGTGCCATCGGCCATCATAAATTTCTTCGCGCTCATTTTCCGCAACAAAGGTACGCAACGTATTGCTTGCCGCGGGTATTTTTTCTAATTTTGGCGCCATGATAACCAGCGACCAACTTAAAGACCTTCGGGAGCGCACGGAAGCGCTGAGGAGGCATCTTTGACATCGAAAAGAAGCAAAGACAAATAGAAGAGCAGGAAGAAAAGACCCTGGCGCCCGGCTTCTGGAATGATCCCAAAAAAGCCGAGGAAATTCTAAGAAAGATCAAAACCCTTAAATCGTGGACCTCCGCCTTTTACGACCTGGGCAAGAGCGTAGAAGACGTAAGCGTTATTTATGATTTCTACAAGGCGGGCGAGGCATCCGAGCAGGATGTGAACGAGCATTATGCCGATGCGCTGAAAAAGCTGGAAGAGGTGGAGTTCAGGAACATGCTCAGCGGCAGCGAAGACCACCTGAATGCCGTGCTGCAGATCAACGCGGGCGCGGGAGGCACCGAAAGCTGCGACTGGGCCAGCATGCTCATGCGCATGTATATCATGTGGGGCGAGAAGCATGGCATGAAAGTGACCGAGCAGGACATTTCGCCCGATGACGTGGCCGGTATCAAATCGGTGACCCTGCAGTTTGACGGTGACTTCGCTTACGGCCGCCTGAAAGGCGAGAACGGGGTGCACCGGCTGGTACGCATATCCCCTTTTGACGCCAACGCCAAGCGGCATACCTCCTTCGCTTCGGTCTACGTTTATCCCCTGATCGATGACAGCATACAGATCGACATAAAGGATTCGGATATAGAATGGGAAACCTTCCGCTCGGGCGGTGCGGGCGGTCAGAACGTGAACAAGGTAGAGACCGCTGTTCGTTTGTATCACAAGCCTTCCGGCATCATCATCAAGAACCAGGAAAGCCGCTCGCAGGGTCAGAACAAGGAAAACGCGCTTCGCCTGCTTCGCTCGCAGTTGTACGAGCTGGAGATGCGAAAGCGCATGGAGACCGCAGCCAGCATAGAAGCGGGCAAGAAGAAAATAGAATGGGGATCCCAGATCCGTAACTACGTATTGCACCCCTATAAGCTGGTCAAAGACCTGCGAACCGATCATGAAACGTCCAATGCCCAATCCGTGCTTGACGGTGACCTGGATGATTTCATTAAAGCTTATCTCATGGAATACGGTACAAAGAACTAGCCATGCAGCTCATCATCTACGCCCACCCGGATGAGAACAGTTTCAATCACGCTGTTCTCGAGACCGTTAAAAAAACCTTTGAGCAGAACAACAAGCCATACAAGGTCATAGACCTTTATGAACTGAATTATAATCCCGTACTGAGCCTGGAGGAGCTGAAAGGAAAGAACACGGAGCAGACCCTGGAGTTCCAGGAGATGATACGGGAAGCGCGTAACATTGTTTTCATTTTCCCGGTCTGGTGGTTCAGGGGCCCTGCCATACTCGAGGGCTTTTGCGACAAGGTCTTTACCGTGGGCTTTTCCTATCACTTCAAAAAGGTGATCGGGAAATATGGAGTGCCGGTGCGCCACCTCAGAGACAAAAAGGTGCTGGCCTTCATCTCGCACGGGGCTCCCGCGCTTCCGGTCAAGACCATATACTTCAACGCGGTGAAATACCGCTTTCTCCTGGGATTCCTGAGCTTCAATTTCCGCATCATCCACTGCCGCATCTGCCAGTTCTGGGCCGTGCCCTTTGTAAGCCGGGAAAAGCGCGAAAAATACCTGGCAAGGGTCGCGCGCAGAGCCGCCCGGCTCCGGTAGCATTCCTGTTTTTTTTTGATATTTTTACCCTCTATATAACTCCATTTATGGAATACCGGATCGAAAAAGATACCATGGGCGAGGTAAAGGTGCCCGCTGACAAGTACTGGGGTGCGCAAACCGAGCGCTCGCGCAACAATTTCAGGATTGGCCCCGAGGCCAGCATGCCCCGCGAGATCATTTACGCCTTCGCCTACCTGAAAAAGGCTGCCGCGCACGCCAACCTCGAGCTCAAAGCGCTGAGCAAGGAGAAATGCGATCTCATTTCAAATGTATGCGAAGAGATCCTGGCCGGCAAGCTGGACGACCAGTTCCCGCTGGTGATCTGGCAAACCGGCTCGGGCACGCAGAGCAATATGAACGTGAACGAGGTGATCGCCTACCGCGCCCATGTGCTTTCGGGCGGCAAGCTGACAGACGAGAAAAAAGTGCTGCACCCGAATGACGATGTGAACAAATCCCAATCCTCCAACGATACCTATCCCACGGCCATGCACATAGCGGCTTACAGGCAGGTGTGGGAAATTACCGTTCCCGGCATGCAGAAGCTGCGCGACACCCTGAAGAAAAAGTCAGAGAAGTTCATGAATATTGTCAAGACCGGCCGCACGCACTTCATGGACGCCACGCCCCTCACCCTGGGGCAGGAATTCTCGGGATACGTGCAGCAGATCGACAACAGCCTGCGCGCGATCCGGAACGCGCTGGAAGCCGTAAAGGAGCTGGCCCTGGGCGGTACTGCCGTGGGCACCGGGCTTAACACGCCCAAAGGATATGATGTGCTGGTAGCGAAAAAGATAGCCGAGTTCACCGGCCTTCCCTTTGTTACCGCGCCCAATAAGTTCGAATCGCTGGCGGCCCACGATGCCATGGTGGAGCTGAGCGGTGCGCTCAAACGCGCTGCGGTGGCCCTGATGAAGATCGCCAACGACATCCGCATGCTTTCCTCCGGCCCCCGGAGCGGCATAGGCGAGATCATCATCCCCGACAACGAACCCGGCTCGTCCATCATGCCCGGTAAGGTAAATCCCACGCAGCCCGAAGCCCTGAGCATGGTCTGCGCCCAGGTGATGGGCAACGATGTGGCCGTGACCATTGGCGGATCGAACGGGCATTTCGAGCTCAACGTGTTCAAACCCCTGATCGCAGCCAACGTGCTGCAATCAGCCCGCCTGCTGGGTGACGCCTGCGTATCGTTCAACGACAAGTGCGCGGAAGGCATCGAACCGAACGAGCCCGTGATCAAACGCCACCTGGAAAATTCGCTGATGCTCGTTACCGCGCTGAACACGCACATCGGCTACGAAAATGCCGCCAAGATCGCCAAGAAGGCGCATAAGGAAAATAAGACCCTGAGGGAAGCCGCCATCGAGCTCGGCCTGCTCACTTCCGAGCAGTTCGACCAGTGGGTGAAACCCGAAGATATGACCGGATCGCTGAAATGAAGCCCGCTCTCCTTCTGTTTGCGCTGGCGCTCTCCCTGCGGCCCTGCCTGCTCCCGGCCCAGAAGAGAGACAGCATATACGACCCGAAGAAAGAGATCATCATCAACGACAACCGCTTCAAAGTATATAATAGCTGGATCAGCGGTGGAGCCGGCTGGGCGCAGAACTTCAGCACCGGCCGCAGCAAATTCAACCTGGGCGCGGACTTCAATTTCCACATCAAACAGGATTATTTCCAGTTGGGATTCTTTCTTTCCGGCCAGCGCTTTGGCCGGTACGATAACTACGATTTCCATTTCTGCTACGGCCGCAGGCTGGAGAACCGTAAGATCAACTTTGCCTGGTTCGCTGGACTGGCCTTTGTGCACGGCTATACGCGCGAAGACAGCTTTTACCGTTATTACAATGATCCCGGGCTGTACGTTTCAGCTCAATTGGTCAAGAAGCTGACCTACGATGTAGGCGCTGGGATCGAAGCCTTCGGGGAGGTCACTCCCAGGCACCAGTTGGCAGGCTTCCGCTTTATCATTTATTTTTCGGGAGCTTATAAGGGAAGCACGAAAAAACATGGTCCTAATTGAGGATAATGACCCTCCGCACCTCATCGAAACCCTGCCCATTGCTCACTTTAATAAAATAATTGCCGTTCTTATAGTTCCCCAGATCAAGCTGAAGCTCACCCGCGCCTCCCTGCAGGGCCAGCTTTTTCAGCAGCTTACCGTGAATATCCCTCACACAAACGGTATAGGCGTTTCCGCTCAGCTTGTACGGAAGCTTTATCTCGCCACTGGAAGGATTGGGATAGACCTGGCCCACAAAATCGTTTGTCTTCGAGCTCTTCTTCCATCGCCTGAACATGACAATGCTGCCTGCGCCAGCCAGGCAAACAGCGGCATAGATCCCTACCCAATTCAACAGGTCATCGTCCGCATCCAGGTCCTCAACGGTTTGCTGTACCTCTTCCGCCTTTTTTTCGTTTTCGGCCTCGCGCTGCCGCAGCTTCTTCACCACATCCTTCGGCAGCCCTATCCGGATCAGGTTGCCGGTCAAAAAGACCGAGTCGATATCAAAACTGATCAGGGTTTCGCGAATAGAATCAGAAGAAGCCAGGTTGCCTGAGCGATATACCAGCTCATACACCGCCATGATCTTATTCGTGATCTGCCTGTAGATCTTACCGAGCGAGCCGGATGAACTGGTATAATGGAATTCACCTCCCATTTGTTCCGTCAGCAACTTCAGTTCGGCCTTGTTCACATCGCCCAGCCCGATAATGTACACCGGTATGCCCAGCTTCCTGGCCTTTTTGATCAGGCCTTTTTTACTTATCACCGACTGGTTATCCTGCCCGTCAGTAAGGGCAATCACCGCCCTTATGTTATCGCTCTTTTTGAGCTTGTCGAGCGCAAGGGCGACTGCGTCATAGAACGCTGTTCCGTTGGTCTCGCTCATCAGGCTCAGCTTATATTTCAGCTTGTTCACGTCCGAGGTCAGGTTCTGAACAATATCGGGCGTATCGGAAAAGCCGATCAGCCCCACCGAATCTTTAGCGAAGTCGATATCCTTGAGCACCGCCAGCACGGCATTTTTGGCTTTGGTAAGTGGCGACTGGTAGCCCGGGGGATAGATATTGCCCTGCGTATCCTCATATCTCGGGCTTCCGTCAGGGTAGTACAGCGCATTCCTGTCATCCTTCATCGAGCCCGAATGGTCAATAACGAACTGCATCAACACGGGCTTTTGCCTGGTGATCTTATCGAAAAACACAACGGAACAATCCAGGCTGTCTTCCTTAACCGTTACCTGGTCTTTCGTGAGGTTCCATAAGGGAATGCCGCTTTTGTTCTCTGCCTTGAACACAATGGAGATATCGGGGAATGAGTCGGGGAAGACCCGGATCACGGAAAGATCGAACGTGTCTTTAGCCAGGAGGCGGCCCTTCCGTACTACCTCCTGAGAGAAGGAAAGCGAACCGCTCAAACAGAATAAAAAGATGTAAACGTATGTCTTCTTCATGTTGCTGAGCTGATCAGCCCGCAAAAGGCCGCGATTTGGAAGTATAACGCAGGCCGCCTGAAAAAGTTACAGAAAAATCCGGTTTAAAAGAGGGGTCAGATGAACTTCTCGCCTTTCATCACCTTCACATCGTTCACGAAGTTGCGGATCTGCTGCTCATCCTGCTTGCGGCAGATGAGTATGGTATTGTCGGATTCCACCACGATATAGTCATCCAGGCCCTCGATAACAACCAGCTTATCGTTCGATACGTTCACGATGCAGTTGTTCGAATGGTACATCATCACGTTCTTCCCTACAATGGCGTTTCCCTTCCCGTCCTTGCGGATGTGCTCGTACAGCGATCCCCAGGTGCCCAGGTCGCTCCAGCCGATGATGGACGAGCGAACGTACACGTTGTCGGCCTTTTCCATGATGGCATAATCGATGGAGATGTTCTTGCAGTTCGTATAGGCCTGCACGAGGAACTGCTTTTCTTTGGGCGTATTGTAAAAAGCCTCTCCGTCAGAAAAGATCACCGCCATTTCGGGCAGGTGCCGCTGAAAGGCCTTTACTATGCTTTCAGCGCTGAAAATAAATATCCCCGAATTCCAGAGAAAGTCCCCGCTCTGCATGAAGAACTTGGCCATCTCCGGGTCCGGCTTTTCGGTAAAGGTCTTCACTTTTTTAATACGCTTATCCTTTTCGTTCTTGTCGCTTTCGCGGAACTGGATATAGCCGTAGCCGGTGTCGGGTCGCGTAGGGCGGATGCCGATGGTGAGCAGGCAGTCCTCCGACCGGGCCTTGGCAAAGCAGGATTTCACGGCTTTGACGAAGGTATCTTCCTTGATGATGAGGTGATCGGAAGGGGCCACTACGATGTTGGCGCGGGGATTGATCTTCCGTATCTTATAGCTGGCATAGGCGATACACGGGGCCGTATTCTTGCGAAGCGGCTCGAGGAGGATGTTCTCAACGGGTATATCGGGCAGTTGCTGCCTGACCAGCTCATCGTACGAATCGTTGGTCACTACAAACACGTTCTGTTTGGGCACAATGCGCACCAGGCGATCGAAGGTTTGCTGCAGCAGGGTGCGGCCGGTACCCAGTATATCGAGGAACTGCTTGGGATGGGCCGTACGGCTCATGGGCCAGAACCTGCTGCCCACACCGCCAGCCATTATTACGCAGTAATTATTATTCATGGGTTTTGTAGGCCGGGTAGATCATGACAGTTTCTGCAAGGCTGCCCGCAGCGAGCCGATAATGGCCTCCACATCCTCCAGCCGGCAGGTGCCCACGGAAAGACGGTACCAGCTCGAGTCTTCCGAAGAGCCGAAGGCGTAAAAAGGCACAATGGCGATCTTCCCTTCGTCCAATATATACTTGGTCACATCTTTGGTGGTGTGCAGCACGCGGCCATCGGCCGTCTTTTGCCCGTGCAGCCTGAACTGTACGGTCAGGTAAATGGCCGCCTGCGGGGCGATGGAATCCACCCTGTATCCTTCATTTTTCAGCGCCTGGAACCCTTTATGGAATGCGCTCAGCCTGTCGCTCACCTTCGAGCAGATATCCGCCAGGTATGCGTCTACTTTGGCATCCTGCTGCAGGTATTTCGCGGTGGCCACCTGCTCGGCCTTGGGAGCCCATGCGCCCATATGACCCAGAATAGACTTCATGCGGTCCATTATTTTCTTGGGCCCGAATGTCCAGCCCACGCGCACCCCGGTTGCCGCAAACGATTTGGAGATGCCATCAATGAATACCGTATAGTCTTTTATGGCCGGGTTGAGCGTAACCGGGTCGTAGTGCTTCGTCAGCCCGAAGGTCAGCGTCCAGTAGATCTGGTCGTACAACAGGTAGAGGGGCCGCTGGCCCTCTCCCCTCCTCTTATTCTCCTCCACTACCAGGTCGCATATTTCGCTCAGGTGCTCTTTGCTGAACGTGGTGCCCGTGGGGTTGAGCGGTGAGCACAGCGCGATCAGGTTTGCCCTGGCTATGTGGGGCCTGAGCTCGGCAGCCGTAGGCATGAAGTTGTTCTCCTGCCTGGTCTCGATGAATACCGGCCTGGCGTTGTTCAGGTGCGTATAATGGTTATTGTTCCAGGAAGGCACGGGAAATACCACCGTATCGCCCGGGTTCACCAGAGCGCGGAAAGCGGCATAAATCAGCGGGCGGGCGCCCCCGGCCACCACGATCTGGTCGGCCTTGTAATCAAGGCCACCTTTGCGTTTCAGAAAGGCTGACACGGAATTTCTCAGCTCGGCAATTCCTTCAGCGGGAGGGTAATTGGTCTCATCGTTCATGTAAGCCTGAATGATCTCCTGCTTCAGCTCCGCGGGAATGGGGAATATCTTCGGGTTGAAATCGCCAATCGTAAGATTGTATATTTTCTCCCCGTTCCTGATCTTCTCGTTCACCTCCCAGGCCAGCTTGATGATCTCCGAGCCGATCAGCGTTTCAGCGATATCCGACAGCCTGAGCTCTTTGTTTTTCTCCACGGTTGTTGCGCCCATTTTTCTTTCGTACAGAATAAAAATTATTCTCCGCTAAAATAGCACAAAATGATCAAAGCCGATTGAAAATCTGATTTTTTAGGACGCCCGTTCACTCCGTTATCAGCGGCAGCGAGACCAGGATGACCTCGGCCAGCGGGTTGAACAGGTATTGGGCGTTTGTCCGGGTTTCGCGGCATATGAACCGTTTCCTCAGCTTCTTCCCTTTCACGAAATGACGCCTGCCCGAAACGAAGGTGCTTCCCTGGGGCAGTTGCTCCAGGAGCCGCAGGCCGTCCATCTTGTCGTAACGCTTGAGCGTACGCTGCAGGTTGAGATCGGTGCAGCTCGAAGCAGCGGGGTTCTGCAGGTAGCGGTTCAGCGCAGCGATCACATCCTGCGGAAAGATCTGCTCGCTGAGAAAAGGCCGCATGAGCGATCTGAACTCCTGTTTCCATTCCTCCCCGTGCGGCTTCACCCTTTCCGCGTGCTTTTCCCAGTTGCTCAGGTGAGCGATTTCATGCACCAGCGTAATCAGGAAAGCGTAGGCGTTGAGGTTGTTGTTGATGGTGATCTGGTGGTTCATCCCTTTGACCGGTGGGCGGTAATCACCGTACTTGGTGGCGCGGCCCCGCTTGATCTTCAGCTTGAAATCGTAGCGGTAGATCCAGTTCGCGATCGGGTCAACAGCGGGCCCGGGAATGTATTTTTTCAGGATGGCCCTGTTTCGTTCCAACTGCGCGTTCATTCCGCAAAATTACAGCGCGCCCGCGCATGCGCTGCGGAATTATTTCAACAAGTGATAAACAAGCAAGCTGGAAAGGTAGGCCAGCGCACTCATGTACAGGAATTGAATAAAGGGCCATTTCCAGCTCCGCGTTTCGCGGTACACTACGGCCAGCGTGCTCATGCACTGCATGGCAAAAGCGTAAAAGATCATCAGCGAAAAGCAAACGGCAGCGGAATAAACCTTCTCGCCCGAAACCGGGTGGCGCTCATCGTTCATTTTTTTCCGGATGGACTGCGTATTGTCGGCATCGCCTACGCTGTAAATGGTGGCCATGGTGCCCACGAACACCTCGCGCGCGGCAAAGGAGGTGACCAGCGATATACCGATCTTCCAGTCGAAGCCCAGGGGCGCGATGGCCGGCTCTATGCTTTTCCCGAGGATACCCGCATAAGAGGCCTCCAGCTTCTCGGCCGCTATTTTACTTTCCGCATCGGCCCCCGTATAGCCCGCGTATTTCCGCTCGATATCCGCAAAGCGGCTGCCGGGCGCGTGCGAGGAAAGGAACCACAGCACGATGGAGATAGCGATAATGACCTTGCCGGCATCCCACAAAAACACTTTCACCTTATCCGTGATGGTGATCCCGATCGATGACCAGCGGGGCGAGCGGTAAATGGGCAGCTCCATGATGAAATAGCTGACCTCGCGGGTCTTGAGCAGGTACTTCATAACGAATGCGGCCCCCAGCGCGGCAAGGAAGCCGATCAGGTACAGCGACATCAGGATCAGTCCCTGCAGGTTGAAAAAGCCCAGGCTCTTACCGGCCGGCACGGCCAGTGAAATAAGGATGGTATATACCGGCAGTCGGGCCGAGCAGCTCATCAGTGGAGTGATCATGATCGTGATCAGGCGCTCCTTCCAGTTGCTGATCGTGCGGGTTCCCATAATGGCCGGCACCGCGCAAGCCACACCGCTGATCAGCGGGATGACCGATTTCCCGTTGAGCCCGAACTTGCGCATGAGCTTATCCATGATAAAGCTGACGCGGGCCATGTAACCCGTATCCTCCAGGATGGCGATGAAAAGGAAAAGGAAGGCGATCTGCGGCACGAACACCACGATGCCGCTCAGCCCGGCCAAAATGCCGTTGATGAACAGGTCGCTCAGCTCACCAGGCGGAAGCCAGCCGGCCCCCCATTGGCTGAACTGGAGGAAAAGCGTTTCGATCCAGTCCATGGGGTAGGCGGCCAGGAAAAAAATGCTCTGGAAGATCAGGAAGAGCACGGCCAGGAAAACCACATAACCCCAGAACCGGTGGGTCAGGATGCGGTCGGCCCTGCGGGTCAGCCGCTCGGCCGGTATCTCCCTTTTTTCTGAAACACATTCGGTCAGTATACTTGTGATCTTACGGTAGCGTTCTATGTTCTCCTGGGTCTTGTCGCTGAAAGACGGGCTTTCAAAAAAGGATTTTTTCGGAGCGGGCACCCGCTGGCAGATGATCTGCCGGAGCCGGTCTATCCCCTTTTTTTCGCGCGCGCTGATGCTCAGCACGGGCACACCGAGGAGTGATGAAAGTTTTTCCGTATCCACCTGCATGCCGGCCGCCTCCAGCAGGTCGGTCATGTTCAGGGCCAGCACTACGGGTATTCTCAGATCAATGATCTGGGTGACCAGGAACAGGGTCCGCTTCAGGTTGGATGCGTCAGCCACAATAACCGTAGTATCGGGGTAATCGGGGTTATCCTTGTCGCACAGCACATCGTAGGCCACCTGCTCATCGGCCGATTTTGGATTCAGGCTGTACGTACCCGGAAGGTCGATGATCTCCGTGCGAACGATCTTGCCCGTGGCGGGATGGTAGATGTTACA
Organism: Bacteroidota bacterium; assembly: GCA_040756415.1. Classification (GTDB taxonomy): domain Bacteria; phylum Bacteroidota; class Bacteroidia; order JADZBD01; family JADZBD01; genus JBFLYZ01. The sequence continues at coordinate 76,095 of JBFLYZ010000007.1, forward strand.
GATGCCTGATTTCTTATCGACCGTAACACCGGGAAAATTGCCCGTGCTCTGGTTAAGCCCGGTCAGCGCGTTGAACAGGGTGGATTTGCCGGAATTGGGATTTCCGACCAGCGCCACCTTCAGTTTTGTTTTGGGGTTAGCGGTGCTTATTTCCGCCACAGGAACATTTTCCACCTCTCCTCCATCAGCTTTTTTTCAGTCTCACGGTTTCGGCTTCGGCCTTACGCAGGCTCAGGGTATAACCCGATACCAAAACCGCAATGGGATCGCCAAGCGGAGCGACTTTTTCGAGCCTGACCGTTTCTCCGGGAACGCATCCCATTTCCATCAGCTTAAGCGAGAACTCGGTCTCGGCCAGCGATTCGATAATCGCCTGCTGACCTTTTTTGAGATGGGCTAATGTCAAGGGCTTAGACATGGTAACACAAAATTAAGCTAAAGGCGGGGGCAGGCTCATACCCAAAAGAGGGTATTTTGAACGCTTTTTCTGCCGGAAGGCAGTCGTTTCAGCGCTTCTGATGGGTCCCGCCCTTTTTGCTCCAGGTAGGGCAGGTATTGCATTTGTTCTTCTTGCAACTGCTTCCCATCAGCGCCACGAGCATGGCAAGGGTAAGCAGTATAAAGGCAAATCGCTTTATCATATATTCAAAGTTAGTGAATTTATCGCATACAGCGCCTTTAGGCGCGAAGACCGTTTGTGCCAAATAATAGCTAATTTTGCCTTCCCTCATGAATATTTTTTACTCGATAGGACGGTACTGGCTGCTTGTACGCAGGACTTTTCATCGCCCCGAAAAGTGGCCGGTGTACTGGAAGCGGGTCTTTGAAGAGATCGAGAAACTGGGTATCAACTCATTAGGTATAGTCAGCATTATTTCGGTCTTTATGGGAGCCGTGGTCACCATACAAATGGCCTATGGCATAGAGAGCCCGCTCATTCCGCTTTATTCGGTAGGCCTTGCCGCCCGCGACAGCATCATGCTTGAATTCTCGCCCACGCTGGTGGGGCTGATACTTGCCGGCAAGGTAGGATCCAATATCGCTTCGGAGATCGGTACCATGCGCGTATCCGAGCAGATCGATGCCCTGGAGATCATGGGTATCAATTCGGCCGCCTACCTGATCCAGCCCAAGATCGTGGCGGCCCTCATCATCAACCCCTTCATCGTTATCATCAGCATGTTCGTGGGTATTTTGGGCGGGTATATTTTCGGGGTCTTTACCGGGGTGGTAACGCCTTATGAATATATGCTGGGCATACAGTGGGAATTCAGGCCGTATAACTTCTTTTATGCCATTACCAAGACCTTCTTCTTCGCTTTCATCATTACTTCCGTTGCCTCCTATCATGGATACTATACCAAAGGCGGTGCGCTTGAAGTGGGGCAGTCGAGCACGCGTGCGGTGGTGTACTGCAGCATCGTCATCCTTATCTTTAATTTCATCCTCACCCAGTTGCTGCTGGTATGATCGAGCTCAGGAACATATCCAAGTCCTTTGGCGACAAACAGGTAGTGAAGGATTTTTCCTTTACCCTTGAGAAAGGGAAAACCAACCTGATCATTGGCGAGAGCGGCAGCGGCAAGACCGTAACGCTGAAATGTATAGTGGGCCTTTTGGAGCCCGACAGCGGGCAGGTATTGTATGACGGGCGCGATTTCGGCCGGATGAACTTCCAGGAGAGGAAAGATATACGCAAGGAGATAGGCATGCTCTTCCAGGGAGCGGCCCTGTTCGATTCCATGACCGTTCAGGAGAACGTGATGTTCCCGCTGACCATGTTCACCAACATGACCGAAAAGGAAAAGCTGGAGCGGGTCGATTTCTGCCTTTCGCGCGTAAACCTTGACAAGGCAAACAAGCTGTACCCTTCTGAGCTCAGCGGGGGCATGAAAAAGCGCGTGGCCATAGCCCGTGCTATTTCAGCCAGTCCCAAATACCTTTTCTGCGATGAGCCCAACTCCGGCCTGGACCCCATCACCTCGCTGGTGATCGATAACCTGATCAAGGAGATCACGGAGGAGTACCAGATCACCACGCTGGTGATCACGCACGATATGAACTCCGTGATGGAGATCGGTGACAAGATCGCTTTTTTCTACAAAGGCGAAAAGGCATGGGAGGGCACGAACAAAGAGATACTTGTAACCGAAAACGAGAAGGTGGTGGATTTTGTTTACGCATCCAAATTCCTGAAAGAGTTCCGTAAGAACAATTAAGGGGCGCTGTTGGCCGCGCGGGCCCTAAAGCAAAAAACCATCCGCCTTGGGCGGATGGTTTTTTGTTCCGGAATGCTGTTCGATTAGTTTACTACCGTCATCTTGCCGGTCAGCTTAACGCCATCCACTACCAGGGTATAGAAATATACTCCGGCCTGGAGGCTGCTGCCGTCCACCTCGATCGAGTGCTTGCCCGCAGGCTGGTTGCCCTCGTTGATCGTGGTAATGAGCTTACCGGTCAGGTCATAGATCTCGAGGCTCACTTTGCCTGAGTTCTCGAGCTCGTACTGAACGGTGGTGGTTCCCTTAAAGGGGTTGGGTTGGTTGGGATGCAGCTTGATGCCGAGTTCGGCATTTTCAGCAACGCTCAGGGGGTCGGTGGTGACCATAACCCATACCGAGATGTTCTGAAGGTAGTTCTCGCCATCAGCGCCAAAGGTATAGCCGGTTACGCCATCGCAGTTGTAATAGATGTTAGCGCCAGAAGCCGTGGGGAGGGTTCCGTAAGAGGCGTATTGGGTCCAGAACGAGAACGTGTTGGCATTGTAGTAGCCGGTTCCGGAAAGCTTATAAGGCGCGTATTCCGTTCTGTTGGCGGCATAGGTTGCGCAGGTGCCCAGGGGCGCCTGGTTACCGAAGCCGGCCAGCCAGCCGCAGGTATCCATTTTGTTACCGTGGTATTCTACGCGAAGGGCGAAACGGTCGTTATTGGTAACCGTATAGCCGCAGGGCATGCTTACCAATACCGGGTTCAGCCAGTCGGTGCCGCTGTTCCAGGGCGAGCTGGCAGGGATGATGGTGGTATCGCTCCACATCACAGTAGCGCCCGGATAACCGTTGGTATTCACGGAGATCAGCTTAACGATGATGGTATCATCGGTACCGGAGTTGTTCTCCTGGCCCAGGGCCATATAGATGCTGTCGCAGCGGATGGTGGATACGGTGCTGCGGGCATAGCCGATGCCGTTGTATACATCATAGAGGCTGTCATAAGCCACGATGAAATACTTGAGCGAGCTATCGGTAGGCTGGTAGTTGTAATTGAAATCCCATATGAAGCGGTCGTACTGCCAGCCGTACAGGTTCACCTGCGCGGCATTGTCTGCAGTATCGTAGTCGATAATGAACTGGTTCGTAGCCAGGTTGTTGTAGGCCGGCTTGGGCGGAATGGAGGCCGGGCTCTTGGGTGAAGGATAGGGTACGGTTATGTTCGGAGTAGACTGCGCCATAGCCCCTGCAACAATCACCATTCCCAGGACAAAAGAGTAAATTTTTTTCATTGTGCTGAGTTTTTAGTTTTAAGACGCACAAAAGTAAGAAAAGCTGCCTGATTTGCAAGCAAATTAATTGTTAAAAGAAAGGGCTATGGGTATATGGATGAAGGGTGTTAAACCAGGGATTTAAGCCCTAACCAAACCAAGCCCTTATTTCCCTATTTCCCTATTTCCCTATACCCTATCCCCACCCCATTTGCCTATTTAAGTTTTTTAGGCTAATTTTGTAGCCCCAACGGAAATATGTATAACTAAACCCTTACTATCAATGAAAAAATTCTACACTGTAATTGCAGCCGCGCTGGTTGGAACTATGGCTATTGCGCAGAACGGCAGGACCTCGTTTCCGGTTCCGCAAACCCTCACTTTTAATTCCCCTCTTAGCACTGAAGCTATGCCTCCTACGGATACGCTTTGGGGTAACCTGGCCAACTGGACCGGTGCCGTGCTGAATGGTTCAGCAGGCGGAGGTTATGTTACCGGCAACAACGGATATGGCGATAAGCAAAAGGCGCAGTCCTTCCTGGTTACCGGCCCTGCCCTGACCATTTACGGAAACATCATGTGGTTTGGCGCGAAAGAGGTGACCAGCGGCAACCCTAACTCAAACATCAAGGTTCGCATCTACAACATGAACGGAACCGGCACCACTTCCGCTGGCACCGGACAGCCCGCTCCGAACACGGTCCTGCTTTCTGACCAGGTGCTGATCACTGCGGTTGACACCAGCAGCAACCTGTCGCTGGCTTACATTCACACCTTCTCTGCTCCTACTTTCGTTTCTTCCGATTTCGCGGTAGGATTCGATGTGACCGGCCTTGCTCCTGGCGATACCATCGGCATGGTTAATTCTCCTGATGGAGAAGCAGGCGCACCTGACCAGTCATGGGACCAGTGGAGCGACAATACCTGGCATTCATACTTCGAGGCCAATAACTGGAACCTGAACTGCGACCAGGGCCAATTCCCCATTGTTGATATGCAATCGGGCATCGAGGAGATGGGCTTCCTTAACGGTGTGAAGGTTGCCACTTATCCCAACCCTGCCACTGACAAGGTATCCATCACTTACGAGCTGATGAACGATGCCAAGAAAGTTGAGATCAAGATCCTTGACGCTACCGGCAAAGTGATCGCTGTGATCAACGAAGGCGAGAAGTGCGCAGGCCAGCATAAAGTTGATATCGATGCCACTACCCTGGCTGCCGGAACCTATTATGTTACCCTGCAGGCCGGAAACGGCAAGATGGCTGTTGCGCTTGTGATCGAATAAGCCATTCTTTTAAAATATAAAGAAAAAGCCTCCTGAATTCAGGAGGCTTTTTCTTTTATGGAGCTATGTAATAGCTCAGTAATTTTGCTTCCAGGTATTCAGTGCCTCCGATGAATACGGACCGGGTTTTCACTATGCCGATATTATACGCGTAAAAATTCCCGGTTATCCGTGGATTGGGAACGGAGTTGGGGTTGACCACATAAACATGCCCCAGGTAATCCAGGGTATTAAGTGTTCCTGCAGGTACAGTAACGGAGGTGTCGGCAAGCATTTTGTAATAAGCCGTGTACAATGAAGGCTGGGAATTATCAATATGCAGGGTATCAAAATCGCTTGCCGAAAAATAGACCCTCCCGGTTTCGCTTATCAGGTAACCCGATGAATCCCTTCTGAAAAGCTTACAGGAAGAACAATTGTAAAGAAAGCTGCCCTCAAATACCTTGTACACATTCCCGTTAATGACAGAATCTCCGGTTATTTTTACCGTATCGGTTCCCGTTACCGTGGTATTTCCTGCCGTATCGGTCTGGGAATATTCATATACCCAATAACTGCCGGTGGTCATAGGCGTATAGGTGCCGCTTTGAGGGTTATTGGGATTGCCTGTATTATTCTCCTTTTTGCAGGAAACTGCCATCAAAAGTATGGCAGGATAAAAGAGCGCTTTTTTCATGTTATGGGCGTTTGGTACGCCTCCATAACGCGGAAATGGCGATTTTATTGCCTGAGGGATCTTCTATAGCTTAATTATCTTCCGGCTTAGGGTGCCGTTTTCCGTACCTATTTGAAGGAAATAAATGCCTGGCGGCCTGTTACTTATATCTATTTCAAGCGAACTGCTTCCTGCCGGTAACCTGATCAATTCTTTTCCGAGAATATCCACTACGATCACTTCCTCAATTATTTGTTCGCTGCTTAACGTAAATATTCCCGTTCCGGGGTTGGGATACAATAAAAACCCGTCTTTATCTTCCTCATCGATACCATTTGAGGGAATAAATCCGTTCAAACATAAGATAGTTCTTGCAGGCTGCCATGAGCCCACATTTATAGTATAGGGCATACTGGTATAAAAAACAGCGCTATCTGTTATACCTGGCGTATCCACCACTAACGTTGGAATAAGCACAGTAGGGAAGTTTGCTATTTCATTGCAGCCACTTACCCCCATCGCATTTGTTTTTACCAGCCAGGTATCAAGCTGTCCGGACCCAAAGCTTTCTGTACTTCCGGCCATAAGGAATCCGCCATCATTCGTATATTTGACGTAAGCCGCATAATCGTGAGAATTAATGTTGTTAGTGGCCATATCGCCATACATCTTAGACCATAAAGCATTTCCATTTCCATCGATTCGAAGTAAAAATGACCGGGTACTATTCTGAACAGGGCCTTCAAATCCTAATGTATAACCTGTAACAATGTACCCGATTGCCCCTGTTACCTTCATATCGATGGCCTGATCATAATTAGGACCGCCATATGTTTTTGACCATTGCAGGTTACCTGACGCATCGGTTTTAATCACCAGTAACTCATTCGTTTGGTTCTGACTTAAGGTGCCAGTAGTCGCAAGAATCGCAAAACCGCCATCCGTTGATTGAACTACTTTAGCTGCATCATCAATGGTATTCGGGCGACCATATACTCGTGACCATATTATAGTGCCGGCAGAATCTGTCCTTATAAGAACTAAATCCCTGTCAAGTGGCCCGCCCGAAGCGAATTGAGCAGTATTACTTAAAATGATATAGCCTCCGTCCATTGTTTGCTGACCGAAAGAAAAACCAGCCGCACCGTTGTATAGCTTCGCCCATTGAATATTTCCACTTGAATCCGACTTAAGCATACTGGTGCCCACAGAAGCATAACCACCGTCACCTGTCTTAATGAAATCTCCATTTCCAAAAAGATCGCGTTTTACCCAAACTGTATCCCCGTTGCTGTCTACACGTATCCAAACACTTATTGAGGAAGTTGTATTTGTATTTAAAGCTCCCCACAATATATAGCCGCCATTATGGGCCTCTAGTATCCTGTCCCAGGTATCATCTGTATTGCCCGCATTACCATAGCGCCTTACCCATACAGTATCTCCTATGGTGTCGGTTTTTATTAACATGATATCTCGCAAAGCTGTAAATGCACTATCCTCACTTACAACAAGATATCCGCCATCCGAAGTAGGAATGGCATTACCCCAATTAGATTGATTATTTCCAAACGTTATTTGAAATTGATTTATTTGCGCATTAAAAAAATGGCAAGGAATAACAATACCAAGAAATACAAGTATATGCCGGACGGCTACCATAGGATAAATAAAATTAATAAAAA
>JBFLYZ010000008.1:0-83123 GCA_040756415.1 Bacteroidota bacterium
AATGGGAGAAAAACGTATAAGTAGAAGTGAGCTGGCACGTGGCCTGGGGATTACCAATGCCGCGGTGACCTATCTTTTGCGCAGGGAAAGCCTGGATGTGCGCATGCTGCAAAAGATATCGTCACTGGTGGGATATAATTTTTTTGCGCACCTTACTGTTGGGGCGGGCGAGGATGAAAAGGACAAGCTGATCGAAGACCTGAAAAAGCAGGTAGAATCGAACAAGCGGCAGATCGGCCTGCTCATGCAGGAGAACATGTACCTGAAAAAGATCAATGAGCTGCTGGAGCGGAAATAAAATGCCCCCGCTCTTCTGGATCCCTGAAATTACAATCTAACGGAACTGATGACGGGCAACCAAACGATTTTACAGCCACCGTAAGCGATCTTGCTCCGTTCATAAGATTCTTGTGCGGTAACCCGTGTTTGAACGCGTAATACTTTCCCAGGCTTGATTTGCTTTGATGCCAAATGCGGGTTAACTTAGCTGAAAAATCAGCCCGTTTGAAGAGACTTTTGCTCCTGTTCACCGGTACATTATTACTTTTTTCCGCTGAGGGTCAGAATTGGGCGGCTCCCGGGGCCACATGGTATTATTCGTTCATGAACTTTGGCATGGACGGGTATGTGAAGATCACCAAAACAGCAGACACTGTCATTAACGGAAAGAATTGCGATGTGCTGCTAAAAGAAAGGTGGTGGCATGACTATCCGAATAGTATCAACTACTATGCGGTGATCGGGAAAGATTATACCTATACCGATAGTGGTGTAGTGTACTATTACCGCCAGGGGTTATTTTTTGTGCTTTACGATTTCAATGCCCTGGTGGGAGATTCATGGGTTGTGGCCGGCTGGAGCAGCAGTCCATGCAGTATGCAGGACACAACCTATGTCGACAGCGTGGGAGCCACCGTTATCAATTCAGATACACTGAAGTGGATGTGGCTTCGCCCTTCTTCGGGCAATTATAACCCTGACTGGCAATTCTCCGCCACAGGCTTTCCCAGTGCCGGAAAGATAATAGAGAAGATAGGGTGTACCGGCTATATGTTTCCGGAGCCCTACTGCGTTACCGACCTGAGTGAAGGCGGGATTTTACGATGTTATACGGACAGCTCGGGCTGGACCTACCAGTCGGGAGTGGTATCCCAGTGCGATTATTATTATACAGGTATAAATGAAACGGAGCAACCATTCTTTTTCTCGGTCATTCCCAATCCTTCATCCGGCACCTTTACCGTGACCTCAGCGCAGAAAATAAGCAGTATCGGTTTGTTGAATATGCTCGGTGAGGAGATGACTGTTCCGTATACTGTCACAGAGCCTGATTCGGTAACGAAATTCGATCTTTCGGCCTTCCCGAAAGGTGTTTATTTAGTCAGGCTGATCAGCGTGGAAGGCGCGTGCTCCATTAAAAAGATCATTATACAATGAGAAGTTGTTTTTTTATGTTTCTTATCCTTTCAGCTGCGCATGTCCGGGCACAACAGTATTACGTAAGTGCTCCCGTCAATGATACTTTGCAGACGGTTACATTTTTCGATAACAACTGTTTTCCCCAATATGCGCAGTCGGTCTATATTCCCAATGGATTTTTTCCTTATGTAACAGGACTGAATACGGGTTTCAAGATCATACATAACCTGCCCCAGGGTAGTTTGTCAACCCAGGCCGGTGTGGTCAATTCGGGAGATACCTTGCCATTGAACCCAACGGTAACCGGATATGATTTTTATTTCGCCTCAGCCGGTGGTGTAATGCTCCACTGGATCGTGTACGGCATACCCACTGCGGGTGGCGAAAGCTATCTCTGCGCTCCCTGGAGTGCGGTATGGGGGACTGCACTCTGCACCAATCCCGGCTATTTTATTTCAGCGGGCAATTGTACAGTTGGCGTAATGCCGGGAATAAAGGAGGAGAATGTATCAAGCTTCTCTGTATTCCCTAATCCCGCAAGCGGTATGGTTACGGTTTCGGCTCAGGAACCTATAGGCGCGATAGAGATAAGCGATGTAAGCGGACGATTGATAGTTGAAAGTCCGGCCGGAGGCTTTGTGATCAAGATCGATCTTTCTGCAGCGGATAAAGGCATCTATTTGATTAAGGTATTCGGCAGAGAAGGCAACTGTTCGGTCAGTAAAATCATGCTCCTGTGAAAAAACTGCTCATTCCGATACTGATCGTCTGCGCGTTTGTTCAGGTCAAAGGGCAGAACAGGAAAGTGTTGCTCGAAGAGTTCACGGGTGCGTACTGCGGCCAGTGCCCTATGGGATCTTATTATGTGGATTCCATGCTTGACAAGCATCCCGACCTGATCGCTGTTTCACTTCATGCTTATTCGGTGCCTGACGCGATGGATTTTGCGCAGATCGATACGCTGTATAATAATTATTCAGCGGGAGCTCCGCTCGCCTGCGTGGACCGCATCTATTGGGGTAGCTGGCCCTACGTGGCCATCACACAAAGCGGTTGGGATGCCCGTATCCAAACCCGCCTGGCTGTCGCGGCACAGCTCAATGTATCTATCAATCCTCTATCATGGAATGCCACTTCGCGGGGTATCAGCGGAACGGTTAATGTAAACATACTTTCCAACCTTCCCACCGGTGATTACCGTATAGGTATTTATGTAGTGGAAGATTCGGTGAGCGGTACGGGGCCGGGATACGACCAGGCTAATGTATACGATGGCAGCCCGGGCAGTCCCTTTTACGGCATGGGCGATCCAATTGTAGGATATATTCACCGGCATGTGGCACGTGCGCTGCTGCCCACAGCGTGGGGAGCCACCGGCATCTTGCCACCGGCACCTCTTAGCGGACAAAGCTTCACCTATCCTTTCGCCTACACGCTTCCATTTGCATATAACGAGAACAGGGTCAGTTTGATCGCCTTTGTATACCGCTTCACGGCCGGTCACCAGGGTGATGAGGTGCTGAACGCGGATCAGCAGGATCTTTTAAGCCCTACCGGTCATGAGGATCTGTTATCGGTGAAAAATTTTAATGCTTATCCCAATCCCACAAGCGGGATCATCACAATACTCAGTCAGGAAGAGCTGAGCTGTGTCGATGTCATGGATATTGCGGGGAATAGAATTATAAGCCTGAGCGGCAAATCGTATAACCAGGAAATAGATGTTTCAAACCTGGCTCGGGGTATTTACCTGATCAGGGTTACAGTAAAAGACGGATCTTGCGCGGTAAAAAAAATAATTGTGAACTAAGCTTGAACTTCCTGACGCAGGAAAGGTAGTCCGGGAGTAATATCTTTTTATACCGTCATTCATACAATTCATCGAATCCCATTTGAATTGTAAGCTTATTTCTTTATCATTGTTGCCGCACTTGCAGCCGATGAGAAAGTCAGCTTTTACGATCATCCTTTTCTTTAGCCTTTTTCCCTTTATTCGGGCCGGAACGGTAGATTCGCTGCTGGGCGTACTGAAGGGCGCCAAATCCGACAGCGTTAAGTTTGCCTTGTATAATACGATTGTTCGCAAACTGGTGGGCAGCGATCCGGATAAGGCCATGCAGCTCTCAAAAGAGCAGTTGCAACTGGCCAGGGACCGGTCCAATAAGAAAGAAGAGGGCCAGGCCCTGAACAATATCGGCATCTGCTATCGCTACAAGGGGCAATACGCCCAGGCCGTGAGCTACTACCGGCAGGCGCTGAAGGTAAGGGAAGAGATCAATGATCTGAAAGGCATAGCCGCGTCTTACAATAATATAGGGCTCATTTACCAGTACCAGAGCGATTACTCGCAGGCCATTAAACATTTTCTGAAAACCAGGGAGATACTCGAAAGCATGACCGACAGCATGGAGTCGGTCACGCACATGAAAATGATAGGGCAGGTGATCAATAATATAGGTATGATCTACAGCGAGCAAAACAACCATGCCAAGTCCATGGAGTGCTTCACCCAGTTCCTGACCTATGCCAGGCGGGCTGGCGATAAAGGCAACGAGGCGGTGGCGCTGGTCAACATAGGAACCATTTTCGAGAAGATGAAGGAATATGAAAAGGCCATTCAATACGCCCAGCAATCGCTCGAGCTGAGAAAGCAGTTGGGTGATGTAAAGGGCATAGCCGACTGCTACAGCAATATCGGCATCTGTCACCGGCTGATGGGCGATAACCTTACGGGTCTGCAGTACCAACTGGAGGCTTTACAGATCCGCGAGGAGATCAAAGACCTGAGCGGCATGGCCATATCCTATAATAATATTGGCGCGGTATATACTGACCTGGGGCAAATGGATAAGGGGCTGAGGTGCCTGGAAAGAGGCCTTGAGCTGGCCCGCGAGGTGGGGTCGCCCGAAATGATCAGCGTATCCTATACCGCCCTGGCGGATGCATACCGGATGAAAGGCGATTACAAAAAGGCATTCGAGTATTACAGGATGCACTCGCGTATCAAGGATTCCATCCTGAATGAAGAGTCACTGAGCCTGGTGCAGGAGCTGGAGGCCAAGTACCAGAATGAGAAGAACGAGGCCGAGATCGAGCTGCTGAAAAAAGAGAGCGAGATCAAGAACATCAATCAGCAGGCAGCGCTCACCAAGGAAAAAATGGTGCGCAACTCCTTCATTGCCGGCTTCGTCATCCTGCTCGTGCTGGCCTTCATGCTGTACAACCGTTACCAGCTCAAGCAGAAAAGCAACCAGGAACTGGAGGCGAAGAACCAGCTTATCGAGGAGAAGAACAAGGACATCACCGACAGCATCAAGTATGCCAAACGCATACAGGAGGCCATCTTTCCGCCCGAGGAAACGCGCCTGCGCATCATGCCCGAATCGTTCATCCTGTATAAGCCCAAGGACATTGTGAGCGGTGACTTTTACTGGATCGAGCAATGGGGCAATAAGACCCTGTTCGCTGCGGTTGATTGTACCGGCCATGGCGTGCCGGGGGCTTTCATGAGCATAGTAGGGTGTAACCTGCTCAACCAGGCGGTGAACGAGCACGGCATATCCAAGCCCGGGTTGATCCTGAACGCGCTGAACAAGGGGGTTTCGAAGACCCTGCGCCAGAAGTACGAGGAATCGAGCGTGAAGGACGGGATGGACATCGCGCTATGCAGCATAGACCGCAAGGCCGGCCTGCTGGAATTTGCCGGGGCCTATAACTCGGTGTATATCGTGCGCAATGGGCAACTGAACGAGATCAATGGCGACAAGTTCCCGGTGGGGATATTCTTCGGGGAGGAAATGAAAATGTTCAGTAATCACGAGGTGCCGGTGAATGCGGGCGACCAGGTGTACGTGTTCAGCGATGGCTATGCCGACCAGTTTGGCGGGCCGAGCGGCAAAAAATTCAAATACAAGCGCCTGAAGGAGCTCATTCTTTCCGTTTGCGACCTCTCCATGGAAAAACAAAAAGAGATACTGGCCGATACCATTGAAAAATGGAGGGGCGACCTCGAGCAGGTAGACGATATTCTTGTAATGGGAGTAAGGGTCTAATCCAGCTTAAGCACGGCCATGAATGCCGATTGAGGGATCTCCACGCTTCCCACCTGGCGCATGCGCTTCTTTCCTTCTTTCTGCTTCTCCAGTAGCTTTCGCTTGCGGGAGATATCGCCTCCGTAACATTTGGCGGTAACATCCTTGCGTATGGCCGAAATGGTCTCTCGCGCTATGATCTTGGCGCCTATGGCAGCCTGTATGGGTATGATGAACTGCTGGCGGGGAATGAGTTCCTTGAGCTTTTCGCATATCTTGCGTCCGAACTCGTAGGCCTTGCTGCGGTGAATGAGTGCCGACAGCGCGTCAATGGGTTCTGCATTCAGCAGGATATCGAGCTTCACCAGGTCGGATTCCTTATACCCGATAGGGTGATAATCGAAGGAGGCATATCCTTTTGAAATACTTTTCAGCTTATCGTAAAAATCGAATACGATCTCGCCCAGGGGCATCTCGAAGCTCAGCTCCACGCGATCGGTGGTCAGGTAATGCTGGTCGATGATGACACCGCGTTTTTCGAGGCAAAGGGTCATGACCGCACCAACGAACTCCGATTTGGTGATGATATTGGCCTTAATGTAGGGCTCCTCGATATGATCGAGATGGTTCACGTCAGGGAAATCGGAAGGGTTTTTCAGCAGCAGCTTCTCTCCCTTGGTGGTGTAGGCGTAGTACGATACGTTGGGCACGGTGGTGATCACGGTCATGTTGAACTCGCGCTCCAGGCGCTCCTGGATGATCTCCATGTGCAGCATGCCCAGGAAGCCGCAGCGGAAGCCGAATCCCAGCGCGGCCGAGCTCTCGGGCTCCCAGGTAAGGGAAGCATCGTTGAGCTTGAGCTTTTCCATCGAATCGCGCAGCTCTTCGTAATCCTCGGTATCCACCGGATAGATGCCCGCGAACACCATGGGCTTCACGTCCTCAAAGCCCTTAATAGCTTCCTTGCACGGGTTTGCCACCTGCGTAATGGTATCGCCCACTTTTACCTCGCTGGCCTGCTTGATGCCGGAGATGATATAGCCCACATCGCCTACCGAGATCTTATCGCGGGGTTCCATATTGAGCTTGAGCACGCCCACTTCATCGGCAATGTATTCATGGCCGGTGGCCACGAACTTTACCTTATCTCCCTTTTTGATCTCCCCGTTGAAGACCCTGAAATAAGCTATGATGCCGCGGAAGGAGTTGAACACCGAATCGAAGATAAGGGCCTGGGTGGGGGCGCTGGCCTCTCCTTTGGGGGCAGGTATGCGCTCGATAATAGCGTCTAATATCTCGTAAACGCCCTGCCCGGTCTTGCCCGAGGCGGTCATGATATCCTCGCGCTTGCAGCCGATCAGGTCAACGATCTGGTCCTTCACCTCTTCCGGGTTGGCGCTCGGAAGATCGATCTTGTTCAGCACGGGTATGATCTCCAGGTTGTTCTCCAGGGCCAGGTAAAGGTTGGAAATGGTCTGGGCCTGTATGCCCTGCGAGGCGTCAACCAGCAGCAGCGCGCCTTCGCATGCCGCGATCGAGCGGGAAACCTCGTAAGAAAAATCCACGTGCCCGGGCGTATCGATCAGGTTGAGGGAGTAGTTCTGGCCCTTGCTTACATACTCCATCTTGATGGCGTGGCTCTTGATGGTGATACCCCGCTCGCGCTCCAGGTCCATATCGTCCAGCACCTGCGCCTGCATATCGCGCTTGCTGATGGTATTGGTATATTCCAGCAGCCGGTCGGCCAGGGTACTCTTGCCATGGTCGATGTGCGCAATGATGCAGAAATTCCTGATGTGTTTCATCCGTTCCGAAAAGGTTTGCGAAATTACGTTTTTACTTGGTAATTGGGAAATAATTACTTTTGCTCCCTCGTTTGCAACCATGAAGGTAACCGACCATATAAAGCAGGCCAAGTCAACACTGTTTTCGATCGAGATACTTCCGCCTTTAAAGGGGAAGAACGTGCAGTCGATCTTTGACGGCATCGATCCGCTTATGGAGTTCAAGCCCTCTTTTGTGGACGTAACCTACCACCGCGAGGAGTACGTGTACAAGAAGCGCGAGGGCGGCTACCTGGAGAAGGTATCCACGCGCAAACGCCCGGGCACGGTAGGTATCTGCGCGGCCATTATGAACCGGTACAAGATCGATGCGGTGCCCCATATCATTTGCGGTGGATTCTCAAGGGAAGAGACGGAGAACGCCCTCATCGACCTGCAGTTCCTGGGAATAGATAATGTGCTGGCGCTGCGTGGCGATTCCATAAAAAGCGAACCGCATTTTGTGCCCGAGCCGAACGGCCACCAGTATGCCGTTGACTTGGTAAAGCAGATCGTGAACATGAACAAGGGCAAGTACCTGGAGAACGAGCTGGAAGAGGTTGCGCCTACCAATTTCTGCATTGGCGTGGCGGGTTATCCTGAAAAGCATTTCGAGGCGCCCAATATGATTTCCGATCTGCGCCACCTGAAATCGAAGGTGGATGCGGGCGGGGATTATATCGTTACGCAGATGTTCTTCGACAACAAGCGCTTCTTCGAATTCGTTGACAAGTGCCGCCAGAGCGGGATCACCTGCCCCATCATACCCGGGCTGAAGATACTGACCTCCAAAAAGCAGGCTACCCTCCTGCCCAAGATATTCAAGATCGATGTGCCCCAGGAACTGCTGGAGCTGGTGGAACGGTGCAAGAACGATAACGAGGCCAGGGAGGCCGGCATAGAGTGGGCCATTCACCAGTCAAAGGAGCTGATGAAGTTCGGGGTCCCCTGCCTTCACTTCTACACGATGGGCACCTCTGAGGTAACCCGCAGGGTAGCGAGTAAGATTTTCTGAGGGGGCGGCTGAAAGATCACTTCAGCATATTCACCACGTACTTCCCGATAATATCGAACTCCACGTTCACGATGGTTCCCGGCCGTATGTCGCGGAAATTGGTGTGCGAGAACGTATAGGGAATGATGGCCACGGAAAAAGCGCCTTCATCGCAGCGTACCACGGTGAGCGACACCCCGTTAACGCATACCGAACCTTTTTCCACCAGCAGGAAGCGCGCGTTGCGGCTTTTTTTGTCGCAGGCAAAGCTGAACAGCCAGCTTCCCTTTTCTTTCTTAACGGCAGTGCAGGCAGCGGTGCAGTCTACATGTCCCTGCACAATATGCCCATCCAGGCGGTCGCCTATGCGCACGCAGCGCTCCAGGTTCACCTTATCGCCTTTCTTCAGCTTGCCCAGGTTGCTGCGCAAGAGCGTTTCTTTGATAGCGGTGACCGAGTATACCCCGTCCTCTATATCCGTTACGGTGAGGCAGACCCCGTTATGTGAAACGCTCTGGTCAACCTTCAGTTCGGGCGTGAAGGGCGCGCGGATGAAAAAATGGATATTGTCTTTTTCTCTTTTCAGGGCGATGACCTCGCCCTCGGCCTCAATGATACCGCTGAACATAGATCAGTTTTTCTGGCGCAGGATCTGCACGAAGCCCGTCAGCGTGCGCGGCTGTATGCCGGTAAGGCGGATCTCGTTGGCTATGCAAACGTAATAGTAAACGCCATCGGAGCAGGGCTGCTTGCTCTTCATGTGCGTGCCGTCCCAGTTAATGTCGGGATCGGTGCTGGTGAACACCACTTCGCCCCACCGGTTGTATATCTGGATATCCACATCCTTGACGTATTTATAAGGGAAGGGGACAAAGTAATCGTTGATGCCGTCACCGTTGGGCGTAAACACGTTGGGCAGCTCGTAAAGCGGGCAGTTATCGGCACATACCATATTGCTGGTTACGCTCTCGTTGTTGAACGAATCCAATGCGGTTACCCAGTAGCAGCCGGCAATAGAGAACAGGGAATCATGCAGCAAAGTGGTATTGATCGCACCGTTGATCGTGATCAGCAAAGTGGGGTCTACTCCCTGCACCGGGGTATAGTAGATGTTATAGCCCACTATGTCATCCGCGCAGCTCAGGTTGGGATTGTTCCACGAGAGCGAATTGAACGAGGCATCGCAATCCGACACAATGGCCAGCACGGGAGCGCAGGGCGGAATGAGATCGAGCGGTATGCCGCATTTTTCCTGGCTCCAGTTGATCAACGGCCGGGGCAGCGTAAGATCCGAATACTGACCGTAAGCCTTGATCTTGTAGCAATAGGTAGCCCCGTTCACCAGGCCGTTGTCTACGTAAGTGGTTTGCGCGGTGCTGTCGAGCAGCACCCAGTTGCCCGAGCCGGTTGGCGTTTCTTTGTAAATGTGGAACAGGTAATTGGTCCAGGGCACATTATACTGCCAGCTCAGCGTAAGCTGATTATCGCCCGGGGTAAGGCTGAGATAAACGGATGAGGCGTTGCTGGCCCTGCACAGGGTATCGCTGCCGTTCTGGGCAAAAAGCTGAACGCTGTACACAAAGGCGCTGGCATCGGTGCCCAGGCCGGTATCGATGAAGGAGTCGATCGTAAGGGCCGAGTAAGTAGGAGCGGTAAATGTCGCCACGGGAGCGCTGAAATTCGGGGTAGTGAGCCCTGCGCCCCTGTATACCTTGTACACATAAGGCCCGGGGTGCGCAAGCGTATCCAGGTTGTTCGCTCCCGCCAGGGGCCGTATCCATTTCACGCGTATCGTATCGCTGTTGCCGGTAGAAACCACATCCACGTTCCGCATAATGGGCACATCCATGAGCAGGCGCGTACAGAAAGGAGGCGAGGCATAGCTCACGGCCCCATCCGAATAAGTGGCCACCACGCGGTAGGAATAATTCACTCCGTATACAAGGTTGTTGTCCGTGAATACGGTATTGTAATACCCGTTATTGACGCCAACCAGGGTGTATCCCCACGATGCAGGCACATCGGTTTCGCAGGGCGAGGGGACAAGCGAGTCGCAGGAGCTTTTCCTGTATATCTTATAGCCCGTTACGAAATTGGAATTAGGATTACAGGGTGCGGTACCCCAGTAGAGCCGTATGGAATTGCATTCCGGAACGGCCGAGTCGATCGATACGGGAGGGGCGTGTACATATATGAGCACGCTTTGCAGGTCCACCAGGGGGTTCTGCGGATCGTTATCGGCTGCTTTGAACACGGCCAGGTAAGGCTGGTTGCGTACGAGGTTGCAATTGGTGTTCCAGTTGAAAGTGCCGGTAACCGGGGGTACGCTGGGCGTGCCCGGTGCCGTAAAAGTAGCCGGGGGATTGACCGAGTTGAAAATGCCACCGGTGGCCGAAAGTGTGATCAGGTCATTATCCGGATCGGTGGCCGTTACCTGGAAGTTAAGCGTATTGCCCGCCATCACGCAGGTATCCTGCACATTGGTTATGGCGGGCGGGTTATTCGGGCAGTTATCGATGTCTACCTGAAGGTCGCGCATCACGTACCCGATCAGGTACCACTGCCCGTCAGGGGCTTTTCTCCATTCCTTGATCAGCATGGCAAAATTATGCTCCTGCGGATAGGAATTAAAAGGAGGGTTAGGGCCGGGTTGAGGCGTATTCCAGATCAGATCGCCTGTCATTGGGTTGACCGAAATGTTGGGTTGATAGTTGTAGGGCAGGTTGTTGTTGAACTGCTGAACGGGTACACCGCCTGCGCCCAGGCACAAGGTCAGCTCGTACGAAAGGCTGTCGCCATCCGGGTCGTAGGCACCGGGGTTGTGAATGAACAATTTATACAGACAGCCATTATCGATAGGCGGATAGGTGAGCACAGGTGAGCTGTTATTGTTGAAGAGAAAGGGATTGATGATGAGGCGGCTCCTGATGTAAAAGGGCACATTCACTGAATTGGGGATATTGACTATGCCGGCATTCCTGTTGGGGTCCATCATATAGATGTCGTATGTGCCCGGTCCCGGATAGGTATGGGTGCCCGTATATTTATTGATGCGGATATCGTTGGTGGTATCTACCCCATCACGTACCGGGCAGTCGCAGCGCACGCCACAACCCCCGTTAGAGCGGTAAAAGGTGGCGCTGTCGCCATCACCGAAGTAAACCACCAGCTCGCAGCGGTCGGCCGGGCTGCTTTGCTTGGTATAGGTGGTAACGGTGATCTCATAATTATACCCCGAAAGCCATCGGTAGGTGATCTCGCCCGCGCGGTTATGCGTGGCGAAGGCCCAAACGGCAGCGCATGAAAGCAATGCGGAAAGTAAAAGCTTTTTCATTCCAAAAACCACATAAATATACTTAAAAAAGCAGCACGGGGGAATTAAGGAGGGCAGGCCTTAAATCAACGTAAAGTTAAGCAATTTATTGTGTAGACGAAACCACAAATTTACCCGTTCGGCTATGGTTAAGCCGGTATTGACAAATGCCGGGTGCCGGCCTTCACGCTTAAGAAGAGACGTAAAGCCAGGCAATGGTTGCCTTTGGGGCAAAGCTGAATCACCGGATCAAATGCACGAAACCCGTCAGCACGCGCTTTTCTATCCCCTCCAGGTGAATCTCATTCACCACGCACACATAATAGTAGACGCCATTGGAGCAAAGCTGCTTGCTCAGCAGGTGCCTTCCGTCCCAGTTAATATCGGGATCCGAAGCGGTGAACACCAGGTCGCCCCAGCGGTTGTATATCTTCAGGTCTATATCCTTAACGTATTTGTAAGGGAAGGGGATGAACAGGTCGTTGCTGCCGTCACCGTTCGGGGTGAATACATTAGGCAGTGCATATTCGGGGCAATTGTCGGCACAGGCGCTCATGCCTGCGGGGCTTTCGTTATTGAACGAATCGATCGCGGTCACATAATAACATCCGGCAATGGAGGTCAGGGAGTCATCGATGTAAGTAGTGATCAGCGCGCTGGGTACGGTGGCGATCAGGTTATAGTCGCCATTCAGTACGGGAGTATGATAGATATTGTAGGCCACCACGTCATCGGCACAGCTCAGGTTGGGGTTGTTCCAGGCAAGGGCATTGGACGACAGCTCGCAATCGGCCGTAACAGTAGCTGCAGGAGCGCAGGGCGGCACCAGGTCGACCGGTATGGCGCACTTCTCTTCGCTCCAGTTCACCAGGGGCGAGGGCAGGCTTTGATCGGAATACTGGCCCAGCGCTTTCACTTTGTAGCAATAGCTGGTGCCGTTGGCCAGCGAATCGTCAGTATAGCCGGTGGCCGCGGTGCTGCCGATCAGCACAAATGATGTTCCGTTAAAACGGTACACTTCATATAAATAGTTGTTCCAGGGCGTATTGAAGCTCCAGCTCAGGTTCACGGTGTTATCGGCAGGCGATGCGCTGAGGTAGACCGATGAGGCGGGGGTGGAAGAGCAGATCAGTTGCGAGCCTGAATAAAAATCGATGCGGTAACACCAGGCCGAATCGGCCGTGTTGAGATTATTGTCGGTAACGCCTGTTGCGGTGAGCAGGTAAAATGCGCTGGCGGTAATGGAGGCGCTCAACTGCGAAGGATTGGTAAAACCGCTCTTCCGGTAGATATCATAGCGGTAGGGGGGCGGATAGGCAAGGGTATCGAGCCCTGCAGCCCCGGCAGAGGGCCTTTCCCAGCGCAGGTCTATCGTTCCCACCGTGGCGCTGGTGGAGGTAACATCCACATTGGTGATAATAGGCACCTCTTTCCTGAGGCTCACGCACACGGGGGCCGAGGCATAGCTTTCCGTACCATCGGCATAACAGGCTATAACGATGTAGGAATAACTTACACCGTAGCTCAGGTTCACATCGGTGAATACGGTGGTGGTAGTGGTTCCCGCATAGGTATAGCCGCTCGCAGCGGGTACACCGGTTTCGCAAACGGCCGGGCTCCAGGGGCTGCAATCGCTCTTGCGGTATATCCTGTACCCCGATAAAGGATTGGAAGCGGGATTGCAGGTAGCCGCATCCCAGGTCAGCGTGATGTTATTGCATTGCGAGCTGGCAGACAGGTTGAGCACCGGTGGCGCAAGCACATAGATCATTACGCTTTGGTAGTTGGCCAACTGCACCTGCCCGTCATTGTCGATGGCTTTGAAGGAGACCAGGTAAGGCTGGCTGCGCACGCGCTCGCATGAAGGCGTCCATGAAAAAGTGCCTGTTGCGGGCGAGCCCTGGGGCTGGGCCGGTGTGGTAAAACGCGAAGAATCGGGGTTGAGGCCGAAGGTGCCGCCCAGGCCTGAAAGGGTAAGCAGGTCGTTATCGGGATCGCTGGCCGTAATGCCGAAAGTAAGTAGCTGGTTGGCGGTTATGCAGGTATCCGTTAGCGTAGCAAGCTGGGGGGGCTGATTGCTGCAGTTATCCACTTCAACCTGGAAGTCGCGTTCCACCCAGCCTACTTTTATCCATTGCCCGCTGATCTTTCTCCATTCGTGGATAATGAACGCAAAATTATACGATTGGGGTATGGGAAAATTAACGTTCGGTACGGGTGAGCACCATTTAAATATACCGGTAACGGGATCGATAGAAACCCCGCTGGGGATAAAATAGAACGGCACATTATTACCTCCCGCGCCCAGGCAGGCGCTCAGGCTGAACGAAAGGCTGTCACCGTCAGGATCATAGGGCGCGGCATCGTGATAAAAGCATTGCCCGAAGCAGGCCTCATCGATGGGAGGGTTATTGAGCTGAACCGAGCTGTTGGGTGGGTTTATGAAAGGATTGATGTTCAGCCAGGCTTCCAGGCGAAAGGCAGCGGTGCCCGAGTTGGGGATGTTGACTATCCCCGCGTTACGGGCGTAGCTTTCCATATAAACCAGGTAATTGCTGGGCGCATTATAGGTGTGCTCCGTGTAATAAATGTTCTTCTTGATACAGGCTGCCACCATTTCGCCCATTCGCTGCGGAGCAATGCAGTCATCGTTCGGCCCGGGCAAAGGGCCGTTGATCCGGGGCGCCATGGCTGAACTGGCAGGGCCGTCACCGAAGAACAGCTCCTGTTCGCAATCATCGGTATTCGTGCTGCAAGTATTGGTATATATAATTATGTAAAAGCCGTACTTATACTGGCCGGGCCCGGGGGAGCCCAGGTAAACATAGGTGATCTCTCCCGCCCTGAAGTGGGACGCAAGAGACGGTACAGCGACCGCGAAAAGAAAAATAATTGCGATCAGTTTTTTCACGCGGGGGTAAAATCGATATGTAAATGTACTCGAATACCTAAAAATAAACAAACACCGGCTTTGACCGCGGCAAACGCAAAAGGTTGCATTTTATTGCCGCTCCCCTCGCTTTCTGGGGCCTATACCCACGGGAACGTCAGCGGATAATGACTATCTTTGTATGATGAGCGTGAAACAGGATATCCGCAAGCTTTCATTGGAGGAGCTGAAGGCCTTTTTCCTCGAAAAAGGGGAAAAGGCCTTTCGGGCCGCGCAGGTGTACGAATGGCTGTGGAAGCGGTCCGCGCGTTCATTCGATGCGATGACCAACCTGAGCAAAGATACCCGCGCCCTGCTCGACTCCTGTTTTGTGATCAACGCCATAGGCATAGACAGCTTTCAGAAGAGCAATGACCGCACCATCAAATACGCCTTCCGGCTCTATGACGGCAACATCGTGGAAGGCGTGCTCATTCCCACGGAAACGCGGATGACGGCCTGCGTCAGCTCGCAGGTGGGTTGCTCGCTCACCTGTAAGTTCTGCGCTACGGGCAGGCTGGAGCGCCTACGCAACCTGGATGCGGCCGAGATATATGATCAGGTAGCGATCATACGCGAAGAGGCGGTAAAGCAGTACGGCATTCCCCTGACCAACATCGTGTACATGGGAATGGGCGAGCCCCTGCTGAACTATAAGGACACGCTCCACTCCATCGAAATGATCACCTCTCCCGCGGGGTTGGGCATGTCGCCCCAGCGTATCACCGTTTCCACTGCGGGTATAGCCAAAATGATACGCAGGCTGGGCGATGACGGGGTGAAGTTCAGCCTGGCCCTCTCGCTGCACGCGGCCAACGATGAGAAACGCAGCCGCATCATGCCCATCAACGAGCAAAACTCGCTCGATGCCCTGGCCGATGCCCTGAACTACTTCACGGAGAAGACCGGTGAGCGGGTAACCTTCGAGTATATTATTTTCAAAGACTTCAACGATACCGAGGATGACGCGCGTGAACTGGCTGCGTACTGCAGGCGGGTGAAGGCCAAAGTGAACATCATTGAATACAATCCCATTGAAGGCGGGGAGTTCAGGCAAACGCTGCCCGAGCGGCTGAGGCGCTTCGTTGATCACCTGGAAAGGAACCGCATTATCGTGAACGTGCGCAGAAGCCGGGGCAAGGATATTGACGCGGCCTGCGGGCAGCTCGCCAACCGTAATAAGTCGGGATTAGGTAAACGCAAACTGAAAGCTGCGTGAGCAGGATAGACGAGATAAAAGCCCCGATAGCCGCTGAAATGGATGAGTTCGAGGTCCGTTTCAGGCAAAGCATGAAGAGCGATGTGCCCCTGCTCGATAAGATCACACACTACATCATCAAGCGAAAGGGTAAGCAGATACGCCCCATGTTCGTTTTCCTTTCCGCCAAATTGTGCGGTGGCGTTTCTGATTCGGCCTATCATGCGGCCTCGCTGATCGAGCTGCTGCATACCGCCACGCTCGTGCATGACGATGTGGTGGACGACAGCAACGAGCGCAGGGGGTTCTTTTCCGTGAACGCCTTATGGAAGAATAAGATCGCGGTGCTGGTGGGTGATTACCTCCTTTCGCGCGGGCTGCTGCTGGCGGTAGATAATAAGGAGCACCGCCTGCTGGGCATCGTTTCGAACGCGGTGCGCGAGATGAGCGAGGGCGAGCTGCTGCAGATCGAGAAGGCCCGCAGGCTGGACATAGAAGAGAAAGTATATTTCGATATCATCCGTCAAAAGACAGCGGTGCTCATCGCTTCGTGCTGCGCCTGCGGTGCGGTAGCGGCCAGCGCTGACGATGCCACGGTGCAGAAGATGCGCCTGTTCGGTGAGTACGTAGGCATAGCTTTCCAGATCAAAGACGACCTGTTCGATTACGGCAATGCCGAGGAGATCGGGAAGCCCACCGGCATCGATATCAAGGAAAAGAAAATGACCCTGCCGCTCATTTATGCCCTGGCAAAATCAGGCTGGCCGGAAAAAAGAAAGATCATCAATATCATCAAGAACCATAACGATGATCCTGAAATGGTGAGGCAGGTGGTGGAGTATGTCCTGGGTAGCGGGGGCATTCAGTATGCCCAGGAGAAAATGGAAGATTATAAAGCCCGTTCGCTACAGCTCCTGTCTGAATTCGAGAACAACCCGGCCCGCGATTCGCTGGAGCAACTGGTCAGGTATACCACAGAAAGAAAGAACTGATGCGCTTGCTCGCCTGCATACTCCTCGGACTCCTTGCGGTTCCTGCTGGTGCGCAGTGGCAGAAATTCTATTACGAGCACGGCATCATCAAAAGCGAGGGCATGTTCGTGAACGGGATCATGCATGGCGAGTGGACCTTTTACCGCGAAAACGCCCGGGTGCGCAGCCACGGATATTACAAGAATGGCGTGGCCGACAGCTTCTGGATATTCTACGATGAGAACGAGTGCCTGACCAAGGCCGGCTATTTCAAAGGAGGGAAGTTCGAGGGGCTGTGGACCTTTTACAGCCAGGAGGGCAAGGTGCGGGCTACCGGATATTATGCCAGGGGTATGCTGAACGGGCTGTGGACGGAATATTACCCCGATGGACAGAAAAAGTACGAAGGCTATTTCGTAAACGAGACCAAGCAGGGCAAGTTCGTGCATTGGCATTACGAGGGGTATAAAGTGGCCGAAGAGGAATATAAGGATGGCGTGCTGCACGGAAAACACACCGAGTATTACAAAAACGGCATTGTGAAAAGCGAGATGCACTACAAAATGGGCAAGCTGCACGGTGCCTGGATGCTCTGGTACGAGGATGGCAAGCTTCGCACGCAGGGTACGATGAAGAATAACATGAAGGAAGGCGAATGGAAGTTCTGGGGAGATAACGGCAAGCTGCTGGTGAAAGGAAATTACCGGCATAACCAGTATAACGGGAAATGGACGGAGTATGACGGCAAGGGCCAGAAAGTAAGCGAGGGAAAATTCTACGAGAACAAGAAAAAAGGCAAATGGATCTATTATAATGAGTACGGGCTGATCTATAAAGTGGAGATCTTCAGGAACGGTAAAGCAATCAAAGAAATAAACTATGGCTAGGAACATCTTAAACATGATCATTGTCGGGTGCACGCTCGCTTTATTCTCCTGTTCCTCGGAGAACACGGGCCGCGGGGATGCCGGCAGGAGCGGAACCGGTGGGGACGAAGCGGAGGACCTGGTGCTGGCTGTTGCACCGGATACATCCGTTATCAGGAACAACGGAGAATACGAAGAGTTCTATCCCAATGGCATACGCAAGACCAAGGGGTTTTACCTCAATGGCAAGCGGAACGGGCAATGGTTCTTCTGGTACGAGAACGGCAAAATGTGGAGCGTGGGCTTTTATAAGGATGGCGTGCGTGACGGACGTACCTCGGTCTATTATGAGAACGGCCAGTTGCGTTACGATGGCCAGTATAAGGACGGCAAGCGTTCGGGCAAATGGAAGTTCTATGATGAGGCCGGTAAGCTGCTGAAAGAGGAGCAGTTCGACTGACGCGTGCCCGGGCTCAAATCCTTAACATGTTTTTGTTGAAAAGATCATCTCCCGCGGCTGGTGGCTGAACCGGTCTATCGCCTATATTTGTTTCAGTCTATTTTACCAGTTATGAGCCAAGCTACCAACCACTATTTACGCCAGGCCGGGATCGATACGGGAGGAGTAAGCATCAACGACCTGCGCGAAAGGGAATTCAACGGCAAAAGCCTTTCGGAACAGGAGAAAACAGCCCTGGCTAACTTTGACAGGTTCCGTATTGCCG
Source organism: Bacteroidota bacterium (assembly GCA_040756415.1). Classification (GTDB taxonomy): domain Bacteria; phylum Bacteroidota; class Bacteroidia; order JADZBD01; family JADZBD01; genus JBFLYZ01. The sequence goes on from JBFLYZ010000008.1 coordinate 18,270, forward strand.
AGCTGAACAAGCAGCCTGACGATCTTTCTTTTCATAGGCGTTACCGCGAGCTGCAGGTTATGGCCAACCTGGGCAATTACGAGGAATTTCTCAAAGAAAAGTATAACACGATCTGAGCGCGCATAACCTGTGCCCGTAAAGCCAACCCCGTCAACCCAGGCGGGGCTTTTTATTTGTACCAATGCAGGAGTCTGCTAACCAGGCTTTTAGCATTCCTGGTACGGATCAAGTCATCCCAGCCATTCGCTTAAGAAGCCAAAAAAGCCTAACTTTAAACACTATCTTTCCTATGGAAAAGCAATCTTACCTGGGCAATGGGGAAATATCGGCCATTGAGCACCTTTATGAACAGTATTTAAAGGACGAGCATGCTGTTGAAAGCGACTGGCGTAAGTTCTTCGAGGGCTTTGAGTTCGCCCGCAAGCATTACGAAGAGGCGGTAGCTACAGGCCTGCCCGACCATGTAAGAAAGGAATTCGCGGTTATCAACCTGATCAACCTGTACCGTTCCACCGGTCACCTGTTCACGCGCACCAACCCGGTCAGGGAAAGAAGAAAGTACAAGCCCACGCTGGATGAGATCGAGCTGATCGGTCTTTCACAGGCCGACATGGATACCGTTTTTCATGCCGGATCGGAGATCGGTCTGGGTGACGCCACCCTGCGCGATATCATCGCTTTTCTGAAGCAGACCTATTGTAACAGCATAGGTGCCGAGTTCATGTATATCCGCAACCAGAAGATCAAGAACTGGCTCAAGGAGAAGCTGGAGCGCGGCCGCAATACGCCCCGCTATACGCCTGAGGAGAAAAAGCGCCTGCTCAATAAGCTGACCAAAGCGGTGGTGTTCGAGAGCTTTTTGCAGACCAAGTTCCCCGGGGAGAAGCGCTTCTCGCTCGAAGGGGCCGAGGCGCTTGTGCCCGCCCTGGATATGGTGATAGAGAAGGGCGCATCGCTGGGAATAGAGGAGTTCGTGATGGGTATGGCGCACAGGGGCCGGCTCAACGTGCTGGCCAATATCATGGGCAAGACCTATGAAGATATTTTCTCCGAGTTTGAAGGAAAGGAATTCGAGGAATCGCTCTTCGATGGAGATGTGAAATACCACCAGGGCTATTCGGCCAATATCGTTACCAGCGAGGGCCGCAAGGTGCACCTGAGCCTTACGCCCAACCCCTCGCATCTCGAAACGGTCGATGGTATCGCGGAAGGGATATCGAGGGCGAAGATCGATCGTACGCACAAGGGAGACCTCGGTAAATTATGCCCCATTCTCATTCATGGCGATGCGGCCGTTGCAGCGCAGGGTATCGTTTATGAGGTAATACAGATGTCGAACCTGGACGCCTACCGTACCGGGGGCACCATACACCTGGTCATCAATAACCAGGTGGGGTTCACGACCAATTACCTCGATGCGCGCTCTTCCACCTATTGCACAGATATCGCCAAAGTGATCCTCTCGCCCGTGTTTCACGTGAATGGCGATGATATCGAGGCGGTGGTGCATACCGTGCAACTGGCCATGGAATTCAGGCAGACCTTCCAGCGCGATGTCTTCATCGATATCCTCTGCTATCGTAAATACGGGCACAACGAAGGCGATGAGCCCCGTTTCACGCAGCCCCTGCTGTACAAGGCCATTGCATCGCATCCCAACCCGAGGCAGATCTATATCGAAAAGCTCGAGAAAGAGAATATCATCACCGGTGAGGATGCCCGGCAGATCGAGAAAGAGTTCCGCGATACCCTGAACGAACGGCTGAACGAGGCCAAGCAGATCCGCAAGACCAGGGTCACCTCCTTTCTGGAAGGATCCTGGAAGGGATTGCGCCTTGCCCGCGAGGAGGATTTTGAGGCGTCTCCCGATACTTCGGTCGACAAAAAGACCCTCTTATCCATAGGCCGGAAAATTACCGAAGTGCCGAAGGACAAAAAGTTCTTCAACAAAATGGAAAAGTTGTTCAATGACCGCAGGGCCATGCTCGAAGGCGAAGGCCGCCTGGATTGGGCTATGGCCGAGCTGCTGGCCTATGGCACTTTGCTGCAGGAAGGGCACCCGGTGCGCTTCAGCGGCCAGGACGTGGAGCGCGGCACTTTTTCGCACCGCCACGCGGTCATTAAGCTGGAGGACAGCGAAGAGGAATATATACCCCTGGCGCAACTGGAGCAGGGCGATGCCCGGTTCATGATCTATAACTCGCATTTGTCAGAATACGGTGTGCTCGCCTTCGAATACGGATATGCCATGGCCTCTCCCCAGTCGCTGGTGATCTGGGAGGCGCAGTTCGGAGACTTTGGCAACTGCGCCCAGGTGGTGATCGACCAGTATATCAGCGCGGCTGAGGACAAATGGAGGCGTATGAACGGCATCTGTCTTTTTCTGCCGCACGGATACGAAGGCCAGGGCGCTGAACATTCCAGCGGACGCATGGAGCGTTTCCTCACCTTATGCGCGGAGAACAATATGTATGTGATCAATGCCACCACACCGGCCAATTTTTTTCACGCTATACGCAGGCAGTTGAAGGTGCCGTTCAGGAAACCCCTGATCGCGTTCACGCCCAAGAGCCTGCTCCGGCACCCGCAATGCGTTTCGCGATGGGATGAGTTCGCAGCGGGAGGCTTCAGCGAGGTATACGATGATCTGTCCGCTGACCCGTCCAGGGTGAGCCGCCTGGTGTTCTGCAACGGCAAGATCTATTATGAGCTGATGGCTAAAAAGCAGGAATTAAAGAACGGATCGGTGGCCATTGTAAGGATAGAGCAGTTGTACCCCTTTCCGGCAAAGAAGATAAAAGCCATACTGGCCCGGTACAGGAAGGCAAAAGAATACCTCTGGGTGCAGGAAGAGCCCGAGAACATGGGCGCCTGGAGCTACCTGCTGCGCACCTTCCGCGATGTGCCCTTGCGCTGCATAGCGCGCCCCGAAAGCGCCAGCCCGGCCACCGGCTCGAAGAAGCAGAGCGAGAAGCAGCAAAAGGAGATCGTGGATAAAACATTTTCATAAAAATACCGCCCATGGCACTGATCGAGATAAAAGTTCCCAGCCCGGGAGAATCCATTACCGAGGTTACCATATCGCGCTGGCTGAAGCAGGATGGCGATTACGTGGAAAAGGACGAGGAGATCGCGGAGATCGACTCGGACAAAGCCACCCTGACCATTTCCGCTGAGGCTTCGGGTGCGCTGAAGATACACGCCAGGGAAGGCGAAGTGGTAAAGGTGGGCAGTGTTGCCTGCAGTATTGACACGGCTGTAAAGGGAGAGAAAAAAGCGGGGCCCGAGAAGAAGGCGGAGCCCAGGGCCCAGAAGAAAGAAGAGGTGAAGGCGGAGGTGAAGACGGCCCCTGCCGAAAGCGTTCATGCTACTCCGCTGGCCAAAAAGATCATGGAGGAAAATAAGATCGCGCAGAAGATCAACGGAACCGGTGAAGGCGGCAAGATCACCAAATCGGACGTGCTGAAGGCGATGAGCAAAGGTTTTGGTGGCGAGAAAGGCTTCGGAGGAACGCGCGATACCGAGCGGCAGAAAATGTCGGCCCTGCGCAAAAAGCTTTCACAAAGGCTGGTGGCGGTAAAGAACCAAACGGCCATGCTGACGACCTTTAACGAGATCGACATGAGCCGCATCTATGAGCTGCGCGCCAGGTATAACCCGGTGATGGAAAAGAAGTTCGGCACCAAGCTGGGCTTTATGAGCTTTTTCACCAAGGCGGTGTGCGAGGCGCTCCAGCTTTTTCCCGCTGTCAATGCCATGATTGACGGGGAAGAGGTCGTGTATCACAGGTATTGCGATATAGGGATTGCCGTAAGCGCGCCCAAGGGCCTGGTGGTGCCCGTGGTGCGTAACGCGGAGACGCTGGGATTGGCGGAGATCGAGATGCGGATAAAAGAGCTGGCGGTGAAGGCGCGTGAGAATAAGATCACGCTCGAGGACATGGAGGGCGGCACCTTTACGATCACGAACGGTGGTGTTTTCGGGTCGATGATGTCCACGCCCATCATCAACCCGCCTCAAAGCGCCATACTGGGCATGCATAACGTGATCGAGCGCCCGGTTGCGCATAACGGGCAGGTGCTTATCCGGCCTATGATGTATGTGGCGCTTTCGTACGATCACCGCATCATCGATGGCCGCGAGTCGGTGGGCTTTTTGGTCAAGGTTAAAGAGATGTGCGAGCAGCCGGAAAAAATGCTTTTTGGCGGGAAAGATCCCCAGGAAGTGCTGCTGGGATTATAAATGGGAAATACGCTTCACATACTTCCGCTTCAGAGCTGGCTTCCGCACGGCCGTCCGCTCATTATCAGCGGCCCCTGCGGTGCCGAAAGCGAACGGCAGGTAATGGAAACGGCCGAAGGTATCGCACGGTCGGGGCGGGTAACGGTATTCCGTTCGGGCATCTGGAAACCGCGGACGCGTCCCAACTCCTTCGAGGGTGTTGGTGAAAAAGGCCTGGCCTGGCTGCAGCGGGTCAAAAAGGAATTCGGGCTGCTGACCACGGTGGAGGTAGCCAATGCCGAGCATGTTGAGCTGGCTCTCCGCTATGGCATAGATATACTTTGGATAGGCGCGCGCACCACGGTCAACCCCTTCTCCGTGCAGGAGATCGCAGACGCGCTGAAAGGGCGGGATGTGCCTGTTATGGTGAAGAACCCTCTCCATCCTGACCTGCAGTTGTGGCTGGGCGCGCTGGAGCGTATCCATCATGCCGGCATCAGGCGGCTTATTGCCGTTCACCGCGGATTCTACTCTCCCTCGTCAGCTCAATACCGCAATGCCCCGCTATGGGAAATACCCATCGAGCTGAAGACCCTTCAGCCGGAGCTGCCCCTGGTTTGCGATCCCAGCCATATCTGCGGCCGTACCGACCTGCTTCAGCAGGTGGCTCAGAAAGCGCTCGACCTGAACATGGATGGGCTGATGATAGAATCGCATATTCACCCCGGGCAGGCGCTGAGCGATGCGCGGCAGCAGGTCACACCGGTGCAGTTGACCGAACTGCTCGGAAAGCTGATCGTGCGTGAGGCGAGCTCCGATGATGTCGCTTTCGCCAACCAGCTCCAGCTTTTACGTGGCATGATCGATGGCATTGATGAAGACCTGCTGAACATTCTGCAAAAGCGCATGGAAGTGATCGAAAAGATAGGGGAGTACAAGCGCGACAACCACGTGACGATCTTCCAGCTCGAACGCTGGCAGGAGATCCTGCGCACGCGCACGGCCTCGGGACTGCTGAAAGGCATGAGCAGCGATTTCATTGAGAAGATATGCGTGCTGCTGCACAAGGAATCGATCAGGAGGCAAACCGAGGTGATGAATACGGCCACCGAGAAGAAAAAGCCTTAGCCGGCCTTCATGATCCGCCTGGTGATCACAGTGCCGCCCGAGGTGATCTTCAGCAGGTACATGCCTTCGGGCAGCGCATAGCCGTCCAGATCAACCCCAATAACCTGCTCCCCCGCGCCATACGCTTTTGCCGGGACCATCGCTACCAGTTCACCGAGGGCGTTCAGGACCTCTATCCTGATCTCCGCTCCGCGGTCAAGGAAGAGCTCAATGATAATCGAAGAGCCGAACGGATTGGGGTAAACACTGACCTGGTTGGCTGCAACGGGCCCTGATTCGGGCATGCCGATACTGTAGCAGTTGCCCGGTATGTTCGCGTCCAGCCAGTTCCAGCGGCTGGTGATCCATTGCTTCAGGTTGTTGATTTCGCCCTGGTAGGTGGCCGGAGTGGCCGGATTCGGCCATACGTAAGTGCCCAGTATGGGCCATTGAACGAAGTTGCGCTGCTGGCCCTCGCCCAGGTACGCGGCCATCGAGTCGATATAGCCGTGCAGCGCAGAAATGCTCAGCATATTCGTCTTGAAGTACTCCCACTGGCAACGCAGCTTATTGGTAAAATTGCTATCCTGGAGCAGGCGGTCCCACCAGAAGGGCACCTGCCAGTTATCGCCCGGGCATACCGCTCCAAAATCATAAGCCCATCCGCTGGGGTTGCTTCCACCGCAATAATTGGCGTTATACCAGGCAATATCGTAATCCCATACGGGGCCGATCTTCAGCTTGCCACCGCTGCTGGCCTTGTTCTTATGCAGGTAAGTGCTGATGCGGTAGCCGTCCACGTTTTTGGAAAGCTCGTTGACCAGGAAATAATCGATGAAGGAGTAGGTACTGATGTATTTGCGGTATCCTGTGGCGGTGTCGGTAAAATTAGGGCCGGCCAGCACGTCTTCAAAACTGTCTACATAGGCCTGGATGTAATTCTTCTGCTGGGCGGTGATGAGCAGGTCGCTGGGGTAATCGTATAAGAAATCGATGGAAGCGCTGGTGTTATAAGGCGGTGGGTAAGGCGAGCTCCAGTACCCGTTGCCGTTGCCGGTGAACTTGTCGATCTTGATGATATACCCACCGGTGAGCGAATCGCCCGCGTTATCGTTTGTGTCGAGCCGCGATATATTCACCCGGTTGTTATCGCGCTTGATCTTTTCCATAAGAATATAAACGCCCTTATACTGCCCGTTGATCACCAGCTCCACATGCTGCGTGCGCGCTGCATAATGGTTCATGTTGTTCGAGATCCAGTATGAAAGCGTATTGCGCAACAGGGTCTTATCGGTATAGTTGGCGTTCAGTATCCAGTCGTGCTCCCTGGGCATGCCCAGCAGGGAAGAGTCGATCTGCATGCCGGTACTGTCAACGGTTTCGAAACCGTAGGATTTTTTCGGGAACATCTGCGAGCTGCTGCCGCGTATCTCGATGGCTATCTTGCCGTTGTAATGATTGAAAGGGTCGCTCACGTAATTGCGCACATTGGGGCCGTTGTAGATGATGCCCATGTCGCATACGATCTTCGGCTCATCGGGTATGGCCTGGCTGTTGGTATTGATGACCACGATAGGCAGGTTGGACGAGGTGAAGAGCAGAAGGGGCACCGCGGGATTGTTCCCGAACGTAATGTTCCAGTTGATCAGGTTGCCCTGGTCAGCGAAAGGGTACGTGTCCAGGATGTGCAGCCTCCAGGTTCCGTTGCCGTTCTGGCCGTTATTGATCAGCCCGATATCGCCCATGGGCTTGAACGTACCGGTGAAGGGAGGGCTGCCCGATGTGATGGATGAAGTGGCGTTGTTCCTGAAGCAGGTGTTGGTGAAGTCGTCTCCTCCGCCACCCGCGGCTGATACGAGCAGGATCTCGGTGCCGTCAGGCGCAACAAGGGAAATATCCAGGTCCGAGTCCCAGGTATGCGTGGCGTTGATGCAGACCGATTCCAGCCCGAAATTGGCGGTGTCCAAGGGCGAGGTAAGGCCCGATACGTTGATGTTGAAATAAACATCGTTTCCGTCATCCGGGATGCTGCCGCCCGTACCGCTGAAGGTTTGCGTGAAGCAGGCAGGGCTCATGAGCAGCAGGCCGGTAAAAGCAGTGAAGAATCTCATTGGGGTGGTATTGCCTGAGTAAAATTACTAAATACTTAACAGGAAACCGCGAAATAAAAAAGCTCCTGTGAAACAGGAGCTTTTTTAAAAATGATCGCAGATCAATGCCCGACCGTAAATGTTCCTCCGGCCAGCACCTGCCCGTTCTTATCGGTAACAGAGTAAAAATAATTCCCCAGCTTGAAAGAAGAAACAGGGATAAGCGCCTTTTTATCGTTCATGGGATAAACGCCTGCGGTGCGGCCGATACCGTCATAAATGATCACGCGGGCAGCATTCTCTGTTTCGGCTGTTATGCTTATGCTCTCCAAGGCGGGGTTCGGAAATGCGCTGACCAGCGTTTGTATGCCGCTCGCATCCTGGATGCCGGTCCAGCCGGTAAGCGCCACCTGGTCGGCCCACAGCGTGCTGCCGGGCTGGGGGGCATACAGGCTGCTCGAAGAGAAGGAAAGATGCATGCTGTCGGGGAACATGTTCATGAACGCGGGGTAATAGAAAATAGGCACCCCGAAGTTTTGATACGAAGTGGAAGCCGGAATAGGTATAGCCATATCACCGATGATATCGCGGGACGAGCCGTTCCACCTGGTCAGTTCGATGTAGCACCATGCGGTATCTACTCCCGAAGGCGTATACTTTGCCGCAAAGCTGATATTGGATGGGCGGCCGGTAAAAGGTATCCGGTCCTTAAGCGAAATGCTGGGCGTGGTGACGATCGATCCCTGGAAAGCGAAACCCAGCGTATTAGGGATAGAGCTGGTATCCGGGTTATAGGCCAGGGTTACCGTAACGAGCCGCAGCGAATAAGTGCCTGCATAGTTATCAGGTGTAGGGGCCTTGAAGGCCGAAGTGGGGTTCGGGTTGGGGTTCGGAAAGGTAAGTACTGGCGAGGCGAAGGTGTTTGCCGTGATCCAGGTGGTGGGTTCTTCGGGCTGCTGCAGGGTAGGGTTTACGGCCCAGGTTTCAAATCCCGCGTTGGTCTGCGCGGCAGCAGGAGCTGCCCATGTGCCTGCGATCAATAGTACGCCAAGTAGATTCTTTTTCATAAATATCAGGGTTTGGTTTAAGCTTGGTTTAACACAGTCAAAATTGCTATAAATCTCGCAACCGGCCAAATTTAATTTGAAGGATTCTTACGCGCACAAAATGAAGAACGCCCTTCCGGGGGAAGGGCGTTCTCAATGTAAAATGAATAGCTTAGTGCGCCACGCTGAACCTGCCCATGCCAAGGAAAGCACCGCTGGCAGCGCTCACGCGGAAGAAATAGATCCCTGCCGACAGCGTGGAAACATCGGCAGAAAGCAGGTCGCCAGTTACGCTGAGTGCAGCCACCACCTGGCCGGCAGCGTCAAGTATCTCCACTTTTTCGGCCTCCACTTTCGAGAGGTCGAAACGCACCTGGCCGCTGGCCGGGTTGGGAAACACAATGATGTTGTTGTAAACAGCCGGCTCGGAATAACCCCCCGGTGCAGGCGTGGCCTGCAGCCAGTTTACACCGTCAATGGTTCCGTCCAGGGCGCTGTCCATTTCAACAAGCGGAAAGCCTACCCCGTCAGCCCACCAGGCGAAATGATAGTTCGTGTCGGCATTTGCCTGCAGCATCTGCCATCCCGGAGGGAAGATGGCGTGCGCCCAGATGGTGTCGTATGTTCTCCGGTAATCTTTCTGGCGCAGGGACGGGAACATGCCCAGGGGAGTGGTAACATTGCCCCAGCCGTCTACCATGCAGGTTTTAATGGTCGTGCTCTTGATGCGGATGGAGTCGGCTCCCGGTATCTGGGTAAAGGGCATGGTGATGGTCACCACTGACGTGTTGTTGTACGTTGTATTGTAGGTGCTCGGGAACGCGATCATCTGGTCATCGGGATTAAACTCCGCGGCCATTGGTCCCAGGCCGAAATCACCGTACTGACCCATGGCAAACAGGCCGTTGCTTTGATTGTTCAGGTAAGCGTAGGCGTTCTGCGATCCGAATTGAACGGCCAGGTTAGCCCCGGGGAAGGACGATCCGTATGGGGTCCAGTTCGGATTGGTGAAGAGCAGCGTGTCGACCACGTGTTGCTGCATAGCGGCCAGGTTCCAGCTTACATTGGCTCCAGAAGGGCCCGGGCCCACGGTAGGATTGGTGTCAGCGGCCTGCCTGATCACGGTATTCACTCCGGCAACATCCCACTGGTCGACCGTGATCTGGGCGAAGGAGGAGGCTCCGGCAAAAAGCATTGCGCTTAAAGTCAGTAAATGTTTTTTCATGAAGTGTAGTTTTGGTTTTTAGGGATGGCAAAGGTAGGAAATATTCGTTTCACGGCCAATTACACGAAGGCCTGCATATCGTACAGTTTCCTGTAGGTGCCGTTGGCTGCAAGCAGGTTCGCGTGGGTACCCCGCTCAATGATCTCGCCCCGCTGCATGACGATGATCTCATCGGCATGCTGGATGGTGGACAGGCGGTGGGCGATAACGACCGATGTGCGGTTCTTCATCAGCTTGTTCAGCGCGTCCTGTACCAGGCGCTCGGATTCCGTATCGAGGGCCGAGGTGGCCTCGTCAAGTATGAGTATGGGAGGGTTCTTGAGCACAGCCCGTGCGATGCTGATGCGCTGCCGCTGCCCGCCCGACATCTTGCTGCCGCGGTCGCCTATATTGGTCTGGTAGCCCTGCGGCATCTGTGAAATGAACTCGTGGGCATTAGCCACTTTGGCGGCCGCGATCACGTCAGCCTCCTTCACCCCGCTCATGCCGAAGGCGATGTTGTTGAAAACGGTATCGTTGAAGAGTATGGATTCCTGGGTAACGATGCCCATCAGGCAACGGAGCTGGTGAAGGGAAACCTCGCGGATGTTGGTCCCATCGATCAGCACCTCGCCTGCCGTGGGGTCGTAAAAGCGCGGCAGCATATCGGCCAGGGTGGTCTTGCCCGACCCCGACTGGCCGACCAGCGCGATGGTCTTCCCTTTCTCGATGCGCAGGTTGATATGCTTCAGCACATGACCCGCGTCACCCCGGTTATAGGCAAAAGCAACGTTACGGTATTCGATGGCCCGGTCGAAGGAAGCGATGATCTTCGGGTGCTCAGGATCGCGGATAGATTCTTCCGCCTCCGTGATCTTGCGTATGCGCTCGAGCGAGGCATCGCCCTTTTGCACGTTGAAATAGGCCGTGGTGATGGCCTTGGCAGGAGGGATGAGCTGTGAGAAGATGGCGATGTAGGTGAGGAATACCGATGCCGAAAGCGCGCTGTCGTGGTTCAGCACCAGCACTCCCCCGAAGTAGGTGATCACGGCCAGTATGGCTACACCGATGAACTCGCTCAGCGGGGAGGAGAGGTCGCCCAGCCGGTAGGTCCGTATCATGTATGAAGTGTACTCATCATTGGTCTGCCTGAATTTGCCGCCAATGTTCTTTTCCGCGTTAAATCCTTTGATGATCTTCAGGCCCGACAGCATTTCCTCCATCTGCGAAAGCAGGGCGCCCATCAGCGTTTTCTCCCTGAGCGTGGTCTTGCGCAGGGTTTTCCCAAGGCGCGCGATCAGGAGACCGGCCACGGGAAGCAGGATAAAGATAAAAAGCGTGAGCTGCGGGCTCAGCCAGGTCAGAAAACACAGGAATACCAGGATGTTCAGCGGGTCGCGGAAGATCATTTCGAGCGATTGCATGGTGCTCCATTCCACCTCCTTCACATCGCTGGTCATGCGGGCCATGATATCGCCTTTGCGCTCATCCGAATAATAGGATAGGGGCAGTACCAGGGCCTTACCGAAGAGCCGGTTGCGCAGGTCGCGCGCCACCCCGTTGCGCACGGGCGCTATAAAGTACATGGCCATGTAGCGGGTCAGGTTCTTCATGAAGACCATCACCACCATGAACACGCAGATGAACACCAGCACGCGTATCTTGCCTCCTTCCATGATCTCGCGGCTGAGGTGATAGTTCAGCATGTTCATCAGCGATTCCTGCGACAGGCCGGGGGCCGGCTCTCCCTGCGCGAGTATGTTGCGGTAGAATTCGTCCGTTTGCCTGAACAGCAGCTCCAGCAGGGGTATGAGCATGACAAGCGAGAAAAGGGAAAAGAGTACGGTGAGGAAATTGAAGAAGATGTTCAGGGCCGCGTAACGCCAGTAGCCTTTGATGAATTTCAGTACCCCGAAGAGTTTTCTCATGAAAGACAAAGATAGGAATAGTATGTAGTCGTGGTTTGCAACCGGTAGTAAACGTATTCCCGCGAACTTTATTTCGGTCGTACCGATTCCGGCTACAAACTGCATGCTCCCCGCCACCTACTTCTAACTAATTTTTACCTTTGCCGCCCCAACGTGCCATAAGCGGCACGGCAGGGGAGCATACCATGGAAAGCACCCGCCAGCAGAAAGTAGCCCGCCTCCTTCAGAAGGAGCTGGCCGATATTTTCCAGAAGCGGAACCATGAGCTGGGCGCGGGAGCCCTGATCACCGTTACCGTGGTGCGCGTGAGCCCCGATCTGTCCTTCGCCAGGGTTTACCTGAGCATTTTTCCCGTTCATCATAAAGAGGTGTTCCTCCAGCGGATCAGGGATCGGGTAAAAGAGATACGGAGAGACCTCGGGCTTAAGGTCAGGAACCAATTGCGCATCGTTCCCGAGCTGGCCTTTTACATTGACGATTCGCTGGATTATGCCGATAAGATCGATAAACTGCTGAAGAAATAAGCCATGCATTACGACCCGATCAAACGTTCGCTGGGCAATGTATTCAACCGCTCGCCCTGGCTGCGCAAGCTGTTCTACGGCCTTCTCGACCTGCTGCTGCTGCGCGCCTGGCATGTGCACCGGGAGCTGAGGCAATGGGCCAAGGGCGCAAAGCGTGAAGTGAACATTTTTGATGCGGGTGCCGGTTTCGGACAGTATTCCTACTGGCTCTCCAGGTTCAGTCCGGGATGGAAGATACTGGCCGTGGATGTAAAGGAAGAACAGGTGGAGGATTGCAATAAGTTCTTCAGGCAGATCGGGAAGGGAGAGCAGGTCAGGTTCGAAGTGGCCGACCTGACCAGGTACGTTAAAACGGAAACGTTCGATCTGGCGCTTTCGGTGGACGTGATGGAGCATATCCTGGAGGACGTGCAGGTCTTCAGGAACATACATGCTTCGCTCAGGCCGGGCGGCATGCTGCTCATCTCCACGCCATCCGACCAGGGAGGCAGCGATGTGCACGGGGATGAGGACAGCTCGTTCATTGAAGAGCACGTGCGTGACGGTTATAACATCAGCGAGATTCAGGAAAAGCTGCGCTCGGCAGGCTTTTCGAGGACCGAGGCGCGCTACTCCTATGGCGCACCCGGTAAAATAGCCTGGCGCCTGTCCATGAAATATCCCATCCTTATGCTGGGGGCATCGAAACTTTTTTTCATCATTCTGCCTTTTTACTATCTCGTTACGTACCCTTTCGCGTTTATCCTGAATTACCTAGATACCTATTCAACGCATAAGACCGGTACCGGCCTGATCGTTAAAGCCTGGAAATGAAATTAAGTTCTCGCAAATTCAATCAGCGGTTTTAATTCTCCGTTATCGGCTTGCCTGACTGCTTTCAGGTACTTATCCCGCGCCTCGCCTTTTTTATTGATACTTGTTCCGCCCCAGGAAAAAACCTGCTTTCCGAAAATATGGTTGATAATGACGTCACCCATCAGGCGTGAGTGACGTCCATTACCGTTTGAAAAGCAATGAATACTTACTATTTGGTGCTTATACCTGATCGCAAGTTCTTCTTCAGGATAAGTCCTCTTTTCGAACCAATAAGCGGCATCGCCATTTAGTTGTTTCAAGGATGTGCCGATTTTATGCCAATCGCAACCGAGGTTTTTGTTCGAGCGCCTGAACTGCCCTGCCCATTTCCAAACATCGCCAAACATTTTCCGGTGAAGCCCGCAAACGAACTCCTCCGTAAATATTTTTTCCGGCTTGAATCTTTTCGCTATGGTCCATTCAATCGCCTTTTCGATGTTCTGCTGCTCAAACTCATCCAGCTCGCCACGAGTGGTGATCGTTTTAATCAGCAACCCTTCTTTTTCCTCCTCGTCAAGCGGAGTTTGCCCCGGTAAATATTCGAGTTCTAATCCCATAAATACTTGGGCATTTTATTTTTTATTTCCTCCGCTTTGCTCTTGATGGCTTTATCAATACGCTCCTGAGAATTTTCCTGGTCTTCCAGCTTCATTGTGTTGGAAGTGCGCAATACAATCTCACGAGCTTTTTCGTTAGCCCTTTTCTCAATCATACTCTCAATACTTTCGCCTTTCGGAACGAATCCGTAAACGAGTTTCAGGTCGAATGCCTTTGCAACCTCCCGTAAGGTTTTGATTGTGATGGAACCATTCGCTTCCCTTTTTTCAAGCTCATCAACGCTTTGGGCCGACATTTTTAATCGGGCAGCTAACTGCCGGAGCGACATTTTAAGAGCGGTGCGAATAGCATACACCCATCCCCTCTGCGGAGGAGAAACGTTTTCAACCGATTTAAACAGGAAGAGTTTTTTATCTACCTGCTCGATAAGGAGTCTTTGTTTTTGTAAGTTCATCAGGTTATAGCCTTAAAATTACAATACAAATTTAAGGTTATTACCTGATATAATAAAATTAATTTTCAGGTTATATCCTGAAAACTATATACAAGTTTTCAGGTAAAGCCTTGAAAAAAGTCAAAAATGGCAATAATACCCTGAAAATACGAGGTTTATACGTAGCTTAACCTTCGCGAATTCGTTATTCGTATATTCGTACAAATTCGCATTTCGCAGCTTGAATTTAGCAGCCTTCATAGCCAGGCGTTACCTCGTTTCGAAGAAATCGTACAACGCCATCAATATCATTTCCATTATTTCGGTAGTGGGGATTGCCGTGGGTACCATGGCGCTGGTGATCGTGCTCTCCGCGCTGAACGGAATTACCGGGCTGGTGTTTTCGCTGTATAACGTTTTCGATCCGGATGTGAAAATCCTTCCGAAAGAAGGAAAAGTAGTGGCGGTGAGCGGGCAGATGATCTCCGCGCTGGAGGGATATAACTATTCTTTCGTGATGGAGGAGAAGGCCCTGCTGCGGCATGGCGATAAACAGACCATTGCCACGATCAAAGGGGTGGATGAGAACTTTGTGAAGCTGGCGCGCTTCGATACGGTGGTCTATCCCGGCAGTTTCAGGCTGGAGTCCGACAGCGTGACCTATTCCGTGCTGGGCTGCGGCATAGCCGATAAGCTGGGCATTTATGTTGGCGAAGGCGGGAGCTTCAGCATGCCCCTGCAGATCTATTTTCCGAAAAAGGAAAATACCGCTGTGCTGAACCCGGAAGACGCTTTCAGCACGGGTATTGTCTACCCTTCCGGAACCTTCTCCCTCAATGACGATTTTGATTTTACCTATGTGTTGCTGCCCCTCGATTATGTGAGGGAGCTCCTGCAGGCAGGCGAAAAGGAGGTGAGTGCGGTGGAGATCACGGCTCCGGCCGGGAAAACGCCCGATGAGCTGGCTGAGGACCTGAAGCAAAAACTGGGCGATGGCTTTAAGGTGAAAACCCGCTACGAACTGAACGAAGTGTTGTTCCGCACCATGAAGTCAGAAAAGTGGTGGACCTTCCTGATCCTTGCCTTTATCCTGGTCATCGGCACCTTCAACGTGATCGGCTCGCTCACCATGCTGATCATTGAGAAGAAAAAGGATATTGGCATTCTCAGCACCATGGGGGCAGACGAAAGCCTTATCCGGAAGATATTTATGACCGAGGGTTTTTACATCACGCTCATCGGTGCGGTGGCCGGGCTGGCCCTGGGCCTGCTGATCTGTTTCTTGCAGATACGCTTCAAGCTGGTTCCGTTCAACGAGGGATTTGTGATCGATGCCTATCCCATTACCATTATACCCATGGATATCCTGTACATTTTCCTTACTGTAATGGCCATCGGATTTTTCGCCTCCTGGTACCCTGTGCGGCTCTTTACCCGCAGGTATTTCGGCTGAAACTGATATAATTCAGCCCGCATTGTAATTATAAAAGTAATTTTGCCCCCTATGTTCGTTCCTAAGCTCTTTGTTACGCTCAGGGGTTACGGTAAGGAGCAGTTTTACAGGGACCTGATCGCGGGTATCGTTGTAGGAATTGTGGCTCTTCCCCTTTGCATCGCTTTTGCCATCGCATCGGGGGTGTCGCCAGAAAGAGGCCTGATCACCGGTATCATCGGGGGTTTTATCATTTCCTTCCTGGGAGGGAGCAGAGTGCAGATCGGTGGCCCTACCGGTGCTTTTATCGTCATTATTTACGGCATAGTTCAGGAGTACGGAATAGACGGGCTGATCTACGCCACATTTATGGCCGGTATCCTGCTGCTGATCATGGGCTTTGCACGCATGGGCTCCGTGATCAAGTTCATTCCCCATCCGCTGATCGTGGGATTTACCAGCGGCATAGCGCTGATCATTTTTTCTTCGCAGGTCAAGGATTTTTTCGGTTTGCAGATGGGTACGGTACCTGCCGATTTCCTGCAGAAGTGGGGCGCGTACCTTGCCCATTTTTCTTCGGTCAATAAATGGGCGGTGCTGATCGCGGCCGGAACCGTGCTGGTTTCCGTGCTGTTCTCCAGGATAACAAAAAAGATCCCCGGCTCGCTGGTCGCTATTCTGCTGTCGTCCCTTGCCGTGCACTATTTCCAGATCAACGTGGATACCATCGGTTCGCGGTTCGGTGAGATACCATCGCAGTTTCCCGCCCCGCGATTCCCCGAGTTCAATTTTTCCACTATACAGGAGCTCATATCGCCCGCTTTTGCCATTGCCTTATTGGGAGGCATTGAGTCTTTGCTTTCAGCGGTAGTGGCTGATGGCATGATAGGCGGTAACCACAAATCCAATATGGAGCTGGTGGCGCAGGGTGCCGCCAATATTTTTTCTGCCCTTTTCGGAGGCATACCGGCTACCGGTGCGCTGGCCCGTACGGCAACAAACGTAAAGAGCGGTGGAAGAACGCCTGTAGCCGGCATGATACACGCTGCCATATTGTTGCTTATTATGCTGTTCGTGGGAAGCTGGGCGAAACTCATCCCGCTTAGCTGCCTGGCAGGCATCCTTGTGGTGGTAGCGTATAACATGAGCGAATGGCGATCTTTTATCGCGGTCAGCCGTACATCCAAAAGCGATGCCGCGGTATTGCTGGCCACCTTTTTACTTACGCTGTTTGCCGATCTTACCGTAGCCATCGAGATCGGAATGGTGCTGGCCGCTTTCCTGTTTATGCGCAGAATGACCCAGATCAGCAAGGTGGATCTGGTGACGCGGGAGATCAATGAGGCGGATGATGAAAAGGCCATCAGCCGTTACAAAGTGCCGGAAGGGGTGGAGGTGTTCGAAGTGACCGGCCCCATGTTTTTCGGTGCGGCCTACAAGTTCAAGGAAGCGCTTAAGCTGCTGCGCAGGCCCCCCCTTGTCCTTATTATACGTATGCGCTCTGTGCCCCTGGTCGATGAGACCGGATTGCATACGCTGGAAGAGGTGTTCAGGCAGGCAAAGGCCCAGGGCACCCGCCTGGTCCTTTCCGGTGTTCAGGGTGATATCCTTCAGCAGCTATCCCGTTCCGAACTGTATGCCCTGGTCGGAGCCGAGAACATCTGCCCCGATATAGATGCAGCCCTGGAAAGGGCCCGCCAGGCAATGAATAGCAGCGGGGGGCCTTAAAATGCGATTTTGCGTCTACAGCGTTTCACTTTTTTTGACTTAAGTTTGCACCGTGTGTGATAAGTGCCCCGGCCGGCTAAGCATAGGATAGTTTGCCGGGGCTATTTTTTGCCCTCTTCCTGAAAAAATATAATTCTTCTTCCGCGGGCTTTACCGATTCTTTGTCAGCGTCTGCCGAATTTTCCTGGGTTTTTCTGCTTTTAGGCCTACATTAATTGCGCACTGAGCACAATGGAGCCGCCTGTAAATACAGCGCTGTACGAAACAGCTTTATCAGTTTGTTGGTTCGACCGTGACGGCATACTCTGCTGCCTGCCGAAGGGTGTGGCGCTGGACCGCGACACGGTAAAAGGATCGCAGCAAACGCTGCTAGAACTGATCAACGACCGCAAAGTATGCGTACTGATGGATGTTACCCATGCCTGGCCCCTGGATGTGCAGCAGCAGGGATATGTTATTCCGGGAATGAGCGCGTATAAGGCCCTGGCCCTGGTCTCCGGCTCCCCACTGGGAAGAAAGGCCATCGACCGGTTCATCCGGTCGAATGATCAGGGCAGCCCGGTCAAAATGTTCCCGAGCGAGAAAGAGGCCCGGCAGTGGCTTAAGCAGTATTTATAGGCTGATAAAAACAAAAACGGGACCCCACGGGGTCCCGTTTTTTTGTTCAGGAATTTTTTTATTTATCCGGTTTGAAACCTATCATCACGCTCACGCATCCGCTGGGTACGATCTGGTTATCCGCATCGGTCTTGGGCACTTCCACCTCAATGGTGATCTGCTGCGTGGTCTCTGCTTTAAAGTCCCAGATATTGGTATCGTCATGCGCCTTGCTGTCGAAGAGCAGGTTGCCGCTGGCATCCTTCAGCCTGAAGCTTACGGTGCCCAGCACCGGCTGAGAGCATACCAGCACGCGGTAGGTTTGCCCGCTGTAAAAAGTAAGGTTCATTTCCGCCTTATCGCCCGCAAGGAGGGCGGCCGTATTGCTAGTGCCGTTGCTTACAAAAGGCGTAAGCATGGGAAGACAGGTCTTTTTTACAAAACCTTTGCATTGCGCATATACCGATAAAGGGATATTCACTATGCCTGCAAGCATGAGAACAATGATCAGCTTTTTCATGATGGGGTGGTTATTGGACCTGTTTTTACGTTTTCTCGCAGCAAAAGTTGCGTTTTCAACAACTTTTAAACAAAGCCTGTGCCATACTTGGCCTGTGTGGAAGACCTACTAATACGCTAACAATCAGGGTTTTATTATTCTATTGCGCAGGCTTGCCGCTTTATCCGTGATCTGGGCCAACTGCTCGGGCGTCAGGGTCATCTGGTTGCCTCCGCCAAGGGTGGTGATCTTGTTCTTTTCGTCCGTGCTCTTTACCTCTGCCGTTTTATTATCGCCCACGCCATCGTAAACCGCCTTTATGCCTTTCAGGTCCTCGATGAGCTGAGGCACGCCTTCTGTATCTTTGTTCTCTTCCAGCAGGGCGATCAGGTTTTCAAGCGAGCCTTTGAGCTCGGCTATGCGTTTCACGATCTCCGCGTTGTTCTTGGAGGTCTGGCAAAGCTGCGTACCTATATATAAGGCTTCGATCCAGCCACCGGCCACCACCAGGGCCGAAACACCGCTTCTTCCGCCTTCGCTCAGCAGGTCATCCGTATTATTATAGGTATCTGTTACGATGTTGAGCATGGAATCGCTGTTGCCCTTATTGTCGTTCATCCGGTTGATGGTCTGGTCATCAAAGGCGCTGCCGGCACCAATGCCGCCCGCAAGGGCCTGGGCGCACTGTATGTACAACATGCTTTCCTGGGTCTGGTCGAAAATGCTGGCATAGCTCAGGTCGGCACCGTAAACACCCAGGTTGAGGGCCTTGGCGGTGGTGCTTACATACTTGGATTTATTGTTCACGTCATTCAGCAGTTTGAAATCATAGCTGGCTCCGGCCTGCTTGATGAGCGAGGTGAGCTCGGCAGGCGAAGGGATAGACTTAAACACCAGCGAGGCGTTCTTCCTGCTGTTATCCTGGCTGACGGTGGCGGTATCGTCACCGCTGCCGTCATTGTTTTCGGTACCCGAGCCGCATGAGGTGAGGACGGTGGCGCTTACGGCAAGCCCGAGGAGAAGGATAAAGGATCTTTTATTCATGTGTGAACGGTTTGTTTAGATGCAGCCAAAGATAGAAAAATAGTTTGTAGTCTGTAGTGGGTAGTGTGTAGTGCAGCACCTGCTACCTACCCGTTCAGTGCGCCTCCAGCCAGTTTCTGCCGGTTCCTATTCCCACCTCCATGGGCACGCTCATGGGAATAGCGTGCTTCATGCGTTCTTCGATGATGGGTTTTACCGCATCGATCTCGTCTGTATGCACATCAAAAACCAGTTCGTCATGCACCTGCAGCAGCATCCTCGATCTCATTTTCTTTGCGGCCAGGTCCCTGTGGATATGGATCATGGCCACCTTGATCATATCGGCCGCGCTGCCCTGAATGGGCGCGTTGATGGCGTTGCGCTCGGCAAAGCTGCGAACGGTGTGGTTGGCCGAATTGATGTCGCGCAGGTTCCTTCTTCTTCCCAATATGGTTTCCACATAGCCCCTTTTCCTGGCCTTTTCAATGCTTTCGTCCATATAATCCTTAATGCGCGAGTATTTCTGAAAATAGTTCTCGATGATGGAGGCGGCCTCTTTGCGCGGTATGTTCAGGCGCTCGGCCAGGCCGAATGCGGAAATGCCGTAGATGATGCCGAAGTTGACCATTTTGGCGTTTCGCCTCATGTCGCTGGTCACCTGGTCGAGGGCAACGCCATACACCTTGGCGGCCGTGGCGGCATGGATGTCCTGCCCGCTCTGAAAGGCTTCGATCATAGCGGGGTCCTTGCTCAGCTCGGCCATGATACGCAGCTCGATCTGCGAATAGTCGGCCGAGAGCAGCACGAAATTCTCATCGCGCGGAATGAAAGCTTTGCGGATCTCCCTTCCTTTATCGGTACGTATGGGAATGTTCTGCAGGTTGGGATTATCGGAGCTCAGCCTTCCGGTAACGGCCACCACCTGGTTATAGGTGGTATGTATGCGGCCCGTTTTGGGATTCACCAGCTCGGGCAGCGTATCCACATAGGTGTTCTTGAGCTTGACCAGCTCGCGGTAATCGAGTATCTTCGGAACAATGGGATGCTTGTTCACCAGTTTGGCCAGTATATCTTCGCTGGTGGCGTACTGCCCGGTCTTGGTCTTCTTCACGTTGTCAGATATTTTCAGCACTTCGAACAGGATGACGCCTACCTGCCTGGGGGAAGAGGTGTTGAAGGGCGTACCGGCCAGCTCCTGTATCTCTTTTTCCGTTTTAACGATCTCTTTCTCCAGCCCGGCCGAATAATCTTTCAGCGCGGCAATGTCGAGCCGTATGCCCTCCATTTCCATAGCGGCCAGCACGGGTACCAGCGGCACCTCCACTTCCTCAAACAGTTTCTTCATGCTGTCTTTGAGCATGGGCGCGAACTTATCCTTCAACTGCCAGGTCACGTCAGCGTCCTCGGCCGCGTACTCCTTGATCTGCTCCACAGGCACATCACGCATGCTGAGCTGGTTCTTGCCTTTCTTACCGATCAGCGTTTCGATCGATACGGGGGAGTAGCCCAGGTAGGTTTCGGAAAGCACGTCCATATTGTGGCGCATCTCGGGCTGGATGAGAAAATGCGCGATCATGGTATCGAACAGGGTGCCTTTCAGCTCCACTCCGTAGGCCTTCAGCACGCTCAGGTCGTACTTGATGTTTTGCCCGGTTTTGGAGATATGCTCGTTTTCAAAAAAAGGCCTGAACTCGTCCACGATCTGCTGCGCATCCCCGCGATGGGCGGGCACGGGCACATAATACCCCTCATGCGCTTTCCAGGAGAACGACATGCCCACCAGCTCTGCATTGTGCGCGTCAAGCCCCGTGGTCTCCGTGTCGAAGGCTACCGCTTTCTGCTTCTGCAGCTCGATCATCAGGTTGGCGCGCTTATCGGCCGTATCCACCAGCTCGTAGTTATGCGCCACATCGGAGATGGTCTTATAGGTGGTGGTCACCTCTATCTTTTCCTCCACCACCAGGTCGGATGCATGCCCGAACATGTCCATCTGGCCTTCTACGGTTTTTTCCACCACCACGCTGGGCTGCGCGGCCCCCTGTGCAGCGGTTACGGCCGCCTCTCCCAGTATCTGCTCGGCAAGCCTGCGGAACTCCAGCTCAGCGAACAGCTCGCGGAGGGCTTCCCGGTTAGGCTCCTCCATTGCCAGCTTATCCTCTTCAAATTCCACCGGCACATCGGTCATGATGGTGGCCAGCTTCTTCGACTGGAAGGCGATCTCCCGGTTGTTCTCTACTTTTTCCTTCAGCTTGCCCTTCAGCTTATCGGTATTGGCATACAGGTTTTCCATAGACCCGAAGTCCTTCACCAGTTGCATGGCCGTTTTTTCGCCCACGCCCGGTATGCCGGGTATATTATCCACGCTGTCGCCCATCATGCCCAGTATGTCGATCACCTGGCTCACATTTTTGATCTGCCATTTTTCGCACACCTCCTTTACGCCCAGTATCTCGGCCCCTCCGCCCGCGCGGGCCGGCTTGTAAATGAAAATGTTTTCTGACACCAGTTGACCGTAATCCTTGTCAGGCGTCATCATGTAGGTAATATAGCCTTTCTCCTCCGCTTTTTTCGCCAGCGTGCCGATAATGTCGTCAGCCTCATAGCCGTCCGATTCGATGACCGGTATGTTCAGCGCTTCGATCAGGCGCTTGATATACGGAATGGATTTGGCCAGGTCTTCGGGCATTTCCTCGCGGTGGGCCTTGTAATCCGCAAAATCGGTATGGCGCTGGGTAGGCGCTGCCGTGTCGAACACCACCGCGATGTGGGAGGGTTTTTCTTTTTTCAGCACCTCCAGCAGCGTATTGGTAAAGCCGAACACGGCCGAGGTGTTCAGCCCCTTGGAATTAACGCGGTGGTTGTTGCTGAAAGCGAAATAGGCGCGGTAGATAAGCGCGAAGGCGTCCAGTAAGAATAGTTTTTTGCGGTTCTCCGACATTTTCCCTGAAAAATTTGAACCTTAAAAATACGCATTTTTCGCCTTGGTTTCGTGTTTTTGGCGCCCGTAAAAAGATTTTTGTAAGAGACAGGTTCAATTTTGTACTTTCGTTGAAACGCTGAATAGCCCTATGCGTACGACCCTTATATTCCTTTTTTTTGCCTTTGCCTGCACCGCATTTTCACAGAACACCGTGGTGATCGGACGCGTTACCGATGCTCAGGGCGAAGGGATATCCGGAGCGCTGGTGAAGCCGGACAGCGGGCAGGCCGCGATCACTGACCTCCAGGGCGGATATGAGCTGAAGCTCTGGCCGGGGAAATACATCGTTACCATTTCTTCGCTGGGGTATAAGCCCGCGAGCTTTCCTCTTACGGTGGGGGATTCAACACCTGTCCTTATGAAGGTGATACGCCTTGAAGAAGAGGTGACCGAGATCGGCACCGTAGTGGTCACGGCCGGCAAGTTCGAGCAGAAGATAGAGGAGGTGACCATCAGCATGGAAGTGATCAAGCCCAGGCTGGTGGAGAGCAAGAACACGATGAACATGGAGCACCTGGTCGACCAGGTGCCCGGTGTAAGCATGATGGACGGGCAGATCAACATACGCTGCGGCAGCGGGTTCAGCTATGGCGCTGGCAGCCGGGTGCTTTTGCTGGTTGACGATCTGCCCATGCTCAGCGCTGACGCGGGCGATGTAAAATGGAATTTCATCGCCATCGAGAACATCGAGCAGATCGAAGTGATCAAGGGGGCCTCTTCCGCGCTCTTCGGATCGTCCGCGCTGAATGGGGTAGTGAACGTGCGCACGGCTTACCCGCGCGATGAGCCCCAGACCACTATCAATATCTCATCGGGCATGTACGGCAAGCCCGGGAGAAAAGATCTGGCCTGGTGGGACAAGCGCAATCCCGTTTTCACCAATGCCAGCCTGCTGCATTCACGCAAGATCGGCAACCTCGACCTGGTGGTAGGCGGTAACGTGTTCTCGGATGAAGGGTACCGTTTTTTGGAAAAAGAGCAGCGCTACCGATTCAACTACAACCTGCGCTACCGCTCCAGGAAGATCGAAGGGCTTTCTTTCGGGGTGAACGGTAATTACATGAAGGTGGAGGGCGGCCTGTTCATCCTCTGGCATAATGCGGATTCGGCATATTACCCGCAGGGGCTCACGATTCAGAACTACAGCAACAGCCGTGTGACCATCGATCCCTTCGTGACGTATTTTGACGGCAAAGGCAACCGCCATTCGCTTCGTACGCGTTATTACCAGACCAGGAACACGAACGATACCCAGCAGGAATCCACGGCCGACCTTTATTACGGGGAGTACCAGTATCAAAAACGATTTGAAAAGGAGCTTACGCTTACCTCGGGGCTGGCCTTCACGTATTCGGAAGTGAGCAGCGATTCGCTTTATGGCGATCATTTCAGTTCCAACCTGGGTATTTTCGTGCAGGCGGATAAGAAGTGGAAAAAGTTCACTTTTTCTTTTGGCGGCCGCGCGGAGTACTTCAAGGTGGATACAGCGGAAACGCGGTTCAATATACCGCTGGGGAAGGATACATTGCAGTCGCCACTCTACCCGGTCTTCCGCACAGGGGTGAACTACCAGTTGCTGAAATACACCTTCCTTCGGGCCTCTTTCGGGCAGGGCTACCGTTTTCCGGCCATTGCGGAGAAGTACATTAAAACGAAAGTAAGCGGCCTCACCATCCTTCCCAACCCATCCGTACAGCCGGAGACCGGATGGAGCACGGAGCTGGGCCTCAAGCAGGCCGTTAAAATAAAAGAATGGAAGGGCTACATCGATGTGTCGGCCTTCTGGATGGAGTACCGCAACATGATCGAGTTCAACTTCGATTATTATTTTCCTGAGTGGCTCACCAATCCCACCTTTGTGGATTACCTGGTCTATTTCGGGGCCAAGTCCATCAACCTGGGCCGCACGCGTATCACCGGGGCCGAGCTTACCGTAGCCGGATCGGGAAAGATAGGGCCGGTGGAGATGAACATACTGGCCGGCTATACTTACACCAAGCCCATTAACCTGAACCGCGACAGCGCTTATGTGGAAACCGGCACAGACGATTCGACCGGCATATTGAAATACCGCTACCGGCACAATACCAAGTTCGATGTGGAGTTCGGGTATAAAAAGGTGTCGCTGGGCTTCAGCCTTCGCTATAACAGCTTTATGGAGAACATCGACAAGCGTTTCGTGGAAACGCTCATGTACGACCAGAACACTTATCCTTTATATATACTGCCCGGCCTGAAGGACTACCGCAGGGAGCATAATAAGGGCGACCTGGTCATGGACGGGCGTATGGCCGTGCAGGTGAGCAAGGAGGCCAGGCTCTCGCTGATCTGCAACAATCTGCTCAATGCCGAATATTCCAGCCGCCCGGGCGATGTGCAGCCCCCGCGTAATTTCTCCTTACAGGTGCTGGTGAAGTTCTAGCTTCTCTGTAAGGGAAATGCTTTCTAATTCGTTTCAACTGCTGAATAAAATTCCACGATCTCCTCAAAGGTCTGCAGGATCTCTTCTTTGGAATCGCTCAGCACGAGCCTGCTCCTGAAATTTCTGAAATCAGGCAGCCCCCGGAAATAGTTGGCATAATGCGTGCGCGTTTCGATGATGCCCAGGCGCTCGCCCTTCCATTCCATAGCCTTTTGCAGGTGGGTGCGGCAGGTGTTTACGCGGTCTTCAACGCTGGGCTGGGGCAGGTGAGCGCCATGCTGCATGAAGTGTTTGATCTGTTCGAATATCCAGGGGTTGCCGATGGATGCGCGGCCTATCATCACCCCATCCACGCCATAGCGGGCCTTCATCTCTAAAGCCTTTTCAGGCGTGTTCACGTCACCGTTGCCGAAAACGGGGATCTTCATGCGCGGGTTGTTCTTAATTTCACCGATCAGCGTCCAGTCGGCCGGGCCTTTGTACATCTGCGAACGGGTGCGGCCGTGCACGGAGATGGCCTGTATGCCTATATCCTGCAGCCGTTCCGCCACCTCCACCACATTCTTCGTTTTATCGTCCCATCCCAGGCGGGTCTTCACCGTAACCGGCAGCTTCACCGCGTTCACCACTTCTTTGGTCATAGCCACCATCTTGGGGATGTCCTGAAGCAGGGCCGCCCCCGCTCCTCTGCAGGCTACGGCTTTCACCGGGCAGCCGTAATTAATGTCGATCAGGTCGGGTCCGGCCTTTTCGGAAATGAGGGCCGCCTCGCGCATGCTGTCCACATTGCCGCCAAACAGTTGAATGCCGATGGGCCGCTCGTAGTCGAACACATCCAGCTTCTTCATGCTCTTGGCCGCATCGCGGATAAGCCCTTCGGAAGAAATGAACTCGGTATACATCAGGTCGGCTCCCTTCTGCTTGCACACAAAACGGAAGGGCGGATCGCTCACGTCCTCCATGGGAGCGAGTAATAAAGGGAATTCTCCCAATTCTATTTTTCCTATTCTGACCATTCCTCCGTGCACCCTCCGTGTTCTCTATGCCCTCCGCGGTAAATTTTTTACTACAGACTACACACCCGCCTGCCGTCAGGCGGGGAGGTACATAGAGAAGTTCTTTTTTATCTTTACAAAGATAATCAATCAGCTCCGAATGGTCCGCGACCTCCACCCCTGGCTTAAAGTGATCATATTGGTCGGCTACCTGGCCGGGCTGGGCCTGCTTACCATCATGGGCTCGGATGCGGAGCTGAACATGGCCTTCACGCCCGGCTACATTCTTGTGCTCAAGATATTGCAGGTGATTGGCGTGGTTCTTCTCTTCATTATGCCTTCCCTGCTTTTTTCTTACCTGTTCACCGCGCATAAGCTGAAATACCCGCAGTTTCATGTGCCGCCCCGGCTCAGCCAGTTCATACTGGGCGCCATCGCTTTTCTGGCCGCATTGCCTTTCATTGCCTGGATGGATGAGCTGAACAAGAGCATGACGCTGCCCGAAGCGTTGGCAGGCGTAGAAGGCTGGATGCGCAAAAGCGAGGAATCGCTCAAGCAGGTAACCGAAGCCTTCCTGGCCGACACATCGGCAGGCGGCATGATACTTAACCTCTTCGTGATCGCTTTTATGGCTGCCGTCAGCGAGGAGCTCTTTTTCCGGGGCGTATTGCAGAAGGCTTTTACGGAAGCCACCCGCAACATTCATATAGCCGTATGGGTCTCGGCCATACTTTTCAGCGCCTTTCACATGCAGTTCTTCGGTTTCTTCCCCCGCATGATCATGGGTGTGGCCCTGGGCTATCTCTTCGCCTGGAGCGGCTCGCTCTGGGTGCCTGTATTCGCGCACTTCGTGAATAATGGCACTGCCGTGGTCTTATCCTGGATGGTGAACAATAAGATGATAGCCGAGGACCCCTCCGTGCTGGCCGATGGGGAGAGCGGGTTTTTGCCGGGGATGGCCAGCCTGGCGGTAACGATAGCATTGATGTTGCTGGTCTACAAGCTTCGCCCCCAACCAGCCGATATTGACGTTGGGACTAAGTTGTAATGGCATGGGCTTACCTGCCTGCTCACAGCCAAATTCGTTTTGGCTTCCCAAGAACCTCCAATTTTGACTTGGCGGCCAGGTCTTTTTTTCCGAGGATAGTTAAGATGAGGCGATTCAGCGTTTCGTTAGCCTGTCGAGGCTGCGCTGTATGTATTTCTCCGTGGGCAGCAGGGATTGCTGTATCCGCCTGGCGTAATGTATGCTGTCGGTAATGGCCTCGTTCTTGGCCTCTATGATCTGCTTTTGCAGGAGGATCTCCGCATTGGCCCTCTTCTTCTGCTGTAATCCGCGGTAAATGAAAAAGGCCAGCGCCAGCATGGATAAGGCTACAAAACTGACGGAGTAGATGACCGCTTGCTGGCGCCTGCCGCTCAGCTCCTCGATTTCCAGGTTCTTTTTCAGCAGCTCGTTCTCCTTATCCTTCTTTTCCGTGTCGAAGCGGGTCTGCATCATGGCAATGTTCTCGTTGGCGTGCAGATCGTACAGGGTGTCTTTCAGGTCGAGGGCCAGTTTGCCATACCTGCTCGCCTTTTCGTAGTCCTTAAGTCCGCGGTAACCGTTGAACAGGTAGCTGTAGCACGACAGTATCTGATCCTTATCGCCAATGTTTTGAGCGATCTCCAGCGAGCGAAGGGCGTTCTTTACCGTTTCATGGTAATTGCCCAGGATATCAAATGTGTTGGCGATATTACCCAAACACAGGGCCATGCCGGAGCTGTCAGCAAGCTCTACAGCCACCGCCAGCGCTTCCCGGTAATGGGCCAGGGCCTTGTCAAACTGCTTCAGCTCAAAATAAGCGCTGCCTACATTATTGATCATATTCACCAGGTGCGGTTTCTCTCCCGTTTGCCGGTACAGCGCAAGGGCCGACTGGTAATGTTCCAGCGCTTTCTCATAATCGCCTTCACCGTAATACACTCCCGCCAGGTTGTTCAGGTCTGCCGAGAGCATGTGCTGGCTGCCCAGCTTCTCCGACATGGCCATGGATTGCAGGTAGTACTTTTTAGCCAGGGGATAATTTCTCAGCTCCCTGTAAATCATGCCAAGACGGGCGCAAACCGAGCTGATGCGTTTAGGATCGCCCACCTTTTCATGAAAGGAGTAGGATTTCAGGTAATTCTCAAGCGCCATATCCTTCTGGAACCTTTCCTCGTAATACTTTCCCAGGTGATAATAGGTCCTTCCGGAAAGCAGATCATCAGGTGACTTATCCAGCACCGCCAGGGCTTCCTGCAAATATTCCAGAAGGGAATCCGGGATCATACCTGTTTTGTCGATCTCCGCGGCCAGGTCGTTCAGGGTTTTGATCCTGTCTTTGCCATTTGCCTGGCTCAAGGCAGCCGAAAGGGAATCGATGCGGGGGCTGTTTTGGGCAAAGCAGGTCAGGGAGAATGCCGAGAAGGCGAGAATAAGCAGGTGTGTGAAGGGCTTCATACGCGTGACAATAACCGCAAATTAAACAATATATCCTGTAGATGCTGGCGAAATTGACCGGAAGTTTTGTTGTGGTAGCGGTAACAAAAAAGATCGTGAAGCAGCAGGCTATTGCTGCAGCAGATCCATCCCGCAAACCTTGCATTTGCCCGGGCCATCGCTGCCTCCCCCGGGGCATTTCATGGGGCATTGCCAGGCTTCTCCCGGTACCGGATCGCAATCCGGGTTCTTTTTGCTGAAGAAGCGGTAGGAAAGACCAAAAACGTATTGAGTCCTGGTGGCTATCTGCGCGCCATTTACATATTCATAGACGGGGACCTCGGTCAGCGCGAAAATGGTCAATGCGTTACGGCTGAAGCTGAGCTGGGGCGAAAAGCTGATCCTCTTGCTGCCGGTGGAGGCGGTATCCACATTATAAAAGGCCTGAAGGTCCATGTTCTCGGCCGCCTTCATCTTGCCCGTTTGCTCGGCCCTGAGCTGCAGGGTGAGCCCTAAGCTGCCAAAGCTCCTGCTGCCGAACAGGCTGAGCGCGCCATAGTCGCCAAATTTCTCCCCTAAAGGATTCCATCCCTTTCGTATGTACATCAGGCTGCTGAACAGCTTCAGCTTGTGCTTGGGGAAACCCCTCAGAAAGAAAGCGTAGGCGATCAGGTCCTGCGAGCCCGTGGTGGGCTGCACGATGGGCGGAGAAATGGTGTAGTACTGCTGCCCGCTGTTGGGATCAGTATAGACCAGGGTGGAGTCCTTGTATTTTCCCAGCGGGAT
The DNA here is from genome assembly GCA_040756415.1 of Bacteroidota bacterium. Lineage (GTDB taxonomy): Bacteria > Bacteroidota > Bacteroidia > JADZBD01 > JADZBD01 > JBFLYZ01. The sequence goes on from JBFLYZ010000008.1 coordinate 47,159, forward strand.
CTTGTATCCCAGGCCCAGCGTCAGCTCCACCTGCCGGGATGAATCGCTGCGGGTAAAGACGTTATAACGCGGGAAAATAATAAGGTCTGCGATACCGGAAGATTCGATCACATCCGAGCGGAGCAACACCGAATCGTACAGGCCTACCTGTGTTTTGTTCAGGTAGTAGCCCATCTCGACCGATAAGGTAAAATTCTTCGTAATGCCGTATCCCAGCCTGGAGTAAATATAATTGCTCTTGAAATGATCGAAGAGCTGCGCGGTATCGCGATCCTGTACCTTAAAACGGTCGCTGCGCAGGTATTGAAGGCTGGAGGCCAGCTCCATCTGCCCGGCCGGCAGAACGCCTTGCGAAGCCCCTCCGGTGATCGGGCTTCCGCTGCCGCCCGAGCAGCAGCCTTGCCCGCGGACCTGGGCGGCCGCTATCAGCGCAAGCAGGAAAAAGAAGGCGCGCATGATGCGATCAGCGCGATACGGTGAGCTTAACGGTTTCCACCGCTTCGCCTGCGCGCAGCTTTATAAAATAGACACCGGGGCTGAGCGATGAAAGGTCGAGCGTATGCTCGTACTTGCCGGGCGCCTGCTCACCGATGATGGTATGGCTCACCTTTTCGCCCAGGATATTGATCAGCTCGAAGCTTACTTCAGACTGCCGGGTTAAGGTATAGCTAAGCGCGGCCACAGCGGCAGTGGCGGGATTCGGAAAAATGCCGGCTCCGGTTACGATCGCATTCGTTTCGGGGACACCCGTACAAGGGGTCAGGGCATTGTTGATGGCGGTTTGCAAAGCGTTTTGGGTAATGCTGCCGTTCACATTGAAGAATACGGTGTGGCAGGTTCCCCCTCCCAGCACTACGGTCTTGGGCATGCCGGCCGTTCCATAGTCGGTCATGTCGATGGCCGTGCTGGTGAACTTGGCCGTAGCGTTGATGCCGTTGGTGCTGGCCCAGCTGTTCAGCGAGGCGCAATTCGTATTACCGTAATCATCCACCAGGTAGAACACCACGTTGGGATTACCCATGCCGTTGACGGTGTTAGCGGCAGTTAGGGAGGGCGCAATGCAGGCCCCGCAGGGCATGACCCAGGTAATGACCACCACCTTGCCGGCATCCAGCTCGCTGAAGAGGGTATGCGGGTTGCCCGTACAGTCGTTCACGGTCCAGTTCGTTGCGGTTTGGGCGCTGAAATGGCCCGCAGCGGCAACAGTACACAAAAGGAGCAATATCTTTTTCATAGTATTAAAGTGCTTGTAACAAAGTTAATTCAAAAAAGTCAAACCCAAATATGATTTTTCTCATATTGCCGGGCTTAAACGGGTCTTGCTCTTCGGCTTCATTCTCACTCTGCCTTCGGTCGGTTCGGAGCTAAAAATCCCCCGCCCGCGGGCGGAGGATCTGTTGCGGAGACTGAGAGATTCGAACTCTCGATACCCTTTTGGGGTATACACACTTTCCAGGCGTGCTCCTTAAACCACTCGGACAAGTCTCCGGAAAAGGATTGCAAATTTAAAATTTTTTGGCGGGTAATTACAGAAAGAAATAGGTTCTTGACCGTATGGTTTTAATTCGGTAGATTCGCTTGATCCAAAAACCCTCGTCATGCGTATCTTCAATATCGTTTTCGCATTGCTGTTTGTCATTTTCGCGGCCCTTCAGTACAACGATCCCGATCCCTGGCTGTGGATGCCCGTCTACCTGTATGGCGCCCTGCTCTGCTGGCTGGGTTTTAAAGGAAAATACTATCCGTTTCTGCTCTGGCCGGGACTGGGCGTATACACCGTTTATGCCGTTTACCTCTTCCTGGGCCGGGATGGTGTATGGGCCTGGCTCACCGAGCACCAGGCGGAGGATATTGCCGCCACCATGCAGGCCGACAAGCCCTGGATCGAGGCCAGCCGCGAGTTTCTCGGGCTGATGATACTGGACATCGCGCTGCTCGCCAATGTGGCCTGGTTCGCCAGGATGAATCGGGTGCTCACAACGGAAAAGTGATGCCGGTACGCTTAACAGTCTGTTTTCTTTTCTGCCTGCATCACATTGGCCTGGCCCAGGATGTCTACCAGGACGTAAGGGGCGTAGTGCGCGACAAGGCCGGCCTGGCGCTGACGGGCGCGCATGTTTATTTGTCGGATACCTCGGTAAGTGAAGTTGTCACGGATGAAAAAGGCGGGTTCAGGTTAGCCAACATCAGCCCGGGCTGGTATGTGCTTAATGTGAAGCACGGGGGATATGAGCCGGTGGCCATTCCCATTGTAGTGGAAGCGGGAAAGGAGCTGGTAATGGAGATCGGTCTCAGCGAAAGCCCTTTCGAGCTGCAGGAGATACAGGTAAGCGGCCAAAGCCTGCCGCAGATCGGGGCTCACCGTTTTACCGTTGAGGAAACAGAACGTTATGCGGCTACTTTTTATGATCCGGCCAGGTTAGTAAGTTCCCTCCCGGGCGTCATTGGCGATAACGACCAGGCGAACAATATCGTAATACGCGGTAATTCGCCTAACGGCCTGCTCTGGAGGCTGGAAGGCGCGGATATACTTAATCCCAACCACCTGGAGAACGCGGGCACTTTCAGCGACCGCGCCACGCAGAACGGGGGCGGGGTGAACATACTCAGCGCGCAACTGCTCGGCAATTCAGCCTTCATTAAGGGAGGATACGGTGCCGGATACGGCAACCTGGTCTCAGGGGTCTTTGATATGAAACTGAGAAAAGGGAATAACGAGCGCTTTGAGCTCACCGGCCAGCTCAGCCTGCTGGGCACAGAGCTCGCCTCAGAGGGCCCGCTCGGTAAAAAGGGCTCTTCCTACCTGGTCAACTACCGTTATTCCACGATCGGCCTGCTTTCGCTCATGGGCGTGGATTTCGGAAATGAAAAGACCAGCTTCCAGGATGTTTCCTTCCATCTTTCTTTTCCCGGCCGGAGGGGAGAGCTCAGCGTATTCGGTTTTGCGGGGCTGAGCGATACCCGCCTCGAGCCGCAGCGCGATCCGGCTTTGTGGGAGCTGGGCCGTGATAAGTATGAAACGGATTTCAGCTCGGCCACCTCGGTAATGGGACTGCGCTCGCATCTTACCGTCAGCAACCGAATGCTGCTCAAATCCTCGGCCGCTTTCTCATACAAGGAAACCGGCCGCAGGGCATTTTTCCTGGATACCGCTTTGGTGAGCCGCCTGATGCAGGAAGACGCCAGCCGGCTGCAGAAATTGGCCGTACATAACAGCCTCTCCTTTTTTATCAATGCCCGGCATACCCTTACCGCAGGCCACCACTCGGCCCTGCTGTTCTTCGATGTGTATTTTGCTGATGGCGCGGAAAAGAGGCCCCTGCAGGTGGTGGTGAACGCTGCGGGCGATCAACTGCTGGTGCAACCGTACGTGGAATGGAAGATGGCCCTGGGCCGCAGGATAACATGGGTTGCCGGGCTGCACGGTATGCTGACAGAAAATGAGAATAGATGGGAACCCCGCCTGGCGGCTGCTTTAGATCTTGGCCGGCAGCACAGGCTTTCGCTGGCCTTTGACCAGACCAGTCAGGTTCAGCCACTGCACATCAGCTATGTTACGGTGCCAGGGGCTGATGGAACCGGGACCTACCCGAACCGATCGTTGGGCTTAAGCAAATACACGCACTATTCAGCAGCCTTCAGCGGTATGCTTTCCCAATACGGCTACCGGATCGAGGCGTATTACCAGCAATTGCGGGGCATACCGGTTTCAACGAATGCCGGCACCACTTTTTCCGCTCTCAATTCGCTCGAACAGATCATTCATGATTCACTGGTGAACGGGGGCAGTGGCAGAAACTACGGGGTGGAGCTGAGCCTGGAGAAGCCCCTGCCGGGCGAATATTATTTTCTGTTCAGCAGCGCGCTTTACCGCTCGCTGTACACGGCCGCTGACGGGCTGGAGCGCAGTTCGCGCTATGACGGTAAATACGCGCTCAGCCTCACCTGCGGCAGAGAGGCCGTTCGCAGCGGAAACCGTTCGTTCGGCATTCACGCCAGGATATTGTATCGCGGAGGATACCTCGAAACACCGATCGATGAGGCTTTGTCGGCCCGGAACGGAGAAACGGTATATATGGACGAATGGCCCTTTACCCGGAAACTGGATGATTATTTCAGGGTGGACCTGCGCATAAGCAGCAAAAAAGAAAAGCCCTCCTATACCCGTATCGTGGCCATAGATATCCAGAACCTGACGAACAGGAAGAATATTGCGTATCGCTATTACGATACGGTGACCGGCCGTATAGAAACAAAGTATCAGCTAGGATTGATACCCGTGCTAAGCCTGCGAATCGAATTTTCCGCAGCAAAAAAATGATCAGACGATGGCGCCCCTGTAGGTGAGAGCCGGGTAGGGACAGCGTGCCAGGGCGCTGGCGGCTGCCGTTTCTTTTTTCATGAACCACACCTTCAGGTTGTGTTCGCTGTTCTCGGCATAATCATATACCTCGAAGCCCAAGCGTTCAAAGAGCAGTTTGTTCCGCTCGATGGTGGTCTCTGCATAAACCGGCAGGTGTTCCGCTCGGGCCAGGTCGAAAATGTGATCGCGTATCTCCCGGGCAGCCGTTCGGGCGCGCCCAGCGGTCTTTACCCCAAGAAACCAGAAGTACAGGTATTCGCCTTCGGCCGGCCGTTTAGATTTGAGCAGGCCTTCGTGGCGGATGATATCCGGCAGCCGCGACAGCTCGAACGAGGACAGGGCCAGGCGAAGGCTGTTCAGGTGATCGGTGAATGATTCGGGCACCTGGTTGTATTTGTAAACGATGGCCGCCCCAGTGTTATCCGAGCTGATAAAAACCCCATTACGCCTCAATCCGTAATCAAAAGCGTAGGCGGCCAGCTTACGGATGTGCTTTTCGCGGTTGCTCTTCCTGAGCAGAAAATCGAAATGCGGGTTTTCCTGAAATGCTTCACTGATTATGTCGATCACGAGCTGCTTGTCGTGCGGGGCGGCTTTGCGCATACCGGGCAAAATGCAAAAAGCATTCCCCTCTGCTTTCAGCAGGCGCACCGGGAAACCGTTTAACAAAACTGTTGAATCTCCTCGCACGACTGAGGAATTAATTACCCAGGCAGAGATCTCTCCCTCTTACTTCCCACCGCCCAGTTGGCGGGCCCGGGCGAAGTATTCTTTTGCCTTCAGCGAATCGCCCATATTGCCGTACAGGCTGCCCAGGTTCGACCAGGTTTGCGGGTTGTCGGGTTTGATGCGAAGCACTTTTTCCATCGTGGCAACAGCCTCGGGGTAATTCTTGTTCATGGCATAGGCAATGCCCAGGTTCTCGAGCGCGCCCAGGTCGTTGGGATTATACTGAACGGCTTTCTGCAGGTGAAAAATGGCTTTAGGCAGGTCATTCTTGAGCTTGCCGTATACCGAACCCAGCAGTCCCTGTGTATTGATGTGCTGCGGCTGCAGCTCGAGCACTTTGTTCAGTACGTAGATGGCTGAATCGGCCTGGCCGAATTCGTTATAGATCAATCCCAGGTTATACCAGCTCCAGTGGAATTGGGGATAGATGGCGATGGCCTTCCGGAACTCTGTTTTGGCATCGAGCAGGAATTTGTTCCGTTCGGGTTTCGTTTTATCGTTCAGCACCGAGGTCAGCATCGTATTGCCGTAGTAGTAATGGATCTTGGCGCTGTTCGGAACGGTCTGCACATCCTTCGCAAACAAGGTCAGGTTATCTTTCCAGTCGCGGTTGCGGGTAATGGTCTTGTAAGCTGAAAGCAACACGATCAGCCCGAGCAGCAGGGCGAAGCTACCCTGCAGCTTGACTTCGCTGTGCAGCCGGGTCCTGAAGCCAAGGAAGAACAAGGCGGTGAGGGCGATGCAGAAGCCCAGGGAGGGAAGAAACAGGAAACGCTCGCCCATGGGCGCGCCTATATTGAAAAATATATTCGTGACGATGGATAATGTGGCCAGGTAGAAGAGGGTGCCGAAGGCGATCAGTTGCATGAGACCGGTCTGCTCTGCTTTTCGCGCCCGCGCGAGCCTAAACACGGAAAAAACGCCCAGGCCGGCATAGACCAGCAGGGGCACCAGGGCGTGCGGGTCTCCCGGGTTCACGATGGGGATCTGGTTATAGGAATAATCGCATGAAAGGGGATGGGGAAAGATCAGCAGCAGCAGGTAGAGCCCCATGATGCGGAAGGCGGTGGCCAGCTTTTCAGGAAAGGAAATGCCGAAGAAGGGGTTTTCCATCAGGTCGGTGCTTTCCTTTATCCGGGAGGTGTCGAGCAGGCCGGCACGTATGGCCAGGTACAGCACCGCGATACCCGCGTAGGGAGCAGTAAGCAGGAATACACGCCTGATCTCAATGCGCGTGAAGATGAACAGGGCCGCGGGGATCACCGCCAGAAAGGTAATCCCGTTCTCCTTCGAGAAAAGGGAAAGAAAGTAGAAAACGCAACTGAGCGTAAAATGCTTTTTGCTGGCCGAGCCGATATAGGAAAAGAGGTAGTAGAGCGAAAGCATCAGGAAGAGAAAGCACAGTATCTCGTCCCGGCTCTTGATGTTGGCCACCACCTCGGTATGAATGGGATGGACCGTGAAAACAAGCGATACGATGAAGGCGAAGAGCGGCCATTCGGGAAAGATCTTACGCAGGGTCATGAACAGTACCACTGCGCAGAGCGCGTACAGCAGCACATTGATGAAATGGCTCACGCCCGGGTTCTCACCGAACAACTGGTACTCGATCGCATGCGTAACAAGCGTGAGCGGGCGGTAACGGCCGCCCGTCAGCTCGAGCGATTGCCCGTAAATACCCGCAAACAGGTCCTTGCTCACCAGGTCGGGTATGCCGGCAAAGCCTTTCTTGGTGAACTGGTTCTCGGTGATGACCACCGAATCGTCAAACGCATATTCATTGGTCAGCGTATTCCCGTATAACAGGAAAGCGAGGAGGGCCAAAGCGATGGAATAATTCCTGTAGCTCTTTTTAATTCCTTTGGCAGCGGGCGCGCGCTTCTCCGTTGTGCCGGCCGCTGCCTGTTCCGCTTTCTTTTTTTTCTTTTTACTCATGCTTTTTCGCTCAGCTCACCGCGCAGGGAGCGCTGCAGTTGTTTTTCGATCGCCTTGCGCGAAAGTTTTTGGCCCAGCAGGAACATGAGCTTGGTTACGGCCGCCTCGGTAGTGATGTCGGTACCGCTGATCACGCCTATCCTGGCCAGCCCCGCGCTGGTCTCGTATTTGCCCTGTTCCACAGCGCCCGCGTTGCATTGGGTCACATTATAGATGATAATGCCTTTCCGTATCGCCTGCCTGAGCTCGGTAATGAACCAATCCTGCGTGGTGGCATTGCCCGCCCCGAAGCTTTCGAGAACCACGGCTTTCAGATTTTTCGCGTTCAGCACCGCGCGCACCACGTTGCGGTTGATGCCCGGAAATATTTTCAGGATGGCAATATCCGTGTTCAGTTGGGTGTGCACGCGAAGCATCCGGCCCGAAGGTTTAAGTATGGAGCGCTGGTCGAACCTCAGATGCACTCCTGCCTCGGCCAGCTCGGGGAAGTTGGCCGACTGGAACGCGTTGAACTGCTCGGCATTGTATTTATGCGTGCGGTTGCCACGGTACAGTTTGTACTCGAAATAGACGCATACTTCCGGCACTACGGGCCGGCCGTTCTTTTTCGCGGCCGCTATCTCGATGGCCGTGACCAGGTTCTCTTTACCATCCGTGCGAATGATCCCGATAGGCAGTTGGGAGCCGGTAAGAATAACGGGCCTGGACAGGTTCTCCAGCATAAAACTCAGCGCGGAAGCGGTAAAGGACATGGTATCGCTGCCATGCAGGATCACGAAGCCGTCATACTTTTTATAATTATCGCGGATGATCTCCGCCATCGCTACCCACTTGTCGGGCTGCATATCGGACGAATCGATGGGCTTATCGAAAGAGATGGTCGCGATGCTGATGTCGAACTTCCTGAGCTCGGGAACATGATCGTACAAATGGTTAAAGTCGAAAGGGCGCAGCCGTTTCGTTTTGGGGTCCTGCACCATGCCAATGGTTCCGCCAGTATAAATGAGTAAAACAGCCGTTCTTTTCCTGTTCATGTTATCCGAATATTTCCAGTGCGTTGCGGGTCGTGATCTCGGCCACCTCCTCCACAGGCAGTTGCTTTACCTGGGCCAGCTTTTCGGCCACCAGCCTGATATACGCGCTTTGGTTGCGTTTGCCCCGGTGCGGTACGGGCGCCAGGTAAGGCGAGTCGGTTTCCAGCACCAGGTGCCGCATATCGATCTGCTGAACGGTCTTGTCCAGCCCCGAATTCTTAAAAGTAATCACACCGCCTATCCCCATTTTAAATCCTCCCAGCAGGATGACCCGGGCCGCATCTTCAGGGGTGCCCGTGAAGCAGTGGAAGATGCCGCGAAGGCTGCTGTCGTTTAACTCCTGCACGATCTCATAAGCTTCGTTGAACGAGTTTCGGGTATGGATCACGATGGGAAGATCGTATTTTTTTGCCAGCAGCACCTGCTGCCTGAATGCATCTTTCTGCTGGTTGAGGTACGTAAGGTCCCAGTACAGGTCTATGCCGATCTCGCCTACGGCATGAAACTTCATTTTGCCGAGCCAGTGCTCCACGATGCGCAGCTCGTCCCCGTACCGCGAATTGACCGAGCAGGGATGAAGCCCCATCATGGGAAAACAGTGGGCCGGATGCTCATTGCACAGGCTGAACAGCGAGGCGACCGAGCTGCTGTCGATATTGGGTATGTACATACGGCCTACCCCCTGCCTGACCGCTTCCTCTATAACCTGCCTGCGGTCGCTGTCAAATTCCGATGCGTACAAATGGGTATGGGTGTCGACCAGCATACCGCAAAAATATATAAATTGATGAATTACAAGTAATTATGAGCCTGTGATCCGGATCAAATCCGGTAAGCCAAAAAAAACGTATTTACTTATTGTCATGCACCTGATTTTTATACCTTTGCCTGCCAATTTGAACATGGCTTGAGAAACCGAAATTAAAAACCAAAACCCAAACAAAAATGAAGAATTCAGTTAAATTAGCAGCATTAGCTTTAGTTATTGCCGCAACTTCTTTTTCAGGTTGTAAGAAGGGTGAGAACGACCCCTTTGTTTCACTGAAATCGCGCAAGTCGAGAGTTGCGGGCTCATGGAAGATCACCAAAGGCGAAGGTAAGGACGTTAACGGCAGCACCACCACTACCTGGACCTATGACGGAACCACCTGGACCCAAACCACCGGATCTACCACTACCACGCTGACCGTTGAGCAGACCTATACTTTCGAGAAAGACGGAACCTGGAAGGGTCACTACATGGAAAGCACCACCGGCTATTCCAACACCGTTGACCAGACCGGAACCTGGAACTTTACAAGCGGAGTAGGTGAAATGAAGAACAAGTCGCAGATCGTTCTGATGGTACTGACCGATAACAGCACTACCGTCATCGGCACCAGCACGTCTACTTCCAGCACTACCTATACCGGATCTAACGCTCCCACCATGATCTATGACATCGATCAACTGAAGAGCAAGGAAATGGTATGGAAGTGGAAAGGCTCTACCGCCAGCGGAAGCGCTACTTCTTCTGACGAAGGCATGATGACTGCTACTGCGCAGTAATATCGCAAAATTGATGATCGCAAAACCCGGGCTTCATGCCCGGGTTTTGTATTTTTGTACGTATGAAAAAGAGCTTTCCCTTTATCCTGCCTGCGTTGTTCCTCCTGTTTCTGCCTTCCTGTAAAAAGTATGAGGATGGCCCCTTGTTCAGTCTGCGGAGCAAAAAGGCCCGCGTGTCTAATGTCTGGAAAGTGGATTACTATTCGGAGAACGATGTGGATAAAACGCAGCAGTACAACAACCTCTATCAGCAAAACCAGTTGGTGATAGAGAAGAGCGGGGCCTACCTGATCCATTACCTGTACCAGGGTAACCTGGATTATACCGAATCGGGAAACTGGAAGTTCAACGATAACAAGACCGCTATTATTTTTTACAGGACCACTCCCGGTACCGATACGAGCGATCTGCGCATCCTGCGCCTGAAGGAGAATGAGCTGTGGCTGCTGGACGGGGATAGTGTCCGTAAGGAATACCGCCTGGTGCCTTTTTAATTTTACCATAGCCCCGATTTATTTAAATTTGATTTCGCAAGCAGGGGAGACCATTTGAAAAAGATCCTGATCATACGTTTTAGCTCTATCGGGGATATTGTGCTGACCACACCGGTCATCCGTGCCATCAGGAAACAACTGGATGCCGAAGTGCACTTTCTTACCAAGGAGGCTTTTGCCCCGGTACTTTCCGCCAACCCCTATATTCACCGCCTTCACCTGATCAAAAAGGATGTAGGAGAGGTCAGCGCGCGGCTCAGGCGTGAACGGTTCGATTTTATTGTTGACCTTCATCACAACCTGCGTTCAGCGCAGGTCAAGGCGGCAGTCAGGCGGCCATCGGCATCGTTCCGCAAGCTGAACATCGAAAAGTGGATGCTGGTCAATATGGGCATCAACCGACTGCCCGATGTGCATATTGTTGACCGCTATTTCGACACGGTCAGCGCGCTGGGCGTAAAGAACGACCTGCAGGGGCTTGATTATTTTATTCCCGCATCTGACGAGGTGGCCCTTTCCTCCCTGCCGCAGGGTTTTGCCGAAGGCTATACCGGGTTCGTGATAGGGGCTAAGTTCATGACCAAGCAGCTTCCGGCTGAAAAGATCGCCTCCGTCATCGGCAGGCTGGAGGGGCCGGTGATAATGCTGGGCGGGTCCGAAGACAAGGCCAAGGGAGAAACGGTAACAGCGCTTCTTAGGCCTGGACAGGCGCAGCGGGTATATAATGCCTGCGGAAAGTATAACCTCAACCAATCCGCCTCGCTGGTCAGGCAGGCGCAGCGCATCATTACGCACGATACCGGGCTGATGCATATCGCGGCCGCCTTCAAAAAGGACATTACTTCGGTGTGGGGAAATACGGTTCCGGCCTTTGGCATGTATCCCTACCTTCCGGGCAGGGGCTCGAAGATCATCGAGGTAAAAGGGCTTTCATGCAGGCCCTGTTCCAAACTGGGCCACGCCCAATGCCCTAAAGGGCATTTCCGGTGTATGATGGAGATCAACGAGGCTGAGATAGCCCGCAGTTAAGAAGATCTATTTAACGAACAAGGCCTTCAGCTCGGTAGCGTCTTCGGGTTTCATTTTGCCCGCCAGTATCAGGCTGAGCTGTCTTCTGCGCAGGGCGCTGTCGTAGCGTTTTTTTTCTTCTTCGGTCTCGGGGATCACCTGAGGAACAGGCAGCGGGGCCCCGTTCTGATCTACCGCTACGAAAGTATAGATGGCCTCATTATGCTTTTTCTTTTCACCCGTCACCCGGTCTTCCACCCACACATCGATGAAGACCTCCATCGATGAATTGAAGGCGCGCGATACCTTGGCTTCAAGCGTAACAATGCTTCCCAGCTTGATCGGGTCCTGGAAAGAAACATTGTTTACCGCAGCGGTCACCACCACGCGTTTGCAGAGCCGGTGTGCCGAGATCGCGGATACGATATCCATCCAGTGCAATAGGCGCCCTCCCGCAAGGTTGCCCAGCGCATTGGTATCGTTGGGCAGCACGAAGTTCGAAGTGATGGCATAGGTCTCGCTGGCGATTTTGGATTTCATAGGAATGGATTTTGGGGCAAAGATATACTTAATCGGCCAGAGGCCCGGGGAGCCGGCCGCATGCGTCTTTTCTGTCAGAAGAATTTATCCCTGAAGGCTGCCGCAGGATTGCTTAATTGCGGCCAAGAATTAACTTTACCTAAAATTCGGGAATGACCTACTATTACATCCTTGCGCTGCACATCATTTTCATCGTTACCTGGTTTGCGGGCCTGTTCTACATCGTCAGGCTGTTCGTCTACCATACGGAGGCCAACAGCCTGAAAGAGCCTGACCGGGGCATCCTGCAGAACCAGTACCGGATCATGATGCGCAGGCTATGGTACGGCATCACCTGGCCCAGCATGATAGCCACCCTGGTGTTCGGCCCCTGGCTGGTGGTGCTGAACCCTGCTTTGTTGTCGCAGGCCTATTTTATAGTAAAGCTTTGTTTCGTTGGCGGGCTGGTACTCTATCACGTGCAGTGCCACGCTATTTACCTCGAGCTCCGGAAGAACATCTTCCGCAGATCTTCGTTCGCGCTGCGACTGTGGAACGAAGTGGCGACCGTCTTCCTGGTGGCTATCGTTTTCATCATCGTGCTGAAGAACAATGAAGGGTTTATCTGGGGATTGCTGGGCCTGATCATTTTTTCGGCTGCCCTATTCGGGGCGGCATACCTGTACAGGCGCTCGCGCGAGAACGGGAGAAAGAACAAGGACGGGGATCAGTAGGCCAGCAGCCAGGCATTGGGGTCGGTACCGGCCTGTATCTTTTCCAGCTCCTTCAGCGCTTCTTCCCTGCTGTTAAAGGAAGAGTAACAGACGGGCGATAACCTTCCCAGGCCTTTTTCCAGGATGATGCCGGAGTATCCTTTCTGCTTCATGCTGCTGGCAAAACGCAGCGCGTTGTCGAATACTTCAAAACATCCGCCCACGATGTAAAAAGTGCCTTTGCTCAGCGATTGTACCTGGGATTGAACCGTACTGTTCTTCACCTCCGTGGCGTCAGGCCGGGCGGTGCTTTCACGAACAACGATAATGCGATCAGGGCTGAGCTGCAGAATGCCCGCCTTTTTTGCAAAGGCCTCAGCAGTGAGCAGCGGAAGCGTTTCGGCCGCTGGCTTATAAAGAGGGGTCTCTTTGCCGGCAAAAGGGTTGAGCGCGCTGAAATTCACGTTCTTCAGCAGGTCGGTCTTCAGAGGTATCCAGATGGATACGAAGATCAGCGGTACGAGCACTGCGGCAGCAACGATCCTGCGCACCCGTACACGGCCCGGTACAGGATCCTTCACCGGCCTGATAACGCGGTCTTTGAACTCTTTTTCTATGCGTTGGCTTACCCCTTCGCGCTGTATGGCCTGCGAGCGGAAGCTTCCCAGCCCGAACGAATCGGTCAGGTAGTTCACCGAACTGTCGGGCTCGAACTGTATGTTGCGCTCCACGTCCAGGAACAAGGTGCCTACTTCTTCGATCACGACCTTGCGGCCTTTGTTGAGCTCGCTGTCGGTGTTGCGAACGAACTGTTTGATATACAGGCTTGCTTCTGCAAAAGTACGCTTCTCGGTCCGGGCAATGTGATTGGCCAGCAGGCCATCGTTGTTCTTCAGGTTGCCGTTAAAGGTAACCTGCTTAGAGGGTGGCGAAAAAGTGTGCTGCACCGGGTGAACCTTGGCCGGAGAATAATTACATACAAAACCGCCCAGTTCGGGTACGATCACGCAGTCGTAATCATAGAGCAGGGCGCTGATATGCTTGTCCATTTTCACCGGAATAAAATTAGCATTATTTCATTTCAGGCCGGCAGGATTTTTTGCACAAGCCTGTTCCGGAAAGACAAAAGCTATTTTACTTTTTTGAGGTCCTCGGGGCTGTCGATGGAAAAGGTTTCCAGGCTGGTGAGGTTAATACGGATGGAATACCCGTTCTCCAGCCAGCGCAACTGCTCGAGCGATTCGGCCAGCTCGAGCGGGGTGGGTTTGAGGCGGGTAAGGCGCTGCAGCACGTCTGCGCGGTAGGCGTAAATGCCGATATGCTTGTGATAGGTAACGCGCGATGCGGTGCGGTTGAAAGGGATGGGCAAACGGCTGAAATAGATGGCTTTCCTGTTCTTATCAAAGATCACTTTGATGGTATTGGGGCTGTGCAGCTCCTGCACATCGTCCAGCTTTTTTGCCAAGGTAGCGATCTGCACCTTTTTATCGCTGAAGCATTCTGCCACCTTGTCGATCTGCCGGGGGTCAATGAAAGGCTCATCGCCTTGTATATTGATGACCACGGCCGGCTTAATTGTTTTGATCTTCCTGGCCGCCTCGGCACAGCGATCGGTGCCGCAGGGATGCCGGGAGGAGGTCATCATCACTGTTCCGCCAAACGAACGCACGTGGTCGTAAATACGCTGATCGTCCGTGGCCACGGTTACTTCGTCAAGGCTTTTTGCTTTCATGGCCTGCTCATATACGCGCTGTATCATGGTCTTGCCTTTGATCAGGACGAGCGGCTTACCCGGGAAGCGGGTAGAAGCGTAGCGGGCGGGGATGACTCCCAGAATTTTCATGAGGCCAAAATTACATTAATCTTCCATAGCCCTGCCTGTTCGCGAACAGGCAGGGCGGGGGCTTTTATCCGCCCGAAAGATCATAAAACCGCTGGGCATAGGGATGGCCGAATTAGACTTGAAGAATGCATATCATAGCGAATGTTCAGAATCGCGCCCCCATCACGCATACGTCATCGATCTGTTCCAGCCTGCCTTTCCAGCTTTCGAATGTTGCTTCCAGGCTCTGCTTTTGCTCGCGAAGCGGCAGAGCGGCAATGGAAGCCAGGCTTTCGCGGAGCCGCCTGCTCTTGAACTTTTTACCGTCCTCTCCACCGAATTGATCGGCATAACCGTCAGAAAAGACATATACGCAATCGCCAGGCTTGAGCTGCACCTCGCGGTGCGAGAAGAGCTTCAGCTCTCCTTCCGTGAAATGGCCAACAGGCTGCTTATCGCCTTGTATTTCCAGCACTTCCCTGCTTTCTTTCCCAACGATCCAGACGGGATTATAAGCTCCGGCAAACTCCAGCAGCAGGGTTTTCCTGTCAATAGCGCACAGGGCGATGTCCATGCCGTCACGAACTTTCGCGTCAGGGCGCTGTTTCAGTATACGGGAGAGTTTCTTGTTCATGGCATTCAGGATCAGTGCGGGCCGGTCTATGCCCTGCTCCAGAAGGGCTTCGTTCAGCAGGTTATGGGCCACTATGCTCATGAATGCGCCCGGCACCCCGTGGCCGGTACAATCTACAGCAGCGAAAAAAACCTTATTGCCCCATTGCTCCACCCAATACAGGTCACCGCTTACAATGTCTTTTGGCTTATACAACACAAAACAATCGGGCAGCAGGGCGCGTATGCTCTCTTCCGAAGGCAGGATGGCGTCCTGGATTCGTTTGGCGTAGCGAATGCTGTCAGTGATATCCTTGTTCTTTTCATCTACGATCAGTTTTTGTTTTTCAATGATGGCCTTCTGGCGTTGCGTAATGCGGAATCGCTTGAAAAGCAGAAAAGAGAAGCCCGACAGCAGGCATAATCCCCCAATGACCGAATAGATGACCAGTTTTTGTTTTTCTGATTCGGCCCGATGGGCCAGGTCTTTTTTTTCCTGCGCAGCTCTTGCCTCGGCCTCTTTCATTTCGTATTCATGCCTGATCTGCTGCCTGATTGCCGATTTGCGGCTCTGTTCATTGCTCATGCTGTCGCGCATCAGTATATACAGATCGTACATTTCTAGGGCCTGTTTGTGTTTTCCCCATCCAGTATAGATGTTCTTAAGCGTTTCGGCCGCATTCCGTATCCACTCGGGGTTCTTCACCTCGCGCGCCACCTTCAGGCCTTTCAGGCTGTAGCTTTCGCCAAGTGCATAACGGCCCAATTTCCCGTAACAACTGCCGATGTTGTTCAGCATAATGGCGATAAAGCTCTTTTCCCTGACCGCCTCGGCCAGCTCATACGCTTTCCTGTAATATTCGAGCGCCTTCTCCACCGAATCCTGGAGGCTATACACATTACCCATGTTGTTCCATACCTGCGCGATGCCCCGCTTGTTGCCCGTTTCCTCGTGCAGCTTCATGCATTGGGTGTAAAGATCGAGCGCATCACTGTATTTTTTTTGCTTTTTATAAATAGTCGCAATGTTGTTCAGCGCGGTAGCCATGTTTCTTTTGTTCTTCTGTCGTGCGCTGATCTCCAGGTGCTGGCGATAATTCATGAGGGCCTGGTCCAGTTCGCCATTGTTTTCGAGGATGATACCGATGTTGTTGAGCGTATTGGCGATGCCGGCCGAGTCGTTCAACTGACGCTTTATCTCCAGGCTCTTTTCGTAATGGTTCAGCGCCTCGGTCACGTTTCCCAGCAGCTTATAGGCGTATCCCATATTGTTAAAGGTGCGGGCCACCTGCTTCAGGTCATTTATGGCCATGCTCAGTTCGAGGCTTTGTTTGTACAAAGGGATGCTGTTCTTGCTGTCGCCTTTATAGTCAAGCATGGCACCCAGGTTGTTGAGCGCCTGCGCTCTTTCGCGGAAGCAGAATGTTTTCAGCGCGCCTGTAGCCCCGGCAAGGTACTTATCCGTGAGCTGCACCACCAGCGAACACAACTGTAATGCGCTGTCGACCTCAGAACTGTAAATTTCCTCGCACAGGTCGTTGTAGGCTTTGATCAGCACGGTATCGTGTCCTGCGTCAGCAATGACCCCGGCCAGCGAATCGGCCTTTGTCCCGGCCCATAACCACCAGGAAGAGCAGAGCAGAAGAATCGGGATGAGTGCAATGGGCCTGTTCACGGCCCAAATATAGTCAGGCCGGCAAATAAACAAGAAGGTCAGTGGTTTTTAGTCGAGCTTAAGAAACCGTGCCGGGACGCACTTGCCCTCTGCATCGTAAACGCGCAGAAGGTAATACCCTTCAGCCAGCGGGCCGATATCGGCTTGCGTGTCTGGAGTACGGAGCAGTATCTTGCCGGTGAGGTCGGCAATCTCGATGCGGGCAATGCCGAAATCTGCCCTTACGGTCAGTTGATCGCTGGCCGGCACCGGATATATGCTGATCGTTCCGGGCGCACCGTACAGCTCATTCGTGCCGGCCATGCTTGTAAATCCATAAAAGGTCTTCATGTACGAGTTCGAAAAATTATTCTGGTTCCTGAAGCCTACCACGGCATTGGCGTTATTGGGCACGGTATCGGTATAGAAATAAAAGTGAAAGACCTGCGTATCCAATGGCGCTATGGCGATAGTCACCGTATCGGTAGAGGTGCTGTAGCATACGCTGGCGCACATGGAGCTGGCCCATCCGGGCGCCATGTTGTTCTGCAGGCGGCCCAGCTTAACGAGCACCGTGCCGGTAGCGCTGGTGTTGATGAGCTCCGCATCCACGGCAAGGGTGGCCCCGGGCTGACCGAACGCGGTATCCGAGGAGGTCATATTCAGGATGAACGAGCCATTGTAGTTGGGCGGATTGCAGTTGCCCGGAAGGCCGAGCAGCGAATCGATATCGCAGATGATGTTATCGGGGTAGCTGTCGTACCATCCGTGCTTGGAGAAGACGATGCCGCTGGTGTCGATCAGGTAGGCGTTGTTGGGCGCTGGCCCGTAATACAGCCACCAGTTGTTGCAGGGGCCATCTATGTAAACCGGGGCCTGCAGCGCGGTGTTGTTTTGCAGGTCGTTCACCACCTGCTTGCGCTGGCCGTAGGTGGCGGGCTGCTGGTACAGGATGCCGGCCGATTGGTTCGCTGACGTAATATTTACATAACCGAAATAGGGGCTGGTGTCGGTAGGGTGCGCTTCAACACAATAGATCACGGCTACCGTTACCTGCGATCCGTACGTATTAATCACATTATTGATCGAGCTGATCTTATTGCGGAACACGGGGCAGGTATAGCTTCCAGATACAAGCAATACCGGCTTGCCCTGCGACAGGGCATTGCCCAGGTTGAAGGCGTTCCCGCTATAGTCGTAGAGCGTAAAATCGGCAGCGGTATCGCCCGGCTGCAACCCGCTGCTGTAAAAGCTGCCCAGGTACCATGGAATGGGGCAGATGGAGGTGGAGTCGGCCGGCAGGCTGCCTATGCCTATGCTGGGCAGGAGGACCTGCGCGGTAAGGGGGAAAGGGGCGGTAGCCAGAAAAAAAAGCGGCAGTAGAATCCTGTTCATGGTTGTGCGATATGGTGTTTGACCGAATAAAAGCCTCAGCGTTTAACGAAGTTACGAAATTGATCACGATCCGGCAGCAGAAGCCTTGAGCTCAGCGATCTTCTCCTGCAGCCATTCCTTATGAATGGCGGTGGATGGGGCAAGGCTTTCTTCCAGCTTTCGCAGCTCAATGACATCGGGCCTGATGCGTATCGCGAGCAGTTTCTTTACGCCATTCAGGAATGCCTTTTGGGCCCGCCTGGCCTCGGCCGAAACGGTATCGGTGTTCTTCAGCGCACGGCCGTAGGCATCCATCAGGTGATAGATGGCCTCATCCTCACCGGTTTCGTAAAACACCTTCAGCGTCCAGGCCTTGATATTCAGCTCCCTGGTCTGCGAGCCGTTGTGCGACTTGCTGAGATGGCGCAGCGCATCGCGGTAGTTCTTTTGCTCAAAGCAGAGCTGGGCGGTGCAGTAGCTTAACGTGCTTTCCCTCAGGTGAGGCTGAAGGTAGACCTGGTACCTGCTCATGAAGCCGTCTATCCAATGGGTCTGCCCGCAAAGGATGCTGTGCACGACAACGTTGGTAAAGAAAATATGGGATATCACACCGTTCTGAAGGTAAATATCGCGATGGAGCAGGGTGCGGTAAATATCGAGCGCATGAGCGGCAAAGGAGCGGTCACCGCTCGAGATCCGGTCCGAGCAATAATTGCTCATCACGATCAGGAACCCTTTCTGCTCCTCGGGGGCAATGCCGCTGAAGTTCTTATCGCAGAGGATGGTCTTAAGCCGGAAAAAGTACTCTTTTCCTTTTGTCATCATCATCTTGAGCGAAAGAAAATAAAGGTCGATGGGGATTGCCGGCCCGAGCAGTTTTTCCTTGAGGGCAACCAGGGTGGATTCGGCCTTCTCAAAATCGGTACGCTGGTTGAACTTCTGGGCCGTGTTCTCCCAGGATGCGTAGGCCGCCAGTACCTCGTACAGGTAAAAAGCGGTGAGAGACCGGATGATGTCCGAGCTGCGGTAATGCCGTATCAACTGCTTGTCGTCACCAAAGTATTTATGGGTCAGGAAGCTGATCTCGCTCCGGTCCTGTACGAACTTTTCGTAGTGATAATTATCGCTGAAGGAGGTTGCTTCCAGGAGCCGCTTAGCCTCTTTCAGGCGCATGCTGTAAAGGCGGTGAAGCCCCCTTTTGTCCAGCTCGTCCAGCAGCCTGTTCTTTTTGAAAAGCTCTTTAGGTTCCAGCGAGGCCATCACCAGGTATTCCTCGGCCAGCGAAAGGGTCATGGAGGTAAGATCGCGTATGCGCTGTCCGTTGTAGGATCGGCCCGGGAACAGGGCCGCAAATACTTTTTGCGGCTCCAGGCCGGCATGTTGGTATTTGGGATGGTACTTTTTCAGGTAAGCGGCAAATCTGCGCACGTTCAGGTTCTTGTTAAAGTAGGGCGAGTTCACCAGCTCGCAGAACCTGCGTATATCCCTGGCGGAAAAGGTCTTCAGGACCTGTACGAGCTTAGAAGATTGCATTTAAAAAATATCCACAAATAATATTGCTATTGAAAAATATCTGTAAATGTAACTTATACAGTATCGGATTGAAAAGACTTAAAAATCATCCACAAATGTAACTTTTTTTCTTTGCCTTTCTGTTGCCTTATACCTTCCTTTACCTGGCTGCCCGGCCGTGCTGAAAAAGTTGATAAAAGCCGGTGCCGCCCTGGTGATCTTCACTGTAATTTTTTATAATATTGCGTTTCGTTAATAACCCCCTGTATCATGAACAAACACATTCTCTTTTTTGCCGGCCTGCTTGGTCTTCTTTTCAGCGTGAACATGAAGGCGCAGACGCCCACCATCGGGGCATCCAATATCCAGTTCACTTCCATCGGCACCACTTCGCTGGGACTTACCTGGACAAGAGGCAATGGCCAGTATTGCCTGGTCGTGTGCCGGCCCAGTACCAGCGGGGCCGCCCTGCCGTCCAACGGCTCCAACTACGCGGCCAGCTCCACCTTCGGCTCGGGCAGCAACCTGGGTTCCAGCAATTACGTGGTGTATGAGGGAACAGGGGCCTCCATGACCATTTTCGGGCTGACCTCGTATGTTCAGTATACGGTAACGATCTTCGAATTCAATATCGATGGCTTCGGCTTCGAATGGTATAAGACCAATGTCTATCCCTCGGCCAGCCATTATACCCTTGCGGCTTCGCCTACTACGGCCCCTTCGGGTCTTACGGCATACAGCTTCGGTTCCAACTACGCTTATTTTTCCTGGACACCGGGCAACGGCACCTATTCCATCCTTGGAATGCGCCAATCCACCGCCCTGTCAGGTTCGCCCGCTGACGGTACGGATTACGCCTATTCCGGCTGCCACGGTTCCGGGGGATCCTGGGGCACCGCCTCACCGTATACCTACGATGTTTATGACGGCACCGGCTCGACCGGCATCTATACCTACTGCCTGAGCCCGCAAACCAACTACGCTGTTTCAGTTTATACCTTCAACGGGCTTTATGGCGGAAATAATTATTATTCCATTCCGGCCTCGGAGTATTTCACTACGCTCTCCACCGAACCCACTTCTGCCTGCAATTGGCTTTATATTACGGATATTACGGATAACGCGTTTACCATCAACTGGATGAAACCATCCGGGTCGGGCTCCAACTCGCTGGTAACCGTAAAGGCCGGCAGCACCAATACCAACCTGCCAAGCGACATGAGCGTGTATACCGCCAACAGCGTCTTCGGAAGCGGTTCGCAGATCGGTTCCGGTGCCTATGTGGTCTACAATTCGAGCGGGAACTCAGTGCGTGTAACAGGTCTTACCACCGGAACGGTGTATACTGTTGCCGTGTTCGAATGGAACGGCATTGTAGGCACTTTCAACAATACGCATAATTACCTGACCTCTTCTTACCAGACCCAAACCACGCAGACCAACGATCCCGAGCCGACCACCATACCTTCAGGTCTTACGCTCACACCTTCGTCCACCTCCGTTACGGCCACCTGGACCAACGGCAACGGCAACAAGCGTATTGCGCTGGTCAAGCCCACCCGTGTCAGGACCGCCATGGCATTCGATGGCACGAACGATTATGTTTCGGTTCCGTACAATTCCCTTCTGCAACCCCCGAGCTATGTGACGGTAGAGGCTTGGGCCTATAAGAGCAACTGGGCTTCCTCGGTAGGCTGGCAAACCATTGCAGGCAACCAGGAGGGCACTGGCGGGTATCAGCTTTTCCTCTTTAATAACTATGCTTACGGGTACGCTTATCGCAACGGCTCTTCGGGCGCGGTGTACAACGATATTTCCTACCTGACCCCCGGCTGGCATCATTTTGCCCTGGTGTTCGATGGCCGGTATACCTACCTGTATGTGGACGGGGCGCGTAAGGATGAATACGATTCGGGAGCCAACTACTCCATGCAATACGCCTATGCCAACAGTTTCATCATTGGCGCTGATGCGGGTACAGGCACAACGCCTACCGGCAATTATTTCAATGGTTATCTCGATGAGGTACGCGTGTGGAACACGGCCAGGACCTATTCGGAGATCCGGAGCAATATGTATACCTCCCTTTATGGAAATGAAACGGGCCTGATCGCTGAATGGAAAATGGATGAGGGCTATGCAAGCACTTCCACGGTGGCAAACAATTCGATCAATTATACCCTGCTGAACGGCACCATGAACAATATGACGACCACGGCCGCCAGTTCGTTTACCGGAACGAGCGGGTGGATCCTTTCGGGCTCGGGTGTGAACGAACCGGTGGATTTTACGATGTATGGCGCCAATTCGGTATTCATGAACGGGGCGCAAGTGGGCAACCAGTATTATGCCGTTTACAACAGCACGGGCACCTCGGTGACCGTTACCGGCCTGACCCCAGGCACTTATTACAATTTCGCGCTCTTTGAGTTCAACTCTACGCTGTACAATAATTTCAAGACAGACGATTACCTCACCCAGGATTTCCAGACCATAGCAGCTCCCATACCTACCATTACCTCGTTCTCGCCACTCAATGGCGGGCTGGGTACGGTGGTAACCATAACCGGTACCAACTTTGACGGGACCACACCATCCAATAATATTGTTTATTTCGGCACCGAGCGGGCCACGGTAGTGGCTTCTACGGCTACAACGGTAACGGCTATTGTACCTTATTGTACGAACAATCCACCTATTTCGGTTACGGTGAATTCCCTCACTGCTTACAGCAACAAGCCCTTTGTTGTCACCTCATCATGCAACTCGGCTATTTCAACAGGCTCGTTCACTGCGGGAACCACTACTGGCGGCAGTTCGCGGCAGGGAACCGCATCGGCCGATATGGACCTTGACGGCAAGGCCGACCTGCTGTTCACCGACCCCGGTTTCGGAGCGTTCTACATTACCAAGAATACGAGCACCAACGGTACGCTCACCTGGGGCACCACCTCCGGGTGGGCGGTCAGCAACCCGTGCGAGATCGAAGTGGCCGACCTGGACGGGGACAACAAGCTGGACCCAATTATCGTTTCATCGCTCAACGACCGTATAACAACCTACCGCAACATCAGCACCAGCTCGTTCAACATGTCGGGCAAGCTGGATTTCGCCACCCTTGCAGGCCCCAGTGATATTTCGGTGGCCGATATAGATAAGGACGGCAAGCCGGATATTCTGGTGTCCTATTCATCGGGCACCAGCTTCACGGTATTCCGCAATACCAGCTCTATCGGCTATATCAGTTTCGCCCGGGTGGATATTTCGGGCGTGAACAGCCCCCGCTCGGTCAGGGCGGCCGATATTGACGGTGACGGTAAGGCCGATGTTATAGTGGGTAACGGAGGAGCCAGCAATTTTACCGCTTTCCGTAACCTGAGCACGCCTGGCAATATCTCGTTCGCGGCAGGGGTGAACGTGACCACTTCCGCGAGCGTCAATGACATATCGCTTGCCGATATGGATAACGATGGCAAGGTGGATGTGATCGCAGGCCTTACCACTACCACCATCAGCGTGATACGTAACAACAACGTATCGGGCAATATCAGCTCCGGCCTGTTCACTACTTCGGCCAATGTGACCGCGCTTTACAGCTCGCCCTATACCGAAGTATATGACCTGGATGGAGATACCCGCCACGATATTGTAGCGGGCTATATGGCCTATCCGACCATTTCGGTGTTCGAACACACCTCTAATTTTGTTTTTGCCGCGCGCGTTGACCTTACCGGCAGCAGCTCCGGATCGGCCTGGCTGAGCATCAATGACTTCAGCCTTGACGGCAAATCCGATATCGTAGCGGCTACAGGCGGCACCACCATCAGCACGCTTAATAACGTGATGACCCCGCTCGACCTGGAGCCGACCACGCAGGCCAGCAACATTACTTTTTCAGCCATTACCCAAACCTCCATGACGGTTAACTTTACCGCGGGCAGCGGTTCCGACCGGATCGTGATCGCGCGGCAGGGCTCACCGGTCACCTTTGTTCCTTTTGACGGGGTGAACTATGTGCCTAACTCCTCGTTCGGCTCGGGAGCCGACCTGGGTGGCGGACAATACGTAGTGTTCAACTCCAACACTTCTTCAGCCCCCGTAACCAACCTGTTATCCAACACACAGTATTATTTCGCTATTTATGAGTATAACGGCAGTAGTTGCGATTACAATTACCTGACCACCACGGTGGCCTCCAATAGCGCCACTACGCTCAACACCCCGCCTACGCTGGCCGCCATCAGCAATCCCGCGGCCATTTGCCAGAACGCAGGACAGCAGACCGTTAACCTGACCGGCATAGGCAGCGGGGCTGTTAACGAAGTGCAAACGCTGAGCGTAACGGCCACTTCCAACAACCAGACACTTATCCCGAACGGCAACATCTCGGTGACCTACACCAGCCCCAGCACCACGGGCAGCGTTTCGTATACTCCTGCCAACGGGCAGTCGGGTACTGCTATCATTACCGTGACCGTAAACGATAACGCATCAAACAATAACACCAGCCAGCAAACCTTTACGGTGACGGTGAATGCTCCGCCTACAACCGCAGCGGCCGGGCCTAACCAGAACATCTGCCTTTCATCCACCGCACTGGCTGCCAACACCCCAGCGGTAGGAACAGGCACATGGTCCTTTATTTATACTTCGAACGGTGCCATCACCATCGCCAATGTGAATTCTCCTACCTCAGCCATCAGCAACTTCAACGTGGGCGATTCGGTACGGCTGCAATGGACCATCAGCAACGCGCCCTGCGCCAGTTCCACTTCGCAGGTGAGCATCAAACGAGGCAACTGCCCGCTCGATGCCAACTTCTCGGCTAACCAGACCAGCTTCTGCGGCACTTCGGCCAATGTTACATTTACCGATGCCTCCACCGCCCAGTCGACCACCATTACACAGTGGTCGTGGTCCTTCCCGGGCGGAACACCGGCAACGGTGGTAAATGCCACCAACGCCCCAGTGAATGTAAGCTATACCGCCCCCGGGTCGTATCATGCGTACCTTACCATTACGGATAACACGGCTTCTACCAACACTGAAACGCGGCTTAATTACATCAACATCACGGCCCTGCCATCCAATCCCGGCAATAATATCAGCGGCAGCGCCAGCGTTTGCCAGGGCCAGACCAGCGTGAACTATTCGGTGACCGCCATCACTGGTGCCACCAGCTATTCGTGGGCTGTGCCTTCGGGAGCAACGATCACTTCCGGGCAGGGCACCCAGAATATCGTAGTGGATTATGGACCTACGGCCACTACCGGCAACGTAACCGTAGTGGGTGTGAACAGTTGCGGAAACAGCCTAAACACCAGCTTCTTTATCGTAACGGTGAACCCGCTGCCCGGAAGCACCCCAGTCATCACCGGCCCGTCAAGCGTTTGCCAGGGGCAGAACAACGTGAGCTTCTCGGTAGCTTCCATCAGCAACGCCACGGGATACAGTTGGGTGGTGCCGCCTGGCGCAACCATCATCAGCGGCAACAATACCAACTCCATTACGGTGAACTTCTCCGGCTCAGCCGTGAGCGGAACGGTGAATGTGTTCGGCACCAACAGTTGCGGAACAGGAAGCTCGGCTAACGGGTATACGCTTACGGTCAACCCCCTGCCGGATGCGGCAGGAGCAATTACCGGAAGCGTTGCGGTTTGCCAGGGCGATACGGTGGTGTACAGCATCACGCAATTGGGCAATACCAGTTCTTATAACTGGAGCGTTCCTACCGGAGCCACCATCATATCGGGTAATAATACCAATAGCGTTACCGTTTCCTTCGGTCTCAGTGCCGTATCCGGTACTATCAGCGTGAATGGCGTGAATGCCTGCGGTAACGGAGCTTCTTCATCTGTATCGGTAACTGTAAATCCGCTTCCCGGCAATGCCACCAGCATAGTAGGCTCAACTACCGTTTGCGCGGGCGATAACAGCGAGATCTACTTTGTTTCGGCCATTACGAACGCGGTTAACTACAGTTGGACCCTGCCCCCGGGCTTCAGCATTGTGACCGGTAATAACACGAATGCCGTACAGATCAGCATCTCGCCCGTTGCCCAGTCAGGTACGATCAGCGTTTACGGCTCCAACTCCTGCGGTGACGGGGCTTCGTCCAGCATAAGCGTTACGGTCAACCCGCTGCCCGATTCGGCAGGCGTGATCACCGGTGCCGACACGGTGTGCCAGGGCCAGACGGGAGTTATCTATACCGTTCCCGTAATTGCCAATGCCACGGGTTACAACTGGAACCTGCCTCCGGGTGCGAGCATCGTAGCAGGCAGCAATACCAACAGCATTACGGTCGATTACTCTATCACCGCCCAGTCGGGCTATGTTACGGTTACGGGCACCAACACTTGCGGTGACGGATTGACCACCGACAGCCTGGCCATACTGGTCAATCCGCTGCCCGGGGCCGCGGGCGTGATCGTGGGCGACAGCTCCATACAGATCTGCCCGATGCAGACCGGGGTGATCTACACTATTCCCGCTGTGGCTAACGCCACATCCTATAGCTGGACCCTGCCCAGTGGTGCCAGCATCGTAAGCGGCAACAATACGAATACGATCACCGTGGATTACCAGACCGGTGCGCAATCGGGCCCCATTACCGTTACACCCGTGAACGGCTGCGGAACAGGCGCTACCTCCACTTCTTTTATCAGCGTGGATTCGGTACAGGGCGTAAGCGTGTGCATGGTTACGGTGGATTCGGCTTCGGCCTATAACCGCGTGGTGTGGGATAAGCCGGTGACCACGCAGATCGATTCATTCCGCATTTACCGCGAAATATCCAGCAACTTTGTGCAGATCGATGCGGTGCCTTACAGCGCCTACAGCGTTTATGTAGATTCCGTCTATACGCCACTGGCCAATCCCAACAATACGAACTACCGGTACAAGATATCGGCTGTCGATGCCTGCGGCAACGAAAGCGTGCTGAGCGAATACCACCGCACCATCTTCCTGCAGGCCAACCAGGGAGTTGGAAACGTGGTCAACCTGAGCTGGATCACCTACGAGGGTAATACCGTTAACCAGTATTACATTTACCGCGATACCACCGGCACCGGCAACCTCGACCTGATCGATTCCGTTCCGGGAAGCAATACGGTGTTCACCGACAACAATCCTTCGCAGAACATGACCACGCTGCGTTATGTGCTGGGTGTCGACTGGACCGTGAACTGCAATCCTACGCTGAAAGTGATAGAGGACAATAATATCCTGGCCGCGATCAACACCTCGCATTCCAATATCAAGAACCTGGTCTACGTGCCCAGCGGGGTAGGCGATGCCGGGGCGGCTTACGGCCTGAGCATTTACCCGAACCCGAACAGCGGCTTGTTTACTATTACACTCAAAGACCTGAACGTGACCGGTTGCGCGGTGACTGTTTACGATGAGCTGGGCCAGTTGGTATACGCAGAGAACCTTTCTGACGGGCAGAACGGCTGGATCAGCTCTACGCTTGACCTTACGCGTCTGGCCAAAGGAGTTTACAGCGTGCGCGTGGAGATCGATGGCAGGCAGGCGGTAAGAAAGCTGGTCATACAGTAGAATATCCGCATTGGTGTTACAAGGAAGCCCCGGTACGGGGCTTCTTTTTTTTCTAGAATTATATCCCTACTTTTGGTATCACTTTAAAACACCCCTATGAAACATCTCTACTCCCTTGCGGCCATTGGATTGTTCGCCTGCAACACTTTGCTTTTCGGACAGGTCAGCGTCAGCCCCCAAAACTCTTCCGGCTGCGCACCGCATATGGTTAACTTCTTATGCACGGCACCCGGGGCCACCTATTACATCTGGTATTTTGATGATGGCCCTCAAACCGGGTTCACCACCAATAACGTGATGCCCCATACGTTTGGCCCGCGCATGGTGCCCTATAACGGATGGGTATCAGCTTACGATGCTTCCTACATGTTCCTGGGACAGGCTGCTTTTTTTATTAATGTGAACGGTGCGGAGGATTCGCTGACCACCACTAACTACAATCCCTGCCCTGGCGATATGGTGGTTTTTGATATTGGCGGAACAACCAATCCATCGAATATCGACTGGGATTTCGGGGACGGATCGCAGCTTAACAATGTTCCTTATTATGGCGTACAGCACATTTATACATCACCGGGCACCTATTATCCCCGTGCCGTGGTGACAACCGGCTGCGGAACCGATACGCTGTGGCAGGTGGTTAACGTAAGCACTTCAGGGGTATTCCCCCCCTTTGTAAACACCTATATTCCTGTAGACAGCCTTTGCCCTGGCGACCCATTTACCGTCTATCCCCATTATATGTATCCCAATTATGTGATCGATTGGGGGGATGGTAATTTTTCCACAGCACAAAACGCCCATGTGTACAATGCCCCGGGCAGTTACCTGGTCAAGGTAACTTACATCAACGGCTGCGGAAATACGCTTACGCAATCGGGAATAGCCACGGTGGCCAACAACCTGCCCATCAGCACTGTCCCCTTCATCGATATCTATCCCGATTCGGCCTGCATCAATAGCAACGTGACCTTTTATCCGTACCCCGAGGCCTACGCCAGCTTCTCGTGGAATTTCGGGCCCAATGATAATGCGCTTACCAAAGTGGCCATTCGGCAGTTCACCAGTACAGGCGATAAGCCGGTAACGCTAACCGTCACCAATGGATGCGGCTATTCGGCAACAGCATATGATACGGTACGTATCGTGAGCAATATTCCCATACCTCCCGGAGGACTGAACGTGTTCCCGCCTACTATTTGCCCGGGCGGTGCGGTGATGACCGAAGGCAATGTAAGCATGGGTGATGACAGGGACTACCTGTTTAGCTGGGATTACGGTGACGGCAATACCGGCACCGGCCGGCAGACCACGCACAGCTACGCTTCCGCGGGGTCATATACGATCACGCTCACCATATCCAATGCCTGCGGCAACGCCCAAACGTATACAGCCCCCGTTACCGTGGCCACTAACGTTCAGCCCGATTCTGCGCAGTTCCTGTTCGGGCCCGTGCCATTCCAGCAGGCTTCTGTGCCGGGTTGTATTGGCGACAGCATGGTGTTCATCTTTGCTCCCGTCAGCTCTGCGGATTCCGTCATCTGGGATTTCGGTGATATGAGCAGCGGCATTGCAACGCAGGAGATCACCGTGGAAGGCGGCACCTACCGCATCATCAAGCATATGTATACCTCCAATGGAACGTTCTATCCGCGGGTTACATATAAGAATACCTGCGGCAATTCGTTCACAGCCTATCCGCCCAACTCGGTCACCATAGGCAGCAATTATTCTATCGAAGAGACCAACATATTCTTTGATGAGGCTGCCTACCATTGCCAGGGCAAAGATGTGACCTTTTATTCCTACGGAGGCAGCTATTACATCTGGAACTTCGGTGACGGAACGGGCGATTTCATCAGCTATAATACGCTCGTGCCCATGAACCATGCCTTTCAGAACGCAGGGCAGTATACGGTCACCTGCAGGGTAACCAACGGGTGCGGCTATTCGGTTACCGACAGCGTGATGATCACCATTCCGGTCTCTGAGATCAACATCAATACCAACACGGTAAGCGCTTCCTGTGGCGTGAACAACGGCACGGCCATCGCGATCGGTAACGGGGGAGCGACCCCTTATACCTATCAATGGTCGAACGGTAACAGTACGTTCATGGCCGATAGCCTGGCATCGGGTATTTATGTGGTTACCATCACCGATGTGCATGGCTGCTCGAACTTTGCCATCGCTACGGTAAGCGACCAGCAGGCCCCGGCCATCGCGGTAAGTACCGTGATCGATGTATCGTGTTATGGAGGTAACAACGGAGCCATTGATATTAATCCCATAGGCAGCAGCGCTCCCTATACTTACCTCTGGTCGAACGGGGCCACCACGCAGGATATCAACCAACTGGTAGCCGGCCCTTACGAGGTAGAGGTGACTGATGCCAACGGTTGCAAGTCCACGAAAAGCGTTATGGTGGGCCAGCCGCCCGAAGTGGTGCTGTCTACCCTGAGCGGACTGGCCACCTGCGGAAACAGCGATGGCAGCGCTGGTGTTGCTGTTGGCGGTACCACGGGCCCGTATAATTATATCTGGTCGAATGGCGCAACTACACAAACCATTTATGGCCTGCAGGCGGGCATCTATACCGTAACCGTGGTCGATAACAACGGATGCATCTATTCGCAGAATGTGGCGGTCAATAACCAGAATGCGCCCATTATCGTTGTCGACTCCATTACCGGAACGGGCTGCTCCAACAGCCTGGCAAGTGTGTATGTGCGTACGATCAACGGCGCCAACCCGCTTTCTTATTCCTGGTCGAATGGGGCAACCACCCAGGACCTGCTGAACGTGCCTGTAGGCATGTATACGCTTAAGGTGACCGATGCCAACGGCTGCAAATCGTTCAGGCAGGTCACCATCGCCAAGGATGAGCCGGCCGGCACTGCCCTTTGTATAGTTACCGTGGATACGGTGACCGGGTTCAATAAAGTAGTGTGGAACGAGGATACAAGCGCTACCGATATTGCCGGGTTCAACATTTACAAGGAAAGCACGCTCAGCGGCTTGTATTACCAGGTGGGATATGTGGATTTCGACAGCGCCAGCATATGGGTCGACAGCCTTTCTGATTCGCGTGTGCGTTCGTGGAGGTATAAAGTGGCCGTAGTGGACAATTGCGGCAACGAGTCGGCATGGAGCGGTGAGCACAAGACCATACACCTGAACGTGAACGTAGGGATCAACAACTCGTACAACCTGATCTGGGACCATTACGAAGGGTTCAGCTTCAGCACCTATGAGATCTATCGTTACTCCCAGGCCAACGGCTGGCAGTACCTAGGCAACGTTCCCAGCAATATTATGTCGTATACGGACCTCAATCCGCCCGTGAACACCATTGCCTACATGGTTGACGCGGTGCCTTCGTTCACCTGTAATGATAATGCCCGCTATGCAAGCGGAGCTGGAGTGCTGGCTGCAATCAACACCTCGCATTCCAATATCAAGAACCTGGTAGCTACGGGACCTGGCGGGGAGGAAGAAAGCATCGTGGCCACAGATTTCAACCTGTATCCCAATCCTTCTTCCGGCAGTGTCGGTCTGTCTTATCCCTCAAGCGATGACGGGTATACGATCACGGTCTATAACGCCATAGGCGAGATCATATTCAGCTCGGTGATCGCTCCGGGCGATGCGCGCATGGCGATCAACCAGAAGACCATCGACCTGAAGGGCCTGGCCAAAGGCATCTATACCATAGGCATTTCCAATAAGAAC
This sequence comes from Bacteroidota bacterium, assembly GCA_040756415.1. GTDB lineage: Bacteria > Bacteroidota > Bacteroidia > JADZBD01 > JADZBD01 > JBFLYZ01. Next base: position 77,771 of record JBFLYZ010000008.1, read on the forward strand.
GGCAGCGTGTACAAAAAGCTCGTGCTGCAATAAGGTACAGATTAAACTGTTAAATTTGCCTGTCAGTAAAAAACTGGCAGGCAAATTTTTTATGAGGTCTTCGGTCAGGTTTCTTTTTGCGGTTATGTTCTGCTGGCTGGGCGCAAGCGGGCAGCAGTATAATATTAAATCCTATTCCAGCAAGAACGGACTGGCCAATTCCATCGTAAACAGCGTTTTTCTCGATTCGAGGGGTTTTCTCTGGTTTGCCACCCAGTCGGGGGTAAGTAAATTCGATGGCAAGAGCTTTACGAATTATACCTCCAAACAGGGGCTGCCCGGCAATGACATCACCAATATCTGCGAGGATGCGGAGGGTAATATCTGGGTCGCCACTAACGGTTTCGGGGTTTCCAGGTTTGACGGGCAGAAGTTCACCAACTATTCGAAGAAAGACGGCCTGGGCGAAGACGTGGTGTATAAGATATTCCTCGATTCGAAGAAGAAACTGTGGTTCGCCACGTTTGGCGGGGGCATATCCGTTTATGACGGCAAGCAGTTCAAGACCTATACTACCAGCGATGGCCTGCCCTGCAACGAATTTTTTACTGTTACCGAGGATAAATACGGAACGATCTGGTTCGGCAGCCGCGGCAAAGGCGTGATCAAGTTCAGTGACGGCAAGTTCTATTCCTATACCAAGGAGGACGGGCTTTCTCACGACAAGGTGTACTCCCTGTATTTCGACAAGACAGGCCGGCTCTGGATCGGGACGACTGCGGGCGGCATCAATACCATGTTCGAGCAGCAGTTCCAGCCCTTTACCATTCCCGGCTATGAAACAGCGCTGATCTACGGCATTCTGCAGGATAAGCATGATTTTATCTGGATCGCTACCGAGAACGGACTGATCAAGTACGATGGAAAGAATTATAAGATATTTACCGAAAGCCAGGGGCTGATCGGTGGCGATATCACCTCCATTTGCGAGGATTACGAAGGCAATATCTGGATCACCACCCACACCGGGGTTTCGATGTTCAAGAATGAGGCGTTCGTTACGTACACCGACAAGGAAAAACTTTCGAGCAACAAGATCAATGTGATCTACGAGGATTCCAGGGGCAACATCCTGGTCGGCACCAATGGATCGGGTCTGAACATGATACGCGGTGGCGAGGTTATATCGCTGCAGGACATCAAGCAACTGGAGAACGCCAATGTATATTCCTTTTACGAGGATAAAAATGGCGATCTGTGGGTGGGTGCCGAATTCAGCGAGATCGTTGTGCTGAGCTATGCCAACGGACGCTATAAGTACGCCCGAAGCATAAGCGCGCTGAACGGGATAAGCGTCAGGACGGCTTCGTCCATCATAGAAGATAAAGAGGGCAGGGTGTGGGTGGCCACGTATGGCGGAGGCATATTCCGTATAGCGGGCGCGAAAACAGACCACTTTACTGACAGTACGGGCCTTACCACCAACGATATTTTCACCCTGTACGAAGATAAGACCGGGGCCATCTGGGTAGGTACCTACCAGGGCGGGCTGCTGAGGTTTAAAGATGGCAAGTTCGAGGTGTTCAGGAAGGAGAACGGCCTGGGAGACAATTCGGTGTGGTCGGTTACGCAGGATGCCAAAGGCAACCTGTACTTTGGCACCAACGAGAACGGAGTAAGCTGCTATGACGGCAAAAACTTCCGCTCCATCACCATGGCCGAAGGCCTTTCCTCCAACCTCATTTACGCGCTGGCCGTGGATGACAAGGAAAGGCTGTGGGTGGGAACGGACAAGGGGCTGCACAAGATATCGCTCGGGAACAACTTCGAGATTCTGGGCATGAAATCATATGGAGAGGATGACGGCCTGAAGGGTGTTGAGATCAGCCAGCATGGCCTGTTCTACGACAGCAGGGGGGAACTATGGATAGCGACCAGTAACGGGCTGACGCGGTATAACGCGTATTTCGATTACGTGAACAGCAACCCGCCACGCGTTATCCTGACCGATATCAAACTGTATTACCAGAACGTGGACTGGAAAAAATATGCGGATAGCATTGACCCGGTCACCAAGCTGCCGCTTAACCTTTCGCTTTCCTACAAGGATAATCACCTGACGTTCGACTTTAGGGCGCTTACCACGGATAATGTCCAGTACCAGTTCATCCTCGAAGGGCTGGATGATAAGTGGTCGCCACTATCGAACAACACCGAGGCGGTATATACCAATATTCCCCCCGGAGAGAACTACAGGTTCCGGGTCAAGGCCATCAATAGCGATGGCTATGAGAGCAAGGAAGAACTGGTGTTTGGCTTTGCCGTGCGCCCGCCTTACTATCAAACCTGGTGGTTCTATACCATCTGCACGGTGGGGGTTATGGGCGCGGTGTTCTCTTTTATCCGTTACCGGACAGCGCAACTGCAGCGTGAAAAAAAGATACTGGAGGAGAAGGTTGAAGAACGCACGGTAGAGCTGAAGAGCGCCAACAGCCAGCTTTCGCTCGCTTTTACCGAGATCAAAGACAGTATTAATTATGCCAAGCGGATCCAGGAGGCTATTCTTCCGCTCGAGGTCGACATCAAAAAAGAACTGCCCGAGCACTTTATCTTTTTCAAGCCCCGCGATGTGGTAAGCGGTGATTTTTACTGGTTCAACCAGAAGGGCGATAAGGTATATATCGCTGCCTGCGACTGTACCGGCCACGGGGTGCCGGGCGCGTTCATGAGCATCATCGGCAATTCGCTGCTCAACGAGATCATCAACGAGAACCATGTTACCGAGCCGGCCCATATCATGAACATGCTGCGCCAGAAGCTCATCACTTCGCTCAAGCAGCAGAAGGGCGAGCAGGAAAGCAAGGACGGAATGGACATGGTGTTGTGCTGCATCGACAAAGGCTCGGGCAAGATCAGCTTTGCTGCGGCCAATAACCCGCTTTACCTGGTCAGCAGCGGAACGCTGACCGAGTACAAGGGCGATAAGCAGCCCGTAGGGATATCAGGTACGGAGCTCAAGCCTTTTACGCACCAGGAGATCACGGTCAGGCCGGGAGATGTTTTCTATATGTTCACCGATGGATTCCCCGACCAGTTCGGGGGCGCGCAGGGTAAAAAGTTCCTGTACAAGCGGTTCAAGGAGGTGCTGCTGTCCATTCACGCCAAACCGATGGACGTTCAGCATGCCGAGCTCGAAAAGGCCTTTCACCAGTGGAAGGCTGAGCATTACCAGGTGGACGATGTGCTGGTGATCGGCATACGCGTTTAAGCCTCGGGCCCGGTACCTGCCGCATACTCTTTCGATAAGAATCTTATTAACTTCGCCAGATAAATCATTCGACTATGCACCGTACTCATACCTGCGGGGAACTGAACAGCAAGCACATCGGACAAACGGTAACGCTGGCCGGGTGGCTGCAGCGTTCGCGCGACCTGGGAGGCATGACCTTTATCGACCTGCGCGACCGTTACGGCATAACCCAACTGGTCTTCAATATGGATGCGGATAAGAGCCTGTGCGAGCAGGCGCGCGCCCTGGGCAGGGAGTATGTGCTGAAGGTAAGCGGCAGGGTGGCGGAGCGTACGAATAAAAATCCCAAACTGGCCACTGGCGATATAGAGATCATGGTGGAAAAACTGGAAGTGCTTAACCCGGCCAAGCTTCCACCGTTCACCATCGAGGATGAAACGGACGGGGGCGATGAGCTGCGCATGAAGTACCGCTACCTCGACCTGCGCAGGAATGCGGTCAGGAAGAACCTGGAGCTGCGCGCCCGCATGGCGCATGAAACGCGAAATTACCTGAACGCGCAGGGCTTCATTGAAGTGGAAACTCCTGTTCTGATCAAATCAACGCCCGAGGGGGCGAGGGATTTTGTGGTGCCCTCGCGGATGAACCAGGGCGAGTTCTACGCCTTGCCCCAGTCGCCACAAACCTTCAAGCAGTTGCTTATGGTGGCGGGCTTGGATAAATATTACCAGATCGTTAAATGCTTTCGCGATGAGGACCTGCGTGCCGACAGGCAGCCGGAGTTCACGCAGATCGACTGTGAGATGAGCTACGTGGAGCAGGAGGATGTGCTGAATACCTTCGAAGGATTGGTGCAGCATCTCTTCCGCTCTGTAAAAGGCGTGGAGATAGGCAAATTGCCCTGTATGAGCTATGCGGACGCGATGAAGCATTACGGGAGCGACAAGCCCGATACGCGTTTCGGCATGCGCTTCGTTGAACTGAACGAAACGGTGAAAGGCAAAGGATTCAAAGTGTTTGATGAGGCCGGCCTGGTGGCGGGCATATGTGCTGAAGGCGCGGCAGACTATACGCGCAAGCAGCTCGATGAACTGACAGAGTTCGTTAAACGCCCGCAGGTAGGGGCCAGCGGGCTGGTCTACCTGCGCTGCAACACGGATGGCACGCTGAAATCATCCGTAGATAAATTCTATAATGAGGATGAGCTGAAGAAATGGGCCGGCCAGTTTTCCGCAAAACCCGGAGACCTCATATTGGTGCTGGCCGGTGAGAAGAACAAGACCAGGAAAGCGCTTTCCGAGCTGCGCCTGGAGATGGGTACCCGCCTCGGCCTCCGCGATAAGAATAAGTTTTCATGCCTGTGGGTGCTCGATTTTCCCTTGCTCGAGTGGAATGAGGAGACCGGCCGATGGCATGCCATGCATCACCCCTTCACCTCTCCCAAGCCCGAGGATACGGCCCTGCTTGAAAAAAGCCCGGGTGAGGTGCGCGCCAATGCATATGATATGGTCATCAACGGGGTGGAAGTAGGAGGTGGCTCTATACGTATACATGATAAGGAACTGCAGGAAAAGATGTTTTCCGTGTTGGGCTTTACAAAGGAGCAGGCTGAGTACCAGTTCGGCTTCCTGATGAATGCGTTCGAGTTCGGGGCCCCGCCCCATGGCGGCATAGCATTCGGCTTCGATCGCCTCTGTTCCCTTTTCGGGGGGGCCGAAGTGATACGCGACTTTATCGCCTTTCCAAAGAACAATGCCGGCCGCGATACCATGATAGATGCCCCTTCCCGTATCGCTGAAGAGCAACTGAAAGAGCTAGGGATCAAGCTGAAAGAATAGCTTTAAAAAGGCCTTCCCGGCTAATGAATGTATAATATAATAGTTTGATTATCAAATAATTGTATAGGAGATAAAATAAATTCTACGGTGTCAAGCAACCTTTGATGCTTCCCCAGCGTCTTTGTTATAGGTTAATAAATATTGTTGGGGATTTTATTAGTGGTCCTGGTCAACCCAAGTAAAACTCAACACAGCAGCCCCGAACACCCCCGGGGCTGTTTCTTTTTCCTCTGTTTCTGATTCCACACAGGTCATTGCCCTTTATAGATCGATTAAATCCTTAGTT
>JBFLYZ010000009.1:0-79679 GCA_040756415.1 Bacteroidota bacterium
AAATATCTTTATTTTTTTACAACCTTTATACTTTGCTTGCCCCCGGTATTATATGCATCGCATTTACGATGGTTGGTTGAGCAGGCTGAGATGATGACCGTTCCGGTAACGAAGGCAATGAGGGCAGCTTTTTTCATGCGATTGGGTTTTACGGGTTAAACAGATTTTTGGGTGGGGTGGTTGTTTACCTTTCCGTAGGCCGGACATCTTTCATGACTGCGGCATGAAGAAAGAACTGCGCCTAACATCACGGTTATTGCCAGTATAACGAACGTCTTTTTCATCAATTATGGGTCTTTAGTTGGCATATACGGTAAAAAGCCAAAAGCAGTTTTGTTTACAGCAATTACCGGATATGAAATGCAAAGATATACTTTCGTCCGATAAATCCAAATTCATGCCAAAGTATTATTTATCAACACGCTCTGTTGAAAGAATGCATCCTCAGGCTGCAAGGCTATTGGCTATCATTGGGTCATGAGCAGCGCAGCGGTGCAGATCGATGAAAGCTGGAAGCCCGTGCTGGAGGCTGAGTTCGGGGCCGAGTATTTTACCCGGCTTAAGGAATTCCTGGTGGAGGAAAAAAAACGCTATGTGATCTATCCGCCCGGCAACCGGATCTTCAGCGCCTTTAACCACACTCCCTTTAATAAGGTCAAAGCCGTGATTATCGGGCAGGATCCCTATCACGGCCCGGGGCAGGCCAACGGCCTTTGCTTCTCGGTGGCCGATGGGATACGGCAGCCCCCTTCGCTGGTCAATATTTTCAAAGAGCTGCACGATGACCTGGGCATTCCCGTACCCCGGTCGGGCAACCTTGAAAAGTGGGCCGACCGGGGAGTGCTGCTCCTGAATGCCACGCTCACCGTTCGGGCCAATTCGCCCGGTTCGCACCAGAACAAAGGATGGGAGCAGTTCACCGATGCGGTGATCCGCAGGATTTCGGACGAAAAAAAGGGGGTGGTGTTCCTGCTCTGGGGTAATTACGCCAAGCGCAAGGCCGAGCTCATTGACCGCAGCAGGCATCACATCCTCATGGCCGCTCACCCTTCGCCCCTGGCCGGTGGAGCCTTTTTCGGCTGCAGGCATTTCTCAAAAACCAACGAGCTGCTCAGGCAGCAGGGATTGGAAGAGATAGACTGGAGGCTGGAGTGAGCCTTTTCATAATAAATCCGCTTTTTACTAACAATGGCAAAAAAAGCCAAGGACCTTCGGGTAATTTATTTAAATTTACATCCCGTAGCTGAAAAGATATGTCACAGGCCACCAAATATATCTTCGTTACGGGCGGTGTAACTTCCTCGCTTGGAAAAGGCATTGTTTCCGCTTCCCTGGCCAAATTGCTGCAGGCCCGCGGTTATTCAGTAACCATCCAGAAGCTCGATCCCTATATCAACATCGATCCGGGTACGCTCAACCCCTATGAACATGGCGAGTGCTTTGTAACCGATGACGGGGCCGAGACCGACCTGGACCTGGGGCATTACGAACGCTTTCTCAACACGCCCACCTCCCAGGCCAACAATGTGACCACCGGCAAGATCTACCAGTCTGTGATCGACAAGGAAAGAAGGGGCGATTACCTGGGAAAGACCGTACAGGTGATACCCCACATCACCGATGAGATCAAGAACAGGATACGCCTGCTTGGGAAAACAGGCAATTACCAGTTTGTTATTACGGAAATAGGCGGTACCGTGGGCGACATCGAGTCGCTGCCCTATATCGAGGCCGTGCGCCAGCTTAAATGGGAGCTGGGCAAGGATTCGCTGGTGGTGCACCTTACGCTTTTGCCCTACCTTTCAACCACCGGTGAGCTCAAGACCAAACCCACCCAGCATTCGGTAAAAATGCTGCTGGAATACGGGGTTCAGCCCGATGTGCTGGTCTGCCGCACGGAGCATCATATCAGCAAAGAGCTGAAGAACAAGATCGCGCTTTTCTGCAACGTGGAGCCTTCGGCCGTGATCGAGGCCATTGACGCCAGTACCATTTACGAGGTGCCGCTGCTGATGGAACAGGAAAAGCTGGACGAGGTGGTGCTGAACAAGCTCCACCTGCCCGTTCCGGAGAACATTGACCTGAGCAACTGGAAAGAGTTCCTGCATAAATTGAAAAATCCCAAGTTCGAGGTCCGTATAGGCCTGGTGGGAAAATACATTGAGCTCAAGGATTCATACAAGTCTATTGCCGAGAGCTTCAATCATGCCGGTGCGGCCAACGATTGCCGGGTAAAAATAGAATGGATACATTCCGAGGCCATTACCGATGATAACGTAGAGGAAAAGCTGAGCGGCCTGAAAGGCATACTGGTGGCGCCCGGTTTCGGCCAGCGCGGAATCGAAGGCAAGATCAGCGCGATACGCTATGCGCGGGAGAACGAGGTTCCCTTTTTCGGCATCTGCCTGGGAATGCAATGCGCTGTGATCGAGTTCGCGCGTAATGTGCTGGGATTTAAAGACGCCAATTCAACCGAGATGAATCCGGGCACAACCAACCCGGTGATCGACCTGCTGGAGGCCCAGAAAAAGATCACCCACAAAGGCGGGACCATGCGCCTGGGCGCTTACCCCTGTACCGTCAGGGCGGAAACCAAGACATTTGAAGTGTATAAGCGCAGGGAGATCAGCGAGCGCCACCGCCACCGTTACGAATTCAACAATGAGTACCTGGCCGATTTCGAGAAGGCCGGAATGATAGCGGCCGGCCTGAACCCCGAAAGCGGGCTGGTGGAGATCGTAGAGCTGAAAAACCACCCCTGGTTCATCGGGGTCCAGTTCCATCCGGAATATAAGAGCACGGTTGCCAATCCCCACCCCCTGTTCGTGAACTTTGTGCGGGCCGCCATCGAGGTATCAGCGCTCAAGGCAAAGGTATAACCCCCCTTCCCCGACAAAATACCCCCTAATCTTACATGTGGCAGGGCTCCCCGGCAATTCAATTGCCGGAGACCGGTCAGCGCATGATCTTTGCGCAAAAGAAAAATCATGTACCGAGACAAAACAGTAATGCTTATCGATGACAGCGGGATAGACAATTATGTTAACGAAAAGACCATACTAAAAAGCGGCTTTGCCCGCAGCGTATTCGTTTGCGACAATGCGCCTATAGCCTTAAAATACCTGAGAAGTGCCGGAAGCCAGGAAAAGCCCATACCCGACATCATCTTCCTGGACCTGAATATGCCGGTTTTTGACGGACGCCAATTCCTGGCCGAGTACCGCTCGCTTTCCGTACGGGTCCGCGAGATCTCCAGGATAGTGGTGCTTTCCAGCTCCATGAACCCCATGGATATGCAGTTGGCGGTAAAGGACCCCAACGTTAAGGTCTTTCTCAGCAAGCCCCTGATCGGACGCAACCTGGATGACCTGGAACGCGAACTCTTTACCGAGTACGCCACACGCCCGCTCAGCGAAGCTGTTTAACTCATGTTTATTTTTTATCTTCGGCCGGGCTAATTCGGCAAAACACACGCTTAAACCATACACCTATGCCAAAAATGAAAAAACCGGAGTTCAAGCATGCTTCCGTGATGCTGGTCGATGATAACGAGATCGATAATTTCATTAACCAGAAGATGATTGAAGGTTGTCATTTCGCTGAACGCGTGTATGTGCATACCAGCAGCAAAAGCGCGCTCGAGTTCTACCTGAACCTGGTCAGGGCCGAAGGTATTCCGCCCGAGCTGTTTCCGAGCGTAATATTCCTGGATATCAATATGCCCATTATGGACGGTTTCCAGTTCCTGGATGAGTTTGAAAAAATTCCGCTGAAATACAGGGAGAATACCCGCGTGGTGATGCTCACCACCTCCATCAACCCGATCGATATCGAAAGCTCGAAGAAGAACAAGCACGTGAAAGGCTTCCTGAACAAGCCGCTCACGAAGGAACACCTGGATTCGCTATAAGTTCAGGAGGCTTTTACTCCCTTAGCCAACTCGCGGATGAATGCGTCATCCAGCTTGAGGAACGTGAGCATGCGCTCATGGCCATTGTTCTGCTGAAAGAACTTGTCCCGCAAAGACCTCAGTTTTTCTTCCACGTTCTTCACTTCCGAGCTCATCTGCAGCTTGAGCATGCGTATGAAGGTAAGCGCATTCTCATAACAGCCCTCCTCGATAGTATCGGTGATCTTGCGCGATACGCTCCTGAGAAGCACTTCGGCCTGCTCGTATTTGTTCAGCATGCTGCAGGCCAGCGCCAGAAAGAGCTTGACCTCGGTCTCGGCATGGAATATATTCTTAAAGCTGACCGTGTTCAGCACTTCATTGAGCACTTTCACCGCATCGTTATACTTCCCTGAGTAAAACGCGCAGGCGGCCTTATACAGGTTAAGGTTGATGTAGTTGGGAACATCCGAGGCATCCACCTCATGGACCAGGTCATGCCTGCCCAGGTCCTTCTCGTTCCCCAGGTGAATATGCCGTTCTATGCGCGAGATCAGGAAGCGCGTGCTGAAGCTGCAATGATCGGAAAGAAGGAAGGTGGGCAGCTCACGATCAACCTCCTCGAAATACCTGGCTTCGTTCTTATACAATTTCAGCCCATGATAATATTCGAACGCCAGAAAATTAAATACATTCCTGAGGTACCGGTACTCCACATCCTTATCGTAGGTATCGAATCCCCTGAACGCGGCAGCCAGCATATCCTCCACGGGATCATCGTCACTGATGGCTTCCTGGAGCGGCACGAACAGAGCGAAGGATATATCCACCAGCTTCTTGTATATGCCCAAATGGTGGGAATCATACAGCCGGCATACATTGGCCAGCTCCTTTTTGATCAGCCACAGCCTTTGCATCACCATCTTGTCGCGGGTTATCTCGTACTCGCCCAGCGTGCGGGTAAAATTGGAAACCAGGTCTTCGGCCTTATCGATGGCTATGGTAAAGGCGATGTGCTTGTTATAGAGCTGGGAATACTCGTAATATTTCGGTGTATGCAGGTGAAGCTTTTTAAGCGCGCTGTACACAAGGGTGAGCTCGTTCGGCATGTCGTTATCCCGCAGCTCCGCTTCCATCTTCCTCAGCATGGCTACGGCCGTGGCCTTGGGGGTAGAATAGATCAGGTTATGGATATTGGCCAAATTCCGGAGCAGCTCGATGCGCTCATCCCCTACATTTTTATACAGGTATTCCTGGATCTTTTCAGCCAGCCTTGATTTGAGGGTATAGAACGCGCTTTTATTGACCTGCAGCTTTTCGATCATTTCTTCTTCGCTCAGGCGACCCTCCTTCAGGAAGGTAAGCAGCATAATGAACTTTTCAGCCCTGGTCTTTTTGAACTGTTCTGCTACTGAAGCAAAATCCTTATCACTCAAATGCTGTACAACGGTAGGAAGTTTTATCATAAGAATCCGGCTTCGGCTTTTACAGCTCAAAAATAAAAAAAATAAAAACAGGACTATATCTTATGGAGCCTGCTTGGAGGACTTTAATACCTACAAAAAGCCGGAAAATCTTACATGTGCCATCTGCAGCGTGATTTCAGCCTGTGGCAGCCGGGCGGGAGGAATAATTTTGGAGCTGTATAATACGTACATGAACATGAAATCACTATTTACGATATGCCTTCTGTCATTTGCCGGGTACAGCCTGGCGCTCAACGATGCGCTTAAGATAAAGATCGCTGGCAATAACTATACGGATGAGACCGTGATCCGGTTCGTGCAGGGCGCCACACCCCAGTTTGACGCAAATTACGATGCCTGGAAACTGTTCAGCCCCAATCCCGCTGTTCCCGGCATCTATACACGCTGCCAGGCGGGCGAGCTGTCGATCAATGCCTTCGGATCCATGAACGCGGATACGGCCGTTGATCTTTACCTTATTATCCCCGCGGCCGGGCCCTATTCCATCAACGCTACGGAGATCGGGGCGTTCAGCCAGGGCTGCTGCATCATGCTGGAGGACCTGCAAACAGGCGGCTTCTATGACCTGCGGTCGGCAGGCTCGTATGCTTTCAACCTGGCCGTTGCCACGGTAAGCTCACCGGCTGCTTTCAGGGTACACTTCAGAATACCTGTCGCCTTGACAGTTACGGATCCGACCTGCTTTGGCTACAGCGATGGAAGTCTGCTCATCCAGAACAATGGACTGAGCAGTTGGGCCTGTACCCTTTCCGATTCAGCGGGCAATAGTTTAACTTCGGGTACCGTGTCCCAGTCTATGCTCATTCAGAACCTGAATGCCGGGAATTATCAGTTGCTCGCCTCCGATTATACCGGCTGCTCCCGCGCGCAGATGCTTACCATTACCCAGCCGCCCCAGGTGGTTGCCGGCTTCTCGGTCAGTGATTCTGTCCTGACACTGGGCGCGGCTACGGTCCAATTCACGAATTCAAGTTCCAATGCCGTTTCGTGGCAGTGGGATTTTGGCGATGGGAGCGCCACGTCATTCGTAAGCGATCCCGTTCATACCTATACGGCTGCCGGCAGCTATACGGTAAGCCTTACCGCGACCTCTGGCAACTGTTCCGCTTCCGCGGGCCGCATAGTCACCGTTATCAATCCCACCGGCTATGACCAGATCTCCGCACCCGGAACGGTCACCGTCTATACGCAGCACGAGAAGCTCATGATTCTTAACCCGTCCAGTGAACCCGCCAGCTACGCGATCTACACGATCTGCGGCCGGGAGGTTTGCGGCCTGGCCACAACAAACGGTGTTGTAACAGAGGTTAGCCTGGAGTACTTGCCTTCGGGAATATATCTGGTGAATGTCATTCAGGGAAACAATCTGGTAAGCAGCAGGATATACAAATAAACGGCAGCGGTACTGGCGGCAGGCTTTATTCTATACTCATAGTCTCCGGCCGGGAGATAAAAAGGCGCACGCGTGATTTTTGCAGGGGGAACAGGCGCCCGCTGGGGGCTACCAGTTAGTGAACTGGCTGACGGTCATATTGAAAGCCCTGGCGATCTTCTCAATATTCACGATGCTCACATTTCTCCGGCCCTGTTCGATGCTGGCAATATAGGTCTTGTCAAGATCGCATCGAAAAGCGCATTCCTCCTGACTCCAGCCCTTTTTTGCACGGAGCTCACGCAATCGGCTTCCTAATTGTTTTTTTACATCCACAGAATGAAAAAATTTTTGGCTAATTTCTTTAGCCTTTTCCGTCCGCACAACTGACTCCGGGTATATTTTTGATCATCCAGGGTTTGCGGGCTGCGTTTTTCCCGAGTTTTATCGGCAAAAAAACGTCTATAGAGCTAGCTTTTAGCTTCGTTTGACTATCCGATACACCCCATTTGTCGAAATTCTGCCGCCCCTACATATATGTTGAGGCAACATACGTTATATTGTTTAAACTTTGTGTTATGAGAAAAAGTATCACGAACGAGGATTACCTGCACGTGCTGGGGGATGTGATCAGGGGCCTTCGTCTTACTTTTGGCATCTCACAGGAAAAAATGGCCGAGGATACCGGTTTGAACATGAGCGACATCGAGCGCGGGAAACGCAACATTACCCTGCCCACGCTGCGCGCGGTAGCAGATTACCTCAAGTTCCAGCCTTCGCACCTGCTGCTCATGTGCGACATGTACGATAAGGCCAACTCGCACGACCGCTACGAGGTCATCTACAATAAAATGCAGGTGACCAAGAACTACGCATACCTGCTATACCTGCTCGACTACTGCAAACCGCCCTATAAGATCCCCCTGGTGTACGAACAGTGGCTGAAGCGCAAGAATAAAGAGATCCGCCAGGGCCGGAAAAGAAAGAAAAGCCCCAGCATGGTGGAGGTGATCTTTACGCTTGCCAGGCAATCGCCCGACCGCACGGTCATGAAGAAGGCCGAAGCCATGATCAGGCGGTATCGGGAAGAGGAATCCGCCAGGGAATCCGAACAAAAAGAAAAACTAAGCCTGCGTTTCGATAACCGCTTGAGGAAAAAAAATGCCCGTACAGGCAAAAAGAGGAAAGGCTAGACTTCGTCATTTTATGGACACAACGCTTAAGATACTTCATATTGAGGACTCGTCTGCCGATGCCGAGCTGGTCGCGTATCAGCTCAGGCAGGCTAAACTGAGCTGTACGATACAGGTGGTCGATACGGAAGACGAATTCTCCCGAGGTTTGCAGGAGTTCGCTCCCGAAGTGATCTTATCCGATCATTCGCTTCCCCGCTTTGACTCACTGGCCGCTCTTGACCTGTTCCGCAAAAGCGGGATGCGCATCCCTTTCATACTCGTGACGGGGGCCGTATCGGAAGAGTTCGCTGTAAAGTGCCTGAAAGCCGGAGCTGACGACTACATCCTTAAAACCAACCTTACCCGGCTGCCCACCGCGATCAGGCAGGCCCTGAAAGAAAAACAGACCGAGATAGAGCGCGATGAAGCGATCAAAAAGCTGAACTATAAGATACAGGAGCTGGATACGTTCATGTATAAGGCCTCGCACGACCTGAAGGGGCCCCTGGCCAGCATGGCCGGCCTGATCGAGATGGTTAAAGAAGAGGTGCGCGATAAAAAGATGCAGGAGTACATCGGCATGATCGAGCAGAGCAACAGAAAGCTGGAGCGGATTCTTTACGACCTGATCGAAGTGACCAAGATCGCCCAGGGGCGACCGGTAATAGCTCCCATCGAACTCAAAAAGCTTATCGAGGAAACCATTCATTCGCTCAAGAACCTGGAGCAGGCCAAGGAAGTTATTTTCTTTACTTCCATTCAGGTACCCGCTCCGGTGGCCTCGGACCGTAACCTGCTTGCGACCATCATCCAGAACCTTATACACAATGCGATCATCTACCGCAGGGAAGGCCTGGATGCCTATGTATCGGTAAACGCCTATGAGCGGGACGGGCGCATCCTCATTGAGGTTGAGGATAACGGCATAGGTATCGCATCTGAGATCCGCAGCAAGATATTCGACATGTTCTACCGCGGCAACTACAGCTCCAAGGGCTCTGGCCTGGGTCTTTACATTGTTAAGCAGGCGGTAGAAAAACTTGGCGGCACTATTGATGTAAAAAATAATCTCTCCCAGGGCAGCAGGTTCACCGTTTCCCTTCCTTCTTCCTACAAAATTTAAGCTCCGGGCCGCCCTGCGGGGAGACTGTATTTTCTCTTATCTTTGGCCACTTTTCAGAAAAACAGCGCATGGACAGGAATTCGGTGATCGGCATTTTGCTCATAGCGGCTATTATGTTCGGATGGCTTTATATGATGCAGCCATCGCCTGAAGAGCTGGAGAAGCAAAGGCGCCAGCAGGACTCCCTGATCCGGGTCGCCCAGGAACAGGAAAAGAAGTTCCAGAAATCCCTGGAAAAAGATTCTTCCGTTATTTCTGCCGTTCCCGATTCGCTTTCGCAAACCGATTCGGCCAAAAAAACCCAGTTGGTCAGGAAATACGGTGTTTTTGCCGATGCGGTGAGCGGGAAGGACGATACCCTGATCATAGAGAATGAGCTCATCAGGGCATGGATAAGCACGAAAGGCGGCAGGATCTGCGCGGTTCAGTTAAAAAATTACAAACGCCACGATTCCACTCCCCTTATCCTCTTCGACCCCGATTCGTCCTCTTTCGGTTTAAGCCTCGAAACGGATATCAATGAGTTTACCACCAGCGACTTTTATTTCGTGCCGCAGGGAGGCTCCTTTACCGTGAAAGGCGAGCAGAGCAACAAGCTGGTCATGCGCCTGAATGCCGGACCGGGGCGCTACCTGGAATACGAGTACTCCCTCCAGGGGAACAATTACATGGTAGGCTGTAAGATCAACCTGGTGAACATGCAGGATGTGATCTCCCGTAATGTAGGTAACATGATCCTGCACTGGGCCATGAAAACGCCATCGCAGGAGATGAACAAGAACAATCAGCGCATGGCCTCTACGGTCTACTTCAAATACGTTGAGGAGGACCCCGACTATATCAGCGAGGGATCGAACGAGACCAAGACCCTCGATACCAAGACCAAGTGGGTAGCCTTCAAACAGCAGTTCTTTTCTTCCATCATCATTGCCGATGACCAGTTCGATAAGGTTGGGGCGGATATCACATCCATCAACCACACTGATTCGTCCGATTACATCAAGACCTTTGCCGCCAACCTGTCCATTCCCGTAGCGCATAAGGAAAAAGACAGCTTTGGCATGCGCCTCTACTTCGGCCCCGACCACTACCAGACCCTTAGGCAATACGACCTGGACCTGGAAAGGATCATCCCGCTGGGATGGAGCATTTTCCGTTATATCAATATAGGCATAGTGATACCCATATTCAACTGGCTCGATAACATGGGCATGAATTACGGCCTCATCATCCTGGTGCTGACCATTATCTTCAAGATCATCATGTTCCCGCTGGCATACAAGACCTTTATTTCTTCGGCCAAAATGCGCATCCTTAAGCCTGATATTGAGGAGATCAACAAGAAGTACGAAGGCAAGGATCCGCTGGAGAAGCAGCAGGCCACCATGGCCCTGTACAAGCGTGCCGGAGTGAGCCCGTTTGCCGGCTGCCTGCCTCTCCTGCTGCAAATGCCTATCCTGTTCGCGCTGCTTCGTTTCTTCCCTGCTTCTATCGAGCTCAGGCAGCAGCCCTTCCTGTGGGCGCACGACCTATCCACCTATGATTCGATCTGGGAGTTCGGGTACATACCCGTTATCAATTTTATTTATGGCGACCACGTGAGCCTCTTCGCCCTGCTGATGACAGCCTCCACCCTGCTCATCACATGGAGCAACAGCCACATGATGAATACCGGCACCCAACTGCCCGGCATGAAGTTCATGATGTATTTCATGCCCTTCATGTTCCTGAGCTTCCTGAACAACTATTCCTCCGGCCTGAGCTACTATTATTTCCTGGCCAATATGATCACCTACGGGCAGACCATTTTTATGCAGCGGTTTGTTGACGAGGATAAGCTGCGGGCTAGGATAGAAGCCAATAAAAAGAAGCCCGTGAAGAAATCATCATTCCAGGAGAGGCTGGAAAAGATGCAGAAGGAACGAACGCAGCGGATGAACCAGAAGAAGAAATAAGCAAAAAAGGCTCCGGTACCGGAGCCTTTTTTACGTTCGCTGAGCGCGATTACTTTTTATCCTTATTAAGAATGATGTGTTTTACCAGTGTAAAGGTTTCCTTCTTATCGGAAGGCAGCATGAACTCCTCCGCTACCTTTACATATCCCTTTACTTCCACCTCGATAATGTATTTCTTGTCGCCCATCAGGGTAATGAAATAGGTTCCATCCGAACCGGTGGTGGTGGTGCCGGCCTCAGCCCCGCTCTCCTTTTCCTTGATGGTCACCTTCACCCCTTCTGCAAGGTTGGCCGAATCAGAATAATAAACCGTACCCTTAAGGATGGAAAGTTTGGGGCCTTCCTCGGTCTTTGCCGGGTTGATCAGGGCGAACCCGCTCACATCGGCCCTGTACACGTCACGCTCACCCAGGCCGCCAGCGCGGTCAGAATCAAAATAGGCCGTTTTATTATCGGTGGTCAGGATAAAACACTTGTCATCGCGCGTGCTGTTGATCGGGTAGCCCAGGTTCACCGGCTTGCTCCATTTGCCGTTCTCCAGCCGGGTCATATAAATGTCATAGCCCCCCATGCCGCCTTCACGGTCAGAGGCAAAGAAAAGGGTCTTGCCGTCAGGATGAAGGAAAATACCTCCTTCATCGAAAGGAGAATTCACCAGGGGGCCGAGGTTCTCAGGAATACCCCACTCCGATTTGGATATTTTCTTCACCATCCAGATGTCTCCTCCGCCCGTTTTGCTTTGGTTATGGTCCTTTTCCTTGTCCATTTGCTTTTTAAAGCGCGGTGTCTCGCTCACAAAATACAGTGTATTCCCATCAGGCGAAAGACAGGCGCCATTCTCCACATAGGAGGTGCTGACCGGTTTCCCTATGTTCTTGGGGGCTCCCCACTTACCCGAGGACTGCACCTTTGAAACGAATATCTCCCCGCCACGCGCATCGGTCTCGTTGTTCTTGTAAATGAATATCTGTTTGCCGTCAGGCGAAATGCTCACGCAGGCATCGTGCGCCTCGGTATTGACCGAGCCTTTGATCAGGTCGGCCTCCGACCAGGTTGACTTTGAGGGGTCCCAGCTACAGATATAGATGTCATCGAAATACTTGAAATCGCCCTCCTTATCCACTTTCTGCCCGCTTTTGCCCTGGGGCCTGCGCGAGGTAAAAACAAAGGTCTTTCCATCGGCCGTAATGCAGGGCGCCTTATCGTCATAACTGGAATTGATCATGTCGCCAGCATTGCTCACGATCACGTTGCCAGGCGATTTCATCATCTCTTTGGCGGTATTGCATTCCGCTATCAGCTTGTTGATCTCATATTCTTTCTGCTTACCCTCGCTCACAGCCGATTTAAAATTGGTGTAAAACTCCAGGGCCTTATCCATGTCACCGTTCACGTGATAGGAGCGGCCCAGGTAATACGGCAGGTCCTCATGGGCTTTGGGATCGATGCTGTTCGCCTTTTCCAGCGTCTCCTGGGCATCTTCGTACAGTTTCATGGCGAAATACACTTCACCGATATGGAACATCACGCTGGCATTGTTCGGCTGGTTGTTCAGCACTTCCTTGTACAGGTTGAGCGCCTTTACATAATCGCCTTTGTAAAACTCCTGCTTGGCCTGCTCCAGCTTTACCTTGTCAGCCGCCTGGTTGATGAGGTTCTGGTCTTTGTCCTGGCTAAAGGCAGTAGGGGAAATGAAAAAAATTGCCAAAAGGGTAAGGATGGTCCTGATCATATGTAGTTGGGATTAAGAATGTCCTCTCAAATTTAGAACAAAAAAGTTAATAAAAGTATAGCCCTGCAAGATTTTCGCGCTGCGGCTACACAGCAGCGGCCAGCTCAAGAAATCTCTTCATGCCGGCCTTCTTGTGCTCGTCCAGTTCATAGCTGACCTTATTCAGCAGGTAATCCCGCAGCAGTCCGGGCGTAAGGCCGCTTTTTTCAAGCTCTTCTATGACCTGCTCGCGCCTGGCTATGCCCTGGCCCAGGGCATGGTTAAACGCACGCACAAAGCCCTCCTCCAGCTCCTTTACGGCCACCCAGCAGGCAAATACAAAGGGCAGGCCACTGAACCTCTTCCATTCATCCGACAGATCATATGCAAACGCATACTTGCCAGCGAGCGCGAAGGTGCGGTCGCCTATTACCACGCCTGCCGTTGTGCCGCTGATCTGGTCCTCGAAACCAGCAGCCGCTGGCGCCCATTGCGGGTGGATATTCCAATAGTGTTTGGCCAGCACCTGCACAAGCAGAACGGAAGTGCGCGACTGATAGTCGAGCAGCACGCGCTCAATGCCCGCCAGCGGTGTATCGCTGTACAGCATCACCGAGCCTACTGCTCCATCGGCACCGATGCAATAATCGGAAACAATACGAGACCGATCAAGCGCTGGAATTACCGCCACAGGCACCAGTCCCAGGTCAGCCCGTCCTGCCGCAAGTTTATCGGCACATACCGAGGGAATATCCAGCTCGAGCGAGTACGATCCCTTATCGAGAAAGTGCGCCAGGCCGTAAATAAAAGGTTTGGTATTAAGGTACGAAACGGCTGAAATCCTGACCATGATTATGCCTTCTCCCCTTTTCCGATTTCATGCACTGCCAGGCAGGCCGCCACCGCTCCCGTTATGGGAGCTACCACCACACCCAGGTAAGGAATGGCGAACAGCAGCGAATAGATCAGCCCGTTGGAGATCGCCACCCACTTGTGCTGCCGAATATGCTCCGAGCTCTGGCGTACTGACATTTTCTTACGCTCATTGCAGTAATCGATCATGTTAAATCCATAAAAATACCAGGAGAACAGGGATAAGGCCACCAGTGAAACGATCCAGCCGATAAGCGGTATCCATCCGACAAAAAAGAAAATGATGATCACGCCCAGCTCGATGAACATATTCCGCAGGGCCATCAGGATACCCCTGAGAATATCGCGTATCAGTTGATAGAAATCAAACGGATAATCCCTGCCTGTAAGGATCTTTTCCGTTTTCTCCGAAACATAGGCCAGCACGGGCGACATCAGGATGAGCACGATGTACTTGGTCAGCCAGGAGTTGATGAACCAGCCCAGTATCCATAGCAGAATGGTGGTCAGCCAGGTAATGGCGCCCGCCAGCAGGGTCATGTACCACGAATCGGCATCCTGCAGGCCCGTCAGGGAGATGATGTAATCGACAATGGAATCAGAGGCCGTTACAATAAAGCTGATGCCACCGACAAAAAGCAGGACCGAAAGAATGACCGGGTAAATGAAATACACCGCCAGCCCATGCTCGAAGATGAACCCGAATGCCCGGAAATACGTGCTCAGCCCTATGTTGACCTGTTTGCCTGCCTGCATGACGCAAAGATAATTGTCATTTTATCTTATTTTTGTAAAAACACACATTTATTAGTGCTCAATGTTGGTGTTATAGGCTATGGCTACTGGGGCCCCAACCTGGTCCGCAATTTCAGCCGCCAGGAGGGCTGCAGGGTCAAATGGATCAGCGACACCCGCGGCCAGCGCCTGGAGCAGGCAAAAAAAGATCACCCTTTTGCCGCAACCACCACAGATCATACGGAGATACTGAACGACCCCGCGACAGACGCGGTGATCATTGCCGCGCCCGTACTGCTGCATTATTCCATCGCCAAAGAGGCCCTGGGCAAAAACAAGCACGTGCTGATCGAAAAGCCGATGACCTCGTCCGTGGCCCAGGCCCAAGAGCTCATCGCACTGGCCGGCCGCCAGAACAGGACCCTCATGGTGGACCATACTTTTTTGTATACCGGTGCGGTGCGCAGGATCAAAACCATCATTGACTCGGGCGAGATCGGAAGGCTGGATTATTTCGACTCCACGCGTATCAACCTGGGTCTTTTTCAGCCCGACATCAACGTGATCTGGGATCTTGCCCCTCATGATATCTCCATACTCAATTTCCTGGTCAGCGAAAAACCGGTGTCGGTTTCCGCCACGGGCATCTCCCATACGCAAAACAAGCTGGAGAACATCGCTTACCTTACCCTGTTCTACCAGAATAACTTTATCGCCCACTTCTCCTGCTCCTGGAGCTCGCCAGTCAAGATCCGCAAGATACTTATAGGCGGAAGCAAAAAAATGATCCTGTTCGATGACGTGGAGCCTACCGAAAAAGTAAAGATCTATGACACCGGCTATTCCGTGAAGTCGGATGAGGAGAAGCACAAGATACTGGTCGATTACCGCGCGGGGGACATTTTCATCCCGAAAACAGAACAGCGCGAAGCCCTGGATGCAGTGGCGGATGATTTCGTGTCAGCCATCCGCGATGGCCGGCCTCCGGCAGCCGATGGCCAAAGCGGCCTGGAAGTGGTGCGCATACTCGAAGCGGCCGACCGGTCCATGAGGCTAAACGGAAAAGAGATACGGCTATGAAGATACTTGAAGTGGAGAACGGGCGGCAGTGCCTGAAACAGGTAAAGGTGGGAGAGAACGTGAAGATCTTCGACTTTGTCAATGCCTATGGCTGCGAGATAGGCGATCATACCAAGATAGGGGCTTTCGTTGAGATCCAGAAAGGCGTGAAGATAGGCCGCAACTGCAAGGTATCCAGCCACACTTTCATTTGCGAGGGAGTGATCATAAAAGACAATGTGTTCATAGGCCACAACGTTTCCTTCATCAACGATAAATACCCGCGGGCGGTAAACGCATCGGGTAAGCTGCAGACCGAAGCCGACTGGAAGGTAGTGGAAACCGTGGTGGAGGAAAACGCCTCCATCGGCACCAGCGTTACGGTTCTTTGCGGGGTGCGCATAGGAAAGAATGCGGTGATCGGTGCGGGATCAGTGGTTACAAAGGATGTGCCTGACGGAGCTACCGTTTTCGGCAACCCCGCCCGGATCAGGAAGCCGTTTAAATAAGCCATGCCTAAAAAGATCCCATTCCTCGATTTGCGGGAGCAATATCTTTCTATCCGGGATGAGGTCACCGCAGCGATCGATCGTGTTTTTGACCGCACTGCTTTTTCGGCAGGGGAGTTCGTCACCGCCTTCGAAAACGACTTTTCGCGCTACATCCGCGTTGATCATGTTGCGGGGGTGAACAGCGGCACATCCGCCCTGCACCTATGCCTGCTCGCCCTGGGCATTAAGCCGGGCGATGAAGTGATCGTTCCGGCCAACACCTTTATCGCCACAGCCTGGGCCCCCTGCTATGCAGGTGCGAAACCGGTGTTCGCTGACTGCGAGCCGGGGACCTGGAACATATCACCGGCAGCGATCGAGCGTAAAATAAGCCCGAGAACAAAGGCGGTGATAGGCGTACACCTGTATGGCCAGCCATTCAACATCAGCGCGGTGAAGCGGCTCTGCAAAAATCACGGGCTCTTCCTCGTGGAAGATTGCGCGCAGTCCCATGGCGCCACCTATGAAAATAAGGTAACAGGCGTTTTCGGTGATATTGCAGCCTTCAGCTTTTATCCCGGCAAGAACCTGGGCGCCTATGGCGAGGCCGGGGCCGTGGCATCGGGCAATGCCGCCTATATCGACCATATCCGGATGCTGATCAACCAGGGGTCGAGGAAAAAGTATTGCCATGAAACGATAGGCTACAACATGCGCATGGATGGCGTGCAGGCCGCAATATTGAGCGTCAAGCTCAGGCACCTGTCAGCCTGGACCGCGCGCAGGCGGGAGATCGCGCGCATGTACCGCGATGGTATAAAGCACCCGGCCATACGCATGCAGCAAACCGAAACGGGGGCAGTGCCGGCATACCACCTGTTCGTGATCACGGCCGATGACCGGGACGACCTGATGAGCTACCTGAACGGGCACGGTATTTTTCCGGGCATCCACTACCCCCTTCCCCTCCACCTGCAAAAGGCATTTGAACCATTGGGCTATAAAAGAGGCGACTTCCCCAACGCAGAGCACCTGTCGGAACACTGCCTTTCCCTGCCCATGTACCCCGAGCTGAAGAATGAGGACGTAGAATACATTATCTATACCCTGAACGCATACTGATGCCCGAAAAGCAATCCTGGAGCATTATCATCTTCTGCTATAACGAAGCCGGAACGGTGGCATCGGTCATTGCCTCGGCCCGGGAATTCTTCCAGCGCACGGGATGCAGCGATAACGAGATCATTGTGGTGGATGACGGCAGCACGGACGGGTCGGCCGAGGTCATCAGGAAAAGCAGCGGGCAGGATGTAAAGATCATTACCCATGAAAAAAACATGGGTATAGGCAGGGCATTGCGATCCGGTTACTTCAGCGCGATCAAAGAAAACGTGGTGGCGGTACCCGCGGACGGGCAGTTCGACCTGGGAGAGCTCGTGCCTTATGCCTCGGTGGACGATAAGACATTCATCTCTTTTTTCAGGAAGGAAAACACCGTTTATTCCTTCAGGAGGAACATACTTTCTTACCTGAACAAAAAGGTGAATTCCTTTTTCCTGGGGATAAACCTAAAGGATGTGAACTGGGTTAAGGTCTACAAGCGGGCCGAACTGGAGCGCCTCAACCTGAAAATGAAGAGCTCGCTGGTAGAGAGCGAGATCTGCTCCAAGCTGCTGCTCCGGAAAAACCTGGCAATAGAAGTATATTCTGTCTATCACAAAAGAACCTCCGGGCTGAGCAAAGGAGCTTCATTCAGGATAGTGGCCCAGGCCGCGCGCGAAACTTTAAAACTTATTTTTGTACTAACGGCTTACCGGCTGAGCAAAAAAGAATGAGTTTACCGGCCCTGTTTTCGGAAGAGCGGATCAAAAGGCGGATTTTTTTCGCCTGCGCTGCCCTTATCCTGGCGATCATGGTATCGGTAAGCGGTGATTATGGCATCAGTTGGGACGAGCCCCTGCAAAAAGATTACGGAAACAGGATTCTCAGGTATTATTCCTCGGGAGGAAAAGACACCAGCTATATAGACCGGGCAAAGCTTATTCACCTGTACGGAGGCCTGGCCGAGACCATTACCGCCCTGGCCAACAGGCTCTCCTCACATGACGTTTACGATACCCGCCACCTGGTCATCGCCTGTTTCGGGTTCCTGGCCATTTTATTCTCCGGCCTGCTGGCCAGAGAGCTGGCCGGGTGGAATACCGGCACCCTGGCCCTGCTTTTCGCTTTCCTTACCCCGGTCTTCTTCGGGCACTCCATGTACAATTCGAAAGACATACCCTTTGCGGCAGCCTATGCCATATCCATCTACTTTCTCACCCGTTTCATCCGTCAATTGCCTAAACCCGCAACGGGCACCTGCCTGGGCCTGGCACTGGGCATTGCCATGGCCATCAACATACGCATAGGGGGCCTGCTGCTGATTGCCTACCTGCTTTTCTTCTGGCTGGCGGGCATCCTTTCCCTTCTGGCCCGGGAAAAAGACATGCCGGCTTCCCGGTTAAGACAAATCCGCATGAGCTTTCTTTATCCCCTGCTGATCGGAACTGCCGCCTATTTCCTTGGCTTGCTCTTCTGGCCTTACGGCCTGGCCCAGCCGTTCAGGCACCCTTTTGAGGCGTTGCGCCTGATGTCCAATTACGATGTCTTTGATTCCATGAACCTATTTGAAGGCCGTTGGATACACCGCTGGGAGATTCCCTGGTACTACATTCCCAAATGGATTTGGATCACCGTGCCGCTCTTTATCTCGCTGGGGCTCGTTCTGCTGCCTTTCGCATTCTCAAAGAAATGGATCGGGCGGGCCGTTACGAACAGGTACCTGCTGGCCGTAACCTGTTTCGTATTTCTGTTCCCTATCGTTTACATCATCGTCAGGCGATCGAACGTTTATGACGGATGGAGGCACCTGTTTTTTGTGCTCCCACCGCTGGCCGCGGCCGCGGCCGTGGTATGGGCCAGCCTGATCCGTTCCCTTTCGCGGAAGGCGATGCGGGCAGCGGCCGCATTGCTTCTGGCCGGCACCATGCTGCAGCCGGCTGCGTGGATGTACCGCAACCATCCTTTCGAAAGCTTTTACTTCAGCCCCCTGGCCGGGGGCATTAACGGGGCGTTCAAAAAATACGAGATCGATTATTACGGCACCTCCTTAAGGCAGGCTGTTGAGTGGATAGCCGAGAACAGCGACAAAAACCGCGTGAACAAGGTGCGCAACTGGTACGGGGAAAAGGAGTGCACTGAGCACTTCATCAGGAAATACAGGCACCTGAAGTATGTTTTTGTCAACGAGGAATCGCTCGACTGGGACTATGCCATCGTATTGCCCGTACAGGCCAAGTTCGATAGCCTGCTGCTGAAGAACTGGCCGCCCCGAGGCACCGTTCACCAGGCCTTTGCAGACGATGCGCCCATCTTTGCCATTGTCAAGAACTACCGTACCCCCGAGATGGTTGCCGAGAGCATTGCCAACGCGGTATACGCAAGTACCGATGTGAACGCCCTCATCGCATCCAGCCTGCACTTCTACAACCAGGGCAATTACCTGATGTGCGTGGCCGCCAGCGAACGGGCGCTCATGCTCGACCCGGCCAATAAATACGCCTTCAACAACATCAGCAGCGCGTTCAACGGGCTGAAACTGTATAACGAAGCGGCAGAGGCCGGAAAGATGGCCCTGGCCATTGACCCGGGTTTTGCTCCCGCACAGGGTAATTATGCTGAGGCCAGAGCCAGGCAAAAGGATCAGGTGCCGGCCGATACCCTGTCCATCCACTACACCAACCTTTCAGTGGTCTACTCCAGGCTGGGCCAACTGGAGCGCAGCATCGCCTTCTGCCAGTTCGCCATCCGGTACAAACCTGATAACGCTTACGCCTATAATAACCTCTGCTCGGCCTTCAACGCCATAGGTAATTATGCCGAGGCAGTAAAGTACGGGGAAAAAGCGGTTGAGCTCGACCCTTCATCCGAACTTTTCCGCAATAACCTGCAAACAGCAAAAAAAGGACTTCGGCCATAAACCGCTTTTAACATGGGGCTGTTGGTGGAACCAAAAGGACCTTCCAGCGAAACCGGAAATTCTGATTAGATTTATGACAATTTTTTCAGCGTGCCGCAAGCCGGTAATCCACGGCAGGGACGTAATTATCATTGAAAACGATCGGATAGCATGAACGCGTTGAGCAATTTCACACAGAACCTGCGAAAAGTGTTCGGGATCAGGAGCGAAGATAACCGCCTGCTCAGCCCGGAGTTCATCCTGCTGTCGGCCCTGGTATTCGCGCTTCTTTTGTTCGCCTACTCCAATCATTTTCACAACCCTTTCCACTTCGATGATGATCACACCATCGTCAGCAACCAGTACATTCGCGATCTGGGCAACATCCCCAAGTTCTTCACCGATGCCACCACAACCAGCTCGCTGCCCGCCAACCAGGCTTACCGGCCCGGGCTGACCACGCTTAATGCCATAGACCACTGGATGGGAGGGAAAGCCATGCCGCAGCCCTTCTATTTTCATCTGTCCATATTTATCAGTTACGTGATACTGGGCATGCTCCTTTTCCTGATGACCTACAGGATATTCAACCTGTCGGTGGAGCACCGCTGGAACAAATACTTCGCGCTTTTCGCAACCGCCTTTTTCATGCTGCATACCGCAAATGCCGAAACCATCAACTATATCATAGCGCGCAGCGATTCGTTCTCCACGCTGATGATCGTGCTGGCCTTTGTCATCTATCAGCGCAAGCCGCAGTGGAGAAAATTCTTTGTCTTCCTTATCCCGGTCATTTTCGGATTCTTCGTAAAGGAACCGGCCCTCATGTTCATTCCGCTGCTGTTCATCTACATTATTCTGTTCGAACACCGCATGTCGCTGAGGGAGGCCCTGGGCACCGGCATTTCACGCTCGCTGCGCACCCTGCTGGTGTTGCTCCCCGCCCTGGTGGCTGGCGTCCTGCTGTTCTGGCTTTCGCAGAAAATGACCCCGCCACTCTGGACCTCCGGGGGCGGCAACCGCTGGCATTACCTGCAAACCCAGGCTCCGGTGATGGTGCATTATGTTCTGAACTTCATCTTTCCTTTTAACCTGAGCGCTGACACCGACTGGGCCGTGATCAGGAATTTTTTTGACGAGCGCGTACTGGGAGGCATCCTGTTCGTTGCGGGAATGCTGACCCTCGCCTTTGTCACTTCAAAAAAGCAGCATACCCGGCCGGTGGCCTTCGGCATACTGTGGTTCTTCCTGGCCCTGATGCCCACCTCCAGCATCTTTCCCTTTGCCGAGGTGCTGAACGATCACCGGGTGTTCTTTCCCTACATTGGGCTCTGCATGGCGGCCACCTGGGCCCTTGCGCTGATGGTGATCAGGCATGAAGAACGTATTGTGAGCCGCAGCGCGCTCAGCCTGGCCTGCCTGCTTGTTCCCCTGGTCTTTCTTGTCGCCCATACCTTTGGCGTGAGGACGCGCAACAAAGTATGGAGCAGCGGTGAAAGCCTCTGGTATGATGTTACCATAAAGAGCCCCAATAACGCGCGCGGGCTGATGAACTACGGCAATGCGCTGATGCAGAAGGCCCGCTTTGCCGAGGCATTGGACTATTACAACCGGGCAAAACAGCTCTGGCCTTTTTATCCTTATATCTACATTAACCTGGGCGTGCTCCATGGCGCGACCAATAATCCGGCCGAAGCGGAAGCCAATTTCAAGCATGCGCTCAGCCTGAATGCCTACCTGCCCGGATCCTACTTCTATTATGCCAACTGGCTGAAAGGGCAGAACAGGATACCGGAAGCGAAGAAGCTCGTTGCTGACGGGCTGAAGGTATCACCCAACCATGTGGAGCTCATTCGCCTGCAAAAAGAGCTGGAGGCGATCCCGGATAACACCATGGGCAATACGCACCAGCCCAGCCTCGACCAGGCTATACTGGCCGCCTCCAACAACCCCACTCCCGAGAATTATCTTAACCTTAGCCTGCAATATTACTATGCGGGCAAATACGAGATGTGCATAAAGGCTGCCGAGGAAGCCCTGAAGCTGAAGCCCGATTATGACCTTGCTTACAATAACATTTGCGCGGCCTACAACGTTCTCAAACAGTGGGACAAGGCCATCGAGGCCGGTGAGAAAGGATTAAGGATAAATCCGAACAACGCTCAACTGGCCGCCAACCTGGCCGTGGCAAAACAAGGCAAGCAGGATAACCCATGAACATTCTCGGCTTCAATTGCTATGGCCACGATTCTGCCGCCACGCTGGTCGTAAACGACAACGTGGTATTCGCTGTAGAGGAGGAGCGGCTCAACCGCAA
Source organism: Bacteroidota bacterium (assembly GCA_040756415.1). GTDB lineage: Bacteria > Bacteroidota > Bacteroidia > JADZBD01 > JADZBD01 > JBFLYZ01. The sequence continues at coordinate 22,185 of JBFLYZ010000009.1, forward strand.
AAAACATTATGGCGGCATACCGGCAGAATCCATCCGGGCCTGCCTTGCCTTTGCCGGCTTAAGCATGAGCGATATCGACCATGTCGCTTTTTTCTGGAAACCTTCCATATCCTATTCCAAAGTGCCCGTATTCCTGTTCAGGTACTGGTACAGGATACCTTCCCTGCTGCGCGAGCAGCGCAGTTTTTCAGTTGAAGAGAACCTGGGCATGCTCAATTACCTGAAGGATATGCGCAGGCTACCCAACACCCTGCAGGGGCTTTTTACAGGACAAAAAATGAAGTTCAGGTTCCATTTGCTCGAACATCACTTTTGTCACGCGGCCAGCGCCTACTACCCCACACCGTACGAGGATGCGGCCATCCTCACCATTGATGGGGCTGGCGAGTGGACGACCTCATTGCTGGCGCAGGGAAGGGGAAACAAGATACGGAAACTCTCTTCGGTAGACACCCCTTATTCGCTGGGCGCCTTTTACCAGGCCGTATCGCGCCACCTGGGCTTTAAGCTCATCGAAGGGCCCGGTAAGCTCATGGGGCTGGCCTCGTACGGAGACGCGAACAGCGAAGCATATAAAAAGATGCGTGCTTTGTTCAGGCTCACCGACCGCGGAGGGTTCAAATTCGACATGCGCTATTTTTCGTACCACTACACCCGCAGGTCGGGTGTAAGCAAGCGATTTACGGACCTGTTCGGCCCTTCGAAAACCGAAGGCCGTGACTGGAGCGAGCACGAGCTGAACGTGGCCGCGGCCGCCCAGCATATTGTGGAAGACGTGATCCTGCACCAGGCGCACTGGCTCAAAAAACAAACCGGCTCCGATAACCTGTGCATTGCAGGCGGGGTAGGGCTCAACAGCGTTACCAACGGGCTGATCGCCAAAGAAGGTCTGTTTAAGAATATTTTCATACAGCCGGCAGCCGGTGATTCGGGCACATCAATGGGTGCCGCCCTGTTGCTGGGCCACCAGGTGCTGAACCGCCCGCGCAGTTACGTTATGGATACCGCTTTCCTGGGACCAGGATACACCGAGGCGGAGTACGAGAATGCTCTCCTTCAATTTAAGTTACCCTATGTGAAGACCGGGGCGTACGCCTCCTTTGCGGCAAAAAAACTGGCCGAAGGGAAAATACTGGGCTGGTTCCAGGGCCGCATGGAGTTTGGCCCGCGCGCTTTGGGCAACCGCAGCATTATAGCCAGCCCGCTGAAAAAAGAAATGAAGGATATCCTGAATGCGCGCGTAAAATTCCGCGAGCGCTTCAGGCCTTTTGCCGCCATCGTGCTGGAAGAGGAATGCGGCAAATACTTCGATAGCTCCTATCCGAACCCCTACATGCTGGTGGTTTACAACGTGCGGCCGGAGTATGTCGATAAGGTGCCGGCCATAACACACGTGGACGGGTCGGTGCGCATACAAACCGTCAACCAAAGCGAGAACCCGCAGATGCGAAAGCTCCTGGAGGCATTCAGGCAGGAAACCGGGTATTCCGTGCTGATCAATACATCCTTCAACATCAAAGGCGAACCCATTGTTTGTTCTCCTTACGATGCGGTGCATAGCTTTGTACGGGCCGATATGGACTACCTGATCATGGGCAACTTTGTAGTGGCGAAGCCAGGCGATGAGATGAGCCTTGAAGGACTGAGCTAGCTTAAAGCGGCTTATCGGCCCACACCACATTCTGAATGTTACTTCCGAACATAAAGGGGCTCGAATAGAATCTTCTGTTTTTCCACTTGGCACTTTCAAAGAAACGGATGTTCGTCATACCGCACTTTTCCAAATGCTCCCTGATCTCTTTTGGCGACAGGTGTTTTTCGATGGGAGCATACATGGCATCGAGCAGTGATATCTCGTGATCCCTGTAGATGCCGGTAGCTTTGACGAAGGCGGAGGACCAAGAGTAGGGAATGATCTTTCCTGCTGTGCGGTAAATGAAATGGATCAGTCTGCCTACGGGCGCGAATTTCCCGTACAGCATTAGATAAATGGTCCCCCCAGGTTTCACCACGCGCGTCATCTCCTGAACTCCTTTTTTCCAATCGGTGGTATGATGCATCACGCCATGTGAATGCACATAATCGAACGTATCATCAGAAAAAGGGAGATCGAGCACTGTTCCCTGCCGGAGATCAAGGATGTTCTTATATCGCTCAAGCCGTTTGCCTATCCGCTCAGCCCAGCCGGGGTTGAGATCGATCCCGGCCACCTTGCGCGCCCCTGACCTGGCGAATAGCTCTACCGACCAACCAGTACCACCAAAACCGCAATCGAGGATACTCTTGTCTTGAAAATATGCCGGCTCAATACGCAGCGTTTCAAGATAGTCGCTGATGGTTTGGTCTATCCTGATAAAAGGATGAATATCCTCGTACAGCCTGGCCGTTTTTGATTCGACAGTTTTCAATTCTTTTGCTGACTAAGTAGTTTAAGGGATTCTTTCCATGACCGCACCCTGACACCCAACCTTTGCAGGTCTTTTTCCGTTTCCCGGGCGCCCATGAATTTCAAGCCAAGCACGTTCTCGCGCGCTATCGGCAACCTAATGCGGAAAAACTCAGCGATCCTCAAAGCCGTATCGAGCAGAAAAAAAGGCACATGTACGAATTTAGGCTTTATTCCTGTCGTATGGCAGAATGCGGTGAAGAACTGGCGGTAGCTGACAGGAGACGGCTCTGCCAGCGTGTACAGACCCGATAGCCGCTCATCCGCTATTTTATAGATGATCGAGCACAGGTCGTCAATATGTATGGTTTGCATGGGCTGCCGGCCACCGTCAATAAGTGGTATGCGCTTCCCTTTTCTGATGTGCCCGCTCATCTCACCGAACAATCCTCCGTGGCCCAGCACTACCCCGGCCCTGACTATGCAATCACCAGCTCCTTTGAAATAACCCTCAAGCTCCAGCTTTTGCCTTCCGTATTTCGACACGGCATCCGGATGAGCTGAAAAACTGGACAGGAAAATATTCTGTTTCAGCCCGTGTTTGCGGCTGGCATCCAGCAGGCGAACGGTGCCCGCTATGTTGTGTTCGATATCGTTCCTGATATAGGCGCAATGGATCAGGCAGCACGCCTCCCCGAATGCTCCCTGGTCTGGCTCCTGCAGGAGATCGTACTTGACGTACATGATACCCGGCAGGGTTTTTTCCGGCATGGTTCGCACCAGGCCCACTACGCTCCAGCCCCTGGCCGAAAAAAATGAGGCCAGGTTCGATCCAATGAAACCATTGGCTCCGGTGATGATTATCTTCTTTGCCATTGTCATTCTTTCAAAACCCGAAGCGCCACGTTATGCGCGTTGGCCATCAGCGAAAACGTCAGGCCCTTTGCCGGAAGGTAGCTGAACCCGCTTCCATCCGCTATAAATACGCTGCGGGTGCCGTGCAGCTTTCCATCTGGCGATAAAGAAAAGCTTTTTTCCTTCCAGCTGAATGGCAGCGTGCCGGCATAATGTATGCTGGAGCCGTTGCCCGGGTCGATCCGCCTGACCGGCCAGCAACCCAGCTTGCGCAGGGCCCGCAGGTATTTTTTTTCGCGTACCGCAATGTCCCGCTTTTCCTCCCCGCTGTACAGGTATTCGGCTGAAAGTACGTCAGCGGTCAGCGAGGCGGCATCCTTCTTCAGCGTAAGCCGCTTGCCCGGGCCGTTCCTTTCGGGAAAATGAATGCCCGCGATCATCAGGGCAGGCATCAGGTAACGCAGGAACTCTCTGGCAGTGCCGAATTCCAGCGGAACCTGCTGCACCAGGCGCATCATCATCAGCGAACGGTAACTGTACAGCGAGGCCATAGCTATTCCGCTCTTATCCTTTTCATCGTGGAACAATGCCGCCTGGGCGTAGCCGAACTTCATACCCTCATCAGCCGCACCCATAAGCGCGGGTTGAATACAGGGTACATAGCAATAGTAGTTGCTCAGCACCGGCAGGGGATGGTCATAGGCGCTGAAAGAGCGCAGCACCACGCGGGCCGTGCTCAACACGCCCGCTGCGAGCACCAGCTTCCGGCAGCGGAACAGCTCCTGCTGCCCCGTTTGCATATTGATCACCCGTACTTCGGTTTCACTATCCTTCTCCGAAAAAGAATGCACCAGCCGGCCGGCCTCGTACCTGAAATTGTTGCGCTTTTTCAGCGCATTGACCGTAAGGGAAGGGCGGTAGGCCGACTCCTCGTCATCCGAATAAAAGTCAAGATCGCGGTAAGCGTATTTCCTGCGCCCGTCACGGTCTGCCGTCAGCAGGGCCAGCGCGGGCCGGCCCATAAAGAAGCCGCTCTTATTCAGGAAGGCTTTTCCTCTCTCATACTTCATGAAAAGCTCCCTTCCGTTCCTGTCCAGCGACACCGGGTCCATGATGCCCTGCAGGGTGCCGCAGGTATAGGCCTTCGTATCGTCATAACTGCCGCTGATTCCGATGCGGTCGGAAACGACCTGATACGCCCCATGCATTTCCCCGCTGTCAAGCCCGGCTTCTTTCATTTCTTCATCCGAAAAAACACAGCAGCCCAGGCCCCAGCCGTTACCCAGGCCACCGTAGGCAAGCGATTCCATAGGGAAAAAGTTTTCGGAAAGCACCGGCAGCCATTCATCCGTCCTTGCCATCATGAACTTACGCTGCGGGGTGAGCTGGGCGCCCGTACCTATCTTCTGCAAAGGAAGGCCTTCAAAGTCCAGCCCGAGAAAGAACTCGTGCTGGCGCGGCTCCTCTTTCCGTATCCGGATGAAATCCTTGCCGGGGAACCGGTTCTTGTACCGATCATCGCGTATACCCGCGTCAAGCATAAGCACCCGGGCACCGCTCTCCGCCAGGGTTTGCGCGGCCATGGCGCCCGTGCAGCCGCTTCCCACAATAATATGGTCATGCACCTCGCTCACAGGAAAAGCAGCAGCATTTTGCCTATAGCTATTCTCATTGCCGACCTTATTCCCAGAAAGAAAAGCGATATGATGCTCCGCTGGTTGTCCGCCCTAGCAAGGAAATGGTCGCAATAATCAGGATGCGCCTCGAGCACACAGAACATGATAAAGAGCTTTTTGCGGAGCAATGATTCCCTGCCCGAAAAAGCCAGTGCGGCATCGATGTACTTCAACCTGCCCGGGTGGCGAACTACATAGGCAAGCACGGCATCACCTTTGCTTTCCAGGCCGTGCTGGCGGACAGCGGTCGCGTACACGCCCGCGACATCGCCACCGGGACGCTGGCCTGCGAGGTAGGTGCCAAAGATCTCAGCTTCACGGGCCGAATCACTTGCCATCCCGCGCTTTCAGTTTTTGTTTAAGCAAAGCAATATCCTGCGCCAGGGTCTTGTTCTGCTCCTGCAGGCGCGAAACGGTTATCGAAAGGTGAAGGAGGTAGATCAGTATGGCGAATATGGCCCCCGTGAACACCAGGTTGGGAGGAGCGATTATTCCCAGTAGCTGCGACATCACATCCAGGCCATTTCTCCAGAAAGAGAACACAACCAGTATAAGCGTGCACAGTATCCAGATGATGGCATATTCCTCGCGCAGCCTGCCTTTCACAATGAGCCAGCCGATATAGCACAGGAAGAGAAGACTGATAAGGATGGCAATGATCTGTATCTTTTCCATAGTTTACCTGACTTTGTTTTTTACTCTTATAAATGTAAATAAAATTCCGAGGGTGACCTTCCACATGTAATATACGGAGGCGAACGGCCCGATGGATGACCTGCCGCCCTGACGATCGCGCATGGTAACGGGCGTTTCGCCAACAGACAGATCATTCTCAGCAAAGAGGATGATCGCTTCGGGTTCCGGGTACTCGTCCGGGTAATATTCGCTCACCAGTTCCAGCGCCCTCCGGCTGAGCAGGCGGAAGCCGGAAGTGCTGTCGGTGATATCCAGGCCGCACAGCAAACGGTTCAGCTTCCTGAAATAACCGATACCCGTCCTGCGCATGCCGCTGGATTGGAACCCTTTCTTTTCAAGGAAACGCGAGCCGATCACCACATCGAGATGACGCTCGCGCTGTGCGGCCAGCAGTTTAACTATCTCTTCGGCCGGGTGCTGCCCGTCACCATCCACCTGCAGGGCCAGGTCATAACCCTGTTCCCAGGCGTACCTGAAACCGGTCTGCATGGCACCGCCTATGCCCAGGTTGACCGGGAGGTGCAGCGCGATGCAATTCAGCCCCGAAACGACCTCCTGCGTGCGGTCGGTCGAGCAATCATTCACCACGATCACATCCAGGCTCAGGGCGTTTTGAACGGCCACTTGCTGCAGGTCGCTCACCACCCCGGCAATGGCCTTTTCTTCGTTGAACGCAGGAACTACCGCGGCTATCTTCACGTGCTCGCTTGTTTTTTCAGTGATAACATTGTGGAAATCATTTATCGGATGATTTCCAACATTGGTAGAATTTTTGACAAAATCCCATTTTTCTGTATGAGATTTTATTTTATATTTACCTTACAAATCTAAATCAAATATACAAACCAGCTAATCAGATGATCGGTGTGGACACTCCTTTACAGGAGCAGTTAAAGAAGTTCTTCGGGTTCAGTAAATTCAAAGGGCAACAGGAAACAATCATTACCAGCGTTCTTGACGGCAAGGATACCTTCGTGATCATGCCTACAGGCGGTGGCAAATCGCTTTGCTACCAGCTTCCCGCCCTGATCAGCGAAGGTACCGCCATCGTGGTCTCACCGCTTATCGCTTTAATGAAGAACCAGGTTGACGCGCTGCGCAGCTTCAGTGCCAAGGACCAAGAAGGGATCGCTCATTTCCTCAATTCATCCCTTTCCAAAGCCGAGATAGCCCGGGTAAAAAAGGATATCAGCGAAGGCAAGACCAAATTGCTGTATGTAGCCCCCGAATCGCTCACCAAAGAGGAGAACGTGGATTTTCTGAAAGAGATCAAGATATCTTTCTTTGCCATCGATGAAGCGCATTGCATATCCGAGTGGGGGCATGATTTCCGGCCGGAATACCGCAGGCTGCGCCCCATCATAGAGGCCATAGGCACGGTACCCATTATCGCCCTTACCGCCACGGCTACGCCCAAGGTGCAGCAGGATATCCTCAAGAACCTGGGCATGCAGGACGCCAACATCTTCAAATCATCCTTTAACCGGCCCAACCTGTACTACGAGATACGTCCCAAGCAGAACGTGATCAAGGAGATCATCAAGTTCGTCAAGAAGAACGGCAATAAATCGGGCATCATCTATTGCCTGAGCCGCAAGAAAGTGGAGGAAGTGGCGCAGACCCTGCAGGTGAACGGTATACGCGCCCTGCCCTATCACGCGGGGCTGGAGGCACCCGTACGCGCGCGCACGCAGGACGATTTTCTTATGGAGGAGATCGATGTGATCGTGGCGACCATTGCCTTCGGCATGGGAATCGATAAGCCGGATGTTCGCTTTGTGATCCACCACGATATTCCCAAATCGCTGGAGGGTTATTACCAGGAGACCGGGCGGGCCGGGCGCGATGGAGGCGAGGGCAAGTGCGTGACCTTTTACAGCTACGATGATATCGTGAAGCTGGAGAAGTTCATGAAAGGCAAGCCGGTGGCAGAGCAGGAGATCGGCAAGCAACTGCTCCAGGAGACCGTAGCCTATGCTGAAACATCCATGTGCCGGAGGAAGGTGCTGCTGCACTATTTCGGTGAGGAATACCAGGAAGAAAACTGCAAGAACTGCGATAATTGCCTGCACCCCAAGCAGAAATTCGAGGGTAAGGACGATGTGGCCCTGCTTATTGACGCGGTGCTGGAGATGAAAGAGAAGTTCAAGGCCAAGGATGTGATCAACGTGCTGATGGGAAATACCACTTCCACCGTAAAGTCGTACAAGCAGAACAACCTGGAGGTGTTCGGCAAGGGAGCGGAGGATGAAAAGGACGAGAAGTTCTGGAACAGCGTGATCCGCCATGCGCTTGTCGCGGGGCTGCTGGTAAAGGATATTGAGAACTACGGCCTGCTCAAGGTGAGCAAAGAGGGCAAGAAGTTTCTCGACAAGCCCTGGTCTATCATGATCACCAAGGACCATGATTTTGACTCGGCCGATGATGATGACGATGATTTTGCCGTAGCCGGGGGAGCCCAGCGCGGGGCCGGGGCCGATGAGGCCCTGTTCGCCATGCTCAAAGACCTGGTAAAGAAAGTGGCCAAGCAGAACAACCTGCCGCCTTACGTGATCTTCCAGGAGACCTCGCTGGCCGAGATGGCCATACAGTATCCCATCAATATGGAGGAGATGAGCCGCATCACCGGTGTAGGCCAGGGCAAGGCCCAGCGCTATGGCAAGCCGTTCATCGACCTGATCGCCAAATACGTCAAGGACAACGATATCGAGCGTCCGCAGGACATGGTGGTGAAATCGGTGGTGAACAAATCAGGGCTGAAAGTGCATATCATACAGAGCATTGACCGCAAGCTCAGCCTGGAGGACATAGCGGCCGCCAAGGGCATGACCATGATGGACATCATCAACGAGCTGGAGACCATCGTCTCATCAGGCACCAAAGTGAACATCAACTACTACATCAGCGAGACCATTGACGAGGAGAAGCAGGACGAGATATCCGATTACTTCAAGGAATCAGAGACCGATTCAATAGAAGAGGCCCTGAACGAGCTGGGCGAGGATCGTTTTAATGAAGAAGAAGTGCGCCTGATGCGCATCAAGTTCATTTCAGACTTTGGCAACTGATCTTACAGAACCCTGTTTACGATTCTTTCAGCTCATTAACGGCCAGCCAGGCCATCAGTCCCATTCCCGTCTCCAGGGCCCTTTCATCGATATCAAAGGTAGAAGTGTGAACACCTGAGGTGATCCCTTTGGCCTTATTGCCGGTTCCCAGGCGGTAAAAGCACCCCGGGATGTGCTGGGTGTAAAAGGCAAAATCCTCGGCCGTCATGCGCAGGGGCAGCTCCTCCACGTTTTCCTTGCCCAGAAAGGCCTCGGCCGCTTTTTTGGCCCGCTGCGTGGTCAGTTCATCATTGATCAGATAAGGATAACCGTCCATAATGGCGACCTCGCAGGTTGCTCCCGCGCTTTCGGTCTTCGATCGCACGATCTGTTTGATCCTGCTCTTCGCTTCGGCCCTCCACTCCTCGTTCATCGTGCGCAGGGTGCCCGCTATTTTCACCTCGGCCGGTATAACGTTCGTGGTGCCTTCGGCTATGAACTTACCGAAAGCCAGTACGGTAGGAATGGAAGGAATGTTCTTTGTCCGTTCGTCCATGAACACCTCCTGCAGGGCCCTTATCACTTCTGCACCGATCAGCACCGGGTTGATGTATTCGGCCGGCATGGCCGCATGGCCGCCCTTACCTTTTATAGTAATATAGATTTCATCGGTAGAGGCCATATACATTCCCGAACGGAACCCTGCCTTGCCCGCCTCCATGCTGGGAAATACATGCTGGCCAAAGATGCAGGCGGGCCGTGGGTTCTCCAGCACGCCTTCCCTGATCATCAGCGAAGCACCGCCTGGCGCTTTTTCCTCCCCGGGCTGAAAGATGAGCCTGATCGTTCCTTCGAACTCCTGCCTGAGCTCATTCAGTATCCAGGCCGTTCCAAGCAGAGAAGCCGTATGTACGTCATGCCCGCAGGCATGCATCACCCCTTCGTTTCTGGAACGGTATCCTACCTTATTCTCTTCCCTGATAGCCAGCGCGTCCATATCCGCCCGGAGAGCGATGATCTTTTTTTCCGGGTTCTTGCCCTCCAAAACAGCGACAATGCCTGTTTTAACGATCCCGTCCGTAAACGGGATGCCCGCTGATTTCAGCCGTTCGGCTATAAAAGCGGAGGTATTAAATTCCTGAAAAGAAAGTTCGGGGTATGCATGAAGATGCCTTCTGACGGCAATAATATCACTATGGTATTGACTGGCGAGCGCTTTTATTTTCTCTTTGAGCTGTTCCACTTTACTTCCAGAAGATCATTTTCAAAGAAAGCAAAAAGAGGAATACGCCAAATATTTTTTTGAGCATTTCCTGGTTGATGTTCACGGCCAGCTTCGAGCCGAAATAGCTGCCGAAGACGAACGTAGCGCACATGATAAGCGCCACCTGGATGCTCTCGCGGCTGATATGCCCGCCCTTGTAATAAGTATATACGCCCAGGAAGCCTATGGGCAGCAGGAACATGGTCAGCGATACCCCTTGCGCCTGGTGCTGGGTATATCCCATAAAAAACACAAGGGCGGGTACGATAATGGTACCGCCACCTATTCCCGCCAGGCCGCTCAATACGCCAGCGGCCAGCCCGATCAGGAGCAACAGTAAAAGTTCATTCATACGAGGTTGGTTTTTATTCACCGGATCAGAAGTCGAGGCTGAAAGAAAGATAGACCATGGTGGGCTTCTTGCCGTTCTCCGGGTTTCCGTTCTTCGGCAGCACCTGTCCGTCTTCAATGCCCCAGGCCCAGTCGAGGCGCACGAAATAGCCGAGCAGGCGACTACGGACCCCATAGCCGAAACAGCCTACGATGGGATCGCGCTTGTTCTTGATTATGACCACGATGGGGTTGCCCGGGGAGCTGATCACTACCGTGTTCAGCGAATTGCTGTCATCATAAGGCGATTTGCCCGTCCAGGCCGTTCCCACATCGCCAAATACCACCACCTGGAAATTGTTGATAAAATCCGATTTGATCGGCCTGTTCATCAGGTAGCGGAACAGCGGGATACGTATCTCGCTGTTCAGCAGCACGAAGCTGTTGCCGTTGCGCCAGTTCTGGTAGTGCCCGCGCAAGGGAGTGGCCAGGGTCTGGAACACGTAGTTCTGATCGGTAGCAATGGGCGTGCTATAATTGAAACGCGGGGTAAGCCAGTTATCCACGCCTCCCATATAGTAGATCAGCTTGTGTGTGCCTATGGATGTGCTGGCCGCAAGCCGGTTGGCCCATATGATATCGCGGTGCAGTTTCTGGTAATGCCTGAAGTCGACCCCCACAATGGTTATTTCGGGCTGATCACCGTTCAACTGCCTGATGTACTCAGCAAATATCTTATAGCGAAGCCCATTGTAGAGGTTAAGGCCTTTTTTGATCGTGTTATCGAAAACGTATTCCAGCTTGGCCGAGGCCCAGTATTCAAAAACATCTTCCTTGTTCAGCGTGAACAGGTCATAGGCGGGAACTACCGTTTTATCCATACGCAGGTTGGTCGAAAAGCGCAGGCTGGCCACTTCATTGAAAGGATATTTCACATTGAACCGGCCCTCGTGCGTATACAAGCGGGCCAGTGCGGAGCTCACCACCGTGGGCACGGTTTGCCTGTGAAGCACCACCTGCTTATCCCAGCGCTTCAGCCTGTTCTCATAGCTGATCATGAACTCGTTGTCGTGCATGTCGGATATGCGGAAACCCGTTACAATGCGCTTATCCTCGAATAAATCGCTCAACCCGATCTTGAACAGCCCGGTGAACCCGGGATTCAGGTAGATCTCGCCATGCCCCCCGGTAAAGCGCTGGTAATTCGCGTTGAGGAAGCTGTTATCGATCTGGGAAACCACGTAATCCGTGGAATAGAACACGTTATAGTTTCGCATGACGGGCAGCACAAACTCCTGCCTGGCGGTTTGCACGGTATCGGGGCTGGGCTTGATCTCCGGCTTGGGATCTTCTTTGGGCTTTTCCTCCTTTTTCTTGTTCGAGGGACTGTCGAAAACGTAATTGTCGATATCAATCCCCGAAGTATCCTTGATAACTTTTACGTCCGTTTTGATCACCTTCACCTCATTCACCTTAACACTGGAGGTTGTGTCGGATACCCGCTTCATTTCCGATTTGATCTGCGCATCGCGGAAGGGCGTGTTCTTGAGCTGGATGTTCTGCCCGCTGATGACAGACATCTCGTGAACATACATGTAGTATTTCCCGCTGTGAAAAACGATCTCAGCGATCTTCCCCGATTTGGAATTGATATCCTGCTCCAGGATATTGCGCGAATAGTTAGTGAGGGGTGCGGTGCGGGTGATGTAACGGTAGTGCGCAACCGTATCCACATAGGCGATGACGCTGTCGAAGCTGGCCACATACCGGTTCTTTATCCCGTTATCGTCACCCAGGTAAGCGATGCGCGTGCTGTCGTAGGCATACGCATGCGTTTCATTGATAAAGGGGCTCTCGGTGACCCTTTTCAGGATATTGGAGCGGGTCTTGTAGTTGTAGATGAACAGGTCTTTGTAAGGCGAGAGCTTGCCCGTGTAAGGCAGCACCGTTTTGAGCGAATCGCCCGGACGATTGGAGCTGAACACGATCTTCTCTGAATTGTTCAGGAAACGCGGGTTGATATCGTCAAAAATATCGTTGGTGATCTGCTCCACGCCCCCGCCCGCAATATTGAACACGTAGATATCCGACTGGCCCTTGTTAATGGCCGCAATAGCCAGCTTTTTACCGTCCTCTGAATAGGAGAAGTCAAGCACTTTCTCGAAGTTGAACAGCTTGATCATCTCTTTCTTCCCGTTTTCGAGAGTGTAATAGGTCAGGCGTATCTCCCCTTTTTCTTCGGTAATGATGGAAAAGAGCAGCCCGGAGGGATGCCAGGCCAGCAGCGGGTAAGAGTGGTCATTGATGCGATCGAGCTTGGGCTCGCGTTTCAGGATGCGCTTGGCCTTTTGCTTCTCTATATCATACAGCCATACTTTGTACTGGCCCATTTCGTTCGTGACGTAAATGGCCCTTTTGCCGTCCGGGCTCAGCCGGAACTGGCTGTACACGCGCGTGGCCTTCGGCTTTTCAAGCAATGGCTTGATGGTAGGCAGGAGCTGCAGCTTATCGAGGTCGGAATAACGTATAAGATAATAATTCTCCCACTCGTAGGTCAGGTTGCGTAGCGATGTTCCCAGCACGAAAAGGAAGGAGCTTTCGATATTGCGGCTGACCTTGCTCATGTACAGCAGGTTGGAGATCACATTCTCGCCATAGGTATCGGCTATGTAGTTCCATACCGAGTGGCCGGCATAGGTGGCGTCCTGGCCGGTAAGTTGGTTGAACTTGCTGTATTTGCCCGCCATCAGCCCGTCACGGACCTTCGTATCGATCTCCACGTCCCATTTATTGGCCACGTAGGAGACCAGGCCCTGTATGTACCAGTCGGGAAGCGCGAGAAAGGTGGAGTTCTTGAGCATCTCCTTCATGTTGCCCCCGTACATCATCTGGTTGATCAGCACCTCGGCAATACCCATGCGCATCTGCCGCTCCAGCTTCGCGTGATCGCCTTCGAAATACAGGATCACCTTGGAACCAACAATGCGGGTCACCCCGCCCACATTATACTGCTCTTCCGAGATCAGGCCCAGGTTGCTCTGCTTGAACTCGCTTTGCTTATTGTAGATGATGAATTCGATCTTGTCATCCAGCGTATAGTCGAACAGCTTTTCTATCTCTGCAATATGGCCGGCAGCGTTCTTGGAAACGTATACGGCTAGCTCCTGCCCGCCTTTGTAAAAGTAGGTGTTGAACTTTTCAAACTTATACCAGGTCCACAGCCGGGGCTCGTCATGCTGGATGCGGTTCTTGCCGAACTCCATGTAGGAGCCGCTATAGAACTGCCCATAGGAATTACTTGCAACGAGGAATAAAAATAAGGGGAATATCCTGCGCTTCAGCCGGGTAATATGTGTACGGATTGCATTCACTTTAATCTTTAGCTAATTTACGAATCTTATCGCACCCGGGGAAATATTATTTTTGTAACGTAAACGAGCGATCTTTATTGTGCGTACAGCCCTATTTTTTCGATGATCCAGGTCCACAGTTTCACCTTCGGTCCCTTTCAGGAAAACACCTACGTTCTCTCGGACGAAACGAAGGAGTGCGTCATTATCGACCCCGGCTGTTATGACCGGTCCGAACGGGCGCAGCTTGCCGGCTATATCAGCGAAAAAAAGCTGAGGCCGGTGCGCCTGCTCAACACGCATGGCCACATTGATCACGTGTTCGGCAATAAGTTCATCAGCGAGAGCTATCAACTGGGGCCGGAGATACACAAAAAAGACCTGAGCGTGCTGGACTCGCTTATGCAGGTAGCGCAATTGTACGGGCTGCAGGCGGAGCCTTCTCCCGCCCCTTCGGCCTTCCTTGACGAGGGCGATACGGTCGCTTTCGGCCGCTCGGCCCTCGATGTGCTTTTCGCTCCCGGCCATTCGCCCGGCAGCATCTGTTTTGTGTCGAGGCCGCAGAAGTTCGTGATCGGGGGTGATGTGCTGTTCTACGGGAGCATTGGCCGCACCGACCTGCCTGGAGGCGATTACGATACGCTGATCGGCAGCATACGTACCCGCTTATTCCCTTTGGGCGATGATTTTACCGTTTACAGCGGGCACGGCCCCGAAACCACCATTGGTTTCGAAAGAAAACACAATCCCTTTGTTGGCGAAGGAGCCTAATTTAACGGCCCCGCTTCATCCAGGTAGCCGATGATCTCGAGTACAAGCGCGCGGCCTACTTCGTCAAGGCCGTTCCTCACCGAGAGCACGGCCCCTTCTTTCAGGTGTTCTCCGAAACCCTTGGGCGCCTCGAGGATGGCGTTCATCACCACGTCATCGCCCGGCTCTATCTCTTTTTTGACGATGTCGGCCCGCAGGGTGGTGCAGTAGTTGCCGCTTTCCTTCAGGTATACGCTGGGCCGCCAGATCCCGTAAATGCCCCTCTTCGAAGTGTTCTCGAAAAGTATTTTTACCGCCAGCAGGTTCTTGTAATAGATCATTGCGAAGAGAGCATACGCAGTATCTCTTTTTCCACCTCCTCGCTGTCCCATTTCTTCTCAATGCCGGGCATGGCCATGATCCTGCGCATGATGGCTTCCTGCCCGCGGCCCTTTTTCAGGGCTTCTGAATACCGCATATCGGTGCGGTAGGTGACCATGGCATACAGGGGGGTCCACTTATCCGGATATCTTTCGGAGAATCGCGCCTCGATCTTTTTCTGCAGAAGGAATTTCGGGTCGGCCACCTTGTCGCGCATTTCAATGTAGTTTTCAATAGCCAGCTCGGCAATGGCATCGCCATCGGGCTTGCGCAGCAGCTCAAACTCGCGGAATACCCGGTGCCAGTCCTCCCCGTATTCATCCATCAGCCGGCTGAGCTCCGCGCAATCCTCAAAGCCGCAGTTCATGCCCTGCCCGAAGAACGGCACAATGCCGTGGGCGGCATCGCCCAGCAGCAGCAGCTTATCCCCGAAGCTCCAGGGATAACAGCGAATAGTGGCCAGCGAGGCGGCCGGGTTGCGGAAGTAATCCTCGACCAGCGTTGGCATGAGGGGCACGGCATCGGCAAACATCTCACGGAAGAATGTCAGCACTTTGTCGGGCGTATCGATGGTGGCGAATGAACGCTCGCCTTCGAAAGGGAAGAACAGGGTGCAGGTAAAGGTCTTATCGAGATTGGGCAGGGCGATCAGCATGAACTGCCCGCGCGGCCATATGTGCAGGTGATCGGGGTCCATGGCAAAGCCTCCGTCAGTGCCCGGCACAATGGTCAGCTCCTTGTATCCATGGTCGAGGTAGGTTTGAGAATAGGAAAAACGGTCAGTTCCCAGTTGTAAGGATAAACGGGAGGCCGAGAAGGCGCCATCCGTTCCGAAAATCCTATCGCTCTTTACCGTAGTGACCTTTTTGGTCTCCGTATTCTCGAATTCAGCGTCAGCCGTTTTTAGGTCCACCTTTATGCAGCGCTCGTTAAAGAAGATCGTTGCGCCATGCTTTTCGGCAAGGTCCATCAGCAGGCAGTTCAGCCCTCCGCGCGATACCGAATAGTTGGCCTGGTGCTCCTTACCATAAGGCTGAAAGGCGATCTTGCCGTCCAGGTTATGTATCTCGCGCCCTTTCATGGGAATGCCGATCTTGCGCACCTCGGCCCCTATGCCTACCCCTTCCAGTCCCCTCCATCCCCTGTCGCTCAGCGCCAGGTTAATGGACCGCCCAGCGGAAATAGTATTTTTCCGCATATCGGGCCTGCGCTCATACATACTGACCTTATAGCCGCGCTTGCCCAGGTAGATGGCCAGAAGGGAACCGACCAGGCCCGCACCGATTATGGTAATGTTCTTCGACATATCCGTTTGAAAAGAGAACCGAAGATAAAGTTTTTACATCAGGTAGGTCATATCCGCACACCGAACAACAGCACATCGTCAACCTGCTCGTATGAGCCCTTCCACTCCTCGAAGGAACGGATAAGCAGCTCTTTCTGCTCGGCCATGGGCCGGAGGTGAATGTCCAGCAGCACATCTTTCAGCCGCTTATAAGAATACTTTTTCTCCTTATTGCCTCCGAACTGGTCGGCAAAGCCATCGGTGAACACATAAACCGCATCGCCCTTCTTCACATCCAGCGTATGCCGCGCGAATGGCTGCGCTGCGGTGGTGGCGTGGCCGATGTATTGCTTATCGCCTTTTATCTCCTGCAGGGAATTATCCCGGATAATATATAGCGGGTTCTGCGCGCCCGCGAATTCAAGCAGGCTCCTGCTCCTGTCGAGCACGCACAGGGCTATGTCCATGCCGTCATGCACGGTCTGGTGGCTGTCCTTCTGCTTGAGCGCGTCAACGATGCCCTCGCGCAGCCGGTTGAGGATATCATCCGCATGTTCGGCCTCGTGTATGATCTCGTTCAGCAGCGAACTGCCGATCATGCTCATCAGGGCGCCCGGCACGCCATGCCCGGTGCAATCGACCGCTGCCCACACCGGGTTCCCGCTCCGCGTAGTGCCCGCCCAGTAAAAATCTCCGCTTATAATGTCCCGGGGCTTGTACAGGACGAAGTATTCAGGGAACATGCGCGAGAGGATATGCTCCGGTGTAAGAATGGCTTCCTGGATGCGCTTGGCATACTGGATGCTGTCCGTAATATCCTTGTTCTTTATTTCGATGATCGCCTTTTGCGTTTCGATCTCGCTCTTCTGCTCCTGGAGCAGGGAGTTGGCCCTTTGCTTCTGAAAATAGGCGCGTATCACAAAAGCTATGAATACCAGCAGCAGTACCGAACCGCCAATGGCAAAGAACAGCAACTGCTTGTTGCGGGCGTTCTCTATCTCCAGCACTTCGTTCTGTTTTTTCTGAAGCTCGTTCTCCTTTTTACGCGTTTCCAGGTCGTATTGGGTCTGCAGTTGGTTGAGCCGGTCGCTGCTTTCCTTATTGAAGAGCGAGTCCTCCAGGTCGGTGGCCTTTCTGTAGTAGAACAAGGAGTTCTTGTACACGCCCAGCTTCTCGTAAATGTCCGAGTAGGTGCGGTAGATGTCCTGCAGGGCCTCCATGCCCTCGGTTTCCTCAGCGATCTTCTCGGCCCTTTGCAGGAAAGGTATGGCCTCTGCGCTGCGGCTGGCCGCGTTGTATCCCTGTGCAAGGCCGATCAGCGATTGCATGATCCCCCACTGGTCGCTGAGCTTTTCCTGCATCTCCAGTCCCCGGTTCAGGTACTCGAGGCCCTTCTTAAAATCTTTCTTTTCGCAATAAAGCTGCCCCATATTGGTGTAATCCAGCGCAATGTCCTTTTTGCTTCCCAGTTGTTCGTGTATGATCAGCGCGTTGGATATCTGCTGGATGGCCTCATCCAGGTTGCCGAGCTGCTGGTTGGCCACGCTCATATTATTGAGCGCCACGCCCATGCCCCTTTTCTGGTCGAACTCGTTATACAGGTCAAAGGCCTGCTTGTGGTTTTCCAGGGCTTTGTTATGGTCGCCCTTCACCGCATAAATATTCCCGATGTTGGAATAACAATCGGCAACCCCTTTCTTGTTCCCCAGCGAATCTTCAATGGCCAATGCCTTGAAATAATAATCGAGCGCCTCGGCATACTTACCCAGGTATTTATAGGCAACGCCAATATTGTTGTACAGGCCCGGTATGTTCTGGAATTCGCCCGCGCCCTGGTAACACATCGATGCCTTGATATAGCTGTCGATGGCCTTCAGGTAAAAGCCCTGGTTCTTATTGATCAGCCCTAAGGTATTGTACGCTGAGCCCAGGCCCGATTTGTTCCCCAGCTCCTCATACATTTTGATGGCCCTGGAGTTGAACGTTGTGGCCTTAGTGAAATCCCCTTTGTTGCGGTAAACGATAGAAAGCGTATTATAGGCAGCGGCCATGCCCCGTTTGAATCCCAGGTGCTCGGCCAGCGCCTGGGCCTGGTTCACGTAAAGCAGGGCCTTGTCGGGCTGATTGGTGCGCAGCTCCTTGGCAATGCTGTTGAGCACGTTCACCTTCACCGTATCGTCCGTTTCCAGCGTGGTGAGCACGGTCTGCAGCGAGTCCAGCCGGCTGCCCTGCGACAGCAGTCCCGATGCCGGTAATAAAAAAAGGACTATGGCCAGAAACCTCTTCATGATACCATCCAAATATACAAGTTTAAAGCGGGCCGGGCCGAAACCGGATGAACGGGTTCCGGATTAGGATTTTATTTTATAAATTGGCGGTAAATTCAAAAACCATCCCATGAAAAGGTATTTCGTTCCCGTCCTTCTTGCAATTATCATGCTTATTTTTTCGGCTCCACTTTCTGCGCAGGTTGAAAAGTACTCGCGGGTGAAAGTATATACCGATGGCTATGGGATACATCGCTTGTCCGAGCTGGGTATCTGCGTGGACCATGGCGAGACCAAGCATGGCTACTGGTATATGTCGGATTTTTCGGCCAGCGAGATCCAGCTCATGCAGCAGCACGGCTTTTCCTATGAAGTGATCATTGACGATGTTTCAGTGTATTACGTGCAGCAAAACGACCCGAACAGCTCCCGCTATGTTCCGCCCCGGCCGCAATCCATCGGCTGCAGCGTATCGCCCGTTTATCCCACACCGGCCAATTTCAACCTGGGCAGCATGGGGGGCTTCTTCACGTACCAGGAGATACTCAATCACCTGGATAACATGTATAACCTGTATCCGAACCTGATCAAGCAGAAGGCCGCTATAGGCACCAATACCATAGAGGGCCGGCCGGTGTATTGGCTGAAGATATCGGATAATCCCAATACCGATGAGAACGAGCCGGAAGTACTCTATTCAGGGGTCCACCATGCGCGCGAGCCCGCCTCCGTGGCCCAGCTCATCATGTACATGTATTACCTGCTGGAGAACTACGCTACCAATGCCGAGGTGCAATACCTGGTGAATAACTCGGAAATGTACTTTGTTCCGGTGGTCAACCCCGATGGCTATATCTATAATGAGACCACCAACCCAAACGGGGGCGGCATGTGGCGCAAGAACCGCAGGAACTCGGGCAATGGCGATTTTGGCGTTGACCTGAACCGCAACTATGGTTTTAACTGGGGATATGATAACCAGGGCTCCTCGCCCAATACGGGCTCAGGCACATACAGGGGGACCGGTCCGTTCTCCGAGCCCGAAACCCAGAACATGCGCAACTTCTGCAACGCGCATCAGTTCAGGCTATGCCTTAATTATCACACGTATGGCAACCTGATGATCTATCCCTGGGGTATTAATAATCCCCCGTATACCTATACGCCCGATTCAGCCCAGTTTACGCAGTATGGCGCTCACCTGACCACGCATAATCACTATATATATGGTACGGCCATCCAAACCGTGCTGTATACGGTCAACGGCACCTCTGACGACTGGATGTATGGCGAGCAGAACACCAAGCCGAAGATCATGGCCATGACGCCCGAGGCGGGGCGCAGCGATGAAGGCTTCTGGCCCCCCATGAACCGCATTGTCGACATCTGCAAGGAGAACATATGGCAGAACCTGCATGCCTGCCACCTGGTGCTGAAATACGCCAGGGCCACGGACGAGGAGCCCAATTATCTTCCCAGCCTCAGCGGCTTTTTCAATTACAAGATCAAGCGCCTGGGCATGGACGCCCCGGCCACGTACACGGTCAGCATCATTCCCATCAGCCCGGAGATCACCAGCGTGGGTCCGCCAAAGACCTACTCCTCGCTGGCCCTGCTCCAGGAGGCGAACGATTCTATCTCCTTTACGCTTTCCTCTTCAACGCCTAACGGACAGATCATCCGGTACGTCTTGTCGGTGAATAACGGCCTTTATACCGAGAACGATACCATCGTAAAGCGCTACGGCCAAAGCGTGATCGCCTTTGCCAGCAACTGCAACAGCATGACCGGATGGGCGAGCCCGACAGGATGGGGAAGCACCACCGCCAATTTCTATTCCGCGCCAGCTTCTATTACGGACAGCCCCGGGGGCGATTATGGCAACAACGATAATAATTACGTGACCACATCGGCCAGCATTAACCTGACCAACGCCCTGAGCGCACAGCTCACCTTCTATGCTACCTGGGCGGTGGAGACCAATTTTGATTACGCGCAGGTGCTGGCCTCTGACGATAACGGCAATACCTGGACACCGCTGTGCGGCAAGTACACCAAGCCGGGCAACGCTTACCAGGATTTTGGCAACCCTGTTTATGACGGCTACCAGTTCGCATGGTTGAAAGAAGAAATGCCTTTGGATAATTTCATTGGCCAGAACATACTGATCCGCTTTGTGGTGGTCAGCGATGGCGGAGGTACCGCTGACGGATTTTATTTTGACGATGTGAAAGTGGAAAAGATCATTCCCAGCACCATCGGCATGAGCGAATACGTGACCGGGATCACTATCGAACAGAACATGCCCAACCCGGCCAGTGATTACACCTATATCAACTACAGCCTTCCGGCTTCGGCCGCTGACGCAGTGCTGTATGTTTATAATTCGTTCGGGCAGGTGGTGATGAACTTACCGCTGGATGTGAAGGGATACAGCCTGCTCCTGAACACGCAGGCCCTGGCGCAGGGCGTTTATTATGTGCAGGTACGGAGCGGAGAGGTCAGTTCCGCATCGCTGAAAATGACCGTCATCAGGTAATTTCTGGCAAAATTATTGATGCTTTTGTTCCGCTTAAAACCAGCTTTATGAAGAGATCCACACTCCTGCTTGCCGTCTGCGCATTGGCTGTAGTTTACGCTTTCCAGGCAGCCGAAACCACGAACGATAAAGACGTTGTTCAGGGCGGTGGCAAACTGCAGTGGAGCGATTATAAAGGCAAGGTGGATACCTCGAAGAAAACGGACGCGTATTCTTACGTCCTGTTCTCGTACAACCACCAGATCACGGGCGACAGCGTACGCGTGGTCATGAAAAACACGTTTTTCAGAAAGTACAGTTGGGCTAAGGAAAGCGCCAAGACCAAGGAACGGCTGCATCACGAACAGGGCTTTTTTGACATTGCGGAGGTCAACGCGCGCAGGTTCCGTAAGCTGATGACCACCATGACCATTTACAAGAACACGGCCAATAAGCAGATCGGTACGGCATACAGCCAGGCGATAAAGGACCGCGCAAAGGAACAGGGGCAGTACCAGAAAGAGACCGAGTACGGAAAGAACAAGGTCAAACAGGCCGAATGGGACAAGAAAATAAAAGAGCAGTTGAAATTGCTCGAAAAGTTCGCGGGCCAGGCCGTAAAGGTCAGGATGAAATAGCGGGTTGCCTCGTTGCCGCAACGCGCATGAGCATGGCCGATTGAATCCCGAAGATCATACTGGCCAGCAGCAGGTGCAGGGGCTGCGCCAGAGCCGGAAAGGCGAACCAGGCCAGCGCAATACCGGCCAGCGTTTCCAGCACCACCGTTACCATCAGAAATACCGAAAGCCTGAACAGCGCGGCATCCCGCGGGCGCTGACGCCTGATCATCAGAAAAAATACGGTATTGAGCAGCAGTACTGCCCAGGCCAGCGTACGGTGCACGATATACAGATCGCTTAACATCGATATCCACACCCCGCGGTCGCTCACCTGCCCGGCTATGATATCCACTTCTTCCCTCACCTGCGTGCCGATCAATACCTGCAGCAGGGTGAAAAACAAGACCGCGAAGGCCGGCCACTTGAGGCTCTGCGCAGCGTGTACCGTCTGCTCCCTGTCATAAAGCGCGTTGGCCTGGTAGGTTATGTAGGTCATCACAAAGATGAGCAGGAAGGCCAGGATCATATGGAGCGTGATGGTCCAGGTCAATAAGTTGGTGGAAACCACGATCGATCCGAACCAGCCTTCGAAACCCAGCAGCACAAAGGCGAAGAGCGTGGCAGCGAATAGTTTTCTCTGATGCTTCCTGAGGCGGAAGGCCATGATCAGGAGAACGAGCATAAGCACACCCAGCAGGGCTCCTGCCAGGCGGTTCGCGTACTCGATCCATGTCTTTGCCGCATTAAACTCCAGCTCGGTGTAGATCGCGGGATCGTTCATGATGCGGTCGGCCGTTTCGTTCATGCCAAAGAAGCGAAGGTACCCGGCAAAGCGAGCGTTCTTCTCTTTTCGCTTCTCTATATAATGCTCTTTATAGCCCTCCGGCAACCCGGCCGAATCAGTAGGAGGCACCCATTGCCCGAAACATTTGGGCCAATCGGGGCAGCCCATGCCCGATCCCGTGGCGCGCACCACGGCCCCGGCCAGTATCACGAAGTAAACGGCTATAAGCGTAACCTGCGCCAGCCTGCTGAACCGCCTTACGAACACGGTATCCATAGACCGTAAATTTACAGGTTAAACACAATAACAAAAGGCATTTTCCGTTTTATGTATAATTTTAACCCCTAAACATTCCCCCATGAAGAAGATCCTCATTCTGCTGCTCGCGTTTCCGCTGATAGGCCGCGCGGGCGAATTTGACGAAACAAAAGAAAGCGGCAAATTACAACTGGGCATGCGAACCATTTTCAGCTCGTTCAGCGATGACGGGTATAACGGCTTCGGCATTGGCGGCCATTTCCGCCTGAAGCTGGGAAGCCGGCTGAACACCGAGTGGTTTGCGGATTATATTACAACGGATATTGGCGGACTGGCCAAGCGCACCGATTACCACGTGGGCTGGGCCGTGCAGTTCTATCCCCTGAACAATGTGATCGCTAAAGGAAAGTTCACGCCTTTTGTTGCGGCCGGACATTGTTTCGATTATACCGAAGTGGAAAAGAGCACTTTTGGCGGGCTAAAGGTCAGCCGCTGGAGCTCGGCAGTGAGCTCGGGCCTGGGCTGCCATTATAATATTGCCGACAATTTCGATATTACGCTTTCCGGATTATACATGATGCACCTGGGCAGGGAGATCAACGCTTCTGTGTTCAAAGGCCCCAATGATGAACCGGAAGTGATCATAACGGAAGAAGATGCGGCACTCGAAGGTCACCTGCTCCTGTCGCTCAGCCTGAACGTATATATTGCCGACCTGTGGGGAAAATAATGAGGTCACTGATCGCGCTCCTGTTGGCATTGCCGCTGGTATCGATCGCGCAGGACGAGAAAACCCCGTACATCCACAAAGGCCTGTTCCGGTCGGTGGCCACGCTGTCGGCTGGCCGCCTGCTGAATGAACACACCTCCACGATTTTCATCCAGGGTAACATAGAATATTATGTGGCGGATCACGTGTCGATACGCGGAGAAGGATTTTATATGATCCAATCCGGGCATCAGGGCGCTCCTGTTTTTGAGCCTTACGTCTATTCCAATCACCAGGTCTTCTCCGGGGCCAATTTTCACCTCCGCAGCAAATCACATTTTGATCCCTATATCGGCTTTGAGCCGGGCGTGGCCATTTCCAAAGCGGTGATCGACACGGTGCCGGCCGATCAACTACTCCTGTCCAAACAAACCGTTAACCCGGCATTTTCCTGCATGCTCGGCTTCAACTACTATTTCGAGAAACTCTTTCACCTGTTCATGGAAGCCAGGTATGTGCACGGGCGGCACCTTTCAAATGGCGCTGCGCTGTCGCTGAACGAGCTGCGCTTCTCCTTTGGGTTGGGCTGGAACCTCTCATTCAATAAAAAAGCGAAGCAGGACTGATCCTGCCTCGCTTTTTACCGTTTTTTCTTACTTAGGCTGCTCCAGATCGTTGTTGGTGTTCTGCTGGTCCTGCGCGTCCTCCTCTTCCTTTTGCTGCTCCTGCTGCTGCTTCTCATAATACTCGGCATACCAGTTGCGCTTGGCCATGATACCCGAAAAATAGCTTTTGGTAGAGACCACAACCAGTCCGCCCGTTAGATCGCCATACATGGCCGGAATGCCACCGGTGTACACCGTTACGTTCTGCACCGACTGTGAGGGCACATTAAAGCTGCCGATCACTTTTTCGCCATCGATGATGTACTCGGTGCTGCCCGAGCGGGCTCCGCGCACGTACATGTCTTTCCCGTCATCCGTAGGAATTGTTCCGGGAGTAAGGTTGACCACTATTCCAACCAGGTCGCCTTTGGCTGCCGCCATCTGCTTGAACTCCATTTCATCGATAGAGGTGCCGCTCGACATGGTTTGCTGGGCCATGGATTCCTGCGCGGGCTCGATCTCGATGTCACCAAGCTGGGTAATGTCCTCCACCAGCTTCACGTCCTGCACGTAAAAGGTCTTGTTGGCAATCACCTTGATCCCGGTGATCTTTTTCTTTTTATATCCCACCATGGTGATCTCGATATCGTAGGCGCCCGGAGTAACTTCCTTGAAGTAATACTCGCCCTGAGCATCGGGGGTCTGGGCGGCAATCTTATGCTCCCCGCTACGGAGCAGCACATTGGCTCCCATGGCAGGCGCACCGGTTTCGTCAAGCACCCGGCCTTTGATATCTCCTTTATCGGATGCCGAAGCACCTGGAGAAGCAAGGATGAATACCAGCCCAGCGGTAAGAACAGCCGCCCAGCGGGCCCGCCTGTTCCTTGTTGTCGTATTTGTGTTCATAGATGTGTTTTTTATTTGTTCCTGTTCAACCTGGCGGGAGCTCACCGCCTGTATTTTGCTGTTAGGACGCAGGCCCTTTCACGTTTCCACAAAACCGGCCGTAACGCCACCCGAAAAACGCTTTATGGAATAAAGCCTAGCTTTGCGTCTGACACATAAGCGGGTCATTCGTATGACTTCTTACCGAAACGAACATCTCGGAGCCCTTTCCGACACGGAGCTTGTAGCGCGATATAAGTTCACCCTGGATAAGACCTATGTGGGTGAGCTCTTCAAGCGCTATTCCCACCTGGTGCTGGGCCTTTGCATCAACTATTACCGGGATAAGGACGAGGCCAAAGATGCCCTGCTTCAGATCTTCGAAAAGCTATTTGACGAGCTGCGCAAAAGGGATGTAGAGAACTTTCGTCCCTGGCTTACCTTTGTAGCCCGAAACCATTGTATATCAACGCTGAGGAAGAAAAAAACGGAACGCGGGCGCAAGGAGGACTTCAGTTATACCGGGGAAAAGTTTGTGGAATACGAAGACAGCCTGCGTCAGAATGAGCAGGAGGTCAGGCTGCAGGCGCTGGAAGAGGCGGTGAAAGAGCTGGATGAGGAGCAGCGGATTTGCGTGGAGCTGTTTTACCTGAAAGAGAAATCGTACAATGAGATAGCCGCTGCTACCGGCTACTCGGTCAAACAGGTGAAGAGCTACCTGCAGAACGGAAAAAGGAATTTACGTATCTTACTGAATACAAAAAATGAACGCATCCCCAAATAATGTGCTTAACGGCACCAAATGCCTGTCGCTTAGCGAGCTGAAGCTCTATCACGAAGACAAGCTCCCTGCGGCCGATAAGCACCGGGCCGAGGACCACCTGCTCGACTGCGAGCTGTGCTCCGAGGCGTTGGCCGGCTTCGCCATCATTCCGGTCACCCCGGCCGATATCAGCGATATTCACCAGCGTATCGATACCCTCGCGGGAGCCAGCCAGCCGGGCCTGCTCTCATCCAAGCTTTTTATGGCGCTTACCATCGTTACGGCCGTATGCGGCACCGGTTTTCTGGCCTATAAGATCTTCTCAGGGCCGGAACTTCCGCTGGCCGGTAAGCTGCCCGGAAAAGAAACGGCATCGCAGTATATCTTTGATGAGCCGCCCAAGAATACCATCGTTTTCAACTCGGAAGATACGGGCATGCAGCATATCATCAACCCGGGCAAGCCCTCGGGCACCGTGCCGGATGCGAACGAGGTCTACCCGAATGAGGCCTTTATGACCGATATCGAGATCATCCCGGTGGGCAATATATCGGAGATCATTATCGACAAGAAAAAGGCCAGCGATGAAGAGCTCAAGCGGAAGACCCGCGCAGGCCGCGATACCTTTATCTACGACCTCAAGATCACCGATTTTGACCGTTACTATTACGTGAACCTCGATGCGCTGAAGTCGACCAGCAAGAGCACCGAGGCCGTATTTGAAAACGAAGAGGAAAAGGAAAACCCGGGCGTGTTCAAGGTGGACGAATGGAGGGTGATCACCACGGCCCACGTATTGAAGAAGGGGCTTAAGAAGTTCAACGCGCAGGACTATGAGAACGCGCTGAAGCTGTTCACGGTGCTCATTAATTACGATGAGACCGATGTGAATGCTCTTTTTTACGGTGCGGTGTGCTGCGTGAACCTGTCAAAGCCGGACAAGGCCATCCAATACCTCGACAAGGTGCTGCAAAACGAGAACAACACTTTTCACGAGGAGGCCAAATGGTATACCGCGCTGGCCTACGTGAAGAAGAAAGACCTGGCAACCGCCAAAAAACTGCTTAACGAGATCGTTGCGGAGAACGGCTTTTATGCCGGGCAGGCAAAGGATAAGCTGAAAGAGATCTGATCAGCGCACCAGTATGCGCGGCTCCATCATGTCGAGAATGGCGTATTTCACGCCTTCCCTTCCTTGCCCCGAATCCTTTACGCCCCCGTAGGGCATGTGGTCGACCCTGAAGGTAGGAACATCGTTGACAATGATCCCTCCGGCCTCTATATGATCATGCGCATACATGACCTCCCGCTGGTCGTTGGTAAACACTCCGGCCTGCAGGCCAAATGCCGAGTCGTTGAGCAGGTCGACCGCCTGGCCGAATGAGCCGTATTTCTCCACGGTTACCACCGGGCCGAAGACCTCCTCGGAACAAACCTTCATGCGCGATGTTGTGCCGGTAAGCACGGTGGGCTCATAGAACGTGCCATCCCGCCTACCTCCGCACAGCACTTTTGCTCCCTGGCTTACCGCCTCATTTACCCAGGCCTCCACGCGCCTGGCGTTCTCTTCATCTATCATTACCGACACATCGGTTTCTTTATCCTCCGGGTTACCCTGCCTGAGCTGCTTAACGCCCTTGACAAAGCGCTGCACGAATTCTTCCCAGATGCCTTCCTGCACAAAAAACCGCTGGGCATGTATGCAGATCTGGCCGCTATACGCAAAGCCTCCTATAAGCGATCTCTCCACGGCATGGCCCGGATCACACGATGGCGTAATGATAACGCCCGCGTTGCCGCCCAGTTCGAGCACTACTTTTTTCTTGCCGGCATTCTTCTTCATTTCCCATCCCACTGCGGGCGAACCGGTGAATGAAAGCAGCCTGAAGCGTTCGTCCGTTACCAACTGATTGCCGCTGGCCCGCTCCATGGGAATAACGGACACAGCGCCCCGGGGCAATGCCGTTTCATCCAGGATCCTGGCCAGCTCAAGAGTAGAAAGGGGCGTAGCGGATGCCGGCTTCAATATAACAGGGCAGCCGGCCGCAATGGCCGGTGCTATCTTATGCACGGCCAGGTTCATGGGAAAATTGAACGGGGCTATGCCGGCAACCAGGCCAATGGGAAAGTGCTTTACCAGTCCCTCTTTCCCATCCGCTCCCTGGGTCCAGTCGAGCGAAAGGTATTCCTTAGGCAGGCGTTTGCTTTCCTCAGCAGCCACAAGAAAGGTTTGCGCGGCCCGGTCGATCTCGGCAAGGGCATACCGCATGGGCTTGCCGCTTTCACGGCAAAGAACCAGCGCAAGTCCCTCACGGTTCTTCTTTATCTCGTCCGATACCTGCCGCAGGATGTCAAATTTTTTCCAGGACGGCAATGCGCTCATTTCATCCCGTACCGCCAGGGCCGCCTTAATGGACAACTCCAGTTCGCGCTGCCCGCCCCTGAAGGTTCGGGCAAAAACCTCGCCTGTATAAGGGTTTCTCACATCCAGCCGGGAAGAGGTCTCTATGAATTTACCTCCCGCGTATATTTTATAGCTGTTCATTCGCTGGCCTGGTAAATGCCGGTCCGGTTCACCGCATCGATGATCTGCCGAAGATCGGTCTGAGCATCATCATAGGTAACCTCGGCCGATCCGCCCTGCAGGTCGACCTCGGCATGCTGCACGCCTTTGACCTCCCTGAGCGCGATCAGAACGGAGCGCTTGCAGCCATCGCAGCTCATGCCTTTTACCCTGATCCGTTTTTTATGGATAGCCATCCCTGATCGGATTACAAAGAGCAAATCTACTAATATTGCCAGTTATGCCCTATGCGTGATAAGTCCTATCTTTGTTATAATGCGATCAGGGAAAATAGTTCTTCTTTTTCTCGTTTCATGCGGTTTGCTTTCGGTATTTATACCCGGCTGCAGCAAGGATGATCCCGCTATCGATCTTGCTGCCGGTGGCTTTCCCAACGATGTGGGCAGGATCATACAAACGAAATGCGCTACGCAAGGATGCCATAACAGCGTGAGCAAGGATGCCGCAGGGGGATTGGACCTCTCTACCTGGGACAAGCTTTTTGAAGGCGGGAGCGGTGGGGCCTGCGTTATACCGTACCGGCCGGATTTCAGCACGCTTTGCTATTACATCAACACCTATCCCGATCTGGGGCCCGCGCTGGTTCCCACCATGCCCTATAACGCTGCCCCGCTTTCCCGAACTGAAGTGGAAACGGTCAGGAACTGGATCGCTTCCGGGGCGCCTGACCGATACGGGAAGGTGAAATTTGCCGACAACCCCAACCGTAAAAAGATCTACGTGACCAACCAGGGCTGCGATGAGGTGGCGGTGATCGATGCGCAGACCAAACTGGTGATGCGTTATATCCACGTGGGCAATTCATCCTCTGCCGAATCACCTCACATGGTCAAGGTAGCACCGGATAATCAGCACTGGTATGTAATTTCACTGGCCAGCAGCAGCATACAGAAATACCGCTGTTCTGACGATTCGTATGTAGGCGAGATCAATATCGGCCTGCCTATGGCCGGGTGGAACACTTTCACTATTTCAGCCAATTCGCGTTACGCCTATATTTCAGACTGGACCGTTGGCCCGGGCCAGATCAAATGCGTTGACCTGCTTAACATGAGCGTTGTGGCCACCTATAGCGGTGTATTCGATTACCCGCACGGAACCGCCCTGGCGGGCAATAAGCTGCTGAACGGGCATACCGAAGGAAATTTCATTTACAGCGTGGATGTCACGAATCCGGCCAGCCCAGGCTTCAACGGCAATATTGCGCTTGACGGAGGCACCCCGGGGCCCATTCCCAACCTGGGTATTCACGATATTCTCCTGTCGCCTAACGGACAGAAATACTTCGTGACCTGTTCCAGAACAAATGAGGTGCGAATCATGCAGACCTCGAACGATAGCCTGCTGGCCGTTATTCCCACGGGCGGCTATCCCCTCGAGATGGCCGTATCGACCGTACTGCCTTATTGCTTCGTAACCTGCGAGGAGGATACGGTATTGTTCCCCGGTCCCGGCAAAAAAGGCTGCGTCACCGTATTTAATTACCAAAACAATCAGTTCGTAATGAATATAGATGCCGGCACCTATCAGCCGCACGGCATCGCGGTTGACGACACCTATGGCTTTGTATATGTGGCCAGCCGCAACCTGAATGCCAATGGCCCTGCCCCGCACCACTCCTCCAGTTGCGCGGGCCGGAACGGTTTCGTGACCATCATCGATCTGTCTACCATGCAAAAGCTGGCCGGATACAAGACAGAACTGGCCGTAGACCCCTACTCTATCGCTATCCGATATTGATCCTATCTTTGCCTGCCCCGGGCCGGCAAAATGATCAACCCGTTCGGGCACCTGGGTGGCGATGAACAGCAATCCCTTCAACTGGAGCATACTTATTTGCCTGGCGGTGGTCTGGGGCAGCTCTTTCATACTCATGAAACGCGGGCTGGAAGCCTTTAGCCCCGAGCAGGTGGCGGCTTACCGCATTTTCATCGCATTCGTTTTCATGCTGCCCTTTACCTTTTTTCACCTTCGCAAAGACCTGCACCGCCACTGGAAAGGTCTTTTGGGCATCGGCCTGTTCGGTAATTTTATTCCCGCCTTTTTGTTCACGAAGGCGGAAACGGGCATCAGCAGCGCGCTCACCGGCATGCTCAATTCGCTCACGCCACTTTTCACTTTGCTGCTTGGCGTTCTTTTTTTCGGGAACAAGGCAAAAGCGGTACACGTGATCGGGATAGGCCTGGGCCTGGCGGGGGCGGTTGCCCTGCTTTACCTGGGACAGGAAAGCGACTTTGCGAACAACCTCAGCTTCGGGATCTACGTGGTGATAGCAACCCTGTGCTATGGTTTGAGCGTTAATATCATCCGAAAAACCATGACCGATGTAACGCCTGTCACTGCCGCTGTATGGTCAATGTGCATGATCGGCCCGCTGGCAGGCGCCTATCTCTTCTCCACTGATTTCATCCACATACTCTACAGCCATCCCAAAGGCTGGTCCAGCCTTTTGTATACCAGCATACTGGGCATTTTCGGCACAGCCCTTTCGGTCATGATCTTCAATATACTGGTACGCAATACCACCACTCTTTTCGCCTCATCGGTCACCTACCTGATACCCATAGTGGCCATGTTGTGGGGGATAGCTGACGGGGAAGAGGTGCTCTGGCTCCATTTCGCCTGTATCGCACTGATCCTCACCGGCATATATCTTGTCACGCGGAAATAAAATCTTTTTGTCATATAAATTTCTTTTGCTAATTTCGCATCCCCCAAATGGTTTGGGGTTAATCATTATTAAAACCCTTTTTTAAAAATGTACGCAATTGTAGAAATAGCCGGGCAGCAGTTCAAAGTTCAGAAGAACCAAAGAGTGTATGTACACCGCCTCGAAGCTAACGAAGGGTCTCAAGTAGAGTTTGACAAAGTGTTGTTACTTGAAAAAGACGGAAAAGTACAGGTTGGCACGCCTGTGGTTGATGGCGCTAAGGTAGCCGCAACCGTTCTGAACCACCTGAAAGGTGATAAAGTGCTTGTGTTCAAGAAGAAGCGCAGGAAAGGATACAAAGTGATGAACGGGCACCGCCAGTTCCTTACCCAGATCCTGATCCAGGGCGTGCTCGGAAAAGGCGAAACGCTCAAGAAATCGGACCTGATCGAAGTGAAAAAGCCGGTAACCAAGAAAGAGGAGATCGTTGAGACCGAAACCGCTGAAGAGGATGTGAAGGAGGTTAAAAAAGCTCCGGCTAAAAAGGCGGCAGCAAAGAAATCGGCTTCGGCCAGGAAGGCTCCTGCCAAGAAATCAGCCAAGAAAAAGAAAGATTGAATTTTAAAAATCCAGTAACATGGCACATAAGAAAGGCGAAGGTAAAGTAAAGAACGGCCGCGAATCGGAAAGCAAACGATTGGGCATTAAGATCTTTGGCGGTCAGCACGCCATTGCGGGCAACATCATCGTGCGCCAGCGCGGCACTACGCACCGTCCGGGCGACAACGTGGGCATGGGCAAGGACCATACCCTTTTCGCGCTGATCGATGGCACCGTTGTCTTCAGAAAGAAAAGAGATAACAAGTCATACGTTTCGGTAGTACCTGCTGCTTAAGCGGAACCACCGGATATCCATTCCCGTCTCCTGGTTTACGCTGTAGATCAGGAGATTTTTATTTTTAAATGGTTAAATTTGTTCGTGACCTATGCTTCAGCTAAGCTACATACGTGAAAACAAAGAAGACGTGATCGCGCGCCTGGCCGTTAAGCATTTCGATGCAAAAGATACGGTTGAAAAGATACTGGCTGTTGATGCCGAGCGCAGAAAGCTCCAGGCCGAGCTCGACAGCCTGAACGCGGAAGCTAACACGCTGGCCAGGCAGATCGGGGAACTGATGAAAGGCGGCAAAAAGGCGGAGGCTGACGAGATCAAGAACCAAAGTGCCGCGCTGAAAGAAAGCATTAGAAAACTGGAAGAGGCCCTTCGCAAAAAAGAAGAGGAGCAGGACCTGGTGCTGGTGCTTCTGCCGAACCTTCCCAGCCCTAAAGTGCCAAAGGGCAAAACACCCGGAGAGAACGAAAACATACATCAGGAAGGCGAACTGCCCAGGCTTCCCGCTGGCGCCCAACCTCACTGGGAACTTGCCGCCAAATACAACATTATCGATTTTGAATTGGGCGTGAAGCTAACCGGGGCGGGCTTCCCGGTATACAAAGGCAAGGGAGCCCGGCTGCAGCGCGCCCTGATCAATTTTTTCCTCGACAGGGCCACGGCTGCGGGATTCCTCGAAGTACAGCCTCCCATCCTGGTCAACAGGGATTCGGGCTTCGGAACCGGGCAGTTGCCCGATAAGGACGGACAGATGTATTACGTGAATGCAGACGATCTTTACCTTATTCCCACGGCCGAAGTACCCATCACCAATATATACCGCGATGTGATCCTCAAAGCCGATGAGCTGCCTATTAAGAACTGCGGTTACACGCCCTGTTTCCGCAGGGAGGCGGGCAGCTACGGAAAGGATGTACGCGGGCTGAACCGGCTTCACCAGTTCGACAAGGTGGAGATCGTGCAGATCGCGCATCCTGAACGCTCGTACGAGGTACTGGAGCAGATGAAGGATTATGTTGCCGGGCTGGTACGCGAGCTGGAGCTGCCTTTCCGCATCATGAAGCTGTGCGGGGGCGATATGAGCTTTGCTTCGGCCCTTACCTACGATTTCGAAGTATATTCCGCAGCGCAGGAGAAATGGCTGGAGGTCAGCTCGGTCTCGAACTTTGAGAGTTTCCAGAGCAATCGCCTCAAGTTGCGCTTCCGCGAAGGAAACAGCAAGCCGCAGTTGGCCCATACGCTCAACGGCAGCGCCATGGCCCTGCCCCGCATCGTTGCCGCCCTGCTGGAAAACAACCAGGACGTGAAAGGCATACGCATCCCTTCCGCGCTTGTTCCTTATACCGGTTTTGAGTGGCTCAATTAATATGGATCGTTTTTTCGTCCGTTTTCTTCTGACGGGAGCCTTGCTTTCCCTGCTCGTCTCGTGCAAAGACCCTGGCAGGTATAAGCACGAGCTGCAGGTGCTCGACACGCTGAGCGCTCAATTGAATGCCTTGCACCAGCTTATACGTCAAAACGATTCTGCATCCAACAGGTCCAGGATAAGAAGCTGCGAAGAGCGGATGGCCGCAGCGGACCTCCTTTTGCCTGATACCATCTATGATGCCGGGCTGGCAGGTTTATTGATGGCCTATGCCGATGCGTGCCGGCTGCTGCGGCTTTGCGCGGATACCCTGGCCGACTACAGCAGGTCATTATCCGAAAGCCGGGGGCGCATAGCCGGCCTGCAGAACGACCTGAAAAAAGACATTGCCGATGAAAAAAAAGCGAAAGAATATGTGCTGCAGGAAAAACAAATCGCTGAAAATATCGTAAATTCACTCAAGGTATTGCTGTCAACCCGCGAAGAGAGCATGAGAAAGTTCGATTCGCTCGACCCCCTGGTGGTCCGCGAAAGCGCCAGGCTCGACTCCATTGCGTCAATGAAGAAATGAAGAAGTTGAATAATATACTGGTCCTCGTTTTCCTGCTGCTGCAGGCCGCACCGGCCTTTGCGCAAACTACCGATGAGCAACTGGCCGCCCAGTATTACCAGAATAAAGAATACGACAAGGCGGTGATCTATTACGAAAAGCTTTTTAATAAGAAGCCGATACCGCTTTATTACAACTATTACCTGAACTGCCTGCTCGAGCTGAAGGATTACAAAACGGCTGAAAAAGTGGTAAAGAAGCAGATCAAAAAAAACGAGAAAGCGCTCAATTTCCTGGTCGACCTGGGCTTTGTATACGCTGCCTCTGGCGATGAGGGCAAGGCCAAGGACCAGTACAGCCTGGCGCTCAAGGAGCTTACGGAGCAGCAGCAGGTATTCGAGCTGGCCAAAGCCTTTGTCGCCATAAAAGAGTACGATTACGCCATCGAAGCGTACGAAAAGGGGCGCAAATTGTCAAAGGGAAGCTATCCTTATAATTTCGAGATCGCCTCGGTGTACGAGCTGAAAGGCGACCTGGAAAAGGCCGTGGCCGAGTACCTGGACGTATTGCTGATGAGCGATAATTACCTCGAGAGCGTGCAGAACGCGCTACAGCCCAGTTTCGGGGAGAACGCCAACCAGAAAAAGAACGATCTGATCAAGGCCGAGCTCATCAAGCGCATACAAAAGTACCAGGATAAGACCGTTTATTCAGAACTGCTCATATGGATGTTCATGCAGCAGCGGGATTTTGAATCGGCCTTCACACAGGCCAAGGCCCTTGACAAGCGGCTGAAGGAGGACGGCAAGCGCATCATGGACCTGGGCGCCATCTGCGCCTCCAACGATAAGCTGGATGTTGCGGTCAAGTGCTATGAATACGTGCTCAGCAAAGGCAAGGAAAATTATTATTACGTACAGGCCCGCATGGAATTGCTCAATGTCATGTACAGGAAGATCGTTACGCAGGGCAACTACCAGCCGGCCGAGCTTCTTGCCCTGGAGAATAACTACAAGGCCGCGCTCGAAGAGCTGGGAAAATACTCCGGCACCGTTATCATTATGAAGAACCTGGCTCACTTGCAGGCTTTCTACCTCAATAACCTTGACGGAGCTACAGCCCTGCTGGAAGAGGCCATTAACATGCCTGGCGTGAGCGAGGTCAACCAGGCCGACTGCAAGCTGGAGATGGCCGATATCCTTTTAATGACCGGGGATATCTGGGAAGCTTCGCTGCTTTACTCGCAGGTGGAGAAGGCCTTCAAGGACGACCCCATCGGTCATGAGGCCAAGTTCCGCAACGCGCGCCTATCGTATTATATTGGCGACTTTCAATGGGCGCTTTCGCAGCTTACCGTGCTCAAAGGAGCCACCACCAAGCTCATCGCTAACGATGCCATGGAGCTTTCGCTCATGATCAACGATAACCTGGTTATGGATACCGTTGGCACGGCCCTGCGCATGTTCGCCCGCGCTCAACTGCTCTCTTTCCGCAACCAGGATTCGCTGGCCCTGGTTACGCTCGACTCCATCAATAAGGAATTTCCATCGCACGCCCTGGCAGACGATATACTTTACCAGCGCTATAAGATCAAGATGCGGCAGGGCAAACCCGAAGAAGGTATCGTTTTCCTGCATAAGATTGCTGATGATCACGGTGAAGACCTGCTGGGTGATGATGCGCTTTTCTACCTGGGCGAGATCTACGAGAACCGCCTCAATGACCTGGAAAAGGCCAAGAAATATTACGAGGAACTGCTGCTCAAGCACCCTGACAGCCTGTATACCGTAGAGGCCCGCAAGCGCTACCGCAAGCTGCGTGGCGATAATGTGAACTGATGGGCAGGATCATCTATAACGTTACGGTCAATATTGACGATTCGGTGCACGATGAATGGCTGCGGTGGATGAAAGAAGAACATATCCCGGATGTGATGAATACCGGCTGTTTCCTCGAAAACAAGATATGCAGGATACTTGTGAACGAAGAATCGGGCACCTCCTATTCCATCCAGTATACCTGCGAGAGTATGGAAAAGCTGAACGAGTACCGGCAAAAGCACGCACAGCGCCTTCAGAAAGAACACAGCGAAAGGTATAGGGATAAATTTGTGGCATTCCGGACACTGCTGGAAATAATTTAATCGCAATGAAAATAATCGTGCTTTTTCTGTGGTTTGCTCCCGTTTTTGCCCTTGCTCAAAAAAATACTGACAGCATTAAAAATCTGTCACTCATCTACACAATATCTGCATTGCGGTATTATTCTGATAGCGTCCATATAGACTCAACAGGCAACTTAATTCTTGTTCGAAAAGGTCCTGACAATCAATTACTGGCTGTAAGGAAGGTAAAACTGAACCCTGAATCCTTTGTCGCTCCCCCTTATAAAGGGGGTGTCCCGCCTCAGGCGGGACGGGGGGTTAAAAATCATGAAGAAACCCTATTTACCATATAATAAGAACCTAAAAGAGTTTTCTAAAGAGCATCGCAACAATTCTACATTGGGCGAAATCCTGCTCTGGCAAAAGCTAAAGTCAGGGGGTATGATGGGATATAAATTCAATCGACAGAAGCCTATTGGAAATTATATCGTAGATTTTTATTGTAAGGCACTTAACCTGGTGATCGAGGTGGATGGACAAAGTCATCGTGAAAAAAGTGAGTATGACAGGAAAAGAGAAGAATTCCTTAAAGGAGAAGGATTACAGGTTTTGCGATACACTGAAAAAGAAGTTAGGAAAGGCATTGAACTCGTCATTAAGAGTATAAATGATTTCATTCTTGAAATGAATCCCCCTGCCAACCCTCAACCCCAACACACCCCCCTTTTAAAGGGGGAGTTGGTTCGCGCCAAAAAGCACCTCGGCCAGCATTTCCTGAAAGATGAGAACATTGCTAAAAACATTGTGAATGCCCTCAGCGGCCTGGGATACAGCCAGGTGCTGGAGATCGGTCCGGGAATGGGCGTGCTGACCAAATACCTGCTTGAGCGGACTTCATTCAAGACCACCGTGATCGAGATCGACCGGGAATCGGTGGCCTACCTCAAGGCCGGTTTTCCCGAACTTAAGGAGAGCATAGTGGAAGAGGATTTTCTGAATTTTGATCCCGCAAGCCGCTTTAAAGGTGAGCCCTTCGCGTTGATCGGCAATTTCCCTTACAATATCTCTTCCCAGATCCTTTTTAAGGTACTGGACCATAAAGACCAGGTACCCGAGGCGGTGGGTATGTTCCAGAAGGAGGTAGCACAGCGCATCGCATCACCACCCGGCAATAGGGACTACGGCATACTCAGCGTGCTGCTGCAGGCCTGGTACGGGATCGAATACCTCTTTACCGTGAACGAGCACGTTTTTTCCCCTCCGCCCAAGGTCAAATCAGCCGTAATACGGCTAAAAAGGAACGCTGTCAGATCCCTGGGCTGTGATGAGGCGCTGTTCAAAAAAGTGGTAAAGGCCGGCTTTAACCAGCGCAGGAAGACCCTGCGCAACGCCTTAAGCGAGTTCGGGGTAAAAAAATCAGCCGGAAACCATTTTCTCGATCAACGCGCTGAACAATTATCCGTGCAGGATTTTATCGAGCTGACCAATATGATAGCTACCCTTAAGGGAAAATGATCCCATCGCAATCAAAACAGTTGATCGGTGGAATGGTGGCGTTATACCGCTGGTTGATCGCCTTGATAAATTCGTTGGCGATCAGCGCATAACCCTTCTGGTTGGGGTGATATCCGTCAAGGGAATAAAAACCACCGCTGACAAATGTTGAATTGAAATCCGTTCCGTCCCATTTAATGCCCGACTGCACCGTTCTGAAGAAGCTGGCGGCATCGGCCAAAGCCAAGCCGTATTGAGCGGCCTTTTGAGCGATCACACTGTTGTACGCGGCAATCATGCTGCGCGTCACGGCCACTTCGGCCGAATCGAGCACATAGCGGTCGGGGAGCGGAGTAAACACGCCCAGGAAATCGCACTTGATCGAGTCGAGCGGAACCGTAAGGGTAATAAACTCACCCTCTTTCATTTTGCGGTAATTGCCCGACCCGGAGGGGTATTCGATCACAAAGCCGTTCTTGCCTTCAGCGAAATTAAAAAGGTTGCCCGTGAGATTGTTCAGCGAATCGGCCTTGTTCTGCGTTAGGTCAAGGCCGTTCCAGGGAATAGTGGTAAAGAAGGGCAGCGTAGCTATGTCAGGTATATTGGCGATCACCCCGCTGGCGCCCTGGGCCGTTAATCCTCCCAGCAGGGTATCGAGGTACGCACTGAACTGTACGGAGGGTAATAGGGTTTGCGCATAGCCCCCGTTACGCGCGTAGCTGTAAATGTCTTCCATTCCAATCCACAGGATAAAAAAGCTTGCATTCTGCGCGGTGGCATCGGTGTATATCTTCGAAGAGCCGGAATTGCCGGCAAAACGATAGTAATATGGATTAGGATTTCCCTGCGCGTACGAAAGGCTGAAAGCCGCATCGAATAGCTGCGAAGTGCGGGCAAAAGGCACGCTCAGGTTCTGGAAGCTGTTGCCCGCAACGCCCTGCAGGTAAATACCGGCCGATGAAACTGAAATGGAATCCTTCAGCGGGCCAAGCGAGCTTACCCCTTCACAGTCCACCCTGTCGCCCAATCTGCTTTTCTGCACAAAAACGCTCTCCCAGGGCTTCAGGTTAAGACCCAATCCTTTTTCATCCGGCATCAGGGGCTGGTTAAAAGGCCCGCAGCCAAGCAATGCGAATTGCCGCGCCAGCAGGGCCGGAAGGGACTTCTCCTGGCCCTTTTTGTACAAAGCCCCGTTCTGGTAGCCGGCCAGGTAGTTATCGCCTACGGCAATGAATTTGGTGAGATCGGCATCTCCCGCATCGGGCACGGGAACATCCAGCTCGGGATTACAGGAAAGAAAAACCAGTGAAAGGCAAACCGAAGAAAATACGACCTTATGCATATCAAACCGGCTGGCTGACGTTTACCGCCTCAACCGCCTTGACCCCGGGCACCGCGCGCTTGATGACCTCCTCGATGCCCGCCTTCATGGTCATCATGCTCATAGAGCAGCTTTTGCAGGCGCCATGCAATTCCAGCTTTACCACCATATCATCGGTGATCTCGAGCAGGGATACATTGCCCCCGTCAGCCTCGAGGTAAGGCCTTATGCTTTGCAGCGCGTCCTCTATTCTTGTTTTAAGTTCGGCATCCATCTTACCAAAGATAAAAATTATTGGGCAACCACCGCTTTTTCGGAATTGCGTATAGCCACCTGCTGGGCAACGGCCTTGGCCAGCTCCATGAAGGCCTCGGCCTGAGGAGAATTTTCCTGCAGCACGGCCGGACGCCCCGCATCTCCCGCCTCGCGTATGCTCTGTACCAGCGGGATCTGCCCGAGCAGCGGGAGGCCTAACTGGGCCGCCAGGTTCTTGGCACCGTCCTTACCGAATATATAATATTTATTATTGGGAAGCTCGGCAGGGGTGAACCAGGCCATATTCTCCACTATACCCAAAACGGGAACATTGATGGCCGGCATCCTGAACATGGCCACTCCCTTACGGGCATCGGCCAGGGCCACATCCTGGGGCGTGCTGACGATGACCGCACCGGTGAGAGGTACGCCCTGCACCAGGGAGAGATGGATATCGCCCGTGCCCGGGGGCAGGTCAACGACCATGTAATCGAGCTCACCCCAATCGGCATCGGAGAACATCTGGTTGAGCGCCCGCGATGCCATGGGTCCACGCCAGGCTATGGCCTGGTCGGTATTGGCAAAAAAGCCTATGGACAGCAGCTTCACCCCATAACTTTCTACCGGTACAATGAGATCACGCCCGTTCCTGGTGGTCATCATGGGCTTTTCGGATTGCACATCGAACATAATGGTCATCGAGGGACCATAAATATCGGCATCTACCAGGCCCACCCTGGCGCCTTGTTTGGCAAGTGCCGCGGCCAGGTTAGCGGCAATAGTCGATTTCCCAACCCCGCCCTTGCCCGATGCCACGGCTATAATGTTCTTTACCCCGGGCAGCAGGGGCCCTTCCGTACGCGCGCTGGTCACGCGCGCGGTCATATTCACCTTCACATTGGCTTCTTTGTCCACAAAATGAATGACCGCATTCACGCAGGCTTTGTGGATCATGTCCTTCATGGGACAGGCCGGGGTGGTCAGCTCGACAGAAAAGGAAACGTTCTTCCCGTCCACCACCAGATCTTTGACCATGCCCAGGGTAACTATATCTTTTTTCAGGTCCGGATCGTCAACATTGCGCAGCGCCTCGAGGACCTTTTCTTTTGTTATCATAATGAAATACGGAATTTTACACGAATTTACGAATAAAACAGGCTCTCCCGGAAGAGAAATGCGATCTCAGAGCTTCAGTTCCGTAGCCGGGTCCCAAAACAGTTTTTTGAAGTTCACTACCTGGTCCTTTTTCACTTTTACTCCTTCTTTTTCAAGCAGTTCTTTCATTAACGTTGGGGTCGCGAAATGGTGCTTGCCGCTGAGCATTCCCATACGGTTGACCACCCTGTGGGCGGGCACCTTCGGCCTGACCCTGAACGAGCTGTTCATGGCCCATCCTACCATGCGAGAAGAGCGGGCCGTACCCAGGTATTTGGCGATGGCACCATACGAGGTGACCCGCCCGCGCGGGATCAGGCGCACCACATCATACACATCCCTGAAAAAATCCTTGCTCATAGCTGAAAACGAATATAACAAATCTTCTTCCCTTCCCTGAGGAAACCGGATTCGTAAAAGGTTTGAATGCTTTTCGCCTCTTCCAACCGGTCTTGCTGTGCATAAAGATCGGCCGTGTGGTCAAGCAGGCGGTAATTATTCTGACCGATAACCTCCAATGTATAATCGTACAGCTCTTTATTATCGGTCTTCAGGTGTATAAAGCCGTCTTTACGCAGCAGGTTCCTGTATCGCTCAGTGAAAAGACTGCACGTGAGGCGCTTATTCTCCTTTTTGGGCTGGGGATCGGGAAAGGTGATCCATACTTCGCTCACTTCATTGCTGCCGAAGGCCGATTCGATGAAATCGATGCGCGTGCGAAGGAAAGCCACGTTCCTCATGTTCCGCTCGAGGGCTGTTTTCGCGCCCCTCCAGATGCGGTTGCCTTTGATATCGATGCCGATGAAATTTCGCTGCGGGTGCCTTTCCGCCAGGCCAATGGTATATTCGCCTTTGCCGCAGCCCAGCTCAAGCACCAGCGGGTTATCGTTGCCGAAATATTCCTTCCATCTTCCTTTCATCCTGAAGTCTTTCTTGTCCGCGTCAAAGGGCATGTAGAACACGTTCGGGAAGGTCTCGATCTCGGCAAAACGCTGAAGCTTTTTCTTGGCCATTTCTTACATTTACAAAAGTAATGAGAAAGAAAAGAATCCTTATCGCTCCGCTGGATTGGGGGCTGGGCCATGCCGCCCGCTGCATACCGCTGATCCGCCACCTGCTTGAAAAGGATTGCGAGGTGATGCTGGGCGCTGACGGAAGGGCCCTAAGCCTGCTGGAAAAAGAGTTTCCCGGCCTGGAACACATCATCATGCCGGGCTACGCCATCAGCTACCCGCGCCATGGCTCCATGGCCCTGAAAATGGCCGCTCAGGCTCCAAAAATTCTTCGCGGGATAGCC
The DNA here is from genome assembly GCA_040756415.1 of Bacteroidota bacterium. Classification (GTDB taxonomy): domain Bacteria; phylum Bacteroidota; class Bacteroidia; order JADZBD01; family JADZBD01; genus JBFLYZ01. The sequence continues at coordinate 63,282 of JBFLYZ010000009.1, forward strand.
AACGAACACGATCAATTGGAAAAACTGGTCCGGGACAAAAAGCCGGATGCGGTCATATCGGATAACCGCTTCGGCCTGTGGAGCAAACACATCCCCTGCGTGTTCATGACCCACCAGGTCATGATCAAATCTCCCTTCGGTGAAGGGCTGCTCCATCGCCTTAACAGGCAATATATTTCGCGGTATACCGAATGCTGGGTGCCCGATGTAGGTAACGGGCTGAGCGGTGACCTGGGCAGCCGGTTCGCGCTTCCCGCCAATACCCGTTATATCGGGCCTCTTTCGCGGTTCGAGCCCGGAAGGCGGCAGGTAAAAAGCAAACGGCAGTTGCTGGTGCTGCTGTCGGGGCCGGAGCCACAGCGTACGCTTTTTGAAAAAAAGATATGCGATCAGCTTGCAGGCACCGATATAAAGGCGCTTATCGTTCAGGGCATCACCGAGAAGAACGAACACAGGATGCTGAACCAGAACACCGAGGTCGTTTCGCACCTCACGAGCCAGGCCCTTTCGGAAGAGATCCCTGCCTCCGGGATCGTGCTCAGCCGCCCGGGCTATACGACCATCATGGACCTTTGCGCGCTCGGCAAAAAAGCGTTCTTTGTTCCTACTCCCGGACAAACCGAACAGGAATACCTGGCCCGTACGCTGATGGAAAAACGCATAGCCTACGCCATGGATCAAAAATCCTTTGATCTTACGTACGGCCTGCAACGGTCAGAAGAATACACCGGCTTTACCGATGCCTATCCTTTCGGAGGCTATAAAGCGGCACTCAACCGCCTGATTGCCGGCTTGGGAAACTAGAAATCGAACTTGTAGATAGCGCCTATATCGGAATTGTCGCGCACGGTAACCTTCAGGTCGTTGATCAGCCCCTGGCCTACATCATACACCCAGCCGTGCACGTGCAAAGGCTGGTTCTGCCTCCAGGCGCTCTGCACCGTTGAGGTCTTGCATATGTTATAAACCGATTCGATCACGTTGAGCTCGACCAGCCTGTCCTCGCGCTTTTTAGCGTCTGTGATCGCATCCAGCTCTTTCTGGTGCAGGCGATACACATCCTTGATGTTCCTCAGCCAGTTATCGATCAGGCCGAAATGCCTGTTGCTGAGGGCGGCCTGTATGCCACCGCACCCGTAATGACCGCACACGATCACATGCTTCACCTGCAGCACCTGCACCGCGTAGTCCAGCACGCTCAGCAGGTTGATATCCGTATGATCGACCACGTTGGCGATATTCCGGTGAACGAAAACCTCGCCCGAGCGGGTGTTCGTGATCTCGTTGGCGGGCACGCGGCTGTCAGCGCAGCCTACCCATAGCAGCGGTGGCGACTGGCCCCTGGCGAGCTTGGTGAAGTAATCCTTGTCTTCTTTGAGCTTTTCAGCAACCCATTTTCGGTTACCTTCCAGCAGTTTGCGGTAAAATTCTTCCATATGCTTGTACGCGTAAAGATATAACAAATTGATAAAGGCCGGGCTTGCGGCCTGTCCCATGCAGTAAGCGCCCCGGCAGTTCGTGGAGGCGGGCTTAAACGCAATGAAGAAACGTTGTCAGTTGAATTCGGGCGAGGTGATCACATTGCTCTTGTTCAGGGCGCGATCGTAGATGTAGCACTGGTAGCGATAGGCCGGGTGTATCTTGTAAGGCGCATACATCTTGATGTGGATCTCACCGTTCAGGGCCTTCACCTGCCCGTTCAGCAGCACCAGGGGTATGCGGTACTGGAACACCAGGGGAATGGAATCGTTGGAGGCGATGGTATCGTTAAACGCGTTGGTATCCGGGTTCAGGATCATAAAGGGAACAAAATTGCCCGATGAATTCTTGTATTCATAGGGCATCAGGCAGTTGAAATAGTAATCCCCGCTTTCGTGGTAAGGATACACCGTATCCTCTTCCGCCAGGCCAATATCCCCGTCACCGTCTGTAAACGTGATCCTGAACGAGGCGGAGTCATTGCCATAACGCACAAAATCCAGGAATTCGATTTGAGGCTCCAGCGGATACTCCTCATCCGGAACGCAGGAATAAAAAGAAAGGCTGCCCGCGAATAAGACCGCAAGCGCGAGGAGGGGTGTTCTCTTTTTATTCATAAAGCTAAATTAGCAAGTCTTTTTAACCCGGGCAAACCTAGGGATAAAGCACGGGGGTCAGCTCCAGGTTGCTCTGGCGCCCGGCCCTGTCGACCAGCAGGCAGGCGAACTTGAACGTTTCGGGCGCGCCAAAAACGGGCGGATTAAGCAAAACCTGTATCTCTCCTTTAGAGGATTTCTTCTTTTTCCCCGGATTCACGTGATAGATGGGGCTCACGGCATAGGCCCGCGTGAGCGTATCCTGAACCTGGGTCATGGGGTTATCGTACGGAACAAAATTATTGTTAGCGTCTTTATAATAGTAGTACAGAAAAAAATTGGACCCCGTTTCCCCCTCTTCTATCCCGATATCACCGTCACCATCGGTAAAGCTGAACACGATGGTTGCCGATCCGTCACCATGATTCGTAAAGCTTTTATAGGTGATGTGCGGCTCTATGGGGAACTGCTCTTCCCTGACGCATGAACCGAAAGCGGCCGCTGCTGCCGTAAATAAAGCTATTTTTATGCCTGTTTTCATCTTCATCCTGCTTATAAAATTAAGTTATTTCACCGGGATAAGCAAAAAGAATAACGTGAATTCTGAGCTTTTATTGCAGCGTATATTTGGGCCCGGTTCTGGCGATGAACATTCGGGCCTTATCCTGGATATTTTCCGTTTTCAATACGAGAATTGCCCCGTTTACCGCGAATTCACCGACAGAATGGGGATTCAACCCGGGCGGGTCAGCGATATCCGCCAGATCCCTTTCCTTCCCATCCAGTTCTTTAAGACCCATGATGTGGTAACGGGGAATGCCCTGCCCGGGAAGGAAGAGCTGCTTTTCATGAGCAGCGGCACAAGCGGTACGGAGCGCAGCCGCCACCGGGTGACCGATGCCGGGGTGTACCGGACCAGCTTCAGGCGCTGTTTCGAGCTTTTTTACGGGGCCGCAAGCGATTATTGCCTGCTAGCGCTTCTTCCCTCCTACCTGGAACAAAAGAACTCATCGCTGGTTTATATGATGGCCGACCTTATTCAAAAGAGCGGCCATGCCCACAGCGGTTTTTACATGAACAATACCGGTGAACTGCTCCAGCGTTTACGATCGCCCAAAGGCCGCAAGGTACTCCTGATCGGGGTAAGCTACGCCCTGCTCGACCTGGCCGAAAAGATCAGCGCGGCCGACAAGGAATGCTTCCGGGACTGCATCATCATGGAAACGGGAGGCATGAAAGGAAGGAGGCGGGAGCTCATACGCGAAGAACTGCACCAGCGGCTTTGCGCGGCATTCGGGGTAAATGAAATTCATTCTGAATACGGCATGACCGAGCTGCTCTCGCAGGCCTACTCCATGGGAAAAGGCCTTTTCCGGTGCCCGCCCTGGATGAAGGTGCTGATCCGCGATACGGACGACCCCTTTAGGCTGTTGGGAACGGGCCGGACGGGCGGCATCAACATCATCGACCTGGCCAATATCCATTCCTGCTCGTTCATTGCCACGCAAGACCTGGGGCGGCTGAACGATGAAGGCTCCTTTGAAGTGCTGGGCCGTTTCGATCATTCGGACATACGGGGGTGCAACCTGCTGGCCTAAAACTAGTTACTTTCCCAATATTACATTAAGAAGATATGTATTGCTTTTGCCTTTATGAACTATTATATATGCATTAGGAGAGCAATGCTTTCTATTTATTATCATATTGGCATCTTGAACTTTTTCAAAATTGATTCTTAGCCCTCCACCTTGTATTAGTCTTTTCACTTCACCCTTTGAACTAAAAATTGGGGCTTCAGTAGTCAATAACTCTTGCACACTTATTCCATTATCAATTGAATGATTAGAGATGTCGTATATAGGATATCCTGCTCGGCCAACTATATCATGAAAATCTCGTTCACTACAAACTTTATAGAATTCTTCTAGCGAATTAATAGTAAATAGCTTAGATGAGGCAACTGCATCATTATAAGCCTGTTCCGAATGTACTCGTATAGTTATTTCTCTTCCCAATTCTTTTTGAAGCAATCTTAAATTAGGTGCTTCTCTATGCTTGTTTTCTAGCTCTTCAATCTCATTACGATTCTTGATCGAAAAGATACGAATATAGGTTGAGGCATCCACATCACTAGTATTCAACCAAAACTGATAAAATTCATATGGAGAAGTTTTATTAGGATCTAACCATACATTGCCGCTTTCGGTCTTGCCGAACTTGCTGCCGTCTGCCTTTTTGATCAGGGGTGTGACAATGGCAAAGGCCTCTCCCCCGTCCTTCCTGCGAATCAGCTCGGTACCCGTAACGATGTTGCCCCACTGATCGGAACCGCCCAGTTGAAGCTTTACGTTCCTGTTCTTCCAGAGCCAGTAAAAATCATAGCCCTGCACCAGTTGGTAGGAAAACTCGGTGAACGACATCCCCTCCCGGTTCTCGCCCGATATCCTGTTCCTGACCGAATCCTTGGCCAGCATGTAATTGACCGTGATGTGCTTGCCCACGTCACGGATAAAATCAAGGAAAGAAAAGTCCTTGAACCAATCGTAGTTGTTCACGATCTCGGCCGAGTTAGGGCCACAGTTAAAATCCAGGAACTTCTCGAGCTGCTTTTTCTGGCAGGCCAGGTTATGGTTCAGCGCCTCTTCGGTAAGCAGGTTCCTTTCCTGCGATTTGCCCGAGGGATCGCCAACCATACCGGTAGCCCCTCCGATCAGGGCGATCGGCTTATGCCCGCAGCGCTGGAAGTGCAGCAGGGTCATGATCTGCACCAGGTTGCCCACGCCCAGCGAATCGGATGTAGGGTCGAAGCCGATGTAGCCGGTAACCATGCCCTTTCCCAGCAGTTCCTCTGTACCGGGCATGATGTCGTGCAGCATTCCGCGCCACTTCAGCTCTTCGACAAAATTTTTTTTCATAGGCCAACAAAGATAAAAATTAAATTAGCCCTATGATAGTGGTTACAGGGGGAACCGGGCTGGTAGGAGCTCACCTGCTCTTTGAGCTGGCCCGGACGGGAAAAAAAGTAAGAGCGATCAGGAGGAAGCCTGAAAGCGTGGCTTACGCGGAAAAGACCTTTTCCTATTACAGCAGCGATCACCAGGCTCTTTTCTCGCGCATCGAATGGGTGGAAGGCGATGTTACGGACATCCACTCCCTGATCGATGCCATGCAGGAAGCGGAAGTGGTCTATCATTGCGCGGGTATGATCTCGTACAATCCCAGGGAAGTGCGCCACATGATGAAGGTGAATGTAGAAGGCAGCGCGAACGTGGCCAATGCATGCCTTGAAACAGGGATCAGGAAACTGTGCCACGTCAGCTCGGTAGCCGCATTCGGCTTCAACGCCAGCGGAAAAACGATCACCGAAACCAGCAAATGGCGTTCATCCCCTTACAACTCCAATTACGATATCAGCAAATACGGTGGCGAACGGGAGATCTGGCGGGCGGCAGAAGAGGGCCTGGGCGTAGTGATCGTCAACCCGTCCATTATCCTGGGGCCCGGCAGGTGGACGCAGGGCAGCCCCCAGCTTTTTGACCGCGTTTATAAAGGACTGAAGATCTACACGCGCGGATCGGCCGGGTATATTGACGTGCGCGATGTGGTGCGGGCCATGGTCCGGCTGACCGAGAGCGATGTGAAGAACCAGCGCTATATCCTGTCAGCGGAAAACCATCCTTATAAGTTTTTTCTCGAAAAAGTGGCCGATGCGCTGGGAAGGCCCCGGCCCCGTATAGAAGCGGGGAGCCTGCTGCTGGGCCTGGCCCGAAGGCTGGACGCCATCAAAAGCCTGCTTACCGGACAGCCGCAGGTGATCACAAAGGAAATAACAAGGGGAGCGCGCAACCGCACCTATTATTCATCGGAGAAGATCAAACAGCAATTAGGCATGAGCTTCATCCCCGTGGAGCGATCGATAAAGGAAATTGCTGATATCTACCTGAAAGAATTCAGAGGCTGATCATTTACCGACCGACTTTTTGCCGTCTTCCAGCTCGCTGATCACCTGGTCGTAGATCTCGTTCAGCAGCTCCGGCCGCGTGGAATAATACATCATGCTGCTGTCGTATTGCCATTTCTGGATGCCGTTCTTCTTGAATATCTCCTGGTAATTGACCGTATCTCCGGCCGGGTCATTTATGTTCTCCATCGTACGGATGCCCGATTCACCTTCGGCAATATGCATATCCTTCAGCAGCTTCACCATCTGATCGTGCGCGAGGACATGGGCCGGAACCGGCTCTTTTTTCTCTCCCCCGCAGGAACAGAGAAGCAGCGCGCTGAATATGAACAGGATTTTTTTCATCGGGATAGGCATCAAAGTTAGCATTTATGCAAGCCGAAAATTAAAGTATTTTTGGTGTTTCATGAGCTTTTTCAGCAATAAGGTGGTTTGGATCACCGGTGCTTCATCCGGGATAGGCGAGGCGCTGGTAAACAGCCTGGCCAGGCAGGGTTCGAAGATCATTCTCTCGGCAAGGAAAACGGATGAGCTGCAGCGCGTGCGTACCCAAGCCGGGCTCAATGACACGAACAGCCTTATTCTTCCCCTCGACCTGGGCGACAGCGCTGCTTTTCCTTCGCTCACCGATACTGCGGTTGCCCGGTTCGGGCGCATCGATATACTGGTCAATAATGGCGGCATCAGCCAGCGCTCGTATGCCGAGGATACACCGCTGAGCATAGACCGCCAGATCATGGAGGTCAATTATTTCGGGCAGGTGGCGCTGACCAAGAGCGTGCTGCCCTTTATGATCAGGCAGAAAAGCGGGAATATCGTGGTCATCAGCAGCGTATCGGGCAAGTTCGGCTTCTTTCTGCGCTCGGCCTATTCCGCATCCAAGCACGCCCTGCACGGCTTTTTCGATTCGCTGCGCATGGAAGTACACAGGCACAACATCAATGTATTGCTGGTTTGCCCGGGAAAGGTGAAAACGAATATCTCGGTCAACGCCCTGAAAGCTGACGGCAGAACGCACGGTGTCATGGACGAAAGCCAGGAAAAGGGAATAAGCGCGCAGGCCTGCGCTGAAAAAATAATCAGCGCCATACAGCACGGCAGGGAAGAGATCTACGTAGGCCAGCGGAAGGAACGGACCGCCCTCTGGATGAAGCGCTTTTTCCCGCGACTTTTTTCAAAGATCATACGCAAGCAAAAGCCCGAATAGACAGCATGAAAAAGAATATCGTAGGCATACAGCAGATCGGGATAGGAGTGCCCGATGTACATAAAGCCTTTGCGTGGTACCGGCAGCATTTCGGGATGGATGTTCCCGTGTTCGAGGAAGCGGCCGAAGCCAACCTTATGCTGCCTTACACGGGCGGCAAACCGCACAAGCGCCATGCCATACTGGCCATTAATATGAAGGGTGGCGGAGGCTTTGAGATCTGGCAGTATACCTCGCGCGTTCCACAGCCCTGCCCTTTTACAATAGAGGCGGGCGACCTGGGCATCCTGGTCACGCGGATAAAATCCGCTGATGTCAAAAGCTCTCACGGGTTCCTGCGGTCAAAAAAGGCGGATGTGATCTCTGAGGTGGCCAACGACCCGGCAAATAACGAGCATTTCTTTCTCCGCGATCCCTTCGGTAATCTTTTCCAGGTAGTGAAAGGCAACGACTGGTTCGGCAAAGGGCGGCAGCTCACGGGCGGGCCGGCCGGCTGCATGATCGGTGTGAGCGACATGGAACGGTCAAAACGCTTTTATTCCGATATACTGGGATACGACAGAACGATCTATGACAAGGAAGGTCTTTTCGATGACCTGAGGCCTTTGCCGGGTGGCGCAAACAGGTTCAGGCGTGTATTGCTTACGCACGGCCGGCCAAGAACCGGAGGTTTCTCCCGGCTGCTGGGCGGCAGCGCCATTGAGCTGATTCAGGCCCTCGACCGGAAACCCCGCAAAGTTTTTGAAGGCCGCTTCTGGGGCGACCTGGGCTACATTCACCTGTGTTTCGATATCACCGGCATGGAAGCGCTGAAGAAAGAGTGCATGGAAAAAGGACACCCGTTCACGGTCGACAGCGCGAACAGCTTCGACATGGGAGAAGCGGCCGGCCGTTTCAGTTATATCGAGGATCCGGACGGCACGCTGATCGAGTTCGTGGAAACACACAAGATACCGATCATGAAAAAGCTGGGGTGGTACCTCAACCTGAAAAAGCGCAACCCCGAAAAGGCCCTGCCTTCGTGGATGCTGAAAGCCATGGCCCTGAACAGGGTCAGGGATTAGCAGCGTAACCGCTCTTCAGCTCATCCAGCATACTGATGATCTCCTCGCGCTGATAAAGGAGTTTTTCCACCTCGGCCCTCTTTTTACGCACATACCTCAGCAGCCTCCAGCGGCCGAATATTTTTTTCATACCCGGATAATAGCTAATCACGAACGCCAACAGGAGCGGAACCGCAAGAGCATAGGCCCCCAGCAAAGCCCAGCTCCTGAAGATCAGTGCAACGGCCAGCAGTTGTATTCCATACCAGGGAAACCACAGTATCCAGGCCAGGTTGGCGTGTACCGATGCGTAGAACTCGACCTGCTTCACTTTTTTGTCAGCAACGCGTTTGGCCAGGAAATAAGGTGGATAGTTCATGAACACGCCCAGGCAGTACAGCGGCATCCCGAACCAGATGACCAGGAAATCGCGGAAGAAGGTCCACATGTTCATTCCGTGAATTGCGTCTTTCGCCAGCAGGTGATCGCGCAGCCTGAGCCTGTGCAGGCTTGCGGTATACGGCAATATCCGCGACTTCAGCTCGGCAAGCAGCGCAGGATCCTTTTTATCGCAGCTATTGACCATGCCCGCTATTTTCTTGCTGATGGCGGTCTGCCCGGCCAGGTCATTCTTCTTTATCTTTTCTTCCTTCATCCACTGGCGCAGGTATACCTGCTCAATCGCTTTCACCAATTCATCGTGAGCGGGATTCTCGATCACCACGACCAGCTCTTCCATGCGCTGCTGAAGAAAGGTGGTAAACTCATTGATCGCCTTTACCTTGTCCTCTTTATAGCGAAGCCCGAACTCTTTCAACGAGAACGGCTTCCCTATATCGATGAACACGCTGCTTCCCATCCTGCTCGGGTCGGAATAGTTCAGGCCGACCGGCACCACCAGCAGGTCCTTTTTAAAATCGAACGCCTCCTCGGTCATGAACGCTATGCGCGAAAGGCCTTTCCTGAGCCTGCGTATCCTCCGCTCCTGCACGCACACGGCCTCCGGAAAGAGCATGATGTTCTTATCTTCCGACAGCAGGCGTTTGCATTCCTCAAATGTCTTATCGTTCTTCCTCACCTCGTTGAATCCCCCTTCCTGCATTCTGAACATGGGACTTATATTCAGGCCTTCGAGCAGCCAGCGCATGAACCGGCCCTTAAACACATCGCCACGGGCGAAGAACCGCACCTTCTTACGGGGCAGCATGCCCAGGATGGTGGGATCGATGAAGGCATTACTGTGATTGGGCGATATGATGGTAGGCTTCGGAGAATTGAGGTAATGCAGGTTCCTGATCTGTATCCTGTAAAAAACCCGGTAAAAGATGTTCTCGATCAGCTTAAGGATATAGTACGGCATACGCAATGACTTGCGGGATAAAGATACGAAAGGATATCAGGAAGGGTACTGTTCAGACAGCCAATGGATGGTACGGGCAATGGCCTCTTTCATCGGGGTGACGGTGTATCCCAGCTCTTTCTCGGCCTTCTCGGTCGAGGCGGTCCAGTTGGCCTTGTATTTCTGCAGCCAGCTTTTGGTGATCATGGGCTCGATACCGAAATAATCGCCCAGGAAATCGCTCAGCGCCCCGTATGCTGCAAAGGCCCCGAGGGGTATGCTGATGAGGCCGTATTCCTTACCATGCACCTCGGCTATTTTTTTGATGAGCTGGTTGTACGAAACATTTTCCCCTCCCAGTATATACCGTTCTCCGCTCCGGCCCTTTTCCATGGCCAGGAAGTGCCCCCTTATCACATCGTCCACGTAAGCGTAATTACCTATCTCCTGCCCGCTCCCCGGCTGGAAGCGCCACCGCCCCCGGGTATACTTATACACAATATTGGTCACGGAGTTGCTTTTGCTCAGCGGGCCCGGGCCGAACACCCGGGTAGGGTTCACGATCACGATATCGTATCCCTCCTTCGATCTTTTCCTTATAAGCTCTTCTGCGGCAAATTTTGAACGCTCGTATCCGCTGTAAAGGAAAGCGGGCGGCAGCAGGCCTTCGTGCACCGGCTGCCCGTTTACCGAGGGGCCTATCGTACCGGCCGTAGAGGTCATAACGATACGCCCGGCACCGTTCTTCCTGGCCGCCTCGATCACGTTTTCGGTGCCGGTCACATTGATATCGAAAAATATTTTTTCGCTGGGAGCCCAATTGTTGGCCAGGGCGGCCACATGGTAAACCTGCGAAACATTGCGGGTGGCCTTATCCAGGCTCTCTTTGTCCAGGATATCGCCCTTCACGATCTCGATGTTGGGATGGCGGAGCAGGGCGCTTTCGCGGGTACGCACCATCGCCCTTACTTTTTTCCCCGACTGCGCCAACTGGCTGGCCAGCCTGGCAGCGATAAATCCTCCCGCCCCCGTTACCAGTATCCTCATGTTACCTTTTAAATAGAAGACGGCTTCCCTTTACCGATTCATCGAACCGGCCGTTCGAATAGGTCAGGTGCCCGTTCACAAATGTATGGGTAACTCTCGAACGGAAAGTAGTGCCCTCGAAAGGCGACCAGCCGCACTTGTACAGGATATTCTCACGCGCTACCGTCCAGGGAGCGTTCATATCCACCAGCACCAGGTCGGCAAAATACCCTTCGCGTATATAGCCCCTCCGGTCTACCTGAAAGCAATCGGCTACCGCATGGCTCATTTTTTCAGCCACCTTTTCCACCGTCAGTTTCTTCTGATGCGCCAGCTCCAGCATGGCTGCCAGCGCGTGCTGCACAAGCGGCCCACCCGAGGGCGCCTTGGCGTATGCCTGGTTTTTTTCTTCCAGCGTATGCGGGGCGTGATCGGTACAGATAACGTCAATGCGGTTCTCCAGCACGCCCTTCAATACCGCATCGCGGTCCCTTTTTGTTTTCACGGCAGGGTTCCACTTGATGAGATTACCTTTCGCGCTGTAATCCTCATCCGTGAACCACAGGTGATGGACACAGGCCTCGGCCGTGATTCGCTTTTTCGAAAGCGGCACCGTATTGTCGAAAAGAGACAGCTCTTTTTCGGTCGAAATATGAAGGATATGCAGGCGCCCATGGTATTTCTTGGCCAGCTCAACGGCCAGGGAGGACGAACGGTAGCATGCTTCCGCGCTGCGGATCAGCGGATGGCATTCAACCGGTATGTCGTCCCCGTACTTGGCCCTGAACGTTTCCAGGTTGGCGCGTATGGTCGACTCATCCTCGCAATGCGTGGCGATAAGCAGCTTGCACCTGGAAAAAAGGCCCTCCAGTGTGGCGCGGTTATCCACCAGCATATTACCGGTCGAAGAGCCCATGAACACCTTTACCCCGCACACGCTTGCGGGGTCGGTTCGAAGCACCTCCTCTATATTTTCGTTGGAGGCGCCCATGAAAAAAGAATAGTTGGCAAGCGAAACCTCTGCCGCGCGCCTGTACTTTTGCTCCAGCAGCTCCTGGGTCAGGGTGTTGGGCACCGTATTCGGCATTTCCATAAAGGAAGTTATCCCGCCAGCAACGGCCGCCCTGGCCTCCGTATAGATCTCGGCCTTATGGGTGAGCCCGGGCTCACGGAAATGAACCTGGTCATCGATCAGCCCGGGAAGAAGATAGGTCCCCTTCGCATCGATCACCCGGGTTGCCGAGGCCGTTATCTCGCTTTCCGAAATTTTATCGATCAGGCCATCCCGGATCAGAACATGACCCCTGAAGGTATTTCCTTCATTCACGATGTTCGCGTTCCTGATCAGTATGGACGACATCAGAATGTTACCGGCAGTTTTACTTCCTTCCCATCGCGCAGAACGGTCACGGTAACCGTATCGCCCTTGTTGTAGCCCGACAATGCTTTCATATAATCCATGGTGCTGCCTACCGGCTTATCGCCCAGCATGATGATCACGTCTCCCTTCTGCAGGCCGGCCTTGGCGGCAGGCTTGCCATCGGTCACACCGTCAATCCGCATACCCTTTCCCTCGTACGTGTAGTCGGGCATTACACCCATGGTGACCTTGGATGTGGATTTACCCGTATCCGGGGACTTCGTTTTCTGGAACTTCAGCTTAGGCAGCTTTTCCGTCTCCCCGATCACCTTAATGATGAACTCAAGCACCTGCTTCTCGCCTTCATAATTGATCTTCTCCACATCATCGCTCGGTTTGTGATAATCGGCATGCTGCCCGGTGAAGAAGTGCAGCACGGGAATGTCTTTCAGGTAGAACGAGGTCTGATCGGAAGGCCCTATTCCCGCGCTGTCCTTTTTAATGCTGAAATCGCTTTTGATCCAGTCGATGATAGGTACCCACTCGGGGGCTGTGCCTACTCCATAAATAATGACCCTTTTCGTGGAATCGTTGAGCCGGCCAATCATATCCATATTGATCATGTAATTTACCTTGGCCAGATCGATGGTCGGGCTCTCGCAGTACTTCTTGGAGCCATACAGGCCCAGCTCCTCGCCCGAAAAACAAATGAACAGGAAGTTGAACTTCTCCTTTACATCGTTGGTGCTGAAGTACCGGGCCAGCTCCAGGACGCCCGCCACGCCCGAGGCATTATCGTCAGCCCCGTTGTGTATCTTGCCTTCGGGGTTCGCGTCAAGCGAGTTGTGATCATGGCCCTGCCCTAAATGATCGTAGTGGGCACCGATCACCACGGTATATTCGGCCCCATTGTCAAGATACCCCACCAGGTTGTTGCCCATCCGCTCAGGGAACTCTATTTCGGTCGAGTCGGTCTTCTTGGGAGCGGGCTTGAATTTGAAATTATAATAGTAGGAGTTCCCGTTACCTTTGGGGACAAGCTTATATTCCTTGAACCGCTTGGTAATATAGACCGCGGCCTTCTTCTCGCCTTCGCTGCCGGTTCCCCGGCCCTCCAGCTCGTCAGCGGCCAGGTAGGTAATGTGCTTTTTCAGATTATCCGTACTGATCCCCTTCTGCGGGTAAGCCGGAACTGCGAACAGCAACAGGATGAATAGAGGTAAGGCGCGCTTTGTCATAACAACAGGTATTTATCAGCACAAAAATAGCACAAAAACGCGCAGAAGGGAGTATCGTCCGGAGATTACGGGATCTTCATGAAACGGAGCTGCAGCACTCCCAGGAAGCCTTCCTTGAATATTTTGCCGCTCATCTTGGAAACCCCGAACTGGCGGTCGATAAAGGTAATAGGGACCTCCACGATCCTGAAACCCGACTTACGCGTACGGTATTTCATTTCTATCTGGAAGGCATATCCTACGTACCGCACCTTGTCGAGCCCAATGGTCTCCAGCACTTTTCTGCGGTAGCATTTGAATCCTGCCGTAGTGTCCTTTATTCCTATCCACAGCACCATGCGCACGTAGATGGAGGCAAAGTAGGACATGAGCAGGCGGTTCAGCGGCCAGTTGCGTATGCGGCCGCCCTTTACATAGCGCGAGCCGATGGCCAGGTCGGCACCGCTCAGGCAGGCGTCCCGCAAGCGCAGCAGGTCATCGGGGTTATGGGAAAAATCGCAATCCATTTCGAATATCAGCTCATAGCCGCGGCTCAGGGCCCATTTAAAACCATGTATGTAAGCGGTTCCCAGCCCCAGCTTGCCCCTGCGCTCTTCCAGGAAAAGCCGGCCGGGAAACTCAGGCATAAGCCTCCTCACAATATCGGCCGTGCCATCGGGCGACCCGTCATCCACCACCAGCAGGTGAAAGGAAACGGGCAGGGAAAAGACCTTGCGCACCATGCGCTCGATATTTTCCTTCTCGTTGTATGTTGGGAGTATTACAAGCGAGTCGGTCACAACGGCATTATTTGGGCTAAGTTACTCAGGTAAAAGTATACAAGCAAAAAATAACAAAGATTAACATAACGGCTTCCGGTATACTTTATTGTGCAAGCAGCCTGCGGTGATAGTTGATCTGCCCGAGATGATAGTTGAGGTGGGAAGCCAGTATGATGAGGACCTGCAGTGTTTTGCGCCTGCCCATGAACTCGATCGGAAAATCCCTGCTCAGGTCCTCATCGCTGAGACGCGCCAGGGTTTTCCTGACAACGTCCAGCGCATCATCCAGCCCTGCCAGCAGTTGTTCCCTGGGAATATCTCGATCCGAAAACTCCTTGTCGCGCTGGCGCACATACCCGGTATTACCGAGCACCGCGCCAATAAAATGCCTGAGGTTGCCGGCCAGGTGCAGGGCAAGCGTTCCCGCTGAGTTCCTGACATCGCCTTGTACGAGCCAGAGATCGCCTTCGTTCGCATACAGAGCGATCTCCTCCTTTACTTTAACGATATCCCGCTCAAAGAGCTCGAGAAATAACTGCGCTGTCATAATGCCCCCTGTTTTATTTCTTCCACTACCGAAGGATCGAGCAGGGTTGAAGTGTCTCCCAGGCTGGAAACGTCTCCTTCCGCTATCTTGCGTAGTATACGCCTCATGATCTTGCCCGAGCGGGTCTTGGGAAGGCCTTTCACGACCTGAATCTTATCCGGCTTGGCGATAGGGCCCATGAATTTGTTCACCGTTTCGATGATCTCTTTCTTCAGCAGGTCAACATCCTTCCGGCCGCGCTCGTCAATGACAAACGCGTAGATGCCCCATCCCTTGATCTGATGCGGAAAGCCTACCACCGCGCTTTCCACTATATCCGGGTGCTGGTTGATGGCGTTCTCGATCTCGGCAGTGCCCAGCAGGTGACCCGATACCTTTATTACATCGTCTACTCTCCCGGTGATGCGGTAATAGCCTTCGCTGTCCCTGCGGCAGCCGTCACCGGTAAAATAATATCCCCTGAACTGAGAGAAATAGGCTTCGCGGCACCGCTCATGATTGCGGTACGTTGTGCGGATGATACCCGGCCAGGGAAACTTCATGCATAAACGGCCTTCCGCGTTATTGCCGCTCACCTCGTTCCCATTTTCATCAAGCAGCACAGGCTGGACCCCGGGCAACGGCAAAGTGGCAAATCCCGGTTTGACGGGAGTAATGCCCGCCAGCGGAGAAATCATAATACCTCCCGTTTCGGTCTGCCACCAGGTATCCACTACCGGGCATCTTTCCTTGCCTATGTTCTTGTGATACCAATGCCAGGCCTCCTCGTTGATGGGCTCGCCCACCGTTCCCAGCACCCGCAGCGAATCGAGGCGGTACGGCTTCACGAAACCGAGCCCCATGGCCTCGAGCGACCGGATGGCCGTGGGAGCGGTATAGAAGATGTTTACCTTGTATTTATCTATTACCTGCCAGAAACGCCCGGCATCAGGATAGGTGGGAATGCCTTCGAACATAAGCGTGGTAGCCCCGGCAAGCAAAGGTCCGTACACGAGGTACGAATGGCCGGTGATCCAGCCCACATCGGCCGTGCACCAGTATACTTCTCCTTCGTTATACTGAAAAACATTCCTGAACGTATAGTCTGCAAATACCATGTAGCCGGCCGTGCTGTGCACCACTCCTTTCGGCTTGCCGGTAGAGCCGGAGGTATATAATATGAACAGCATATCCTCGCTGTCCATGACCTCTGCCGGGCAAGCGGCTCCAGCGGCTTTCACCTCATCGTGCCACCAGGTATCCCGGCCGGCACGCATCACAACCTGGGCATGCGTGCGCTGGAGCACGATAACGTTTTTGACCGAAGGGCAGCTCTTCAGCGCCTGGTCGACCACTTCCTTGAGCGGTATGATCTTGGCCCCGCGATAAGCCCCATCGGCCGTGATCACCATGCTGCAGTCAGCATCGTGTATCCGGTCGGCCAGGGATTGAAAGGAAAATCCTCCAAAGACCACCGAGTGTATGGCGCCTATGCGCGCGCAGGCCAGCACGGCAACGGCCAGCTCGGGCACCATGGGCATGTAAATGCAGATACGATCTCCTTTCTTTGCGCCTTTATTCTTCAGCACATTGGCAAAGCGGCACACCTCTTCATGTAATTCGCGGTACGACAACCTTCTTCCTTTTTCGTTCGGGTCATTAGGCTCCCACAGGATAGCGGTTTGATCTGCCCTGGAAGAAAGATGCCTGTCCAGGCAGTTTTCAGTGATGTTGAGCTGGCCACCGATGAACCATTTTACGTCCGGCCCGGTAAAATTCCATTCCAGCACTTTGTTCCACTTTTTTTTCCATAAAAAACCTTCCGCTATCCCGGCCCAAAAGGCTTCGGGGTTATCCAGGCT
>JBFLYZ010000010.1:0-76047 GCA_040756415.1 Bacteroidota bacterium
CAATCGCAAAAGCCTGGCAAGAACCGATACGCCATAATTATTGTCACGCCTGCAGAATTGGGGTTATGCGCTGAAACCTAATAGACGACAATCAATGCCCCTACTTATACGTCTACCTTTTGTGAAATGTTATAAAACGAAAAATGTTTTAGCTCAGTGCTATTTTTTTTGAGGTCAATAATTCAAATTGTCGCACGAAGCTTAAACTTGTATCGGAGGCCTTCAAGTATTTTAGGATCGGTTGCTGCTGCCGGGATACCCCCAGCAGATCGGTTATGGATAAGAATGTATCTTTGAGCTGTTATGTTTTTCATCCTGTCCAAGATACTGGCCTTCCTGCTTTCGCCCATCACCTGGATCACCGTATTGCTTTTTTTTGCACTGTTTGCGAAAGCTCCGGGGCGTAAGCGCAAGTTCCTGCTCTCGGGTATTTTTGTGCTGCTGTTCTTTTCAAACACCTTTATCTTTGACGAGTTCAACCGCCTATGGGAATACCCGGCCATGCATGAGAAAGACCTCGAAGGGCCGTTTGACGCGGGTATCGTGCTGGGAAGCTTCACAGTATACGACCCGCAATACGACCGGTTGCAGTTCAACCGCGGCAGCGACCGCTTATGGCAGGCCGTGAACCTTTATAAGAAGGGGAAAATAAAGAAGATCATATATGTGGGCGGCTCCGGCCGCCTGAACGATACGCCTTACAAGGATGGTGAGCTGATCAAGCGTTTTTTGTCCGGCCTGGGCATCCCGCAGGAAGACATCCTCCTGGAAACCGAATCCATGAACACGCATGAGAACGCGGTCAATGCCAAGAAAGTGATCGGGAAAGAGCTGCCGGGCGGAAAATACCTTCTCATCACCTCGGCCTTTCACATGCGCAGGGCAAAGGCCTGCTTTAAAAAGGAAGGGCTTATCGTTACGCCTTATACAACGGACCGTTATACCGGTAAACGCAAATTCCAGTTCGATCATGCGTTCATCCCCAATATCTATGCACTCCATAGCTGGGATAACCTTATCCACGAAGTGGTGGGCATGATCACCTATAAGATCATGGGCTACGCTTAATCGGCTTTCCGTTTCAGGCTTTTGTTCTCCCTGCTGCCGAAGAGCATGATGCGGTCGTTAAAGGCGAATTCAGAGACGCCATCGGGAAGCGTCATGGCCTGAACTTTGGCTGTGGGATAGATCATTGTGCGCTTTCCGTTGCCCGTTACAAGCTCCACGGGCATAACAAAATCGCTGTCGGTGTTCTTCCAGCGGTAATAGAGCTTGCCGCCCGCGTAGCAGTATTCGATAAAGGGGGCCTTGCGCTTGCTCAGGTATTGTTTGAAGAACCAGGAATAGTCTTTTCCTGTTTTTTTGTTCACGAGCGCTATGAACGCATCGGATGTGACCTGCTTCATGCTGTTCTCCACGTGAAAGGTCTTGATGATATCGAAGAAGAGCGGGTCATCGGCAATGACCGAGCGCAGGGTATGGAGCGTCCAGGTGCCTTTCATATATACGTCACCGTCCTTATAGCTGAAATATTTTCTGCCCATGGGCCCGATGAGGGGGCGCTTGTTCTTGATGGTCATGCGCTGCCAGTACAGGTAATCGAGGTAGGCGTTCTTTCCCTGTATGTGCTCCACGTAGAGGGCCTCGCTGTAGGTGGCAAAGCCTTCCTGCAGCCACACGTGCGCCAGGTCGGAAGCGGAAAGGCTGTTGCCCCACCATTCGTGGGCGGTCTCGTGCAGGATAATGTAATCGAACCAGCCGTTGAAATCGTTCTTATAGCCGTTGCCGTAAGCGATGGCGGTCTGGTGCTCCATGCCCGCATAGGGCGATTCCACCAGCTTAAAGCCATCGCGGTAAAAGGGATACTCGCCAAAGGTCTTTTCAAAGAAGGCCAGGTGGTCTTTGAGCTGCTGGAAATGCTTTTGCGCCATGGTATAGTTCCAGGGCAATACGTAATGGTTCAGGGCCAGGGTCTTTCCCGTCACGGGGCTTTTATAGCTGTCGCTCAGGTGCCTGTACTTTCCTATGTATAAAGTAACGTTGTAATTGTTGATCGGGTAAGAGACGAACCAGCGGTAGGTATGTTCGGTCTTTGAAGAAAGGGAATCAATACCGCGGAACTGCCCGTTGCTGACGCAGAACAGCCCGGCAGGAACGGTGATGTTGATCAAGGTGCTGTCGGCCTCATCGGAGTTCTCGTCCTTGCAGGGCCACCAGAGGCTGGCCCCTTCGGTCTGGCAGGCCACGCCAATCCAGTCGTTCAGTTGCTTATCCTTTTTCCACACAAACCCTCCGTCCCAGGGCGGGCGCCTGGCCGGCAGGGGCTCGCCTTCATAGGCAACTTCAATGCTGAACCGCTCGCCCGCTTTTATTTTTTGAGGCGCGGTGATAAAGACCGCTCCGTGCTTACGCTCGTACTTGGCGGGCGAACCGTTGAATGTAATGCTGTTCGCGCGCATGTTCGGGTACAGGTCAACCTGAAGGACCTCAAAGGCGCTCACAGCGCTGGCGTCAATCTTCACCTTGCCTTTCAGGTATTTTTTGAGCGGATCCACGGAAACGTGCAGCTCGTTGCAGGTAACATCATAGCAATCGCGCAGGGGCGAGCGCTCGCCACGCAATTTCTCTTCTTTCGAAAAACGGGGATAGCGGCCTTTCTTTTTGGGGTTATGCACCTCGCGGTGAAAGCCGAAAAGCCAGCCGCAGCCGGTACCGGTAACAAGCAACATGATAAGAAGATATACGAGCTGGCGTTTCATGAGCGGGAAAGGGCGTTGAGCTGCTCTTCCAGGGCTTTGATCTTGGCCAGGGCATCCGCCTCTTTCTTTTTCTCTACCTCCACCACTTCAGGCCTTGCGTTCTGAACGAATTTTTCGTTGGCCAGTTTTTTCTGAACGGATTGCAGGAAGCCTTTGTTGTATTCCAGCTCCTTCGCTATCCGTTCTTTTTCTTCGCTCGTGTTCAGCGACTGCTGGATAGGAATAAAGAACTCGATAGTACGCACGATAAAGCCATAGGCTTTATCGATCTTTTTCGTGGTGTACCGGTAGGAGCTGAGGTTGCACAGCTTAATGGCTATGGGGTCGAGGCGGCAGGGATCATTGCGCTCGGTAGCGCTCAGCTCGAACACATCGAGCTTTTCCCTTGGCGATATGTTTTTCTGCTGCCTGAAGCTGCGTATGGTGGTAACCAGCTCTTTCAGCACCTCTATTTTACCGATGATGTCCTTGTCAAAATCCTGTCTCTTCGGCCAGTCGGCTATTATGATGCAATCCTTTTCTTTTCTTTCAGCGACCAGGTGCCAGATCTCTTCGGTAATAAAGGGCATGAAAGGGTGCAGGGCTTTCAGGATATCTTCAAAGAAATGAATGGTAGCGTTATAGGTGGCTTTATCCACAGGCCCCGATTTGCCTTCTGCGAACTCGGGCTTGATCATTTCGAGGTACCAGGAGCAGAAATCGTCCCATACCAGCTTATAGGTGGCCATCAGCGCTTCGGATATCCTGTACCTGGAGTATAGGTCGTTGATGATCTCCAGTTGCTCGCTGAAGCGGGCCGTAAACCATTCCACAGCGGTTTTAGTGGCGGCTGGCTGAGTCATATCGGCTATCTCCCAGCCTTTCACCAGGCGGAAAGCGTTCCATATCTTATTGGCAAAGTTGCGGCCCTGCTCGCAGTAGCTTTCATCAAAGAGCAGGTCGTTGCCGGCAGGGGAGCAGAGCAGCATGCCCACGCGCACGCCATCGGCACCGTATTTGTCCATCAGGTCCAGGGGATCGGGCGAGTTGCCCAGCGATTTGCTCATCTTGCGGCCCAGTTTATCGCGCACTATGCCGGTCAGGTACACGTTGGTGAAAGGCTTATCGCCCATGTATTCGTACCCGGCAATGATCATGCGGGCCACCCAGAAGAACAAAATCTCAGGGGCAGTGACCAGGTCGTTGGTCGGATAGTAATACTTCAGGTCGGCATTGGGCTTTTTGGTGCGGATCACATCCGGGTCGAAGACCGTGATGGGCCAGAGCCAGGAGCTGAACCAGGTATCGAGCACATCCTCATCCTGCCGCACATCCTTTTCCGCGCAGGATGGATTGATCGCTTTCAGTTTTCCGAAAGCCTCCTGTTTTGTCTTGCACACCACCGTATTCCCAGCGCCATCGTACCAGGCCGGTATCCTTTGCCCCCACCAGAGCTGGCGCGAAATGCACCAGTCGTGCACGTTCTCCATCCAGTGCCGGTAGGTATTGATGAACTTATCGGGTATGAGGTGAATGTTCCCGTTCAGCACGTTTTCCAGGGCAGGCCTGGCCAGGGTATCCATTTTCAGGAACCACTGCATCGAAAGCCTGGGTTCAATCACCGCGTCCGTCCGCTCGCTGTAACCTACCTTGTTTTTAATGTCTTCAGTCTTTACCAACTGACCAAGCGCCTCAATGTCCTTTACGATCTTTTTACGCACGGCAAAGCGGTCTTCGCCCACATAGAACCGCGCGGCAGGGCTCATCTTACCATCGGGCGCAATGGTATCGATCACTTCCAGCTTATGCTTAATGCCGAGCTGGTGATCGTTCACATCGTGAGCGGGCGTAACCTTGAGGGCTCCCGTTCCGAATTCCATCGTCACGTACTCATCGAAGATGATGGGAACCGGGCGGTTCACGATCGGCACGATGGCCTTTTTTCCTTTCAGGTGCTTATAGCGCTCATCGTTCGGGTTCACGCAAACAGCGGTATCGCCCAGTATGGTTTCGGGGCGCGTGGTGGCGATGGTGATCCAGTCATCCGCGCTGCCTTCTATTTTATACCTGACATAATAAAGTTTCGAGCTAACCTCTTTGTAATTCACCTCTTCGTCCGACACGGCCGTGAGGCCCTGCGGATCCCAGTTCACCATGCGCGTGCCGCGGTAGATGTATCCTTTATTATAGAGATCGATAAAAACATCAATGACCGCTTCGCTCAGCTTCTCTTCCATGGTAAAGCGGGTGCGGTCCCAGTCGCAGGAGGCGCCCAGCTTCTCGAGCTGCTTCAGGATGATGCCGCCATATTTCTCTTTCCACTCCCAGGCATGCCGGAGGAACTCCTCCCGGCCGATATCCGATTTATCGATGCCTTTCTCTTTCAGCAGGGCCACTACCTTGGCTTCGGTAGCAATGGAAGCGTGATCGGTTCCCGGCACCCAGCAGGCATTCCTGCCCATCATGCGCGCCCTGCGTATCAGCACGTCCTGTATGGTGTTATTGAGCATGTGGCCCATGTGCAGCACTCCCGTAACATTGGGCGGGGGGATCACGATGGTGTAGGGCTCGCGCTGGTCGGGTACGGAGCGGAAGAATTTTTTCTCCATCCAGTACGCGTACCACTTGCTTTCAACCGCTTTGGGGTCGTATGTTTTGGCTATTTCCATGCAAGGACAGCAAATTTACAGTTTTCGCCTATTCATGGAATAATTATTGATGCTTTTCGGGAAACCAGCACACTCATGAAGAACATGTACATCTGCTTCGCGCTTTTCCTTCTGCCGCTGATACAGGTAAAGGCGCAAACCCCGGCCGATACGACCCAGGGAGCGGTCATTACTTTCGAGACCATCGTGATCGATTACGGCACGGTGGATTATAATGCTGACGGCAACCGCGAGTTCACCTTCAAAAATACGGGCAATGAGCCGCTGATCATTACGGATGTGATACGGGGCTGCGGCTGCACCACGCCTTCCGTTCCCAAGGACCCCGTCAAGCCCGGTGAAACGGGCGTGATTAAAGTGCATTATGACACCAAGCGGGCAGGCGCCTTTGAGAAAACCCTTACGGTGACCTCCAATGCAGCCAACGGTACGGTCATCCTGAAGATCAAAGGCACGGTGAAACCCAATACCAATACCTCCGGCACCACGGCCCCTCAGCAAAAGTGAGCTGAAAAACAGGCGCTTTCACCCGGGACCAGGGGAAAACGATTCATAATTGATTTTCAGGCTATTTTGGCATGATTTTCGATGTATTTCCGCCTTGCGAAACTTGCGTTCTGAAAACTAAAAACATTAAATTTGCATTTCAAATACGATTTACCATGAAAAAGGTCCTTCTTGTAAGCAGTATTCTTTTCCTGGGCGCCCTTACGGCCATGGCACAGGATAACACCACGCCTCCGCCCACGCCTCCGAATCCCAATGCACCGGAGATCACCTTCGAGGTAAGCGTTCACGATTTCGGAACCTTGCAGAAGGGCGCGGAATGCGTGTACGAGTTCAAGTTCACCAATACGGGCAAGGAGCCCCTGGTGATCGAAAAGGCCGAGGCGACATGCGGCTGTACCGTACCTTCAACGCCCAAAGAGCCCATCATGCCGGGTAAAACGGGGGTGATCAAGGTGAAATACGACAGCAACCGCGTGGGCATGTTCACCAAGGATGTTAAAGTATTTTCCAATGCCAAGACCAACCCGGCCATCATTACGATAAAAGGCAAGATCGAGGCTCCGCCCAAGGAAGAAACCTTCCCGGGCAACAACAACAGCACCAATTCATCTGTCCAGCAATAACAATTAACAAACCTAAGCCAATGAAAAAAATCATGATGTCGGTCGCTCTTGTGGCGATAGCCCTGTTCGCTGCAGCGCAGACGAACACCACGCCTACGAATTCTCCCGGGAGCACAACCACGGAGAACCCGAATGCCCCGGAGATCACATTTGAGACGGTGGTGATCGACTACGGAACGATAGAGTACAATTCCAATGGCGACCGCGAATTCAAGTTCAAGAACACCGGTAAGGAGCCGCTTATCATTACCAGCGCCACGGGTTCCTGCGGCTGTACCGTGCCCACTCCTCCCAAGGATCCTGTAAAGCCGGGCGAGACCGCAACCATCAAGGTGCATTATGATACCAAGCGGGTAGGCAATTTTGAGAAGACCATTACGGTGGTATCCAATGCCAAGAACGCTACCGTTGTGCTCAAGATCAAGGGAACGGTAAAGCCCGATGCCAATACCCAGCAGAACCAGACTCCCGCTCCCAAGCAGAACTAAGGCATTTTACCCGAAGCATACCGGAGCCTGCCGTTAAGCGGCAGGCTCTGTTTTTTATTACCTTTAGGGTCCTGTAAAAAAGAAAACATGCCGAAGATATCAGACAAGGGAAGGGTGATGCCTCCCTCTCCCATCCGCAAGCTGGTGCCGTATGCCGAAAAGGCCAAGAAAGAAGGTAAAAAGGTATATCACCTGAACATCGGCCAGCCCGACATAGAAACCCCGGATACCTTATTGAACGCCATTAAGAACTTTCAGCCCAGGGTGGTGGAGTACAGCCATTCGGCAGGGATAGAAAGCTACAGGAAAAAGCTGGCATCGTATTACAAGAGCCACCGCATCAACGTGGATTATACGGATATCATCATCACCACCGGAGGATCGGAAGCCATCGAGATCGCGATGATGACCTGCATGAATCCCGGTGACGAGCTGATTATTCCCGAGCCCTTTTATGCCAATTACAACGGCTTTTCCACCCAGGCTGGCGTAAAGGTGGTGCCCATACGCTCTTCGATCGAAACGGGTTTCGCGCTGCCGCCCATAGCGGAGTTCGAGAAAGTGATCGGTCCCAGGACCAGGGCCATTATGATCTGCAATCCCGGTAACCCTACCGGCTACCTGTATACGCGCGAAGAGCTGGAATCGCTGAAGGCTCTGGTAAAGAAATATGACCTGTTCCTGTTCTCCGATGAGGTGTACCGCGAGTTCTGTTACGATAACAAGCAATACGTTTCGGTGATGCACCTGGATGCGGTGGAGGACAACGTGGTGCTGCTCGACTCCGTATCGAAGCGGTACAGCGCCTGCGGAGCGCGCATAGGGGCCCTGGTCTCGAAGAACAAGGAAGTGATGGAAACGGCTTTGAAGTTCGCCCAGGCGCGGCTCAGCCCTCCTACCTTCGGGCAGGTGGCTGCCGAGGCGGCCATCGATACGCCCGCATCCTATTTCGAAAAGGTGAAGGCGGAGTATGTGGCCCGCAGAAACTTTGTGGTGGATGCCATCAACAAAATGGAAGGGGCCTTTTGCCCTAAGCCCAGCGGTGCCTTTTACTGCATAGCCCGCCTGCCCATCGATAATTCAGATAGGTTCTGCCAGTGGTTGCTGGAAAGCTTCAGCCATAAGAACCAGACGGTGATGCTGGCGCCCGCCACGGGCTTTTATTCCCGCCCCGACCTGGGTACGGACGAGGTGCGCATAGCCTATGTGCTTAACCTGGAAGACCTGAAGAACGCCATGGAATGCCTGGATGAGGCGCTCAAGGTGTATCCGGGAAGGACAGTAAGGAAAGAAAAGGTAGCCGTGGGCTGAAAATAAAAAGACCCGGATAGGCCCGGGTCTTTCAATAAGTATTTTTTCGTTTTTACTCCTTCACTACTTTCTTGGTCCTGACCGTATCGCCTGTTCGCAGCTTGACCAGGTAAATCCCGGATGAAAGGTTTTTAATATTCACCATGCAGGTGTTGGAGCCTGATGCAAACTCCTTTTCTTCTATGGGGCTTGCCACCAGTTTGCCCGTCATATCATACAGTTCTATGCTTACCGTGCTTTTTTCGGGAAGATAAAAATCCACAGTCACTTCGTCATTAGCAGGCGAGGGGTAGGGCGCGTATAGCTGTGGAGTAACGATCATATCGGGGTTGTTCTCCACACCGAGCACCGCAGAAGAATCCAGGATGATGTTCTCGTCACCGGGCAGATAATAGGTCCAGGCAAAATAAACGATCATCATCTCGTCCGTGGTGGATTCGCCCGCTACAACCGTCTGGGGCGGGTTGTTGGGATTGTTCGGGTTGTTCACCGTATTGTCATAGGTGGCTTCGGCTTTCAGCCAACTGTTCATGGGTATCTTGGTCACCTTCCTGAAATTGTAGAAGCCCTGCCAGTGAAAATCCCATTTGGGTATGTTGATCAGGGGAATGGTATCCCCGTTGGGATCGACCGCGTAGGACTTTATCTTCTGGCCGATGAGGTGCATATGCGGTGCAATGCTGATCAGCGAAACGTTAATGGGAACAAAATACTGCTCTGAAAATGATTTCACCTGATTGGCCGGTATGATCAGGGCAGGCGTGATATTGGTCACGTGGTTAAGAATGGGATCGAGGTAGACCTCGCGCATGGAGCCGCCCTGCAGCTTGAGCAGGATACGCGTTGAATCCACCTGGTTGGTAATGCCGCCCGGGTAATGGATCTGCAAAATGATGTATGAGTTCGCAAGGAACTTAACGCCCATGCCCACAGGATACCTGGCTATGCCTGCATCACCGGGCACCCAGCCGCCAATGAGCTCGGCCGTGTTGGACCCCACACCTCCAAAGCTGGTATAGCCCGGTCCCGGATCATTATTATCGAGGTTAACGGGGGTTTGCGAGGTATCCTGGTAAGCCAGCACGTGATGCACGATCTGCCTGTTGCCGGGAATGATCTCGATCTCCTTAATGTATTGCGTGGTGCCTACCCCGCTGGGAATAACGAAACACCTGTACAGGTCAGTGGTGGTATTTACCGTATATACCGGCATGGTAAGGTCTACCGTGGGATTTGTCATGGTAGCGCCCGTGTTGTAAACGGGCGGGGTGGGAGCGTTGGAAAGGTTGCCGGAGGGAGTTCCGCCATTTACCCAGGCATCTATGGCAGCGACCTCTGCGGGTGAAAGGATCCGCTCATGGGCCAGCCTCTTATAGGTCGTATCGGGCGGCCAGGGCGGCATGATCCCGTTCGTGACATTGTATTGGATCATAGGGGCAATGGAGACAGCCTCGCTGTACGTGATCAGCGGGTACATGTTGGCAATGCCATTCGTGTTGTGGCATTTGGTGCAATTGTTATAAAAAATGGGAGCGATGTCCTCGGCCCAGGTTGGCGTGGTTTGCGCATCGGCACGCATAACAAAGGCAAGGCCGGAAAGGAGTAAAAGTCCAGATCTCATGGGGGTAGAGTTTTTGTGTTTCTTTAGACCGGTATTTAAATGTAAGGTTTAAAGTTACTCAAAATCCTTGTAAAGCAGGTACTTCTTGCGCACCTGCTTGAACTGGGCCAGTCCCCCGGACCAGGACTTGCGGATCTCGGCCTCGCTCTTGCCCTCGATGATCTGTTGCCTGAGCTTGGCGGTTCCGGTAAGGCTCAGAAAGTAATCCGTGAAGAACGTATCCTTGTCAGGACAGGATTTATACGCATTGATGATCCAGAACAGGTAGAGCTGTTTGCTGTACTTGATAAACACCTCGCCATAATCCGAAACGTCATAGCCATGGCATACTTGGCCCTTGTAGGGCGGGTTTTCGCTGGCCCCTTTGATGCTTTGCGGGGTGAAAGTATACTTGGTGCCCGGCATGCCGGGGTAGCCGAACTGGCGGAAAGGCTTGTCGGTTCCCCGTCCCACGCTTACGATAGTGCCTTCGAACAGGCAGAGCGAAGGGTAAAGGTAAACGGCCGACATGGCCGAAAGGTTGGGCGAGGGATTGACGGGTAATAGGTAATAATCCTTATGCTCGTAGTTCTTGACCTTTATAACAATAAGCTCGCATTTGGCCTTATTGGCCAGCCATCCCTCCCCATTGATCATCTGTGCGTATTCGCCAATGGTCATGCCGTGTACGATGGGCACCGGGTGCATGCCTACAAAGGAGCGGTATTTGTCTTCCAGTACCGGCCCGTCTACGTAATAGCCGTTAGGGTTGGGCCGATCGAGCACCAGCAGGGTTTTTTTGTTCTCCGCGCAGGCTTCCATTACGTAGTGCAGGGTGGATATATAGGTATAGAAGCGTACGCCCACATCCTGAATGTCGAAGATCACCACATCTATATCCTTCAGGTCGTCAGCTTTTGGCTTTTTATTGTCTTTCCCGTACAGCGAGATGCAGGGTAATCCGGTTTTCTCATCGGTATATGTTTTGAGCGTTGTTCCGGCATCTTCTTTTCCGCGGAAGCCGTGTTCGGGGAAAAAGATCTTCTTCAGGTTCACTTTCAGCGAAAGCAGAGTATCGGCCAGGTGGGTGCTGCCGATCAGCGAGGTTTGGTTACCTACCAGGGCCACCGCCTTTCCCGACAGCAGGGGCAGGTAACTCTCTGTCTGGTCGGCACCGGTCTTAATATCCTTCCAGGTCTTTACCTCGCTGTTCACTTTGGTTACGAGCTGCGCAGGGGCGCAGAGGTAAAAGAAGCTGCAAAGCGCGGCAAGCGGGTATATATACCTTTTCGGCATCGTGGCTAAAATAGTATTTTTGTTTATGCGGTACAGCAAATAGGGTACCGCTTTTTGATCTGTATCCCGGTGAACTACTCGCTCTTCATAGCCAGGCGCATACTCTCAGGCAACGAGGCCGGCCGCTTTTCGCGGCCTATCGTGCGCATTTCCGTGCTGGGCATTTCGCTGGGGCTTGCGGTCATGATCCTGACCATGGCCGTGGTAACGGGTTTCCAGAACGAGATCCGCGACAAGGTGATCGGTTTCGGGTCGCATATCCAGATGAGCAGCTATGATAACAATGATTCCTACGAGTTCCTTCCCATTGAAAAGGAGCAGCCTTTCCTGGATGATATCCGCGCCCTGGAAGGCGTGCGCCATGTGCAGGCCTTTGCCGTCAAGGCGGGCATCATGAAATGGAAAGGGCAGATACACGGGGTGGTGATGAAAGGGGTGGATAAGGATTTCGACTGGAGCTTTTTCAGCAAGAATATGGTGGACGGAAAACGGTTCTCAGTGAAGGATTCCGGGATCACCAATTCCATTGTTATTTCAAAATACATGGCTGGCCGGCTGAAAATAAAAGTAGGCGATTCGGTTCAGGTGTTTTCCATACAGCACAGCGGCATAGCCTCGGCCAGAAAACCCGTGGTCAGCGGTATTTACGAAACGGGGATGGGACAACAGTTCGATGAGGTGTTTATACTCACCGATATTGCGCGGATCAGAAAGCTCAACGGGTGGACGGACAGCCAGGTGGCGGGCTTCGAGGTGCTGGTAGATGATTTCAGCAGGCTGGATGAGCTCACCGAAGCGGTGAACGGGGAGATAGGCTATGAATACCAGGCCCGGAATATCAAGGATATGAACCGGCCGGTTTTCGCCTGGCTGGGAGCGCAGGATATCAACGCCATCATCGTTATCGCGCTTATGGTGCTGGTGGCGGGCATCAATATGATATCGGCCCTGCTCATCCTGATCCTGGAGCGCACCAACATGATAGGCATACTGAAAGCCCTCGGGTCGGACGACTGGTCGGTGCGGAAGGTCTTTTTGTACAATGCCGTTTACCTGATCGGCAGGGGCATGCTGTGGGGTAATATCATAGCCATTGGTATCTGCCTTGCGCAAAAGCGGTTCGGGCTGATGACCCTCGACCCTGAATCCTATTTCCTCTCCAGGGTGCCCATTAACCTGGATGTAGTGCATATCCTTCTGCTGAATGCGGGCACCATCGTGATCTGCACGCTCATGCTCATTATACCCTCTTACATAGTAACGCGCATCACCCCTGTCAGGGCCATACGTTTCTCATGAACGAGGAGTTTCTGCATTATATCTGGAAGTACCGGCTCTTCGGCCACAGCGACCTGCGTACGCAGGATGGCGCGCCTCTTCAGATCATCAGGCCGGGAGAGCATAACCGCGATGCCGGCCCTGATTTTTTCAACGCCAGGATGAGGATAGGCCCTACGGTGTGGGCGGGAAATGTAGAGATACATGTTCGTTCATCCGAGTGGGAGAAGCACGGGCACAGCTCGGATAAGGCCTACGATAATATCCTGCTTCACGTGGTGTACGAGCACGATGCGGAGGTGTTCAGGAAGAATAAGGAAAAGATCCCCGTGCTCGAGCTCAAAGGCAGGCTGGACCGCAGGGTGTACGCGCGATACCTCGACTTTAAGCTGAGCCGTTCAGCCGTTCCCTGCGGCAGGCTCATCGGTACTGTTCCGCCCTTGCAGGTCAGCTCCTGGCTCGACCGCATGCTGGCGGAAAGGCTGGAGCGAAGATCAGCGGATATCCTGCAAAGGCTGGCGCTCAGTAAAAACAACTGGGAAGAGACATTTTACCTGCTGATGGCCCGCAACTTCGGCTTTAAGGTGAACGCGGAGGCTTTTGAGCAACTGGCGGGCAGCCTGCCCTACCGGGTGGTGAGCAAATGCAGGCAAAACAGGATGCGGGCAGAAGCTTTGCTCTTTGGCCAAGCGGGCTTGCTGGAGGGGAAGTTCAGGGAAGCTTATCCCCGCGGTTTGCAGAAAGAGTACGCCCATCTCCGCAAAAAATTCGGGCTGAAGCCCATGGACGCGCACATCTGGAGATTTTTGCGCCTGCGGCCCGTCAATTTTCCCACTATACGCTTGTCGCAGTTCGCGGGGCTCCTAACGGGCCCGGGGCATTTGTTCTCGAGGGTACTGGAGGTGAAAAACGCCAAGGAGCTGCGAGGTCTGCTCAGCGTGGAAGCTTCGGACTACTGGCTCGATCATTTCCTCTTCGGCAGGCGCTCGCCCAAACGGAGCAGGCGGTTGGGCGATGAGGCCATAGATAATGTGATCATCAACACCATTGCTCCACTGCTTTTTGTGTACGGCAGGTACAAAAAGGAAGACCTGTATTGCGAACGGGCGCTTTCCCTCCTGGAACGCACCGATGCGGAGGATAATGCCATTGTGCGGAAATGGGCGGAGCTGGGGATAAAGGTGAAGGATGCCTACCGCTCACAGGCCCTGATCGAGCTCAGGAACGAGTACTGCGCCCATAAAAAATGCCTGGATTGCGGGATAGGGAGCAGGATTTTATCCTGATGGGATGACTGGAGCGTAAGTTTTTACATCGCGCGGGATTCTCCATCTTAAATCTCAATAAAAAATGAAATTGAGAAGAGGCAGGACGGACCATAAAAAGCGAAGCCCCGCCATTCCGCGGGACTTCCACTTTTAAATTTGAAGGCTCTTCGTCAGCCGGTTTTCCTCACTTCACGATCAGCTTGCCGCTGCCCACGAAGTTGTTTTCGCGGTCGTACACCCGGATAAGGTAAGCTCCGGCCTGCAGGTCCTCCCTGCCAAAGGTATACGTGGCGTATTGCGAACCGCAGCTCAGCTCTTTGCCTGATATGATCTCTTTTCCCGCCAGGTCGGTAACTGAAAGCCACAGCTCGGAGCCGGGGCTGATGAACCCGGAGGTGATGCTGACCGTAGCCCCGTTATCGGCCGGGTTAGGGAAGAGCAGGAGAGCGAAGCGCTGCCCGTACAGGTCGGCAAAGCCTATGCTCTGCGGTGCGTATTTAATGGTGAGGTAATCGTCATTCGTTCCGCTGGTGGGATCCACATCCGAAATGCCCGAAACATATACGTAGCGGGCGGGCGATACGGCAATGGCCAGGGCGTTGTCGTGCCCCGTACCCGTACCCTCATAGGTTGCTATCCACTGCTGCACACCGGCATTGCTGTATTTGATGGTGGCGTAATTGCGGTTGGCCGTGGTCAGGGAAGTATACCCGGTCACATATACGTTCAGGCTGTCGTCAAGGGCGATGGCGTAACCGCGGTCATCGTTATTGGCCGTGCCGTTGTAGCGCTGCGCCCATTGCTGCGTGCCGCCCGAATTATATTTTACGGTGGCGAAATCGGGAGGAGCGCCATTGCCTCCTGCGGCCTGGCTTTGCCCGGTCACATACACATTGCCCAGCGAGTCGGCCACCACATCCCAGGGCTCGTCATAGCGGTTGGAGCCGCTGGAGCCGTTGTTATAGCGCGAGGCCCACTGCTGCGCACCCGAAGGGTTGTACTTGATCGTGGCATAATCGAACCAATTGCCGGAAAGGAAGCTGTACCCCGTAACGATCACGTTGCCGTTGTCGTCAAGCGTGAGGGCCTTGCCGTAGTCGTTATCGTTGCCACCGTCATAGGCCATTACCCACTGCTGGTTGCCCGCGTTGTCGTATTTGATCGTAACGATATCCGATAAGGTGCTGAAGGTGGTTTCATTTCCTTTGCCGGTCACATACACGTTGCCGCCCGCATCCACGCCAATATCTTTTCCCTCATCGTTGCCTCCGCCCGTTCCGTTGAAAAGCTGGACCCACTGCTGGTTGCCGTTGGCATCGTATTTTATGGTTACGATATCGTGCATGTTGCCGCTGATGCTGGCATAGCCCGTTACGTATACGTTCCCGCTGGCGTCAGCATAAACGGCCGCTCCTTCATCCTGCAGGCTGTCGCTGCCGTTGTAGAAGGCCACCCACTGCTGTATGCCTCCGCTGTTATACTTGATGGTAACCACATCCTCGTACGTACTGCTGCCCCGGCTTTTGCCGGTTACGTACACATTGCCATTGGCGTCCGTGCAAACCGCGCTGGCCACATCGTTATCATTGCCGGTGCCGTTGAAAGTGGCTACCCACTGCTGGGCACCGCTGCTGTTGTACTTGATGGTGGCGATATCGAAGTTGCCGTTCACCCCGTAGCTGGTGCCGGTCACATATACATTTTCTGCGGCATCGATCACCATATCGGCTGCGTCATCCGTATTGTCGGGGGGGCCGTTGTAATTGCGCGTCCACGATACCGGCACGGTCTGGGCAAAAGAGCTTAACGAGAGAGCCAGGAGAAAAGCGGCACAAAGGGTTTTAGGGGTGTACATTCTTTTCATGCGTATGGTTATGTGTTTGACAAAGCTAATAAAAAACCGGTAGGGTCTATTGCAGGATCAGCCTGCTGCGGGCAACGGCCCGTCCGTCCGTATCCAGCAGGTGCAGCAGGTAGGTTCCGGGTTTGAGCCCGCAGGTCTCCAGCAGCACGGAAAGCCCGGTGTTGCAGTATAGCTCCTCTCTCTTCAGCTCGCGCCCGGCCATATCGTACAGGATCATTTCTGCCGCGCTGCCCGGGCAGTTGAATGCAACCTTTGTTCCTGCTGCTGCCGGGTTAGGAAACACCTGGAGCGAAACAGGGTTGTTCAGGGGGTAGGCGCCCGTGAGCAGGGCATAGCGCATCACCAGGTAATCCTCGTTGACGGAAGAAGTAGTGTCGAGATCGGAGCTGCCCGCCACGTAAATGCTTCCGCTGGGGGTAAGGGCAATGGCGGTTGGCACATCCATGCCGCTGCCTGCCGCGGTATAGGTAAGGATCCATTGCTGCACGCCTGCGGTATCGTATTTTACAGTGGCGAAGTTGCGGTTGCCCAGCCCGGCCGAGGTATAGCCGGTCACATAGATCTGCTGCTGGTCATCGAGCGCGATACGGAATGCGCGGTCGTCCTGGTTGCCGGTGCTGCTATACCGCGCCACCCACTGCTGTATTCCCGATGGGTTGTATTTCACCGTGGCGTAATCGGGCTGGGCGCTGTTTCCGCCAAGGGCCTGGCTTTGCCCGGTCACATAAATATTGCCGGCCGTATCGGCTACCACATCCCAGGCCTCATCATAACGGTTGGCCCCGTGATTGTAGCGCGTGGCCCATAACTGCGTTCCCGATGGGCTGTATTTGATCGTGGCGTAATCGAACCAGTAGCCCGACAAAAAGCTGTAACCCGTAACGATCACATTGCCGTTATTATCCAGTGTCATGGCTTTGCCGTAGTCGTTGTCGCCTGCGCCATCGTAGGCCATCACCCACTGCTGGTTGCCCGCGTTGTCGTACTTGATGGTTACGATATCCGACAGGGTGCTGGAAGTGGTCTCGTTGCCTTTTCCCGTAACATACACGTTGCCGCTGCCGTCAACGCGTATGTCGCGGCCCTCGTCATTTCCGTTGCCCGTTCCGTTGAATATCCTGATGAACTGCTGGTTGCCGTTCGCATCGTACTTGATGGTGATGATATCGGCCGAAGTGCCGGTCATGCTTACGTACCCGGTCACATACACATTGCCCGCGTTGTCTACGGCAATGGCGGTGCCTTCGTCCACCAGGTTATCGGTGCCGTTATAAACGGCTACCCATTGCTGCACCCCGTAGCTGCTGTATTTGATGGTGGTGATGTCCTCGTTGGTATTCATCCCGCGGCTGCGGCCGGTCACGTACACATTGCCGCTGTTATCGACCGCAAGGGCGTTAGCGGCATCCACATCGTTGCCCGACCCGTTATAGACGGCCGTCCATTGCGGAACCCCGCTGCTGCTGTATTTGATGGTGGTGAAATCGAATGAGCTGCCGGGCGCGGTGCTGCCGCCTGTTACATAAACATTCTCCTGGGCATCGATCACCATGGCATTCAGGTTATCGGTGCTGCTCATGGGGCCGTTATGGCTGCGTATCCAAGCCAGGGGAGGCTGAGCCGCGCTCGCCAGGCTGGCGAGCAGAAAACAGGGGAATAACAAAGCTTTACGGTTGCGCCACATAAAAAAGCCTGCCGGTGAGCAGGCTTAGCAAATCTAAAATAAAAGCCGTTAACGGGAAAGGGGAATAGACGGCAAAGGGGTTTGGGAAGATAAAGGGGAGCGGCCGGGAGATGAATTATTTTTCCAGGTCCTTTTTCAGGTCAGCGCTGATCTTGCTGGTCTCATCCTTTACCGTGTTGGCGCCTTTCTCGATCTCCTCTTTGATGCCGCTGGCCGCGTCTTTGAACTCGCGAATGCCTTTTCCCAGCCCGCGCGCGATCTCGGGGATTTTGTTGGAGCCGAAGAACAGGAGAAACACGATCAGGATAAGTATCAATTCGCTTCCGCCAAGTCCGAACATGTATATCGTTGTTAATTAAGAACAAATTTACAAAAAATAGGCCCGCTATGCGTTAGGCAGGGGATAAAATAAAAAGCCCCCGCACCAATGCGCGGGGGCTTCGGATCAATTGACGGGGACCCTTAAGCTTTTACCTCTGCTTTCTGCTTCCTGTCGAAATCGATCACGATAGGCGTGGAGATGCAGAGCGATGAATAGGTTCCGATCACGCGCCCGATGAGCAGTGCGAAGATGAACCCGCGTATCACTTCGCCACCGAAAATGAAGATGACAATGAGCACGAAGAAGATCGTGAGCGAGGTGTTGATGGTACGGCTCAGCGTGCTGTTCAGCGCGTAATTGATCAGCGTGCGCTTTTCCTCGCCCTCCATGTCCCGCTTGCCTTTCTCGGCCAGGAACTCGCGTATACGGTCGAACACGATCACCGATTCGGTCATGGTATAGCCCATCACCGTGAGTATGGCCGCGATAAAGTGCTGGTCGATCTCGAGCGAGAAAGGCAGTAAGCCGTCAAAGATGGTGTAGAACGAAAGCACGATAAGCACATCGTGGAAGAGGGCGATCACGGCTCCCATGCCGTACTGCCACTTTTTGAAGCGGATAAGGATATAGAAGAACATCACCACGCACGAGAACAGTACAACCGCGATGGAGCTGTTGCGTATATCGCGCGAGATGGTCTCGCCCACCTTGCTCTGGCTTTCGACCGTAAAGTTGTTGCCCAGCTTCTTCAGTCCTTCCTCCAGTTTGGCCTCCACCCGCTCGTTCGCGTCTTCCGAACGGTCATCGATCAGGTAGGTGGTCGTGATCTTGAGCGAATTGTCGGTGCCGTAGGTCTTTACCTCGGGGCGTATGCCGAACGTTTCGTCCAGGGTCTTGATCACCGGCTCGGTAGGTTGCGGGTCTTCGAACTTAACCACAAAGGAGTAGCCTCCCTTGAAGTCTACGCCCAGTTTAAAGCCCCCGTTCTTGAAATAGAACACGGTGCCCAGGGCGATGATAACGGCCGAAATGAGGTAATACAGCTTACGCCTGGCTACGAAGTTGATCCTGGTGCCGGTGAAAGCGTTCTCAGTAAGCTTATTTCCGAAGGTGATATTCCTTTCTTTCTTGAGCATGCGCTCGAACACCAAGCGGGTAATGAAGATGGCGCAGAACAGGGAGCTGAGCACACCGATGATGAGCGTGGTGGCGAAGCCCTGTACGGGACCGGTGCCGTAAGCGAAAAGAATGATACCCAGGAGAAGCAGCGTAATGTTGGAGTCGAGGATGGACGACATGGCGTGGCGGAATCCTTCCGATATGGCCAGGCGAATGCCTTTGCCGGCCCGCAGTTCTTCGCGCACGCGCTCGTAGATAAGGATGTTCGCGTCAACCGACAGGCCAATGGTAAGCACGATGCCCGCTATACCGGGCAGCGTGAGCACAGCGCCCAGCGAGGAAAGCACGCCCACGATGAAGAATATATTGCAGAGCAGGGCGATGTTGGCTACCCAGCCGGCCTTGCTGTAATAGAAGGCCATGAAGAGCAGCACCACGAAGAAGGCGATCACGAACGAGAGCAAGCCGGCCTCGATGGACTCCTTACCCAGCGAGGGGCCTACGATCTGCTCTTCCACGATCTTGGCGGGGGCGGGCAGCCTGCCTGCCGAAAGTATGTTGGCCAGGTCTTCCGCTTCACGGATGGTAAAGTCGCCCGTTATCTGCGAGCGCCCGCCCGAGATCTCGCCCTGCACAGTGGGCGCGGAATACACCAGGTTGTCGAGCACAATGGCTATGCATCCGCCCGGCTTATCGCCTTTGGGAGCGTTTTCCTTGGTGAGGATCTGCCATTTTTTGGCGGCCTCGTCCTTCATGGTCATTTCCACGATGGCGTTACCGCCCTGCTGCTGGTTGAAGGATTTGGTGGCCTCGGTAATGATATCGCCAGAAAGGGCGGCCTTGCCTTTGGGGTCGGTGACCTTGATGGCATAGAGCTGTAAGATATTGGTGTTCCATTTGGGAGGTTTGTTGCCCCACATAAAGCGCACATTGGCCGGGAAGAGCTTCCTCACCTCGGGCAGGTTAAGGTAAGCCATAACCTTACCGGTATCTTTCGGCAGCGCGCTGCCGATAATGGGCCCATCGGCCGGCTGGTTCTGCTGGTCGATATTGGGGAAGAATACATTATAAAGGAAGGGATTTTCTTCCTGGAACTGTTTGAGGCTGTCCTCGCGGCTCATCACCTTGCCGGTATCTTTGGCCAGCAGGTCGTTGATGGCCGAATCGTTCTTGGCTGAATCGTTCTTGGCCAGCAGGGTGCTGTCGCTCTTTTTAACGTCCTTGTTCTTCAGCGAATCGGCATTGGCCGTAACATTCGCTGTGTCTTTGGCGGCAGTATCTTTTGATGTAGGGCTGAGGATATTCTTGAGCACACCGTTCACCTGCCCCAGGGCGCCCACCAGGTCTTTGTTCTCGAAGGTCTCCCAGAACTCGAGGTTGGCCGTTCCCTGCAGGAGCTTGCGGACCCGCTGCTTGTCGCTGATGCCCGGCAGCTCGATGAGTATCCTGCCCGATCCGGCCAGCTTCTGGATGGTGGGCTGGGTCACCCCAAAGCGGTCGATACGCGCGCGCAGGGTCTGCTCGGCCGTATTGATGCTCTGGTCAACGGTTTTGCGGATATAGGCCAGTACTTCCTCATCCGTACTCTTCATGGTGATATCTTTCTGATCAATGCTGCGGAAGTAATAGGCCAGGGGATGCTCGGGGTCGATCTTTTTCAGCGCTTCGCCAAACAGGGTGGCGTAATCGCGGTTATCGGTCTTTTCTTTTTCATGCGCCTGTTTGAGGGCCTCTTTCAGCTTTTCGTCATCGGGGCGGTTGCTCATGGCCCGGATGATATCGGCCACCGATACCTCGAGGGTCACGTTCATGCCACCGCGCAGGTCAAGGCCCAGGTTGATCTCTTTTTCCTTGCAGTCCTCGTAGGTGAAGCTGGTGATGAAGATGTCGTACACCGGCAGCTTGCGCACCGAGTCGAGGTAGCGGTTTTCGCGGTAGGTGATGACCGAATCGATGAAATAGTTCTCTTTCTCCGCATCGCCATTGGCAAATTTCTTGGCCGAGTCCTGGATGAACTTGCCGGAAGCGTAATCAACAGCCTGCTGGCGGGCGTCTTTTTCTATGCCGCGCGTGACGAGCGAAAATGAGAGATAAAACAAACAGGCCAGCGCCATTAAAATGGCGAACAGCCTGATAGCTCCTTTGTTCTGCATAATACTTTAAATCAATTTGTTATTTAAGTTCCGGGCCGTAAAAAAGCCCTCCTTTTTAAAGGACTGCAAACCTACAAAAATTTGTTGATTGGCAAAGGAGAAATGTTTTGGGGAGAAATAAGCTGTAATTCATCTTTGTTTTATGTAATATACTCGTTAACAATGACTTATGGAAATTGGATTTTTCTTTTTTTTGCTATACTTTAGCTAGTCAAACGAAATGCCCTCTGTTAACTTTAAAAGTGGGTTAGAACTATAAACCTGTTACCGTATGAAAAGAATAGCATTACTCTCTGCTTTTTTGCTAGCACTGAATGCCTGGTCACAGCAAAATGCCGCATTTTGGAGCAATAATGGGTAGAAATGTATATTGTAAAAAAATGGATTGTGCAGAATGCGAGATTGACCTCACCCGCCTTGCGAAAGGAATATATTGGATTAAAATGGTGGGGCCGGATGATAGGTATAAGGTGCAGAAATTGATACTTCAATGAGAAAAACAATTTTCCTTGTGGTTATCGTTTTACATGGTTT
This sequence comes from Bacteroidota bacterium, assembly GCA_040756415.1. Lineage (GTDB taxonomy): Bacteria > Bacteroidota > Bacteroidia > JADZBD01 > JADZBD01 > JBFLYZ01. The sequence continues at coordinate 21,458 of JBFLYZ010000010.1, forward strand.
CCTTTGTAAGGGACAGTGGATAACACTTAGTTCTTTTTTAACAGGTTCACTTACAGCTATAAGTTTTCCGACCAACGATACCGGCTATTTTTGTCAGGATGATGGAATAATTAAGAAAACAACCGATGGAATGTTCTGGAATTACGTTGGCCCGCAACTCCCCATCAAATACATTCATTTTCTTTCGAGAGATACGGGTTTTGCTATGGGTGCCGGTGGAATTTTTAAAACTACAAATGGAGGAGTATCATGGAGCGATGTTTTTGTCGATTCTGTAATGAGAATAACAAGTATTTGCTTCCCTTCTTCTGGCATAGGATACGCTATCGGCATAGATTTGGCCGCAGATGTTGCGATCTATAAGAGTACTGACATGGGAAATTCCTGGACGCTTATCTCTACCGTATCCATGATTTGGTTTAATGATCCGGACATTGAATTTTCAGACTCGAATACTGGATATTTTGCGACAAATTGTTATTTGTACAAAACAACTAATGGAGGTTTAAATTGGACGCTCATTTATACTGAACCCAACTTCGGTGATTTCCGGCAAATTCAGTTCCTCGCCCAAGATACTGGATTTATTGCAGGAGGATATGGTGTATATAGGACGACTAACGGTGGAAGTATATGGAGTCTGTGTTCATTGTACAGTGCACATGCAATTTCGATGGTGTCAGCTACTTATGGTTTTGCTACAGCCCTAAATGGAGTATACAAGACTTCTAATGGTGGCAATACATGGATTTATTCAACTAATGCGTATAATGTCAGTACAGATTGGTTGTCAATTCATTTTCCTAGTAAAAATATAGGTTATGTTTGTGGGGAAAACGGAGAAATAAAAAAATATCATTTTGGTTTAGGAATAGAAGATGATGCTGGAGAAGTTGATTTACAGATATATCCGAATCCGTCCAATGGGGTTTTTGAAATTAATTGCAAGGGCCAGGTAATTCAACAGCTTTGTGTTAGGGATATTTCCGGAAAGGTTATGGTGAATAATAGTTATAATGACCAGGAAATAGAGATCGACCTGACCGCTTTAAATGCGGGCATCTATTTTTTGAGCATTCGTCTTGAGGAAGGAAATTTCACCAAAAAGGTCATCATTCAATAACTGTTGCTGGTTTTTTGAGTTTATAAATGACAAAACTCTATAAAGGCCATAGAGGCTCCTAAACATCAACTCCTCGGCAACGACAGGATAAAGCGCGTTCCCTTGTCTTTTTCGCTCTCCACCTCTATCTTGCCGCCCAGCCGGTCGACACCGGTCTTGACCAGGTAAAGCCCCAGCCCCGATCCGTGCGATTTTTCGGTGGCACGGAAATACATATCGAATATTTTGGGCTGCAGCGAAGCGTCTATGCCTATGCCGTTATCTTCGAATATGGCTTTGATGCCCCTCCCGTTCTCGCATACGGAAATGTGGAAATAAGAGTCGCTGATGCCGATCTTGCGGTATTTGATCGCGTTCTCGACCATGTTCTGTATGATGGATTCGATGATGATGCGGCTGGAAATAAACGGCCTGCTGAGCGTTACCTTACGGGTTATCTTAAGCTCCGAAAAGCCTTCATAATGCTCGAACCGCCTGATGACCTCGTCAATGAGGCTGTCGAACCGGATCTCATTGTCGAAAGCCTTGGTGTCTTTTATGCTCATGCCCTGGGCAAGGCCCACCAGCGTGGCATCGAGCTTCCTGGCCTGGCTTTCGATCAGGAGGTTGTTCCGGATCATCTTATCGGGCTCGGGCTCCATTTTATTCAGGTGGGTGAGGCCAATGATGGAGGCCAGCGGCCCGCGAAGGTCGTGCGAGGCCTTATAAATGAATGTGCGCAGTTCGTTGTTCATCATCTTCAACTGCTCCTCCGCTTTTTTCTCTTCCGTAACATCGTGCACCACCCCGTACATGCCGATCGGCCGGCCCTCGCTGTTGAACTCGTACTGGCTGATGGAGTGGACGTACCGTACCGTGCCGTCTTTCCAGACGATACGGTGGTACAGAGAGAAGCGCTCTAAAGTGGTGCGCGACCGCTCAAATTCCTCGTTTACGTACTGCCGGTCCTCGGGGTGTATGAACTCCATCCATTTTTCAAGCGAATGAACATTGTCCTTGGGCGAGAGGCCATAGATACGGCAGGCCTCTTCGCTCCAGGTGGCCTTGCCCGTGGCGAACCTCAGCTCCCAGCTTCCGAAATGCGCAATGGCCTGCGCCTCCTTCAGCTTGGCCTGGCTATGCAGCAGTTTTTGCTCGCTTCTTTTGAGGCTGTGAATATTGGTTTGTATGCCGATGGAGCCGATCACGTTCCCTTTTCTGTCGAGGTAGGGCGAGCCGCTCATGATCACCCATATGCGTTTGCCGGTTTTTGTTTTCAGGCGGATCTCGAACTGGCTGGATTTGTAGCGCTGGCGCTCTTCGATGATCGCGGCCATTTTTTTTCTTTGCTCCTTATCAAGAAAAAGATCCTTGGCCACTTTCCCTTTCAGCTCATGGAATTCGTATTCCATCAAATTGCAGAAGTTTTCGTTGGCGTACATGATCTCATCCTTGTTGTTTACGATCACGATCCCTTCGTTCATGGTCTCGATGATGCGGTCCCACTGGTGCTTTGGCGAATAATCGAGCAGGTTTTGCCGCCTTATCGCTATTGCGGAGGCTAGGGAGAAAACGGTGAAGAGGGAAGTGGTTACCGGGATATTGGCGGTGTCACCGAAAAGGGGAATGGCCACTTCGGCTATCAGGCCGCCTGCAATGGGTACGCTCAGGCCGGCAGCCAGGAAAAAGCTCTGCCTTTTGAGTTTGCCCCGCTTCTCGCGCCAGTAATGTGCCCACAGCAAAGCCAGCATAAGAAGGGCTCCGGCCGATATCCAAACATAGACGATATACGTAACGGGGGTGAGCTCGGGCCGCGTAACCCAGTACCATGTGCCGGAGCGCTGGATGGTATGGCTGTCAAAATTTTCCACGATCAGCACCATAAAAATGGTGGCAGGGGCGAACAGGAGGGGAAACATCAGGTTCCTTCGGAAATAAGACATCCATCGGGTGTACGACAGGATGAAAGCGAGACCGAAGGGGATGACGAATAAAGTAAAGAGCCCCCCTATCTTATACCACTCCCGGGCTACCTCTGCCGTGTAGGCCATTTTAGAAAAACCTTCTCCTGCCTGCCAGAAGCAAAGCAGGAACACGAAGGAGGAGAAGCAGATGTTCGTGTAGGATTGCGGAAGAAAGACCGACACATACATGAAAATAAAAAGATTGATCAGGGAGGGTATGAGGCACAGTGCGATTATCTCCCATCGTCCCCAGTCGAGATCAAATAGCTGTGTGTGCATAAAGACGTATATAGGTTTGGGATGCGGGCAATCAAAGATAAGGCAGCGCAGGCGATATTGCCTAATCGATCCCGGTTTTTTCGATGAACCGGAGGGTGTCCGCCACGAAATGCCGGATAGCGGAATTTCCTTATCTTTGTTTATCCCCTCAACGCGCCCGAATTTCTTTCCTATGAAAAGAAAATTACTTCTGGTTTTTCTTGGCTTGGCGACAACGGCCTCTATGGCCCAGCCCGGTTTCCGCAGAACGGATACCGTACAGGTGGTGGAAAACAGCCAGACCCTGAAAAATCCCTGGGTGGGCGGTCATAATTTCTGCCAGTTCTCTTCAATAGACCTGAACTTTGACGGGATAAAAGACCTCTTTGTGTTTGACCGTACGGGCAACAAGGTGACCACGTATATCAACAACGGAACGCCCAATACGGTTGATTATACCTACGCGCCCCAGTATGAAAAGAAGTTCCCCTCCACCCTGCAGCAATGGGTGCTGCTGGTGGATTATGATAATGACGGCAAGGAAGATATTTTCACCTACAGCATAGCCGGATTCGCGGTGTACAGGAATACATCCTCGGCAGGCAACCTGCAGTTTACGCTGGTAACCTGGCAGGCGAAAAGCCTGTACTTCGGTAATAACCTGGTCAACCTGTATGTGAGTGCGGTTGATGTGCCGGCCATAGTGGATATTGATAAGGACGGGGATAAGGATGTAGTTACCTTCAGCATTGGCGGCAGCCAGGTGGAGTACCATAAGAACCAGAGCATGGAGACCTATGGCAATGCCGATAGCCTCAACTTTAAGCAGATAGCCGGTTGCTTCGGGGAATTTACCGAGAACCCGAGCAATTGCGGCATTAACCTCAACGCCTGCAATGGGCTTGCCGGCAGCGAAGACGGAAAAGCCATACAGCCTCCTCCCCAGCCCTTGCACGCAGGTTCCTGCCTGCTTTGCCTGAACATTGATGGCGACAGCGACCAGGATCTCATCCTGGGAGACATATCCTGCTGCACCCTGACCATGCTTACCAATGGCGGTGATTCATCCTTCGCCACGATGATAGCCATGGATCCGGTATATCCCAACAATACCGTTTCGCTGAACCAATACCTGTACCCTTGTCCGTTCTATGTGGATGTGAATAATGACGCTAAGCGGGATATGCTGGTATCGCCCAATGCTCCCAACGTGTCAGAGAACATTGCCAGCATACAATATTATATGAACACGGGCGCTGATAACGCTGCCCTGTTCAGCTATGTGCAGAGCGATTTTCTGCAGGAAGACATGATAGAAGTGGGGGAAGGGGCTTATCCCGCATTCTTTGATTTTAACGCTGACGGCCTGACCGACCTGCTTGTCGCTAATTTCAGGTCGCAGTCGGGCCCTACTTCCATGACTTGCGGTCCCGGACCTACCGGCTCATCCGTTTATGCTTACCAGAATACAGGAACAGCCAGCGCGCCCAGGTTCCAGCTTGTGAATACGGATTACGCTTCGCTCAGCACCGTTCTGGGCCCTTTGCGCAACTATTACCTCACCTTCGGTGACGTAGACAATGACGGGGATATGGACATGATATGCGGTGATGAGAACGGGCAGTTGCATCGTTTCCAGAACACGGCAGGCCCCAGCAACCCCGCGGTATTTACAGTTGTGCAGTCACCGCTCGAAGACGGCTCCAGCATGGTGATCGATGTTGGTAATTTCTCTACGCCCCAGCTCTTTGATGTAGACAGGGATAACCTGCTCGACCTGGTGATAGGCGAGCGCGATGGCAACCTGAACTATTATCGCAATATCGGCACGGCCAACGCCCCGGTGTGGGATTATGTATCGGGCACCTTTGGCAATGTGGATGTGATGCCCGCATGCTGCACCGGCTACAGCGCACCGCTGATGTTCAATGACAGCGGCACCTACGAGCTGTTCGTTGGCTCGGAGAAAGGCTACCTGTACCATTATAATAATATAGATAACAATCTTACGGGCACCTTTACGCTTATCGACTCCCTGTTTTCGGGGCCCAATGACGTATGGGAGGGTATACGGGTTGCCGCTGCCATGCAGGATGTGACCAATGACGGGCTGTGGGACCTGGTGATGGGCAATTACGGGGGCGGGCTGGCCTTTTATGTTGGCGACCTTACCGTTTCGGCCCAGGAATACGCTCCTGAGCCCGGTTTCAGCCTGTATCCCAATCCCGCGCAGAACAGCCTGACAATAAAAGTGGCCGATGGCCGTTATGAAAATATGCACCTGGAGATCTGCAATGTGATCGGGGAAACGGTGAAGACATTCGCGCTGGGCGGAACGGCCGGGAATACGGTGGATGTTTCGTCATTGCCTGCCGGTGTGTATGTCTGTGTGCTGCACGCAGACGGAAAACGCTCACAGCAAAAGATCGTTATACAGAAGTGATAAAGCGTTTTTTCATACCTGCTCTTATCCTGTTCGCGGTATCCTGCAAAAAAGACGACCCGGGCAAAGGGGGCGGACTGGTTCAGGGCGATGCCATCGTGACCGCGCAGGTGATGCATCATTTCCGGGCGCTTCCCAACATTAAGGTGTATATCAAGAAAGGGGCGACCAGCTTCCCCGGCAGGGATTCTACCCTATATGATTCGTACCAGGTATCTGACCCGGGCGGCTTTGTGCGTTTCGACAAGCTGGCCAACGGGGCGTATTATTTCTATGCCGAAGGATTTGATGAGGGCGTATGGATGGAGGTATGGGGCTATGTTCCTTTCAATATTGACAACAGGCCGGGCGAGGTGAAGGAATACGATGTTACCATACCGGTGAGCGAGTAATCCCCTGTGTGCCGCGCAATCCTGCCCCGCCACTGATCGTGCTCCCGTGTAAAGAAGCGGAGACCGCTGATGAAAACAGAAGAGAAACATCCTGTGATCCTGTTCGATGGGGTTTGTAATCTGTGCAATAGGTCTGTGAGTTTCGTCATCCGAAACGACCGGAAGGGACTTTTCCGTTTTGCGGCACTGCAATCGGAAAAAGGCCGGGAGCTGCGGAAGCAGTATGGCCTGGACAAGGCGGATGCCGATTCGTATATACTTATTGAGAACGGGAAGGCGTATCTGAAATCCACCGCTTCGTTACGGACCTTAAGAAAACTGCGCGGGCTTTATCCATTGCTCTATCTATTCATCCTGGTGCCGCGCTTCATCCGTGATGCGGTATACGACTGGGTTGCCCGTAACCGCTATAAATGGTGGGGCAAAAGAGAAAGCTGCATGGTGCCTTCTCCTGAAATCCAAAACCGGTTCATATGAAAAGAAAGTTACGCCTGCTCATTTACGGATCGTGTATCGCTGCTGCCGTCCAGGCCCAGCCGTATTTCTTCACGCAATCCTCGGCCGCTTATTCCAGCCTCAGCGGCTCTACCTCCATCAACGGAAGCACGGTGTGGAACTCTTTCCAGAGCTTCGCGGTGCCTATCGGCTTCAGTTTCGGTTTCATGGGCAATACCTATACCACCATCTATATCGAAGGCAGCGGCTTTTGCCGTTTTGATGCCAACTACTACTACCTGATCAACCCCTTCACCGTGCAATTGCGTGACAAGGGTACGTCCACTTCGCTCTCACCGCTTTCCTATAAACTGGAGGGAACGAGCCCGAACCGGATATTGAAGATAGAATGGAACAACTGCGGTTTTGTGAACGAATCGTCCTCAACGGCCAATTTCCAGCTCTGGCTGTACGAGACCTCGCATATCATCGAGACCCATATCGGGGCGTGTACGGTCAACAACCCTTCCTCGGCCTATGCGGGTAACCTGTACCCGGGCCCGGCCATGGGTATTTATGAGTTCAGCTCCCTTACCTTTTGCGTGTACGGCATCGGCCTGCTCGGCAACCCGGCAGCAGCCAATGATTCCATTATCCAGGCCGCGAATGCCGATATCTTTGATTTTTCGCTCAATGGCACACCTGCACAGGGAAATGTGTATCGCTTCACGCCTGGTAATCTTTCGGTTGGTGAGATCGATGCCGATGCGGGCGCTGTCTTTCCCAATCCGGCTGCTGTTTCGCTCTGTATCACGGGCTTCGGTACGGAAATCGCCTATACGATCAGGGATGCCGCGGGCAAAGCAGTTCAAAGCGGAACGGCCGGACAGCACGATACGGTGGACATCTCGCTCCTGGAGGACGGTTTGTACCTGATCGAGATTAGGACGGGATCTGCGCTGCGTGTGCGCAGGTTCGTGAAAGCTTCGGGTTAAATTTTGCCTGGTTCGGGCCAGCGAAAGCGCAAAGTCCCCGCTGAAAGCTCAGGCGATAAGCCGCATCTTCTTTTTGCCGTAATCGATAACGGCTTTATGCTTGCGCAGTATATCGCTGCCCAGCACCCCGTCAACCGGCTTTAGTTTGATCTGTTCGTACGAGCGGTTCACATGCGAAAGGTCGAGGAGCACTGTCTCGTAATCCTTCAGCTTCAGCCGGCCTATCTTCATGGACGAAATCACCACCTGGTGGCTTTCCATGCTATTGGTGCCCAAACCGGTAGAAAGCTTGTCCGTGATCTTTTCCGCTTTTTGCTTTACGAATTTCTTGATACGTTCCTTGTCGAACACCGTTCGCGAGGCGCCCGTATCGATGATCACATTGGCTTTTTTGCCGTTGATGATGATACTTGCCTGCAGGTGATAACCATCGTTATCGATCGCGAGCACTTTTATGGGAAGCGAAATGACCATACCTCAGTGCGGAGCCTTCCGGCCCCGCGTTGTTTTCTAAGCTACCACTTTCATGTTGTCGAGCACATTCATCACTTCCTTCACGGCTTTGGCCGAATCGTCCAGCAGCTTTTTCTCATCCGCATTCAGCTTCAGCTCGATGATGCGCTCGATGCCGTTTTTACCCAGCACCACGGGCACACCCAGGTAGATATCCTTCATGCCGTACTCTCCTTTGAGCAGTGCGCATACGGGGAATATTCTCTTCTGATCGAGGGCGATGGCCTCCACCATCTGTGCTGCGGCAGCGCCAGGGGCATACCAGGCCGATGTGCCCAGCAGGTTCACGATCTCACCGCCTCCCACTTTGGTGCGCTGGATAATAGCATCCAGCTTGTCCTTTGCAATCAGCTCGGTAACAGGTATGCCGCCTACGGTGGTGTAGCGGGGCAGGGGAACCATGGTATCGCCATGGCCGCCCATAAGTACGGCCTGAATATCCTTGGGAGAGCAGTTCAGCTCTTCGGCCAGGAAAGCCCGGTAGCGCGCTGTATCGAGTATGCCGGCCATGCCGAATACCTTGGAAGAATCCTTTCTTGCCGTAAGGTAAGCGCAGTAGGTCATCACATCCAGGGGGTTGGACACCACGATAATAATGGCGTTGGGCGAATGCTTGAGTATGTTCTCCGTAACCCCTTTCACAATCCCCGCATTGGTGGAGATCAGGTCATCGCGGCTCATGCCCGGCTTGCGGGGAAGGCCCGAGGTGATCACTACAATATCGGAGTTCGCAGTCTTGGAGTAATCGTTGGTCGTACCCTTTACGCGCGAATCGTAGAGGTGGATAGGGGCTGCCTGGAAAATATCAAGGGCCTTTCCCTCCGCGAAATTGGGCTTGATATCGAGCAGCCACACCTCGTTGGCGTAATCTCTCTGGGCGATGACATCAGCACAGGTGGCACCTACATTTCCTGCGCCTACTACGGTTACTTTCATGGGAATGGGTTTTTAAGTTTTTAAATTTTTAATTGGGACGGCTAAAATAGAAATACCCTACAGATAAAAAAAATCCTTCCGTCAGTTTTCCAGCGGCATGGCCGCTTTTTTCATGGCCGGGCCATGCAACCGCGGGGGCCCGGCCATTGTCAGTGTAGAAACAGGCGAAAACGGCAAATTTCTTATCTTTGTTAGCTTGTACTCTAAGTTGAAAAACAAGCGGTTGTGAACCCCATAAGAAGAACCGGAACAATTCCACGCATTCTGGCGCTGGCCTTCAGCCTGATGGCCGGAAACACCTGCTTTGCCCAGATCTTCGCGGGGAACGATACCATTATCTGCGCTCCGGGCAACGTAACCCTTAATGCCACGGTAAGCAGCACCAACAGCACCAGCAGCTACACGGTGAGCAATATCAACTATACGCCTTTCCCATATGGCACCGGCACCCCGGTGAACTTTCCCTCCAATTTGGATGACGATGTGGCCGGCCCGCTCAACATCGGGTTCAATTTCTGCTTCTTCGGGCAATCCTATACGCAGTTCTATGTGGGCACCAACGGCTGGATATCTTTCTCGCCCGGGCAATACGTGGGCGGCAACACTTCCGTTATCCCCAGCGGGGCCTTTACCGTACCGCGCAACTGTATCATGGCCGTTTGGCAGGACTGGTATCCTTTTGCTGGAGGCACGGTACGCTATACGGTCACGGGCACAGCGCCTTTCCGCAGGCTGATCGTTTCATGGGACAACGTGGCCATGTATTCCTGCACCAATAACTTCGGAACCTTTCAGATCATCTGTTATGAGACCTCGAACGAGATCGATATCAACATACTTAACAAGCCGGCCTGCCTGACCTGGTTCAACGGTACCGCGGTAGAAGGCCTGCACGATGCCACCGGAACTGCGGCCTTTACCGTGCCGGGGCGCAACAGCACGCAGTGGACCACCACCAACAGCGCATATAAGTTCACGCCTAACGGGCCGCCCACGCCTTATGTGGTCAACTGGTTCGACATGACCAATACCAACATTGGCACGGGCAACAGCGTAACGGTAAACGTTCCGGTCAACTCGACCTATTATGCGGTGGTCAATTATGCCTGCAGCAACCTGAACGATACCGATTCGGTGAGCGTAAGCATTGGCGTAGCGGGCATTACGGGCGGCATTAACTCCAATTGTCCTGGCGCCAATGGGGGCAGCGCCTGGATCAGCACCGCATCGGGCAGCGGATATACCTACCAATGGAGCAACGGGGGCACCAATGATACCATCACCGGCCTGGGTGCCGGCACATACACCGTAACCCTGAGCTACGGCAGTTGTACCTACATCGACAGCGTAACCATTACCGAGCCCGCGGCTATTTCGTCTAACTTCACGGCTGCCGATGATACCTGCGCGCAGGGAGTGGGGGAGATCGACCTGGGCACCACAACGGGCGGTACAGGGCCTTATACTTATTTATGGAGCAACGGGGCTACCACAGCGGATATTTCAGGCCTTAGCGCGGGAACCTACGTGCTGCTGACCACCGATGCCAACGGTTGCACCCAGCAGACCACGCTGACCATCAACAATCTTCCTCCGCCCGTGGCGGATTTCATCTTTAACCCGGCCAATCCTACCCTGATAGAGCCCGATGTTCAGTTCAGCGACCTGTCAGCCGGAAGCGCGTCCTGGTCCTGGGATTTCGGTGACGGAGCTACCTCCGCGCAGGCCAACCCCGTACACACGTATACCGCTGAAGGTACATATACGGTCACGCTCATTGTCACTAACCAGTACGGCTGCAGCGATACCATTACGCAAACCATTGTGGTAGAAGGTTTTTATACTTTCTATTTCCCGAATGCGTTCACTCCAGGCAAAGACGGGCATAACGAGGAGTTCGGCCCGGTGTTCAGCGGCATACGCGAGAACACCTACGTGATGTATATCTACAACCGCTGGGGCGAGATGATCTATACCACCAATGATGTAAACCAGCCCTGGAACGGCCGAAGGGACAATACTGGCGACCGGGTTCAGGAAGACGTGTATATCTGCGTGTTCCAGTTCCAGGATTTCAAGGGTTTTCACCATAAAGAGGTGGGGCATGTGACCGTGATACGGTAAGTGGATAAGTTTAATAAATGCATAAAGTCAATTTGATAAATTTGTTCTCCAGTTTTTGAAATGAAAAAGCTCTCACCCCGCTTTTTATTCTTTCTTCTGCTCGGCATGCAGGTGGCCTGGCTCGATGGCCGGGCTAATTACGCCACCGCGCTGGCGCCCGACAGCTCGCGCAGCCTTTTTGCGGACCGCGGGCTATGGAAAGAAGACGAGAGCAAGCGCAGCATTTATTCGCGCACCTTCATTACGCCCGATGGAAGGATCATTGCCCAGAGCAGCAAGGCTCCCCTCTGCTATAAGGATAAGAGCGGGAACCTCCAGGTTATCGATTGCACGCTGAAGCCTTCTGAAAAAGGATGGGAGGCTGTGCAGCAAACCAACCCTTGCTGGCTCAACTTCGATGGAAGTACCACCATGACGCTGGGTGAGGGGCAGCTCATGACCTATAACCAATCGGCCAGGCTCAACGGATATGATCTTGACCCGGAGGGGCAGGTATGGCTGAATAAGAATGAAGCCAGTTTCGGTTTGTTTCACACCTTGCCTATTGCCAAAAAATTCGCCTTCAATTACGACCGGATAGAAACGGATTATGTCATTTATAATCTCATCCCCACTATTGCGAACACCGACCTGCATTTCTCGGAGGAGATCATTCTGCCGGATGGTTTTACGCTGTCGCGCGATCTTGCGCGCGGAAAGGAAGTGGACGGCTGCTGGCAGGGCGACCTGCTGGTGTACGCTCCTGACGGCTCGGTTCGCGCCCGCTTTTTCATGCCCGTGTACTACGATATGGCCGGTGCTCAGCTCGCGGGAGCATATCAGCTTGTCCGCGATGCGGCAACCGGTGTTTACACCCTTAAGGTGATGGTACCCGGGAGCTGGCTCAATGACCCGGCCCGTGTTTTTCCGGTTACTATCGATCCCCTGGTTACCGGACCTACCACCACCTGGGCGGGCGGTACCATGCCTTCCTGCCTGCTGCCTGCCTATAATGCCGACAGTATTTTAGTCGTGATCCCCGGCCAGATCAGTATCACCGGCCTGTGGGTGCAAAGCAGTTACGAGGCCAGCGTGTTCACCAATACGCCCAAGAGCGATGGAAGAATGTATTTCAGCACCAACTGCGGCACCACGCCCGTGCTCACCGTAACCGGCTCGCAGGGAGCATTGCCGGGAACGGCATACCTGCAGTTCACCAATTACCGCAACCCGCTGGCCTGCTGCCTGCCCCAGACCTGCGCCCAGCAAACCATCTGGCTGCGCATGCACCTGGCTCGCTCGGCACAAGGCGCGGGATGCAACACGAACTATATTTACTACGACCCCTTCACTACCTGGCCCTTCAGCGCGTATGTGGAAGGCCGTACCGTAGAAACGTACGCACAGCAATGGACCATCAATACCACCACCATTTGCTCCAATCAATGCACGATCACCGCTACGGTATACGCCCGTTACGGTGTTCCGCCCTATACCATTACGCATCCCTGGGCCTCGGGCCCGGTCGTGATGGGCGCCCCGCTGCCATGCAGCCTGGGTAATTCCAATGCGCAAATACAATTGACCATTCCCGGCTGTCCTACCTATTGCCAGCCCGGGGGGGCCATCAGCATTCCCAGCCCCACTATCACCGATGCCTGCGGAAACACGGTTACCGGTTTTCCCCCGAAGACCATCACCATTCTTACCGCGCCCGATGTCACCGCCATACCCAATCCCCTGGCTATCTGCTCGGGCGAGCCCGTGGCGATCAGCTTCACCTCATGCGAGGGGAATGCCACCTTTTCATGGACGGGCGATAACGCCACGAATGGCAGCGGCAATATCTCCACCATTCTAACCAATACGGGCACTGCGCCCAATACGGTAACCTATACGGTTACGCCAAGCGCCAATGGTTGCACCGGCCAGCCGGTCTCTGTGCCGGTGCAGGTCAACCCTTTTCCTGGCGCCAGCGCGGGTAACGATACGCTCATCTATTCCGCCACGTCCATTACCCTGAATGGCGGTGGCGGCAACGGCAGCGCCTCCTATAGCTGGGCCCCGCCCTATAATCTTTCCTGTACGGATTGCCAGTATCCCACGGCCAATCCGTCCACTACAACCACCTATACCTTGTATGTGACCGAGAACGGTTGTACCAGCACCGATACGGTAACGGTATACGTGGAGGTTTCGCCCTGGGCCATCGTGGTTCCGAATACCTTTACCCCGAACGGGAACGGGGTGAACGACCTGTTCAGGCCGGAAATGCTGGGCATCATCGAGCTGGAAATGCATATCTTCAACCGGTGGGGCGAACTGCTCTATTCCTGGAATACCATCAACGGCAGTTGGGACGGCACATATAAGGGCGAAAAAGTGCAGCAGGGCGTTTATGTCTGGCTGCTGCACGCTGTTCCGGAGGATAAGCACCACCCGCCCATAGAAATGACAGGAACGGTTACGGTGTTGCCGAAAACGAAGTAAATCTACTTCAGGCTTTTTCTCAGTATTTCGTAGGCGTTATCGCCAAGGGCCAGGCGCAGTATCTCGTTCTGCTTCTCGTCCTCGATCTCGATCTGCAGCACAATTTTCCTGCCCCTCGTGCGCCTGGCATATTCGGTCCGCGGTTCAGCGGCCGCTGAGGGGGTTTCAGCGTAATATGTAAAGAAATCGTGATTCAGCGCCTTGCCTACCCGCACGAGCAGTGCGGTATCGATGCTGCTTCGCTTGAATATGCCGTAAACATTTTGCCGGGTGGTCTTGATCCTGCGCCCGAATTCCGAAATGCTCATGCCGCTGTCGTCAAAAACCTCGCGTATCTTCTTACCGATGTGTACCTGCATAGCGCTTTGCTGATAAACCCTTCCCGGCCGCCTGCGCGGGGCTTGTAGGGTCTGCGCTGCAAAAGTGTAAATAATTGCTTTGCGCTTTGGTCCTGGCGGGAAAGGATAAATTGATAAAACCGAAACTTTTATTTGACAATGTGTATAAATAATTACATTTGTGTTAAATTTTATTTTACATCGGATCTGTAAAAGCTATTTTATGCCTGGGTCCGGTAGCAGCGTAAACCGCGTAACCCTGCCGGATTGCGGGCGAAGGCGGGCCTTCCACATACCGCCCCGCCTTTTTTATAGGACACCATGCGCGAGCTGGAGCTATATGAACAGTATATTCTGGAGGCCGAGCGCCACAGGCGTTTGGCCCGGAAATTTGCCGGGCAGGCTCTTAGCCTGGCAAGGGAGCCCGGCAGGGAAATGAAGCACTTTCGCCTGCTTGAATCCTGCCTCATGGAAGCTGGCAAGCATTTTGCGGAAAGCCTCAAGTACGAACAAAAGGCAAGTGAGCTTTATAACCTGACCTGACACCCCTTTGTATGGCGAAAGATTACAACCTTTACCTGGGACCGGAGCTGAACGCGGTGATCGATGACGATAAGATCACGATCCGCATCACCTCGATAGCCGGTGAGATCATATCCTGTCTTGAGCTGGGACATGAAGAGCTGGCGCAGATCTACCGCAAGGCGAAATACCGCAGGAAAAAAGCCCGGAAAGCAAAACGCGAGCTGATATTCTGACCTGCCGCAGCTCAGATCGCCTTGATGAAAGCCGTGCCGGGTTTTATGGAGTTCCGCAAAAGAAGATCCGCGTCAACAGACTATCAACTTTATATTCACAATTATCCTACGAATGCGGCTTTTTTTACTATGAATCTGTTAATTATTTAGACGAAATTTCCCAGGTTCAGAAATGACTGAAAAGCCCGCGAGCAGGGCATTCCGGCCCGGCAGGAATATTCTATTTTTATAACGGAACAGTGCAACGTTTGGTCGTGCCCTGGTGTCATAAATAATGGTTATAAATTTTTTAAAAAACGCACAATGAAGATCAGGCTCTTACCCCTCTTTCTCCTCATTCTTTCCGGATTCTTTCTCGGCCTTTCGGCACAAACCAATTCGCCTGCTGTTGTTTTCGGCAGCGGCACAGACGAAATAAAAACATCCGTCAGCAGCGGATCGGTCAGTTTTTCCATCGTATCTCAAGGCTTTGATCATGAGGCGTTCAAACAAAAGGCTCAACAGTACGCCAAGATGTTTACGATCTCGGTTTCACAGGGCGATGGCGTAATGCTCTATACTGTCAAGTTCAATACCGGCTTCGAGAACATGAAATACCTCATGCGCCTTTTCACGCTGTCGGATGTGAAGGAGATCAAGCAGAACGATACCGTGATGGACACCGAAAAGTTCTTTTCCCAATTCAACTAAAGAAGGCTCCAAATCAATAACACCCCTTATCCTCAACTGCCCCTATGAAAAAATTAATCAGCCTTTTTGCAGCAGCCTGTTTTTACGGAATAAGCGCCCAGGCCCAGGTACTGCCTTGCCCTACGGTGAATGCTGGTCCTGACCAGACC
The DNA here is from genome assembly GCA_040756415.1 of Bacteroidota bacterium. Taxonomy (GTDB): domain Bacteria; phylum Bacteroidota; class Bacteroidia; order JADZBD01; family JADZBD01; genus JBFLYZ01. Next base: position 37,024 of record JBFLYZ010000010.1, read on the forward strand.
ATCTGCGCTCCCAACTGCGCCACGCTGAACATGACGCTGAGCACGCCTATTAATGCCACTACAAACTATACGATCAGCACACCGGCCTTCGCTCCCAATCCCTGGGGCGTGGGAACCACGGTTACCATGTGGGATGACGATATGCAGGGCCCCTTCAACATCGGTTTCTGTTTCAACTTCTGGGGTAACGCATACACGCAGTTTTACATCGGTTCCAATGGCTGGATGGGCTTTTCACCCGGCCAGACCGCTACCTGGGTGATCAGCGGAGCCATTCCCAACAATACGGGTGCGGCTCCCCGCAACTGCATCATGGGCCCCTGGCATGATATCAACCCGGGAGTAGGAGGAACGGTGCGCTACCAGATGTACGGCATCGCGCCCTGCCGCAGGCTCGTTGTGCAATGGTACCAGGTACCCATGTATTCTTGCGGCACACCGGCCAGCCAGCAGATCGTTATTTATGAGACCACCAACCACATTGACAATTACATTCTTTCCAAGCCGCTGTGCACCTCGTGGAACGGTGGCTACGCCATACAGGGCCTGCATAACATTACCGGAACAGCCGCTATCGTGGTTCCCGGCCGCAATTTCCCGACACAATGGGCTGCCGCGAACGATGCAAAACGCTATACTCCTTCTGGCGTTCCCATGACCACCATGACCTGGTGGGTAGGCGCCACACAAGTCGGCACGGGAGCCTCCATCACCGTATGTCCTACCGTTACCACCACCTACACCGCGCAGGTGAACGTGACGGGCTGTACCAGCGGTACCATTACCGACCAGGTGGTGGTGAACGTGAGTCCTGGCCCCACACTTACCGCAAGTCAAACAAATGCGTTGTGCGCCAGCCAATGTAACGGAACGGCCACTGTATCCGCTTCCGGTCCTAATGCTCCCTTTACATATTCATGGAGTACCGCGCCTGTGCAAACCACGGCAACGGCTACAGGCTTATGTGCGGGCACGTACACGGTGACCGTTACAAATTCAGCAGGCTGCACAAGTACTCAATCGTATACCATTACGGCACCGGCACCGCTTTCGGCTACGGTTGCTACTACGTCTACAAACAATTGTACCTCTTCAAATGGAACGGCAACGGTGACGGTTTCGGGTGGAACTCCGGGATATAGTTATGTTTTTTCTCCAAGCGGAGGCAGTAATAATCCGGCTACGGGCCTGCAGTTCGGCAATTATACGGTTACAATAACGGATGCCAACGGCTGTACCTCTCAGGTACCGTTTACTATTACCAGCAACTTTACCTATCCGGTGGTTACGGTCAATCCTAACCCGGCCGCAATATGCATTGGTGGAAATGTCGCGCTGACGGCTAGCGGTGCCAATACCGGTTATACCTGGAGCCCTGCTACCGGGCTCAGTGCTACTACAGGCGCCACGGTAACCGCCAGCCCAACGACCACCACCACTTATACCGTAGTGGGGACTAATTCCAACAACTGTACGGGTAGTACCACGGTTACGGTCACCGTCAATCCATTACCGGTAATTACCATTAACCCTAACCCGACCTCGATCTGTATAGGCAACAGCACCACACTCACTGCCAGCGGGGCCAGTACCTACGTTTGGTCCCCATCGGGATCCCTGAGCGCCTCAACGGGTGCCAGCGTTGTGGCAACACCTACCGCTACCACTACATATACCATCACGGGAACTTCGGCCGCGGGATGTACCAACACGGCAACCGTTACGGTCACCGTTAATCCTCTGCCTGTGGTCGTCATCAATCCTAACCCGGTCTCGATCTGTACGGGCAGCTCAACGAACCTCACCGCGAGCGGTGCCACCACCTATTCCTGGAGCCCGGCAACGGGATTGAGCGCAACCAGCGGAGCAACTGTTTCGGCCAATCCAACGGCCACCACAACGTATACGGTGACCGGCACCAATGCCAACGGTTGCAGCAATACGGCTACGGTTACCGTAACGGTCAACCCCCTGCCTGTAGTTACCATTACCCCGAACCCCACTGCAATCTGCATTGGAAGTAACGTAGCCCTGACCGCCAGCGGTGCCAACACCTATGTGTGGTCGCCTTCAGGAAGCCTGAGCGCCTCCACGGGAGCTACGGTAACAGCCTCGCCAACGGCTACAACAACCTACACCGTGACCGGCACTAACGCCAACGGATGTACCAGCACCGCTACGGTAACCGTAACGGTCAACCCGCTTCCTGTTATTACGATCAACCCGAATCCAACGGCTATTTGCATAGGTAACTCTGCCAGCCTTACGGCCAGCGGAGCGACCAGCTACGTGTGGGCGCCCGCCAGCTCACTGAGCGCATCAACTGGCGCTACGGTAAGCGCCAATCCCACGGTAACAACAACCTACACTGTAACCGGTACTAACGCTAACGGGTGTACGAACACGGCAACAGTAACGGTTACCGTCAACCCGCTTCCTGTCGTAACGGTCAACCCCGCTGCCCCATCTATCTGTTCGGGAGCCAGCGTGGCCCTTACAGCCAGCGGAGCCAGCACTTACTCCTGGAGCCCGGCTACCGGCCTGAGCGCTACCAGCGGAGCTACGGTCACTGCTTCAGTAACCGCCACCACTACGTACACAGTTACCGGTACTTCTGCTGCGGGCTGCACGAACACCGCTACGGTTACTGTAACGGTTTATCCGGCCGTTACGGCTACAGCGAGCATGACACCGGTTCTTTGCAATGGCGGAAGCACCGGCACGGCAACGGCTAACCCTTCTGGCGGTAATCCTCCGTACACTTATCTCTGGAATCCTTCCGGCCAGACCACGCAGACCGCAACGGGCCTTGCCGCGGGAACCTATACCGTTACCGTGACTACAGTTAACGGTTGTACCACCACCGCAACGGTTACCGTCACGCAACCTACTTTGCTCAATGCCACAACCACTGTAACGCCTGTGCAGTGTAACGGTGGCTCTACCGGCACAGCTTCGGTTAACGCATCGGGCGGAACACCGGCTTATTCCTATAGCTGGGCTCCCTCGGGACAAACCACGCAGACGGCTACCGGTCTTGCAGCCGGCACCTATACGGTAACAGTTACCGATGCCAATGGCTGTACACGTACGGCCACTGCCGTTATCACACAGCCCACGGCCATTACCGCTACCAGCAGCACCGTGAACAGCAACTGCGGTGCTCCCAACGGCAGCGCCACCGTTACTGCATCAGGCGGCACCCCGGGATATACTTACTCCTGGAGCTCCACGCCTTCGCAGAGCACGGCTACCGCAACAGGCCTGGGAGCCGGTGTGTACAATTGTACCATTACCGATGCCAACGGTTGTACCCTGGTGGTATCCGTTACAGTGAATAACAACGCTGCCGGCACTGCGTCTATCAGCGCCAGCACTAACGTAAGCTGCTTTGGCGGCAACAACGGCAGCGCTACCGTGACCATGACAGGCGGGCAGGCACCCTTTACCTATAGCTGGACGCCTTCGGGAGGTACCAATCCCACAGCCACCGGTCTTACTGCCGGTACTTATACGGTAACGGTGACTGATGCCAACGGCTGCTCTTCGCAGGCCACTGTAACTATCACGCAGCCCACACAGCTTACGGCAACCATTTCGGCTTCATCCAATGTATTGTGCAATGGCGGCAATACCGGGTCAGCCACTGTGACTGCGGGCGGAGGAACGCTAGCATATACCTATAACTGGGCTCCTTCGGGTGGAACCAATGCTACGGCCTCTAACCTCACTGCCGGCACCTATACGGTAACGGTTACTGATGCCAATGGCTGCACCGCCACGGCAACAGTTACCATCACTCAACCTACCGCGCTTACTGCTACCACCTCTCAGGTGAACGTACTGTGTAACGGAGGCAATAACGGAACGGCCACCGCAACGCCTTCGGGAGGCACGCCCGCTTATTCATATCTCTGGAATCCCGGAGCGCAGACCACGCAAACGGCTACCGGCCTTACGGCAGGCACCTACACCGTAGTGGTTACCGATGCGAACGGATGCACCCTTCAGCAGACCGTAACCATTACACAGCCCACCGCGCTGGCCAGCACCACTTCATCGGTGAACAGCAACTGCGGTCAGCCTACAGGTACAGCTACGATCAACGTATCGGGCGGTGTGCCCGCTTACTCCTATCTGTGGAGCAACGCGCAGACCACCGCTACCGCAACAGGCCTGGTTCCGGGATCGTATACCGTAACTGTTACCGATGCCAACGGATGCACCATTACCGCTACCATTACTGTTGGTAACAATGCCGCTGGATCAGCCTCCATCAGCACCAGCACTAACGTAAGCTGCTTTGGCGGCAACAACGGCAGCGCTACCGTTACCATGACAGGCGGGCAGGCACCCTTTACCTATAACTGGACGCCTTCGGGAGGCACCAATCCCACGGCCACCGGTCTTACTGCCGGTACTTATACGGTAACGGTTACCGATGCCAACGGCTGTATAGCTACCGCTACGGTTACCATTACCCAACCCACGCAGGTTACGGCAACCATTTCGGCTTCATCCAATGTATTGTGCAATGGCGGCAATACCGGGTCGGCTACGGTAACAGCAGGTGGCGGCACACCGGGCTATACCTATAACTGGGCTCCTTCGGGCGGAACCAATGCTACGGCCTCTAACCTCACTGCCGGCACCTATACGGTAACGGTTGCTGATGCCAATGGCTGCACCGCCACGGCAACAGTTACCATCACTCAACCTACCGCGCTCACCGCTACCACCTCTCAGGTGAACGTACTGTGTAACGGAGGCAATAACGGAACGGCCACCGCAACGCCTTCGGGAGGCACGCCCGCTTATTCATATCTCTGGAATCCCGGAGCGCAGACCACGCAAACCGCTACCGGCCTTACGGCAGGCACCTACACCGTAGTGGTTGCCGATGCGAACGGATGCACCGTTCAGCAGACCGTAACCATTACACAGCCCACCGCGCTGGCCAGCACCACTTCATCGGTGAACAGCAACTGCGGACAGCCTACAGGTACTGCTACGGTCAACGTATCGGGCGGTGTGCCCGCGTACTCCTATCTGTGGAGCAACGCGCAAACCACCGCTACCGCAACAGGCCTTGTTCCGGGATCGTATACCGTAACTGTTACCGATGCCAACGGCTGTACTATCACGGCAACCGTTACTGTGGGCAATAACGCTGCCGGCACTGCATCCATCAGCTCCAGCACCAACGTAAGCTGCTTTGGCGGCAACAACGGCAGCGCTACCGTTACCATGACTGGCGGACAGGGGCCCTTTACTTACTCCTGGGCACCCAGCGGAGGTAACGCAGCTACGGCTACCGGCCTTATCGCTAACACCTATACCGTAACGGTTACCGATGCCAACGGCTGTATCGCTACCGCTACTGTGACCATTACTGAACCGCCCCTGCTCACCGCAGTCATTTCGGCTTCATCGAACGTGCTGTGTAACGGTGGCAATACCGGCTCGGCTACGGTAACTGCCAATGGCGGTACAAATCCGTATGCATATAACTGGACTCCCAGCGGAGGCAATGCCGCTACGGCCACCGGCCTCAGCGCTGGCAACTATACCGTAACGGTTACCGATGGTAACGGTTGCACCGCTACCGCAACGGTAACTATAACCGAACCACCTCTGCTTACATTAACCCTCACCAGCACCAACGTATCCTGCAACAACGGATGCAATGGCACGGCCAGCTCTTTCCCGGTTGGCGGCACGGCTCCCTACAGCTTTATGTGGAGCAATGCCTCTACGGCCCAGAACCTGACCGGCCTCTGTGCAGGAACTTACACGCTTACCGTGACCGATGTGAACGGATGCACAGCCCAGCAGACCGTTACCATCACGCAGCCCACCGCGCTTGCGCTCAGCACCAGCTCGGTTACCGCCAACTGCGGACAGGCTGACGGCTCGGCAAGCGTAACCGCCACGGGAGGCACACCAGGTTATTCCTACCTGTGGAATCCCTCAGGACAGGTAACGGCCACGGCCACAGCGCTTGTTGCGGGTAATTACACCGTGTATGTGACCGATCTTAACGGCTGCTCCGACTCGGCTGTGGTCAATGTACCCAATACGCCCGGTGTTATAGCCAGTATCTCTGCCTCAGCTAACGCCACCTGCTTCAGCTCCTGTAACGGCAGCGCTACGGCAAGCGGCACAGGCGGAGTACCGCCTTATACCTATGCTTGGTCTACCACTCCGGTCCAGAACGCGCAAACCGCTACCGGCCTTTGCGCTGGCACTTATACTGTAACGATCACCGATGCCAGCGGATGTACCGATACGGCTTCTGTAACGATCACTCAGCCCCAGTTGCTGCAGATCGCGCCTATAGCCAACGTGACCATCTGCAACGGACAGAGCACTACGCTCACTGCCGTGGTAACGGGCGGCACACCGGCCTACACGCTGAGCTGGAACCCGGGCGCAATGACCGGAACTTCGGTAACCGTGAGCCCGACCACTACTACCACTTACACCGTGATCGTGACCGATGTGAACTCCTGTGGTGCCCAACCCCAGATCGTAACGGTAACCGTGAGCCCCCCGCTGCAGGTGAACTGCAATGCAGGCGTGGCCATCTGCCTGGGTAATACCGCACCGGTTACGGCTAACGCTTCTGGCGGCAATGGCGGCCCCTATACCTATACCTGGATGCCCGGTAACTTTACGGGTTCAACGGCCAGCGTGAATCCCACCGCCACCACCACCTATACGGTAACGGTAAGCGATGGCTGTTCTACGCCTGTCGCTACCGATACGGTGACCATTACGGTGAACCCGCTGCCGGTGATCACTTTCACCACTGCGCCTACACCGGCTCAGGGCTGCGCGCCTCTGTGTGTTACGTTCAACAACACCACGCCCAACAGCACGCAGTGCAACTGGAACTTCACGGCCGGAGTATCGAGCGTTTGTAACCCTACGTTCTGCTTCACTTCGCCCGGCAGCTACGATGTAACGCTTACCGTGGTGGATGCCAACGGATGCACCAACTCGGCCGTGCAGCCCGCCCTGGTGACGGTATATCCCAACCCGGTGGCTAACTTCAGCATGGATCCCCAGCCCGCCACCGTGCTGAATGGCGAGATACAGTTCACCGACCTGTCCACCATCAGCAGCGGCAGCATCAGCCAGTGGGCCTGGAACTTCGGGGATGTGCAGAACACCCAGTCGACCCAGCAAAACCCAACTTATACCTATACGGATACCGGTACCTTTGTTGTTCAGCTTATCGTAACGAGCAACTTCGGCTGTGTCGACAGCATTGACCTGATCGTGCGCATAGACCCGGATTTCACGCTCTATGTTCCCAATGCCTTTACGCCTAACGGTGACGGGCTGAACGAGGTGTTCATTCCCATGGGCACCATGATCGACCCGAACGAGTACGAGCTCTGGATATTTGACCGCTGGGGCAACCTCATCTTCAATACCCAGAAGCCGGATAAGGGATGGGACGGCATCGTGATGGGCGGCACGGAGATCTGCCAGGAAGACGTGTACGTATGGAAGATCAACACCCGCAATTCGGTAACGGGGGCCAAGATAAGCATGGTTGGACATGTAAGTCTGATCAAGTAAGTTTCAGGTTTAGTAGACAAGGCAGGGGCCGTACCGGAAGGTGCGGCCTTTTGCTTTTTTATTTTTGTATTTTTATTCTAAAACTCAATAACATGACCTTGTCAGATCAAATCGCCAAACACCTGCGCCATGTGCATTTCGGGGGCAACTGGACGGCCTCCTGCATGAAGGACATACTTAAGGATGTGACCTGGCAGCAGGCCACCATGAAGGTGCAGAACCTGAATACCATTGCCGCGCTGGTGTTTCACACCAATTATTATGTATGCGTGGTGATGCGCGCCCTGAAAGGCGAGCCCCTTAACGCGCATGATAAGTACAGCTTCGATGTGCCGCCCATCGCTTCGCAGGAGGATTGGGAAAAGCTGAAGGAAAAGGCCTGGGCGGATGCGGAGACCGTAGCCAGGCTCATTGAGCAACTGCCGGACAATGAACTGGGCGAGGACTTTGCCCATCCCAAGTACGGCACCTGGTACCGCAACCTGGGCGGGCTCATCGAGCATACGCATTATCACCTGGGGCAGATGGCTTTGATCAAGAAGATGCTCTAGGTCCTTCGGACCAGCTCTCTCCGGGGAGGTGGACAAGTAAGTAATGAAATTGGATTCCTGAAGAAATAAGAGCTAATTACGAAGAAGATTGGCAGTGACTACACTTTGATCCCGATCACCAGGATATCATCCAACTGCTCGATATGTCCTTTCCACTGATCTAAAGTCTCTTCCAGGAGGTCTTTCTGGCTTTGCATGGCCTTGTCGTAGATGGACACAAGCAGCTTTTTGAAGTTCCTGGTCATCATCTTTTTGCCCTTATCGCCCCCGAACTGGTCGGCATAGCCATCGGAGAACAGGTACACGTGGTCGCCTTTCCTGATCTCCACCTCGTGGTTGATGAACTCCTGCATCTCGCTGGTGATGCCGCCCACGGCCGCCTTGGTGGAGCTGTACTCCAGCAATTGCCCATCGCGCACTATCCATAAGGGCCGGTTGGCGCCCGCGAACTCCAGCCTCATACGCTGCAGGTCGAAAGAGCAGAGGGCTATGTCCATGCCATCGCGCGAAGCGGTATGCTCCTCGTTCTGCTTGAGCGCGGCCTTTACGTTCAGGTTGACCGATGAAAGTATATCGGAAGGTTTGGAGAGATTGATCTCCAGTATAGCCTGGTTGAGCTTGTCGATGCCGATCATGCTCATAAAGGCGCCCGGTACCCCGTGTCCGGTGCAGTCGGCCGCGGCTATCATCACCCGGCTGCCCCGGTTGGCGAACCAGTAAAAATCACCGCTTACTATGTTCTTGGGGCGGAACATGATGAAGAATTCGGGGAAGACCTTTTTGATCTCATCCGGATTGGGAAGAAGGGTGCTCTGTATCTGCTTGGCGTAATAGATGCTGTCGGAAATATCCTTGTTCTTTTCCTCGATGATGTTCTTCTGCAGCTCGATCTCGATATTGCGCAGCTCCAGGTCGCGGTTGGCCTTTTGCTTGAGCTGGTAGCGCCTGTACATGCCGGCAATAAGCATCAGAAGCAGTACGCCCGCCCCGACCGAGAACCAGAGTATCATTTTCGAGCGGGACTCTTGCATCTGGTTCTTCTGCGTAAGGAACTCGATCTCCTTCTGCTGCTTCTCCTCCTTAAAGGTCTCCTCCATCTTTTCCATCTGGGTCTTGATGTCGGCATTGCTCAGCGAATCTTTCAGCGCAGTGAATTTCTTGTAATATTCGTGCGCGGCCTTGTAATCGCCCGTTTTTTCCGAGAGGATAGAGAAGGTTTCGTAGGCCACTTTCAAGGCGCTGAGGTTATCGTATTTCTTGCTCAGCTCCACGGCCTGCTCAAGGGCCTGGCGGGCTTTCAGGAAATCGAAGCGCTCGATGTAGGCGCTGGCAATATTGCTCAGCAGCAAACAATTGTTCGATTCGTTGCCTATCTCTTTGTTGAAGTCGAGGGCCTGCTGGAAATAGTTCAGCGCCTTTACGTATTCTTTTTTGGCGGTGGCCGCGTTACCCAGGTTCTGCATCACGCTCGAGAGGTTGGGAGCCTTGCTGCCCATTTCCTCGTACAGGGCTTTCGACTTCAGGAAAAAATATTCGGCCGAGTCGTAATCCTCCACATCGTAATAGGTAATGCCCAGGTTCATGAGGTTGATCGCCAGCCAGGGCTTGTTGTCCAGCTCGGTGTTCATCTTCATGGCCGTGAGAAAATACTCGCGGGCCTTGAGCGGCAATTGCTGGGAGAGGTAAATGTTGCCCAGGTTGTTGTAAACACCGGCAACTCCTTTCCTGTCATTGATGCTTTCGGATATTTTTTTTGAGGTGAGGTAGCTGTCCAGGGCCTCTTTGTTCTTGCCCAGCCGGTTGTAGGCATTGCCCAGGTTGTTCCAGGTGCGCGCCAGGTCCAGCTCGCAGTGAGGCGCTTTTTCAAAATAGGGTAGGGCTTTTTTCAGATACTCTACGCCTTCCTTGGCGTAACCGTAGGTAAAATAGCTGTAGCCGATCTCGAAATAGGATTTGCCGATGAACTTATCGCTTTGTATCTGCCCGGCCAGTTTCAGGGCCAGCTCGGCCTGTTCGATGGCTTTCATGTGGTCCTCGCTGAGCTCGATGCGGGCCAGCCGGAGGTAGGCCTTTACCGTGCCCGTATCCTGTTTGCCGGCTTCGATCACGGCCATAAGGCTGTCGCGCTCATCAGCAAAAGAAATGCCCCGGCACAATGTCAGGGCAAACAGCAATACATATAATCTCTTCATGGGCGTTGCTCCGGAACAAAAATCGCATTCCGCAGCCATTTGGCAAAATATCACGGATTTTTTATGTCGTGCCTGGAAAGGGCCCTGCCGATGTACTTCTCAGAAGGCAGAAGACTTTGCTGTATCCGCCTGGCATAATGAATGGAATCCAGGATCTCGCGCTGCTTCTCCTCTACAAGCGCCTTTTGCCGGGTGATCACCTCGTTTGCTTTCTGTTTTTCGCGGTAACCCCGGTAAATGAAAAAGGCAAGCAGCAGCATGACGAAGAAGCCTGCTATGAATCCGTTCCGCTGCAGAGAAGCGCGCTGTGCATCGGCATCACTGCGGGCCAGTTGGGCATCTTTGCGCAGCAGTTCCTTGTCCTTTTTCTCGGTATTGTACTTTTCCTGCAGCTCATTCACCTGCATGGAGTTCTTTTCATTGAGGAGGGTGTCCTTCAGCCCCGTATATTTCTGGTAGAAAAGGTATGCCTTTTCAAAATTCTTTTGCGCTCCATAGGCGTCAGCAAGGCCCTTATAGCATTCCTTTATTATTTCCCTCGCGCCTATCCCGGTGGCGGTGCTTAGCGTTTGCTGCGTCATGGCTATGCAGGAGGCATAGTCCATCTTTTCAAAATAGAGCCGCGCGATATTGAGGCCGATACCGGCCACCTCCATTTTGTTCCCGGTCTGCTCGTGGATTTTCACGGATTCGAGAAACATGCTTAACGCCACTTCGTTCTTTCCCATTTGCTGGTACACGTTTCCGATATTATTCAGTGTAAGAGCTATGCCGGCCATATCACCGGCCGCCTTTCGGATATCCAGGGCCCGTAAAAGATAATCCAGCGACTTGCTGTATCCGGCCGTATCGCGCTCCGACATGGCAATGACCAGGCTGGTGTTCCCGATATTGCTCAGGCAGGTGGCTACAGTCAGCCGGTCGCCAAGTTTTTCGAAAAGCTCCAGGGCCTGCTGGTAATATGATTGGGCCTGGTTCATCAATTCGATATTATTGGTCAGCGTGGCCTTATTGTAGTATACATTGCCGATATTGACCAGGGCGCTTCCTTCTCCGGGCAGATCGTTGATATCCTCACGCAGCTTGAGCGACTGCAGGTAATATTCAATGGCCTGGTCATAGTCGCCACGGCTGCGGCTCACCAATCCCAGATTATTGTAGGCCGAAGCCATGCCTTTTTTGTTCTTTAGCGAAACATAGATGTCGAGCGCGCGCTGCTGGTCCTTTTCCGATGAGTCGAGCAGGGCCAGGTAAAAAAACGCCACGCCCCGGTTGCCGTAGGCCTTGGCTTGCCCGAACCGGAAGCCGAGCTGCTGCGCCAGGGCAAGCGCCTCGCCCGCAAATTCAACCGAACGCGAAGGATCAAGGGTCCAGTACTTGACCGCGATCTGGTTGAGCAGGTTGACCTTGTTGGTGTCTTCCGAGGCTGTTTTGAGAAGATGGGCCAATGAGTCGAGCTGCGAAGTTTGCGCTTGCATAAGCGGTGCCATGAACAAACATAGCAGCAGATAAAAAGGGTGTTTAGCCATGAGGTAAATATAGTATAAATGGCTTTTTTTTACCTTAGCCCCACATGAAAAACCTTTATATCATCCTCGCAGTGATCGGACTCTGGTCCTTTACCCTGGCGGACGACAGTTGCGGCAAGCAGCGCTGGGAGATAAAGACCCTGAGCGATAAGGATGCCGGCAAGATCAGGCTCAAGCCGAAGAAGACCACCATCAGGAAAATGCGCGCCTTAAAAGTAAAGCCCACCAAGGACGATACGCCCCGTCAGCCCATTGAGATGAAAGCGGTGAAACTGGATTGCTACATTGCCGAGTACAAGAAGGAGGGCGATCACGATTATCACCTCATTATTTTCAGCGGCAAGGATACCATGGTGGCCGAGATCGTGGACCCCGATTGCCCTGACGCGAAAAAGAGCCAGTATAACAGCACCTTCAGAACGGTGCGCGATACCTTTGACGTCTATAAAAAACAGGGGAAATATAAAAAACACAAGTGGCGCATCACGGGAATACCCTTTATAGACGTGAAGCATAACGGAACCAGGCCTGAAGGGCAGGCGCCCAACGAGGTGGAGATACACCCCGTGATGAAAATGGAGAGACTGAATTAGTATGTAGTTTGTAGTGTGTGGTTTGTAGGACGTTGCTGATTTGCATCCCGGCTACCCCGTAACCTATAACAACTACAAACTACCTACTACACACTACAAACTATTCTCATGTACGACAAGCTTAAGGATATATTCGATAACGTGAACGAATGGCTGCGCTTTGCCGAGGCCAAGCATGGGGCGCTGATCGTGCTCAACAGCGGTGTGATATTCGGTGTGCTGAGCGTGCGCAAGGATTATCCCATGATCCCCGAAGCGGTCATTATGGTGTCGCTGGCCTGCCTGGGACTGAGCATACTCTTCTCCTTCGTTTCGCTCTTTCCGCGCTCGCGCAAAAGGCCGGTGGACAAGCCCAGGCCAAAGAACGCCAACCTGTTCTTCAACGGCCATCTCTGCCTCTTCGATACCGAGGACCTGAAGGCTGAGCTCAACCGCAGCCTGAACACCGGCCACCTCTTTACTCCGCTGGAGGAGAACCTGGTGGAGCAGATCATCATCGCATCGGGTATAGCCAGCACCAAATACATCCTGTTCAAGCGCGCGCTCATCGCTACGGTGTGCGCGTTTGTGGTGCCGGTGCTGTACGCAGCCTGGCTCTTTGCGGTAAAATAAAAGCGCCCTGTCTCCGGATGAAAACAGGGCGCTGCCCTTATTGGGTTTTTATTTCCGTTGTGCCGGTATTGCTTTTGCCTTCATCACCGCAATAGTTATATGCTTTGCAATGTCCGTCTTTTCCCCAGCCGCCTTTATGGCAATAGTGGTGGCCCAGGGTGGCGAAAAGGGTGCCGGCCGTCAGCACGGTGGTCACGATAAAGACCGTGATCTTGGTTGATCGTTTCATGATGATTAAGGATTAGGGGTTTGTTTTTCAGTGGTTGTTGCATCGGGATTCTCCCTGTAATAGCCGCAGCAGCCGTAATAGCCCTCGGCAGCATAGCGTTTGCGCCACCCGCCCCAGAGCAGGTGAAAGATGGCTTTGATGACCAGGAAGAACAGGATGATCTTGAGGAGCAGGAAAGGGGCCAGGAAGATGAGTGCGCCTGCCAATACGCCTGCCGCAATGGTTTTAAGTACTTGTGTTGACATGATAAAGGGTTTTTTGTTTAGCCCGCCAGTTGTACACCTGGCGAGGGGTTATACCGCATAGACGGATAGGCCTGCCCGCGTATTTTAAAGATTGTGCGGATTTTTTACCTTATCTGATCTGTACATGAATTGCTCCCGCTGGCAGCCCGAATGGTTCCCGGCCGTGGATACGGTAAGGCGGCCGCACGGTTGGGAATACGAGTAAAAGATTGCAGAATGTAAGGCTGAGTTATAAATCCGGCAGCTCTATTTCATCCTCCACGATAAACGCTCCCGGGAAATCGGCCTTGATCTTTTGCAGGAATTGATAAGCCTCTAATTTCGTGCGGAAATTACCCGCGCGGATCTTGAAATAAGGCGTTTCAAAGAGCTCGTAAGCCTTCATGTCGGGGTTCTTGCTCAAAAACTTTGATTTGGCGTCCTTGGCCTTCATTTTTTCGGCCCCGAAGAACACCTGCACCCGGTAGCCTTTGATCTTCCCGTTCTGGCTATCGGTGTATTTCTGCACCATCTCAGCCACCTTCTCATCCTGCACGATCTCCACCTTTCCGCTGTCGGGGTTCTGGGCGCAGACCATAAACGGAAATAAGGGCAAAAACAGGCCGAGAGCGAGCGAGCGTAAAGCGGTGGAAAAATACATGGAGCAAAGGTAGATTATTTCGCCTACAAAGCATTTTTGATGCCATTTTCGGCATCGATAAAGGCGTTGCGCGAAGCGACAAAAACCGCTCTAAAAATAGATAAAATATTTGCAAGCACTTTCTCTTATTTAGAATGATTTTAAATTACTTTTTGTGTATTAAATTTCCCACAAAATTAATTTACGGTTTGATTCTTCTTATAAATTTGTCGCGCAAATACCAGGATTGTCACAGAATTGTCAATGGGTATTTTACGGAATTAGTTAACAGTAAAACCTTTATATGATAACATTGTGCAGCAGCCGATTCCGACCAGGATTGGCACTCGTTACCACCCTCGCACTGTCACTGCTCCTTTTCACCTCCACAGCTTACGCGGCATCTGACGGAAAAAAGATCTTCAAAACCAATTGCGCCAGTTGTCACTTCCTGGACGATAAAATGTCTACCGGACCCGGCCTGGCCGGCATCTCCGGCAGGCGGCCGGATAAGCAATGGCTGTTCGATTGGGTGAAGGATAACGAGACTTTTGCCAAGAAGAATCCGGACGCCATGTCCCTGAAGAACAAGTATCCGGGTTCAATGAACGTGTTCGCTGGCGTGCTTTCCGATGAGGATATCAAAGCTGTAGTTGATTATATCTATTCCGAACCGGGCCCGGAGAAGAAGGTCACCGATGGTGGCGGAACCACTACCCAAACAGGGCCGGTGGTAGAGGAAAAAGGCATTAACCCGGTTTACCTGCTTCTTACCATTGCGGCCATCCTGCTCATACTTATTAACGTGCTCAAGAGCGTTAAGAAGAACCTGCAGAACGCCCGCAACAGGGAGCTGGGCCTTCCTGCCTTGCCCGAATACACCTTCCGCCAGTGGTGTTCGCATAACAAGCGCACCGTTGCGGTAGTGCTCATCTTCTTCTTCGCATGGGGCAGCAAGGCCGCCTGGGATGGCATGTGGGACCTGGGCGTATATACCGGCTACAAGCCCGATCAGCCCATCAAGTTCTCGCACAAGATACATGCCGGTGACAACAAAATAGCCTGTGAATACTGCCACTCGGGGGTGCTCAAATCCAAAGTGGCCGGTGTGCCTTCGGTTAACGTTTGTATGAACTGCCATAAGGGTATTGAGTCAGGCCCCACCACCGGCACTGAAGAAATAGCCAAGATCTATGAGGCGGCCGGTTTCGATGCCAGCACCAAAACCTATTCGAAGACCCCTAAGCCGCTGGTATGGAACAAAGTACATGTGCTTCCCGATTTCGTTTTCTTCAGCCACCAGCAGCACGTGGTAGTGGGTAAGCAGGAATGCGTTACCTGCCATGGCGATCTTACCAAGATGGATGTGGCGCAGCAGACCGTACCCCTGACCATGGGATGGTGCGTGGAGTGCCACCATAAGACCGAGGTTCCCGGCCTGGCCACCGATCAGAAGACCGGAACGGCCGTGAACGCTTATTACGAAGAGCTGCACAAGAACCTGAAGCTGAAATATAGGGGCAAGGCGGATAGCCTGCTCACCGTTGAGCGTATGGGCGGACTGGAGTGCGGTAAGTGCCATTATTAATCCTGAATTGACCTTTTTTATATAAGCCGTATGGGTAACAAAACAAAATACTGGAAAAGTTTAGGCGAGTTGAAAGACAACCCTGAGATCCTGCAGACCAAGGAGAACGAGTTCGCGGAGCAGCTCCCGTCCGACATCTTTACCAACGATGGTGTCAACGAGGCGTCCACCTCGCGCAGGGATTTCCTGAAGTTCGTGGGCTTCAGCATGGGAGCGGCCGCTCTCGCTTCCTGCGAGGCGCCCGTCACCAAAACGATTCCTTACCTGATGAAACCCGAGGAGGTGACTCCCGGTGTGGCCAACTGGTATGCTTCCACCTTCGATGACGGACATGACTATTGCCCCGTGCTGGTGAAGACCCGCGAGGGCCGCCCCATCAAGATAGAAGGCAACAACCTTTCCAAGATTACCTGGGGAGGCACCAGCGCCCGCGTGCAGGGCTCCGTGCTTTCGCTCTACGACAAGGCCCGCTATGCCGGTGCGGTGATCAAGGGAGCGGCAAAAAGCTGGGAAGACGTAGACCGTGAGCTGGGTACCGCGCTCAATGGCGCGATCGCTTCGGGCAAATCGGTGCGCGTGCTTTCTTCTACCGTGATGAGCCCCTCCATGAGATCGGCCATCAGTGAATTTTGCAGGAAGACAGGCGCAAAACATATACAATACGATGCCGTTTCGCAGTATGCCATACGCAAAGCGCACTGGCACACGCACGATAAGGCCATACTGCCTGCCTACCAGTTCGGCAATGCCAGCGTGATCGTGAGCTTCGGTGCCGATTTCCTGGCCAACTGGATCTCTCCCGTTGAGTACGCAAAGCAATACTCGAAGAACAGGAAAGTGAGCAGGGAGAATAAGACCATGAGCAAGCATGTGCAGTTCGAGTCCATTCTTTCGCTGACCGGATCGAATGCCGATACGCGCGTTCCCGTGAAGCCTTCCGACCTGGGCGCAAACGTGGTGGCGCTGTACAACGAGCTTTCCGGCCAATCGCTGCCTGTTTCGGGCAAGGTTAACAAGGATGCCATAGCCAAAACGGCCGGCTGGCTCCGGAACAACAAGGGCAAATCGCTTGTTGTGTGCGGTGTGAACGATGTGGCCGTGCAGATCGTGGTGAACGAGATCAACAAGTGGCTGGGCAGCTACGGCACCACCATCGATGCCGACAATGCCTCCAACTACCGCCAGGGCAATGACGAGGAGTTTGCCGGGCTGGTAAAAGATATGAACGAGGGCAAAGTAGGCGCGCTGATCATGTACCGCAGCAACCCGGTCTATACCGCGGCCTCCATGAAATTTGCCGATGCGCTGAAGAAAGTGGATGTAAAAGTGTCGCTGAGCACTTCTCCCGATGAGACCAGCGCGCTTTGCGACTTTGTTTGCCCGGATCACCACTACCTCGAGTCGTGGAGCGACTCCAACCCGCGCAGCGGACACTATTCGCTGGGACAGCCCGCCATAGCGCCCCTGTTCAAGACCCGCAGCGCCATGGAATCCTTCCTCCGGTGGAGCGGCAATAACCAGGATGCGCATACCTACATCACCAATTACTGGATGGCGCATGTGTTCCCCATGCAGGGCAAATACATGAAGTTCTCCGAGTTCTGGAACCACAGCCTGCACGATGGCGTGGCCGAAGTGGGAACGGCCCCTGTTGTTACCGAGAAAAAAGAGGAAACAAAAAAAGAAGTGAAGCCGGAAGAGAAAAAGGAGGAGACCGCACCGGTTATGACCGATAAGTGGGATGTGGCCGCAGCGGCTGGCAAGATCGCGGAGGTAAAGGGCGGAGCCATGGAGCTGATCATTTATGAGAAGACCGGCATAGGCAGCGGCAACCATTCCAACAACCCCTGGCTGGTGGAGTTCCCCGATCCCATCTCTAAAGTGACCTGGGACCACTACATTACCATGAACCCGGCCGATATGCAGGGCAAGTACGATACGCTCGAGCGCCAGGATATGATAGGCGACATCGCCACGATCACCGTGAACGGTGTTACTTCAACCCTCCCCGTATTCCCCCAGCCCGGCCAGGCCACGGGCACCATAGGCATAGCGGTAGGCTACGGCCGCATGGGCATAGGCAAGGTGGCGGAGATAGCGGGTGGCGACAACGCCTACAAATACGTTCAGATGAGCAATACCGGCACCATGCAGTACTTTGCCGGAACGGTTACCATCAGCGACAAGACGGGAGAATCTTTCCATTTCGCCTGCACGCAGCAGCACCATACCATGATGGGCCGTAAAATGGTGAACGAAACCTCTATCGGAGAGTATATCAACGGCAATCCCGAACACTGGAACCACAAGGAATACCTTACCGTATTCAATACCGAAGGCGGCCATGAAAAAGTGCCCGTCACCACTCAGAACCTGTGGGATAATTTCGACCGCCCCGGCCATCGCTGGGGATTGGCGATCGACCTGAACTCCTGCATAGGCTGCGGGGCCTGCGTGATCGGCTGCCAGGCCGAAAATAATACGGCTACCGTAGGCAAGAGCCAGATCCGCAATGTGCGCGATATGTACTGGCTGCGCATCGACCGCTACTACAGCAGCCCCATGACCGAAGAGGTGGCCAAGCAGGAAGGCGTTGGCAAGGTGGATATGTACCTGGAGATGGAAAAACCGCACACGGAGAATCCCAGGGTGGTGTTCCAGCCGGTCATGTGCCAGCACTGCAACCATGCTCCCTGCGAAACGGTTTGCCCGGTGGTGGCTACCACGCACGGCAACGATGGCCTGAACCAGATGACCTATAACCGCTGCATAGGCACCCGTTACTGCGCCAACAACTGCCCGTATAAGGTAAGGCGCTTCAACTGGTATAACCTCAATGCCAACTATCGCTTCGAGCACATTAACCCGGCACACGAATCCGACCTGCTTGGCCGCATGGTGCTCAACCCCGATGTGGTGGTGCGTTCGCGCGGTGTGATGGAAAAATGCTCGATGTGCATACAGCGCATCCAGGCCGGCAAACTCAAGGCCAAGCTCGAGGAGAGGAAGCTGGCTGATGGCGATGTGCAGACCGCCTGCGCCCAGGCTTGCCCCACCAATGCCATCATTTTCGGTGATCTTTCTGATAAGAACAGTATGATAGCGAAGCATTTTGCCGATGAGCGGAGCTATTTCCTGCTGGAGGATGTGGGAACGCTGCCTAACGTAGCTTACCTGACCAAAGTGCGCAACGTGGACGAATCGGAAATGCCGAAAGAGGAGCACAAGAACAAGGAAGACAAAAAAGAAGAGAAAAAAGAACACGCATAACCCATTTCCAGACAATAATTAAACATTATGCAGAAAGAAGCCGCAATAAGGGAACCGCTGATCTTAGGTGACGAGATATCGTATCACAAGATCACGGAAGAAGTTGCCAAGCCCATAGAGACCAGGGCGAACAAGTACTGGTGGATCGTATTCACGATCTCGTTCCTGCTGTTCATGTGGGGCATCGCCTGCCTAGCCTATACCATAGGCACGGGTATCGGTGTGTGGGGTTCCAACAACGGTGTTGACTGGGCCTGGGATATCACCAACTTCGTTTGGTGGATCGGTATCGGCCACGCGGGAACGCTGATCTCTGCCGTGCTCCTGCTGTTCCGCCAGAAGTGGCGCATGGGCATTAACCGCTCTGCCGAGGCCATGACCATCTTTGCCGTAATGTGCGCAGCCATCTTCGTGGTGCTGCACACCGGCCGTCCCTGGCTCGACTACTGGCTCTTTCCGCTGCCCAACCAGTTTGGCTCGCTGTGGGTGAACTTCAACTCGCCCCTGATGTGGGACGTGTTCGCGGTATCCACGTATTTCTCCGTATCGCTGGTGTTCTGGTACATCGGCCTCATTCCCGATTTCGCCACCATACGCGACCGCGCGGTAAAGCCGGTGACCAAGCGCATTTACAAGTACCTGAGCTTCGGCTGGAGCGGCCGCCTCAAGGACTGGCAGCGCTTTGAAGAAGTATCGCTGGTGCTGGCGGGCCTTTCCACACCGCTGGTGTTCTCGGTTCACTCCATCGTATCCATGGACTTCGCCACCTCGGTGCTTCCCGGCTGGCATACCACCATCTTCCCGCCCTATTTCGTTGCCGGTGCCATTTTCTCCGGCTTCGCCATGGTGCTTACGCTGGTGCTCATCATGCGCAAGGTGCTTAACCTCGAGCATTATGTGACCATCAAGCACGTGGAGTACATGAACATCATCATCATCGTTACCGGTACCATGGTGGGCATCGCCTACCTTTCGGAGCTCTTTATCTCCTGGTATTCGGGCGTGGAATACGAGCAGTACGCTTTCCTTAACCGCGCAACCGGTCCCTACTGGTGGGCCTACTGGAGCATGATGACCTGCAACGTGATCTCGCCCCAGCTTTTCTGGTTCAAGAAGATACGCACCAGCCTTATCGCCACCTTCATCCTTTCCATCGTAGTGAACATAGGGATGTGGTTCGAGCGCTTTGTGATCATCGTACCCACGCTGTGCCGCACCTTCCTGCCTTCTACCTGGAACATGTATTCTCCCTCCTTCGTTGACGTGGGCATTTTCATCGGAACGATCGGGTTCTTCTTTACCTGCTTCCTGATCTTCTGCCGCGTATTCCCCGTCATCGCGCAGTCGGAATTGAAAACGATCATGAAATCATCGAGCGAGAAATACAAAAAGCTGTCGGAGCAGGGGCATCATTAATTTTAAACGAGCAAAAGCATAAACAACGATATGAGCAATAAGGTAACAATAAACGCGCTGTATGGCGATGACGAGGTGATCCTCAACGCTGCCAAAAAGCTACGCGCATCGGGCATACGCATCAAGGAGATCTTCTCTCCCTTTCCCATTCACGGCATCGACCCGGTGGTGGGCGTACCCCGCACGCGCCTGGCCGTTTGCGCTTTCCTGTACGGCATTACCGGCACCGCGCTGGCCACGCTGATGATGTGGTACATGATGATACACGACTGGTGGCACCTGGATATAGGCGGCAAGCCCAATTTCGCCTATTTCTACAACGTGCCGGCCTTCATTCCCATCACCTTCGAGGGAACGGTGCTCTGTGCCGCGCACGGTATGGCCATCACGTTCCTGCTCAGGAGCTGGATACTTCCGGGCGTGAACCCGAAGAACCCCGATCCGCGCACCACCGATGACAAGTTCCTTATGCAGGTGGAGGTGAAGCAGGAAGACGTGAACCGCATCGTAGCCATGATGAAGGAAAGCGGGGCGGAGGAAATAAACGTGAAATAAAAGCAGACGACAATTACGATATGAAAAGAAACCTGATATATTTTGGAGCAGTATGCGCGATGACGCTCGTCATGGCATCCTGTACCACCGATGACCCCAACAGCCCCGGGTTCGAGTTCATGCCCGACATGTACAGGCAGTCATCGTATGAGACCAATTCGCCCAACGCAAACTTTGCCGATAGCATGACCAACCGCATGCCGGTCAGCGGAACGATTGCGCGCGGCTACTATCCGGTTATGGCGGACTACCCGAACAACGATTCGGGCTATGTTTGGGCCGGCAGGTACCTCAAATCGCCCATACCGGGCACGCCCGAAGTGCTGGGCCAGGGCAAGGCGCTTTACAGCAAGTTCTGTGCGCAGTGCCATGGCGAAAGCGGTGGCGGTGACGGGCTGGTGGCCGGCAAGCTGCCGGGTCCTCCTCCCGCATACAGCGGTGCGCTCAAAGACCTGCCCGAGGGAAAAATGTTTTGGTCGGTACATTACGGGAAAGGCCTGATGGGGCCGCATGCCCCGCTGCTCACCACCGAAGAGCGGTGGAAGATCATCCGCTACGTGCAGACCCTGCAGGGAAAGAAATTTGACGACAACGGTATGATGGTCATGCCTGAAATGCCCAAAGACACAGCGAAAAAAGGAAAGTAAACCTATTTATCGACCCAAGAAATATTACGCGTTATGGAACTGAAACTGAACTATACCTTCCCCGAGAAAACAAAGAAGTTCACCTTCATGGTGATGGGTGCGGGACTGCTGATGCTGATCATCGGTATTGTATGGCACCTGATGGGAGGCGACCATGCCGATCATACCGCGCATGAGCAACAGGAAGGGCACCACGAAGGGCACGGCCATGGCGCTGAGCTGTCTACCCGCCTGTGGGCCAACCTGCTGGTGAACGCTTTCTTCTTTATGGGGATCGGCCTGGGGGCCACGTTCTTCATGGCGCTGAAATACGGCTCAGAAGCGTATTACGCCACGGTGTTCAAAAGGGTTTATGAGGCCATTTCGCGTTTCCTGTGGCCCTGGGGCTTCGCCTTCATGGCGGTTGTGCTGCTTGCTGGCGCTTTCGGCCTGCACCACCTTTATCACTGGATGGACCCGGATGTTTATAATCCCGCTTCAGATCACTATGACGAAAAGATAGCGGAGAAAGGCGTTTATTTCGGCTGGTTCTTCTGGCTGAGATTCTTCCTGTTTTTCGGTGTGTGGATCTGGATACAGCAGAAGCTGCTCAAGAACTCCCTCGAAGAGGATATGATAGGCGGAACCAGGCTGCATTATAAGAACGTTACCCTGTCGGCCATTTTCCTCGTCTTTTTCGGCTTTACCTCCTCGGTTGCCGCATGGGACTGGATGATGTCGCTCGATGCGCACTGGTTCAGCACCATGTTCGGCTGGTATATCTTCTCCGGTATCTGGATCAGCGCCATCATCACCATCCTGATGACCGTGCTCTACCTGAAGGATAACGGCTACCTCGAATACGTGAACGAGAACCACGTGCATGACCTGGGCAAGTGGGTGTTCGCCATCAGCTTCCTGTGGACCTATCTCTTCTTCTGCCAGTTCATGCTCATCTGGTACGCGAATATACCCGAAGAAGTGACCTATTTCCAGAACAGGCTGGAGACGAACGGGTACACCTTCATCTTCTGGACCATGTTCTTTGTGAACTTCGCCTTCCCCATGCTGCTGCTGATGTCGCGCGATTCGAAGCGGAACAGGAAATACCTCATTTTCGTAAGCCTGATCATCTTCTTTACGCACTGGGTAGACATTTTCGTGATCGTAATGCCTTCCACGGTAGCATCGCACTGGAGGCTGGGATTCGTGGAAATAGGCATGTTCCTGCTCTTCCTCGGCTTTTTGATCAACAGGATACTGACTGCCCTGACCAAGGCACCGCTGCTGCCTACCAAGCACCCGTACCTGGAAGAAAGCATCCATCATCATTATTAATGAACAGGCAATAAGAAATTAGCTTATAACACCAAATAAAGAACCGATATGAACTTTTTGCTATTGATCGTTATCGTTTTGTTTTGCGTAGCCGCAAGCCAGATCATGAAGATTTTCGAGATCTCCTCGGCCATGCGCGGAGAGAAGCAATATGTGATCACCGACCGCGATAACCGGCTGAACGGGCGCCTGTTCTTTATTTTCCTGGTCGTGTTCTTCGGTTTCTGCATATGGCAGCTCTTCAAATACAAGGATAAGCTGCTGCCGGTGGCTGCCTCCGAGGAAGGGGTTGAGCTCGACTGGCTGCTCAACTTCAACTTCGTGATCATCTCGATCGTGTTCTTTGTCACCAACGCCTTCCTTTTCTACTTCGCTTACAAGTACCACGGGCGCACCGGTCACAAAGCGGTGTACTACCCCGAGAACCATAAGCTGGAACTGCTCTGGACCATCATCCCGGGCATCGTGCTGGCGGTGATCATCTTCCTGGGCCTGCGCACCTGGCACAGCATCACCCGCGATCCCGAGGGAGAGGAATATATGCTGGTGGAGGTCTATTCCAAACAGTTCGACTGGACCGCCCGCTACTCGGGCGATGACAATACCCTGGGCTTCGCCACCTATAAGAAGATCGCGCCCAACAACCCCCTGGGCGTTGACTCGGCCGATAAGGCTTCCGCTGACGACTTCCTGGTGAACCCGGGAGGTGAGCTGCACATCAAGAAAGGCACCCGGGTCAAGTTCGTATTCCGCTCGCGTGATGTGATCCACAGCGCGTATTTCCCGCACTTCCGCCAGCAGATGAACACCGTGCCGGGCATGACCACCATGCTGCACTTCGTACCCACCATCACGACCGATTCGATGAAGCTGATCACCAATAACCCGGAGTTCGACTACGTACTGCTCTGCAACAAGATATGCGGTGCCAGCCATTATAATATGCAATTGAAGGTAGTGGTGGATGAGCCGGCCAAGTTCGATGAGTGGTATAAGGAGGCAAAGAAGAAGACTATTTTCGCCTCTGTGCCCGCGGATTCAAAGGAAGAGGACAAAAAGCCGGTAGACCCGGTTCCGGCTTCGAATGATACGGCAAAGACATTGAACAGCGATACGGCCGCTCAAAAGAAGCCGTAAACGAGTAAGAAGAGAATTGATCATCATATAAATAAGAGAAAATATGTCAACGGAGAATCACGGACACGCTCATGCCCATCATGACCATGATGAGCACCACAGGGAGAGCTTTATCACCAAATACATCTTCAGCCAGGACCATAAGACCATTTCCCGGCAGTTCCTGATCACGGCCGTGATCATGGCGGTGGTGGCCATGCTCATGTCGACCCTTTTCCGTTTGCAACTGGCCTGGCCGGAAGAAAAGTTCCAGTTCATCAACTGGATGCTGGGCGACCGCTGGGGCAAGGATGGTATCATGGACCCCAACATGTACCTGGCGCTGGTTACCATCCACGGTACCATCATGGTGTTCTTCGTGCTTACAGGCGGATTGAGCGGAACCTTCAGCAACCTGCTTATCCCGTACCAGATAGGCGCGCGCGATATGGCCTCGGGCTTCCTGAACATGCTTTCGTACTGGTTCTTCTTTGTGTCCAGCATCATCATGCTTTATTCCCTGTTTGTTCCTGACGGGCCGGCCTCATCCGGATGGACGGTTTACCCGCCCCTGAGCGCCCTGCCCCAGGCCATGCCCGGTTCCGGACTGGGAACCACCCTCTGGCTGGTATCCATGACCCTGTTCGTTGTTTCGGCACTGCTGGGCGGCCTTAACTACATCATTACCGTTCTTAACCTGCGCACCAAGGGCATGACCATGAGCAGGCTCCCGCTCACCATCTGGGCATTCCTGATCACCGCCATACTCGGCCTGCTTTCCTTCCCCGTTCTGGTGGGAGCCGTGCTGCTGCTGATCTTCGACCGCAGCATGGGTACGAGCTTTTACCTTTCCGATATCTATATAGGGGGCCAGGCCCTCGATGCAACGGGCGGCAGCCCCATTCTTTTCCAGCACCTGTTCTGGTTCCTCGGCCACCCTGAAGTATACATCGTGATTCTTCCCGCGCTGGGTATCGCGTCAGAGGTGATCGCGGTGAACTCGCGAAAGCCCATTTTCGGCTACCGCGCCATGGTGGGATCCATGCTGGCCATCGGATTCCTCTCCTTTATCGTATGGGGCCACCACATGTTCATCACGGGCATGAATCCCTTCCTGGGCTCCGTTTTCGTGTTCACCACGCTGCTCATCGCCATTCCTTCAGCCGTAAAGGCCTTTAACTACATCACCACCATCTGGAAGGGCAATGTGCAGTACACCCCCGCCATGCTCTTCTGCGTGGGACTGGTATCCACCTTTATTACGGGAGGTGTTACGGGCATCATCCTGGCCGACTCGGCCCTGGATATTCCCATTCACGACAACTACTTTGTAGTGGCCCACTTCCATATCGTAATGGGCCTTTCGGCCATCCTGGGAATGCTGGCCGGGGTCTATCACTGGTTCCCGAAGCTCTTCCTGCGCATGATGAACAAAAAGCTGGGTTACCTGCACTTCTGGCTGACCTTTGTATCGGCTTATGGCGTGTTCTTTCCCATGCACTTTCTGGGCCTTGCCGGGGTACCCCGCAGGTATTATCACAATACGGATTTCCCGCTCTTCGATAACCTGATCGACATCAACGAGTTTGTGACCGTATGCGCCATCATTGGGGCGCTGGCTCAGATCATCTTCCTGTTCAATTTCTTTTACAGCATGTTCCGTGGCGACAGGGCTCCGGAGAATCCCTGGAACTCCAATACCCTCGAATGGACCAATGGCGTTGGCAACCACCATGGTAACTGGGTAGGGCCGCTGCCGGTTGTTCACCGCTGGGCATATGATTACAGCAAGCCAGGAAAAGACCAGGATTTTGTGCCCCAGACCGTTCCGCTTGAAGATGGCGAGCATGACGGAGGCCACATTCCTCACTGATGACGGAAACATTACGGTAAAAATGTCCTTAAATACTATATTTAAGGACATTTTTGTTTTTCATGCGGGCTCGTTCGTTTACTATACTGATGCTGATCTTTGCCTTGCTGTGCCCCTGTGCGCTGAGGGCCCAGGTGAGGGATTCGGTCGCCCGTACCCTCTCGCGCCAGCCCAAACTGACCGGGGGGCTTTCTACCCGCTACTCCTTCATCACCGGCTTTGCGGTAGCGGTCAGGAGCGTTTCGATGGGAGCTGAGTTCGGTGGCAAGCTCAGGGTGGGAATAGGCTACTGCTGGCTCAAACTGCCCGAATACGATGCGTCAAAGCCCGGTGGCCAGCAGCCGTTTTACCGCGATAAGTACCTGACGGATGCTTCGGGCGCAAGCTACACGGTGGTCAGCCGCCTTGACCTGGATTATTTCTTTTACTATTCCGAGCTGATCTTCTATCATACCAGGCGCTGGAAGTTCAATATTCCATTCCGCGTGGGCCTGGGTAATTCCAAGTACGTGTACGATCATGCCGGAATGAAAATAAAGGACAGCCGGCATTTCGTTTTCCTGTACGAGCCCTCGGTATGCCTGGAGTACAAACTGTTCAGGTTCTTCGGGCTGGGTGCCGAAGTAGGCTACCGCTTCATGCTCATTAACAACAACGCCATACGCGAAAAGTTCAACTACCCGGTCTATAATTTCAGTTTCCTGGTGTATTACAGCGAGGTGTTCAAGGCCGTTTTCCCCGGGAGCCGTTGGTCGAAGAAATTATAATTCCGTTGCGGATGAATCATTTTTAATATAAATTTGTTTTCCATCAAAATCGTCTGGCATATGAAGAAATTTACACTCCTCGCATATTCCGCAGTACTGTCCGTTCTCCTGTATGCCCAGGCCCCCCCTTACCAGTGGGCCAGGCAGGGCGGAGGGCCGTTTAACGGTGAAGTGTCGAACGCCATCTACGTGGATGCTTCGGGCAACTCGTATATCACCGGCACCTTCTTCGATACCTGCCGTTTCGGCTCCATCACGCTGCTGGGCGGCTCGCTCAACCCGGCCTGGTATACGGATGTGTTCGTTGCCAAGTACGATGCCAGCGGTAACCCCCTGTGGGCAAAAAGCGGCACCAGCCCGGTGGATGACGGTGGATTTGCCGTTTGCGCTGATAATTCCGGCAACGTATACGTGGCCGGCTACTTCAACAGGTACAACAATTCTGCGATCACTTTCGGCTCGCTTGCACCGCTGGCAAGCGTGGGCTGGGACGATATCTTCCTGGTAAAGTACGATGCCAACGGCAACGAGCAATGGGCGGTTAAAGCGGGGGGCAGCCAGAATGATTATGCATACGACCTGGTTGCCGATAACAACGGCAACGTGTATATGGTGGGCAATTGCCAGGCCACCTGCACCTTCGGCACCAATTCCGTTTCCAGCTCGGGCTGGGGCGATGTTTACGTGGCCAAATATAACGCCTCCAATGGCAATAACATATGGACCGTAAAAGCGGGCGGCAGCGGAAATGATGAGGGCTATGGAATTGAAATGGACGCCTCGGGTAACCTGTACATCACGGGTTTTTTTACAGGCACCTGCACCTTCGGCAGCGCTGGCGCGCTCACCAGCAGCGGGTTCACCGATGCATTTGTGGCCAAGCTCGATAACAACGGTAATTTCCTCTGGGCCAAAAAGGGCGGAGGAGCAGCGACCGATGCCGGAACGGCCATAACCCTGGATCCTTTGGGGAACGTGTATATCACCGGATATGTAGACGGCAATGCCACATTCGGCACCATTTCGCTCACCAGCGGGGGTGCATTCGACCTCTTTGCGGCCAAATACGATAACAGCGGCAACGTGTTGTGGGCGGTGAACGATGGCGGCATAGGTAACGATAAGGCCTATGGCATATGCCGCGATAACCAGGGCGGGATTTATGTAACCGGATCATACGAGCAAACCGCCACCTTCGGTACTTATCCCATGACCGTTCAGGGCATTTCCGATGTATTCACCACCAAGTACGATCCTTCCAACGGCAACAACCTCTGGGCGCTTTCGGGCGGTGCCGAGGACCAGGATATCGCCTTTGGGATAGGCGTTGACAACTCCGATAAGCTGTATATCACCGGGGCGTTCAGGCTGCAGGCCTTTTTCGGATCCGCGCTCAACGCCAGCGCCTTCGATGAGATATTCCTGGTAAAGATCGATAATGTGCTTAGCGTGGAGGATATGGAGGCTAATAACCATTATGTGCAATTGTTCCCGAACCCCGCATCGGCACTGGCCACCCTGAGCATAGATCCCGCTTTCTTTACCCGTAATGCGTGGTACGATATTACGGATGTGGCGGGAAAGGTGGTGCAGACCGAACAACTCGGGGACGTCAGCTCCTCTGTTGACCTCAGCGCTTTGCCTGCCGGTATGTACCTGCTTAAAGTGAATACGGAGAACGGGGCGGCCGTTAAACAGATCATCAAACAGTAGCAGGCCTCCTATAGATGAATCCGAACCTGGACCCCGATGGGGAGGCGCTGAGCTCAGCGGAGAAGGAATTAGAGAAGGTTTTACGGCCGAAGGAATTCTCGGATTTTACTGGACAGGATACGGTTACCGCTAACCTGAAAGTGTTCGTTGAAGCAGCCAGGCAGCGCAGCGAGGCGCTCGATCATGTGCTGCTGCACGGCCCGCCCGGCCTGGGAAAGACCACCCTGGCCAATATCATAGCCGCTGAGCTGGGCGTGAACATACGCATTACTTCCGGTCCCGTGCTCGATAAGCCGGGCGACCTGGCCGGCCTGCTGACCAACCTCGAATCGTTCGATGTGCTGTTCATTGATGAGATCCACCGCCTTTCGCCCGTGGTGGAAGAGTACCTGTATTCGGCCATGGAGGATTATAAGATCGATATCATGATCGATACGGGCCCCAACGCGCGCAGCGTGCAGATCAAGCTCAATCCCTTTACGCTCATAGGGGCTACCACCCGTTCGGGGCTGCTCACTTCCCCGCTCCGCGCCCGCTTCGGCATCAACTCGCGCCTGAGCTATTACGACTCGAAACTGCTCAATACCATCGTAAAACGCTCGGCCGGCATACTGAACATTGCCGTAGATGACGATGCCGCCAGCGAGATAGCCCGCAGGAGCCGTGGCACACCGCGTATTGCCAACGCCCTGCTCAGGCGCGTGCGTGATTTCGCGCAGATCAAAGGCAACGGTTCTATCGATCTCAAGATAGCGCAGTACGCCCTGGCTGCGCTCAGCGTTGACAAGCATGGCCTGGATGAGATGGACAACAAGATACTTTCCACCATCATAGAGAAGTTCAAGGGCGGCCCGGTAGGCATCACCACCATTTCCACCGCGGTGGGCGAAGAGCCCGGTACCATTGAGGAGGTATATGAGCCCTTCCTGATCCAGGAGGGTTACCTGGTGCGCACCCCGCGCGGCCGTGAGGCCACCGACAAAGCCTATAAGCATTTGGGCAGGATCCCCGGCAGGGATAAGGGTACGCTTTTCGGGGAGTAATCCTAATTTTGCAGCATGACTATTTCCGCCAGGACAGCTTTCGTCAAGCAGGAAGCAAAGCGTCTGGGCTTCCAGTATTGCGGTATTTCCAAAGCCGGGTTCCTGGAAGACGAAGCGCACCGCCTCGAGCATTGGCTTAAGAAAGGCATGCACGGGCAAATGCGCTACATGGAAAATCATTTTGATAAGCGCCTGGACCCGCGCAAGCTGGTGCCGGGCGCAAAGTCGGTGGTGTCGCTGCTGCTGAACTATTTCCCGGAGCAGGCCCAGGAGCATGCGGATGCGCCCCGCATATCAAAATACGCTTATGGCAGGGATTACCATGTTGTGATCAGAGAAAAGCTCAGGGAGCTGCTGCATGGCATCCGTGAAAAAGTGGGTGAAGTAGGGGGGAGGGTCTTTGTCGATTCCGCGCCCGTAATGGACAAGGCCTGGGCAAAAAGAGGCGGGCTGGGATGGATAGGGAAGAACAGCAACCTGATCAACAAGGGAAGCGGCTCTTTTTATTTCATCGCGGAGCTGATCCTCGACCTCGATCTCGAATACGATGGCCCTGCGGGCGATTATTGCGGCACCTGCACGGCCTGCATAGATGCCTGTCCCACCCAGGCCATTACAGAGCCTTACGTGGTGGATGGAAGCAAATGCATCTCGTATTTCACCATCGAGCTGAAAGAGAGCATACCCGCAGAGGTCAAAGGCAAGCTGGGTAACTGGGCCTTTGGCTGCGACATCTGCCAGGACGTATGCCCCTGGAACAGCTTTTCAAAGCCCCACCGCGAAAAGCACTTTCAGCCCGACAGCCGCGTTCTTTCCATGACAAAGAAGGAATGGGAGGAGATCACCGAAGAGGTGTTCAACGAGCTGTTCAGGGACTCAGCGCTTCAGCGGACCCGGTTCAAAGGATTGAAAAGAAATCTGGAATTTATCAGGACCTGACGATGGTCTTGTATACATCAACGATTACGTCCTTGTACATGTGCCCGAAAGTGGAAAGGCACCAGGCGTAAAGCAGCATTCTTTCATCGGGCTTAAGCCACTTCACAGCTTTTGTAAGTTCTTTTCTGAACAACATCTTGTCGAAACTGACCTTCTCCAAGATCTGTTTGCTGAGTTCGTACATGTGTTCCTGGTTTAATTGAAGAACGAAATTAAATAAGGAATCATTAAAAGTCAAGCTAATTTTCCGGCCTGTTAATAACTATTTGTCGTTCCAGCGGAAACTGCTGATTTCCAATCCCGCCATGTCCAGGGCCCGGTCTATGACCGTAGCCACCAGGGATTCTATGTCGCGGGGCCTGCTATAGAAGGATGGCGAGGCGGGTAAAATAATGCCGCCTGCTTCTGTGACCGTTTTCATGCTGTTGATGTGGATGAGCGAAAGCGGGGTGTCGCGGGGAATGAGGATAAGCCTCCTGCGCTCTTTCAGCATCACATCTGCCGCCCGCGTCATCAGGTCGCTGGAGATGCCCGAGGCGATGCGCGCCATCGTACCCATTGAGCAGGGGCAGATGATCATGGTGCTGAAGCGGGCCGATCCGCTGGCAAAGGGCGCCATAAAGTCGTTTTTGCCGTAAATGCGGAACGGTGTTTTCTCATAGTCGGTATTGCCCAGCTCGAATTTCCAAACTTCTTTTGCGTTGTCGCTCATCACTACGCCTACTTCGGCAATCTGCGAAGAGAGCTGCGCCAGCTTTCCGAGCAGCACCTGCGCGTAAATGGCTCCGCTCGCCCCGGTTATGCCTACTACTATTTTTTGTTTATTCATTATTTCCAAAGGTATAACGCAGTGAATAGGCGAAAACGTTATTGCACTCGCCCCTGCGGAAATGATGCACCGCACCGCTCTGGTAGGGGCGTACGGGCAGCAGGGAGTAGGTCCAGCGCCAGTTGACCTCGATGCGATCGTTCAGCCGGTAGCTGATGCCCAGGCCGAAAGAGGTCTCGGTCTTGTCAAAAGGCCGCATGCCGGTCACCACCAGGTATTGCGCCTCCTCGTACTGCCTTACCAGGGCGCCAAAGCCAATATTGGCCTCAGCGGTAAAGGAGCGTACGTTAAGCTTAAGCACCAGCGGCACCTCTATATAATCGAGCTTTAAGGTATATTGTGCCGGGCTTTTGGTATTGGGTACCTGCCTGGCGCCTTTCTGCACATAGGCGATCTCGAACTGAAGTGTCAGGCGGTCGTTCAGCCTGGTATTCACAAAGCCTCCGCCCGTAAGACCTAATTTGTGATATCCCCAGTAGGTATCCCCATCGTACTGGCTGGTGCTGATACCGGCCAGGATGCCGGCCCTGAAGGTCTTTTGCGCGTAAAAAGTAAGTGGGATCGTTAACAGAAGGAAGACGCAAAGATGCCTGTGGCGCATGGATTATCTTAATCTCACTTCCTCGGCCTGTATGATCTCCTTGTAAGTGGCGGATGAAGAGTTGTTGTCGTACACGTACACTACAATATGGCATTTGGCGTCATTCCAGGCGCTGGGAAGCGTAAACGCGGGGAAGGTATAATTCAATGTATCGCCCGCGGCAGCGGTGCCGTTCAGGATCTGGTAGCCCCAGTAGGCTGCGTCAGGGACCGAGCCTCTGAGCACGTGGCGGTGCACGTAATTGGGTACATAGCTGGGATTCTGGCTGGCATCGTTCTGGGGTGAAATAATGCTATCCTCGGTAATGAGGGCCACCACGTAATAATTGCCCGAAAGCGGGCTGATGGCCCGGGTAGACGTTGAAAGGTTCAGTTGCCTGGTTCCGGTGTTGTAGGTATGGGTGATCTCGATATTGGCCACCGGGGGCGTATTGATGACATTGCCTATGGCCGATGACCAGGCTCCCCAGGAAAGGTTATGGCCGTTCGTGGGGTAATTCCTCCTGTTCACCATTCCTTTGGGTGTGGTGGTGATGCCGAAAAAGGTGAAATACGCATCACCGGCCGTAGTATGGTAATTAGCCGGATAGTTAGGAGGCAGGGGGTCGGCCAGAAAGCCCGCATGCACGCCAATGGTGATCAGCCTTTCGCCATAGGTGTTCTTGAGGCTTACCGCCTGCGCGCCAGCGGCCGGGCAGGGCCCGCACTGGTGGCCGGTATAGTCCTCTAACAGCACCTTTCTGATTAGGGTATCCTCGGGCTCGGGAGCGGGTATATAATCCTCTTTGGGATTGGCCACATAATCGCAGGAGGCGATGAACAGGGAAAACAGCGCTGCCGTAAATACTATCCTTTTCATGGGTATGCGGTTAAAACAAATTTAAGAATAAAAATCATTATTTCAGAAACGCGTCAGAAACTGCTGGAAACGGTCAGGGTAATGCCATTGGAGGCCGGCACGTAGCGGCAAACACCGCCCACGCAGAAAATGCCGGCACGCTGCTTGCCGTATCCCAATACGATCCGGTTGGTGCCTTTCAGGTAACCCACCGTTGCGTTCCAGTAATGCACGCTTTTCTCGGGGTTGATATTGGCATAGCTGTATACATCCTGTGCCGCGATGAACCAGTGCTCGCTGATGGTCCACTCAACCAGGCCGGCAGCAAAGCTCGCATCGCCCGTTTCGTTGTGCTGCTGCGTGGCCAGGTGCTCGGCCTGAAAGCGGATGGATGCATCGTCTTTCAGCTTGCGCGTAACATCCACTACGATAATGTGCGACTGAATATCCTCATAACCCGGCTTGCCCCGCAGAATATCGATGTTATAGACCTGGTATGCGTAGATCAGCGTCATTTTCAGCTTCGGGCTGAATTTCTTGTTGATCTCGATGTTCACGTCCTGGAAGTACAGCTTGTCGCCTATCTTCATGTAATCGGAGGTATAGCCTTTCATGGCCAGGGTATCATCGTTCAGGTTGGTGGTGTCGAGTGAGTGGGCGCTGGAAAAATTGAGCGCCACGTCCGTTCCGTATTTTCCGCCCAGCGGGGTCTCTTTCCTGAACTTGTACAGGAAATCGGCCTGGTAGCAGAATTCGCCCACGTTCTGGCTGTTGTAGGGATACATGGCCAGCGTGGTATAGGTGTGCTGCTTGGTCAGCACGGGATTGTAATTGATGGTAAGCACATTCCCGCTCATGTCGCGGTCGGATTTATAGCTCATGTTATCGATGCGCTTGGCCGCAAGCGAAATGCCTAACCCCTTTTTAGAGTAGTTGGCCTGCAGCAGCATGGCGTCACCGTACTTGTAGATATACCCATTGTCGTAGGAGGGATCGTTGATCTTGTAGGCATATTCGCCATACAACGAGAAATTGCCCCGCGTGATATTGAAGCGGGCGGCCCAGGCCCCCACGTTCTGCGGCAGCACCAGGGCGGGATCATCATCGGTCTGGAACTTGCTTACAAAGCTTCCGCCCAGGATGAAGCCGGTTTTGGCTTCCGAAAGCCCGGTGAAGAACTCATTGAAATTGATCTCCCCGTCAAAGCCTCTTACCAGTCCGGCTTTGCTGAAATAAATACGCTGCTGTCCCACCAGGGCTTTCAGGTAAACGCCCCGGTAGGGGTTCATTTTCAGCCGCACGCCATCAAAGCAGTTATCGAACCCCAGCCCTTTTTCCTCGTAGGCGCGTAATACCAGTCCGCTGCCGAACTGCTCGTAATAGTTACCCACGGTGATCTCGAGGTTCTCTACCGTGTAGCTGGCAAATCGGTATGCAATGCCAGCGCCTTTATAGCCGGGATCAAAGCCCTGCATCACGTTGAGGTAGCTCTCGTAGCGTATGCCTGCGGTGAAAGCGCCCCGGGTGTAAATAACGTTGGAATAGGCGTTAGACAGCATTTTTTCGGGAACGGGCGGTGCGCCAATGAGCGTATCCTCATTGTAATATTGCGCATTGATCTCGAAATTGCCGTGTATCTCCCCGAGGGGGTTGGTGTTGTTCTGGGCTGAGCTGCTGTGATAAAGTAAAAATGATGCGGTAATGAGGGCTATCTTCCGTCTCACCATAAAGGGCTTTTTTTAGTTCTCTATTTTTTCTCCTTTAGCCACCTTGGCGATCACCTCGTGCAGCTTCTCTACGCCACCTTCGGTATAAACGTTGGTCTCCCAAACGATCTCACCGCTGCCGTTCAGCACGAAGGTATGCGGAACGTTCACCACGTTCATGGCGCGCTTGAAATCAGAGTTCACATCCAGGTATATCTCGTATTCCCAGGCCTTGGAGTCGACATAGGGCTTTACCTTAACGGAGGTCTTCGAGTCATCGATCGATATGGCGATCAGCTTCACACCGGTCTCTTTCTGCCAGTCGCTGTACACCTCGGCTATCTCGTTCAGCTCTTTTTTGCAGGGCGTGCACCAGGTGGCCCAGAAGCTGATAACGATGGGCTTGCCGTCATTGGTGAACTTGGAGGTGCTTACGGTTTTGCCTTCGGTGCTTTTTACATCAATGGAAGGCAGCTTGCGCGCCTGTGTCTGAACAAAAGCGGTGAGGGCGATGAAAGCCAGAACTCCCGCTGCAAAAATCCTCATGTTTTTCATAGTCGATGTTTTGGATAAGGGTCCTTTTGGCGGACCCTTATCAAATTCAAAGCCAAATTAACGGGTTATAACAATCTTTCTGGTGCTGGAGCGTCCCTCCATGACCAGGGTTACGAAGTATACGCCCTCGCTGAGGCCGGCTGTATTCAGGTGAAGGGTACGCTCACCGGGCGGCAGCGTGCCCTGCTCAGCGGTGTAAACCAGCTCGCCCAGCATCGTGTGAACAAACAGGCTCACATCGCCCTCCTGCGCCTGATCGAATGTAATGCTGATCTGGTCGTTGGCAGGGTTGGGGTAAATATCCGGTTGCATGTTCGTGCCGGCATCGCTCACGCTCATCGGGCCCGCCAGGTTGATATTATCGAGGTACATGTTATTGCCCGAAGACGAAGTGGCCAGGAACTTGATCAGCACGCTGGATTGGCCGACATAGGCGCTCAGGTCAACGCTTTCTCCCCGCCATTGCGTGGCGTTGGGCGTAAAAGGGGAAGTAGTGGCTGGTGCCGTCTCGAGGGTATTGCCCGCTTTGTTGTACACGGTGGTCCAGGTGGCCCCGCAATTGGTCGACACCCTGATCTGCAGGCGGTCGTTCTCGGTCGAATACTGGGCATAGGCCACGTGGAAGTTCAGCCATGCGCTGGTTACGGTGCTCAGGTCAAGGGGGGGCGCCAGCAGCTCATCGATCTGCGTAATGGGGCTGTTGTAAAAATCCATTTTAACGCTGCCGGTAGAGTTGCCAAAACCTCCCGCAGTGCCTACGCGCGTCCACCCGGCACCGTTATCGGGGTTGTTCACGCCCCAGCCGGAAGGCATGGTGCTTGCCTCGAATCCTTCGGTGACCGGTGCGCTCACCGTAACGGAGGCATTGTACACGCTGACCGTTTTACTGTGCGATGGGGTGAGCGTTATGGGCGTGGGCACGCCATTGGGATCGGAGGTCCATACTTTGAACGTATGCGGCCCGGGAGTGACGGTTTGCATGGGCAGGGCCACCGTTTGCGACTGGCCTGTCGCCAGCGAGCCGGTCCAGGCCTGGGTAACGGGCGTATTGGCGTCCAGTTGCATATTAATGGTGCAGGAGGTCATCGTATCGGCTCCCAGGTTCTTGATGGTGGCCGTGGGGGTAAAGCTGCCCGCGCAGGTAACGAAAGAAGCCCCGGTTATTCCGGTAACGGTCGAATTGTTGGCCAGGGGCTGGGGAGGGCTCCAGCCGGCCTGCGCCACGTTCTTGTTGGCGTCATTCTGTATGAATGCGGCTATAGCGATCTGGTTAAGATCATAGATGTAAGATGGAACGGGGGCAGCAAAGGTAAGCGTCTGTGTTTGCCCTACAGTCCACGTTGTGGCCAGGGTGGTGCCGGTCGCATTGGGATACATCTTGCGCATAACGCTGTAAAAAACGGTTTCGCCATTGGTGCCGGGAGGAGATGAGAAATTGATCACTTCCTCGACCATGGCCACGCGCGCGCGGTAGGTGCCGCTGGTGTTCTGCGTACAGGTAATATCCACCGTTATGAAAATAGAATCGTAGTTCGTATTGAAGCTGTGCGAAACGTTCAGGGTGAAGGGAGAAGGCACTGCATATTCATTGTTGATGGCGGTCTGCGTCAGGTTGCCGGGAGATCCGGTCACCACGTTGCCGTCATAGCGGATGTTGGGAACACCGGTTACGCCATAATAGGTAACGCGCGGTCCTACCTCGCTCTGGGTCTGCGCGTTCATCGGGTCAACACCGGGCCAACTGGTCTGGTACTTGATCGATATCACCTTGGTGGTATTGCTGTTCAGCAGGGCGTTCAGGGCAGGGTTCTGCGCGGCACAGGGTCCGCAGGAGGCCTGCGTGAACTCTTCCAGGAGCGTAAGCCGCTGCGACTGGCCGAAGGCCAGGCATACCGATGCGGTCAGGACGAAAAAAGCTGTAAAGTTTTTCATGCGTTGCTGATTTGGAATGACAAACTTAAGGCATAATTCCCAAAGTTCCTAAAACAGAATGACGCCAAAAAAAGTAATCGCTTTTTGGCAAAAAAAACAGCCCCGTTCGTATGAACGGGGCTGTAAAAGATATGCAGTTAAGCTTAGTTGTTGACCGTGATTTTTCTGGTAGCGTTGTTAGCGCCTGCGGTCACCTTGACAAAATAAACTCCGTTGCTCAGGCTGGCTGAGTTCAGGGAGATGTTATGGTTGCCGGCAGAAAGCTCTCCGCCATGGGCGGTGTAAACCAGCTCGCCAACCAGGTTATAGACCTGTACGCTCACCTTCTCGGTGTTGGCCAGGCTGATGCTGATCGTTGCATTGCCGCTTACCGGGTTAGGATACACGTTCAGCGCGATGCTGCTTTCCAGCTCGCCCACCGAGGTGGTGCCGCTGAGGTTGATGTCATCGATATACAGGTTGTTGCCGTAGTTTGAAGTGGCTACGAACTTAACCAGCACGTTCGACTGACCGGCATATGCGTTCATATTCACCGTTTCAGCTCTCCACTGGGTTGCGCTGGGAGTGAAAGGGCTGGTGGTGCCGGGTGTAACGGTGGTCAGCGTGGTTCCTGCCTTGTTGTAGGGGGTGGCCCAGGTCTGCCCGCAGTCGGTCGATACTTTCACCTCCAGGCGGTCGTTCTCGTTCGAGTACTGGCGATAGGCCACGTTGAAGGTAAGCGAAGCGGAAGTGGCGGTGCTCAGGTCTACTGCAGCGCAATAGAGCTGGTCCACATTGCCGCTGGTGCTGTTATAGAAATCCATTTTGGCCGAAGCGGTCGAGTTGCCGAAGCCGCCACAGGTAGTAACGCGGGTCCAGGTGGGTCCGTTATCCGGGTTGTCCAGCGCCCATCCCGTAGGTACGAACGGTGTGCTCTGGAATCCCTGAACGAGCGGGGCCATCATGGGTGTGCTGTTGTTCACGATGGTCTTGGTCTGCGAGGCGTTCACCGTGAATCCTACAGGCTGGCCGTTCGGGTTGGTGGTCCACACTTTGAAGGTGTGTGAGCCGGCCGGAACGGTTTGCGCGGGAAGAACCACGTTAGCGGTAGCATTGCTGGCAAGCGATCCGGTCCAGGGCGTAGTGGTAGGCGTATTGTTATCGATCTGCATGTTGATGGTGCAGGAGGTCATGGTTGCGGTTCCCAGGTTCTTGATGGTTGCAGTGGGCGTAAACGTGCCGGTGCAGGTTACAAAAGGAACATTGGTCAGCGCGGTAACGCTCGAGTTGTTGGTCAGGGGTTGAGCGGGGCTCAGGCCGGCCTGCTTCACGTTCCTGTTCTGGTCATCCTGGATAAATCCTACAATGGCGATCTGGTTGGGATCGTAGATATAGGAAGGAACGGGAGCGGAGAACGTGATGGTTTGGGTCTGTCCAACGGTCCAGCTATTGGCGATGGTCGTTCCCGTAGCGTTCGGGTACATCTTGCGCATTACCCCGTAGAACACGGTCTCACCGTTGGTTCCGGGAGGCTGGGCGAAGGTGATCGTCTCTTCGACCATGGCGCAGCGGAAGCGCGCGGTGGTCATGGTCACGTTCTGGGTGCAGGTAATTACAGCGCTGATAAAGATAGAATCGTAATCAGGGCTGAAATTGTGCGACATGGCAAGCGTGAATGGAGATACGACCGCGTACTCGTTATTGATGATGGTTTGCGTAAGCGCGGAAGGAGCTCCCGTGGTTACGTTGCCATCGTAGCGGATGTTCGGAACACCGGTAACGCCATAATAGCTGACACGGGGACCTACGTCAGACTGGGTCTGCGCGTTCATGGGATCTACACCGGGCCAACTGGTCTGGTATTTAATATCGATGACCTTGGTGGTGTTGGCGTTCAATAGAGTATTGAGTGCAGGATTCTGCGAAGCGCAGGGACCGCACGAAGCTTGCGTAAACTCCTCGAGCAGGGTCATTCTTTGCGACTGCGCGAAAGTGAAACTGCTTACACAAGCCAAAGCCAATAGGGTAGTTATTCTTTTCATGATGTGATTGGTTTTGGTTATTAGTTAATTATGTAAAGTACTAAAAAAATCCGTTAAAAAACAAATCGGGTTATGCCGCTGCTTGGTGGGGAAGGATACGAGCAACTGATCAAAAGTAGCCTGTATTTGCCTGCCGGTC
>JBFLYZ010000011.1:0-75204 GCA_040756415.1 Bacteroidota bacterium
AAAGGAGTCAGATCCCGCACTTCCCGATCAGGCCGCCTGTTTCCTTTTGAATTCCATATAACCTATTCCGATCAGGGATAAAACAAGCAATGCCGAACAGGCTAACGATATCTTCTCTCCTGCATAATATGTCTTAGGCTCGAACTTGAACTCGATGGTGTGATCGCCAGCGGGCACGCGCATGGCGCGCAGCACGTAATTCACCCCAAAATATTCTGATGGCTTGCCGTCCACATACACGTTCCAGCCGCTGGGATAATAGATCTCGGAAAAGACCGCCAGTTGCTCCGATCCGGCCCTGGATTGATAGATAAGATGGTTGGGCTTATAGGAGGTCAGTTTGATGCTGGCGGAAGGATCGGCCGTGAACTTGAAGCCCTGGAGCTTTGTCTCATGCTTTTTATCGACCACAGCGGTAATGGTCGGATTGATCTTTCCCAGGGTCACGATCTCCGAGTCGGCATTGGCCACCAGCTTATAGTCCCGTACGAACCAGGCGTTGCCCATGGCGTAGGGGTTCTTGTAGGGCGGGGCGTTCAGGTCGTAGATCACGTAGCGCGCGTTCAGCATGGCCGGTATGCTTTGCTTGGCCATGAGCATGTCAGCGATCGAATCGGGAGAGCCCTTCTGGAAATACTGCTTCAGCATGTAGTAGCTCCGGCCCAGGTGAAAATCGATCAGCTCCTGGTACCTCTTCAGCTTGGCGCCATGGTAGCCTCCAAGTGATTTGTGAAAGTAAGATGTGCCGGCATCCTGGTCAAGGGCTTTGGTCAGGTTGAATACCCGGAAATTGGGATCCTTGTCTTCCAGTATGGCGTTGTCGGCAACTCCCGGTCTTCCGAATTTGGCGAACGGTGAAGCGTTCTTTGCTCTTTTCTTCTCATAGTTGTTTTCCCGTCCGCCTTTTTCGTCCTTGTAGTTGAGGTAGCGCCAGTTCACCGCCAGCATATCGAATCCCACCAGGATGAGCAATGAAGTGGTCAGTACGGCCTTTCCTATCATTTTCCTGGAGAAGGCCCACAGCAGGCCGAGAGCAAGGGCAATGAACAGGAAGGTCCTTCCTGCATCGGCCTTAACGATGGCCATGCGTACGGCCTCCATGCTGTCCATAAAGGCTTTGATCTGCTCGGCATCCTTGGGCGATTCGTTCATCTGCTGCGTAAACCCTGTGTATTCCTCATCGCTGAAGTAATCGTTGAAGGAAGAAGGGGAGAGATAGACCAGCGCGGCAATGCCTCCCGTGAGGGCAAAGGCAATGAACATGACTTTAGCGTTCGTCAGGCTGGTATTCATGAATTTTTCTTTGAAGATTCCCGGGTTTTTGATCAGGGCATCAAGCACCAAAACGGCCAGCAGGGGAATAGTGAGCTCGGCCAGCACCAGGATCATGGATACCGCCCTGAACTTGTTGTAGCCAGGAACATGGTCAAGGAAGAAATCCGTGAAGCCCTGGTAGTTGTGTCCCCACGAGAGCAGGATAGAAAGCAAGGTGCCTGCCAGCAATACCCATTTCAAATGGCCTTTGACCAGGAAAAGGCCCAGTACAAAAAG
This sequence comes from Bacteroidota bacterium, assembly GCA_040756415.1. GTDB lineage: Bacteria > Bacteroidota > Bacteroidia > JADZBD01 > JADZBD01 > JBFLYZ01. The sequence continues at coordinate 1,552 of JBFLYZ010000011.1, forward strand.
AAAAACGGTTATCGCGCCAACGTAAACCGGGCCCGAAGTAAAAGGTTGCTCGCCAAAATAACCCGATGCATTCTCACCGATATAGTTCCGCATATCCGGGTTGCTGACCACCTTCAGCGCATCCTCGTGGTTCATGCCAATAGGCTCGGAAGCTCCTCCCTTGAAATCGGGTATCATCAGCGTCATGGTCTCTCCCTTGCCGTAGCTCCAGGCCGTTGCGTAATCGCGGTCGAGGCCGGATGTCTTATTGGCCTGGTTCGACTTGCCTTCCTCGTTAATGGTCAGGTCGGAAGTGCCGCGGGTAGTGTATTTGCCGTATTCGTACGTGCTCCACAGGTTCCCGGCATTGGCCCCTACCGCCAGCAGCGCGCCAACAGCCAGGTACAGCGTAGCTTTCGTAAACTGTTTCAGTTGCTTGTTCATGACCGAAACGATAAGCTCGGCAACGAAATAAATGAACAGCAGCATGAACAGGTAATAGGTGATCTGCAGGTGGTTGCAGTAGATCTCCAGCCCAAGGAACAAGGCGGTGAGCGCTGCCCCGAGCAGAAATTTGCCGCGGTAGGCCATGATAACGGATCCCATTACAGCGGGCATGAACGCGATGGCTTGCCCCTTTGAGTTGTGGCCGGCTTCTATAATGATGAAAAAATAGGATGAAAGCCCGAATGCCAGGGACCCGATGATACCGACCCAGGGGTTGATCTTCAGGGCCAGCATAAGAATATAAAAGCAAAGCATGTACAGGAAAACGATGTTCACCGGGTGCGGCAGCCCCAGGGTAAGCGCTTTATAGACGTGCTGAAGAAGATTGCCTTTATAGAGCACGGAGATCTGGAAGGCCGGCATTCCGCCAAACATGCTGTTGGTCCACAACACTTCTTCTCCCGTCTTCTCGCGGTAGTCCACGATCTCTTTCGACATGCCGATGTGGTTGGTGATATCGCCCTGCCTGATCTGCTTGTTCTCGAAAAAAACGGGCTTGAAATAAGCGATAACGATCACCAGGAAAATGGCGAGAGCGGTTACGTGTGGGATGAGCTGTTTGAGATCGATCTTCATAAAGGGGTGTTATTTGACTTCTTCGTAATCGATGTATTCTCCAGCTTCAGCAGAAGGGCTTTTCTGCCTGTTGGGGCCGGAAGAGGTGATGGTGGTCTCGCCTTCTTTTTTCTGCTCGCTGGAGCTGTGCCTGGGCGACTGGTTGAAGATCACCGTGCGTACGCTTGCGCTGCCGAAAATCCTGAACAGCAGCCAGATGACCAGTATGGTAAAAAAAATCTCCTGCATAAAATAGGCTAGAGGCGAATAAGGTACGAATATACGAATGATACCGTAATAGGAAGGCGCTTTAACAAACGTTAACAAGGCTTGTCCCGGGGGAACAGGCTATTTGCTCAGGTAGAGGTTTCTTTCCCCGTAAACCTTCTGAAAGAACTCATCCTCCAGATTCTCGATAAAGTAAATGGCCTCACCGGTCGATTTCATCTCGGGGCCCAGCTCTTTGTTTACGTCCTGGAACTTCTCGAACGAGAATACCGGTATCTTGATCGCATAGCCCTGCTTTCTGGGGTTGAACTTAAAGTCCTTTACTTTTTTGGCGCCCAGCATCAGCTTGGTGGCGTAGTTCACATAGGGTTCATCATAGGCCTTGGCAATGAAGGGGACGGTGCGTGAGGCGCGGGGATTGGCTTCGATCACGTAAACGACCTCGTTCTTTATCGCGAACTGGATGTTGATCAGCCCGATCACCTTCATGGCCTTCGCTATCTTCCTGGTGATCTCTTCGATCTGCCTGATGACGTTTTCGCTCAGGTCGAAGGGCGGGAGCACCGCGTTGCTGTCGCCACTGTGTATGCCGGCCGGCTCGATATGCTCCATGATGCCGATGATGTAGCAGTCCTCGCCATCGCAGATGGCATCCGCTTCGGCCTCTATGGCCCGGTCAAGGAAGTGATCAAGCAGTACCTTGTTGCCGGGTATGTCTTTCAGCAGGTTCACCACGTGCTGCTCCAACTCCTGCTCGTTGATCACGATCTTCATGCTTTGCCCGCCCAGCACGTACGAGGGACGGACCAGCAGGGGAAAGCCCAGCTCGCGCGACAGCTTGACCGCCTGCTCCGCATCCTCGATGACCCCGAACTTGGGGTAAGGTATGTTCAGGTCGCGCAGCAGGGTGGAGAAGCTGCCCCTGTCTTCGGCCAGGTCGAGTGATTTGAAGCTGGTGCCGATGATCTTTATACCGTACTTATCCAGCTTTTCAGCCAGTTTCAGCGCGGTTTGCCCGCCCAACTGCACGATCACGCCTTCGGGCTTCTCGTGCAGGATGATGTCGTAGATATGCTCCCAGAACACAGGCTCGAAATAGAGCTTATCGGCAATATCGAAATCGGTCGAAACCGTTTCGGGGTTGCAGTTGATCATGATGGTCTCGTACCCGCATTCCTTGGCCGCCAGCACCCCGTGTACGCAACTGTAGTCGAACTCAATGCCCTGGCCGATGCGGTTGGGTCCTGAGCCCAGCACGATGATCTTCTTCCTGTCGGACGCAATGCTTTCGTTCTCCTCCTCGAAAGTAGAATAGTAATAAGGGGTCTTGGCCTCGAACTCGGCAGCGCAGGTATCCACCAGTTTGTACACCCGTTTGATGCCCATCTCGTTCCGCTTGTTGAAGACCTGGCTCTCGAGGCAGCGCAGCAGGTGGGCGATCTGCCGGTCGGCAAAGCCTTTGCGCTTGGCTTCGTACATCAGCTCTTTGGGAATGGTATCGAGCGTGTATTTTTCTACCTCGTTCTCCAGGATAACGAGCTCCTCGAGCTGGTGGAGGAACCAGGAATCGATCCTGGTTAGCTTCTTGATCGTAGAGAAGGAGATCCCGATCTTGAACGCATCGTAAATATGGAACAATCTGTTCCAACTGGGGTTCTTCAGGCTGTCGAGTATCTGGTTCTGGTCGGTCAGGCCTTTGCCGTCAGCGCCCAGGCCATTTCTTTTTATCTCCAGGCTCTGGCAGGCTTTCTGCAGGGCCTCCTGGAAGCTGCGTCCTATTCCCATGGCCTCTCCGACTGATTTCATCTGCAGTCCCAGGTGACGGTCGGTGCCCTTGAACTTGTCGAAGTTCCAGCGAGGCACCTTAACGATCACGTAGTCGATGCTGGGCTCAAAATAGGCCGAAGTGCTTTTGGTGATCTGGTTCTTGATCTCATCCAGGCGGTAGCCTATGGCCAGCTTGGCAGCGATCTTCGCAATGGGATAGCCGGTGGCCTTGCTCGCCAGGGCCGAGGAGCGCGAAACGCGGGGGTTGATCTCGATCACGATGATCTCGTTCTCGTTATCGGGATTGACCGCGAACTGTATGTTGCAGCCCCCGGCAAACTGGCCTATCCCGTTCATGCAGGTGATGGCCAGGTCGCGCATTTTCTGGTAACAGGTATCCGAAAGGGTCATGGCAGGAGCTACGGTAATGCTGTCGCCCGTATGGATGCCCATGGGATCGAAGTTCTCGATGGAGCAGATGATGATCACGTTGCCATCGCCATCGCGGAGCAGCTCCAGCTCGTACTCTTTCCAACCCATGATGCTCTGCTCGATCAGCACCTCATGCACGGGCGAGGCGTGCAGCCCGCGTGTAAGCGCTGCGTCAAACTCCTTCTTGGTGTCCACAAAACCCCCACCAGTGCCTCCCAGGGTGAAGGAAGGGCGTATGACCAGCGGGAATCCTATCTCCTGGGCGATCTCCTTGCCTTCCAGAAAGCTGGTGGCGGTGCGTCCTTTGCAGACCTGCGCCCCCAGCGAAAGCATGCGCAGGCGGAATTTTTCCCGGTCTTCGGTCGTATGGATGGCATCGGTATTCACTCCGATCATTTTCACCTTGTATTTTTTCCAGACCCCGGCCTTTTCGCATTCAATGGCCAGGTTGAGCGCGGTTTGTCCGCCCATGGTGGGCAGCACCGCATCGATCTTATGCTTTTCAAGGATCTCGATGATGGATTTCTTGGTCAGGGGCTTCAGGTAGATATTATCAGCGGTCACTTTGTCGGTCATGATGGTGGCCGGGTTGCTGTTGATGAGGGTCACCTCTATCCCTTCCTCTTTGAGCGAGCGCGAGGCCTGGGAGCCGCTGTAATCGAATTCACAGGCCTGGCCGATAATAATGGGGCCGCTTCCGATGATCAGTACCGATTTGATGTTTTTGTCCTTTGGCATAGTGATGAATAACGGATTATTACGAATAATGGGTCTTTACGAATCGGCTCATGCTTTACGGGCAAAAAAAAGTCCTCCACCGGAGGACCTTTAGCTGTTTTCGCCTGTACTTTTCATTTGCGAATGCGAATTTACACAATCCGCACGAAAAACCAGCATAAACTATTAACAAGTTTTCAAATAGCTCCTGGCGGATAAGCGGGATGCTTATTTCATGCCCCGGGAATAAGGGCAGGCCGCAGGTTACCCGGCATAGGCCGACAGGATGCGCTTCACATCGGCATTATGCTGGTAGGGCTTAATGATCTCCCTGGCCTCTTCGACCGATGAGAACGACATGGAGGAATCGAAGTACCCGAAGCCCAGGTAAACGCCCTTTTCGATGAGGATGACCGATTTCTCGTCACGGTTCCTGCCTTTATCCACAATGATCCTGGTTTCCTGAGTGCCCTCGAATTGCTCTAAACCTTCCCGCACACGCTCGTTGTAGGCATCTATCTCCTCTTTCCCGGCACATACGCCCCTGCATTTCTTGATCTGGTAATCGAAGCAGGCATGGGGGGTGTTCTGTACACCGCAGCACTTGGCGCAAAGCCCGAACTCCTCGATAAAGCCGAACATGAAATCGCGGGCCGCCTCAAAGCTTTTAAAGGTACAAAGCGGCTGAAGACCTTTTTTCTTCTTTACCACCTGGAGGCGATGTATGCCGCGCTTGTCGGTATAATCCACCAGCACCCAATTGCCGCGCTCGGTCTTCTGGGCGCGGTTGTAAACAGGGTAAAGCCGCTTGATCTCATGCGATTCCAGCAGCAAAGCGATGAGCTCGGTCCCGGTCAATTCATAGGTGATATCGAATATTTTTTCCAGGAACAGCCGTGTTTTGATCCCCTTTCCCTGGAAATGCTGCAGCAGGCGCTTTTTAATATTAAGAGCCTTGCCCACATAAATGACCTTCCCCTTGTCATCATGAAAGTAATAGACACCGGTGCTTTCGGGTATTTTTTCAAATACTTCTTTGGGAAGATTGGGCGGCAGCACCGCTTCCTTCGATTCGCGTTTCAGGAAGAACCGGATAGTATCCTGCTTGTCATGCTGCAGAATCTTTTCAAAAAGCTGAACGGTTGCCTCGGCATCACCCATGGCCCGGTGACGGTTACGGATGGGAATATCCAAAGCCGAACAGATATTGCCCAGGCTGTACGAGCGGTGCCCGGGGAAGACCTTTTTGCTCAGGCGCACGGTGCACAGCTTCCTGCGCCTGAAGTCGGCTCCCAGGTTCCTGAACTCCTCGCGTATGAAGCCGTAATCGAAATTCACCGAATGGGCCACGAACACCGCATCGGTCGTCAGTTCCATGATCTTTTTGGCCACCGCCTCAAAGCGCGGTGCTTCTTCGAGCATATCGTTGGTTATTCCCGTCAGGCGGGTGATATAGGGCGAAACGAATTCGCCCGGGTTGATCAGCGTCTGAAAACGCTCGGTAACAGCCTGCCCGTCATGACGGATAATGGCGATCTCGGTAATGCGGTTCGGGGAGGTCTCTATGTCAACAATGGCGTAATGCATCTGACCCCAAGTTAATGCTTTTCCTGTTTTTCTGCGGCCGCGAGTTATTGACAAAACTCTTTGATGGCGGCTTCCGCCTCGGTCATGCCCAGCTTCCTGGCCTCATTGAAATCAGCGCAGGCGCCCGTGGTATCGCCCGTCTCGATCCGCAGTACGCCCCGCTTGCCCCAGGCATCGGCCAGCGAAGGCAGCAGCTCAATGGCCCTGTTATAATCCGCCAGGGCCCCGCGATAATTTTTCATGCCGTGCCGGGCGGCCCCGCGCTTAACATAGGCTTCGGCAAAGCTGCTGTCGAGGGCGATATAGGCATCAAAACTTTTTTCGGCCTCGCTGTACTGGTTCAGTCCGTTGTAGGAAAGCCCCAGCGCCATCCATGCGCCCGCGTCAGAGGGATTCAGGGCTGTGCTCTTGCGAAAGCTCTCCGTGGCTCTTGCATATTCTTTTTTCTGAAAGTAAACGGCTCCCAGATTATACCAGGCATCTCTGTTATTCGGGTCCAATTCAAGCGCCCGCTGGTAATGCGCGCGCGCGCTGTCGCTTTTCCCCTCTTCAAAGTAGGCGTTGGCCAGGTTGTTATGGGCCATCGAAACGGATCCATAGTTGCGCAATACATCGGTCCAGAGCGTTTTGGGATCTTTCCATACCCGGGTGCGCTGGTGGGTGAGGTAGGCGAGCAGGATAGTAATCGCCCCAAGGGCAAGGAAGGCGGAGTTTTTCCGCCTCCCCGAGAACCATTTACCCGGGTAGAGGGCGGAGAGCATAAAAAAGCCGAGGGATGCCACATAGGCAAAGCGATCGGCCATTACCGCGTCACCCACGGGAAAAAGCTGCAGGGCGGGAAAGAGGTTGATCAGGAAGAAAAGCAGGCACCACACAGCCATGCGCTGGTGCCGGAGAAAATAAAAAAGCGAGAGAATGGCCGCCATGCAGGCCAGCAGCAGGGCCCACATCCACGCGGGAGGCGCCTCGCCAGGCCCGAAAGGGTAAGGGTAATAGGCTGAAAGCTGAAAGGGCAACACGAGCTTGTAGGCATAATTGGCAAGCCCATAGGCCGCAACGGCCATGCGTTCGGGCAGCGACAGATCATAGCTGCTTATATCCGCGACATTAGCCTGCACGCTGGCCATGCCGATCCAGGTAAACACCGCGGAAATGATAAGGAAGGGTATTTTCTCGAGCAGGGCCCGGGCTGAAAACAGCCTCCTGCGCTCAGCAAAATCGATCGCAACCAGGACAAAGGGGAGCATTACGGCCATGCTTTTGCTCATGACGCTCAGCAGCATGCATGCGATGGAGAGCAGGTACCATTTGATCCTGCCACCGCGCCTGTAGTTCAGGTAGCAGATGAGAGAGAGGAAAAAGAAGAAAGCGTACAGTACATCCTTTCGTTCCGCGATCCAGGCCACCGATTCGACATGGATGGGATGCAGGCCGAAAAGGAGGGCGCTGACCAGGGCTATGAAGCGGTCGCTCATTAAACGGTACACCAGCAGGAATGCCAGGAACACGTTGAGCAGGTGAAGCAGGATGTTGGTGGTGATAAAGACCCTGGGTTTTTCACCGAAAATGGCCCGTTCAAGGGCAAAGGAAAAAAAGGTGAGCGGGATATAGTTGCCCTGGAATGGCTGGGTGAAAACAGAGCGGATATGCAGGGCGGATAATCCCTGGACAGCGGGATTTTCCTGAATATATTTCGTATCGTCCCATTTGACCCAGCCGTTCTTCAGCGCTGGGCTGAAAGCGATGAGGGTCAGCAGAAGGATCAATGCCAGGAAAAAGCGCGGAAAGGCCGCCCTGCCTGCCTGTGCTTTCTGGTTCATGTTATGGTAAAGGTGAAAAAAACCCGGATGCGGTGTCCGGGTTGGCTGAAAAAATTCTGTGATTATCTCTTGTGCCGTTTGTTGGAGGAAACGGTCAGTCTTTTCCGCCCTCTTTTTCTGCGCTTGGCCAGCACCCTGCGTCCGTTGGCAGTGGAAGAACGCTTACGAAAACCGTGCTTGTTCCTTTTCTTGCGCTGCGATGGTTGATAGGTCCTTTTCATTGTAGAATATGTTTAATTTCAAAATAGGTCTGCAAAGATAGTCAGCTTTTCAAATCTGCAAAATATTTATTCCCGGGCCCTGTATTCTCCTTATCTTTAATCCCGTGAGCAGGTTTCGCCCCATTCTCCTACTGCTTCTTCTTGGGCATTCTTCCTTTGCCGGGCAGCATGCCAGCGATTCCCTCCGGGCGGTCATCGCATCAGGCGTAAACGATTCGGTCAGGATGGCCGCATACAATACCCTGTTCTATAACCATATTCACCGCCCCGATTCGGCCCTGATGATCATATCCGAGTTCAGGCAATACATTGGCACGATCAAGAACGAACGGTATTATGCATTGGCACTCAGAAAGGCCGGGGCCTTTTATCATCGCCTCAATTTCTATGATAAGGCGCTTGAGCTCTATATACGCTCGGCCGAGGTCTTTGACCGCATAGGCGATAAGGAGGGACTGGCTAACTGTTATAATAACATGGGCAACAGCTATACCTCAAAAGGGGAGTTGACCAATGACAAGCTGAATTTCGAGCGGGCCATTGAATACCACAATAAGGCCATCAGCCTCAGGCTGGCCATAGGGGATTCGGCCCAGCTCAAGAACTCGTTCAACAATATCGGCTTATGCTACCTCGCCAAAGGCGATTACGAGGTGGCCCTGGATTATTTCCAGAAAGCCTTCAGGTTATACATGAGCACGGATAAGGACGCCAACGGTATCGATATGATATCGCTTAACCTGGGCGACACGTACCTGGAGATGGGTAAGAAGTACCGAAAAGCGGAGTATTTCGGTAAAGCGCTGGAGTATTTCATGGGCCGGCTCAAGGCCTATCAGAGCTTCAGCTCGAACGAGAGAAAGGCCACTGCGCTGGCCCGCGTGGGTGAGATCTATATGGAGACCGGAGACTTTGCCAGGGCCGAAGAATACCTCATGAAATCGTACACCATGGCCCTTGAGCTGAAGAACCAGGGGTCGATCTCCGAATCGGCCCAATACCTTTCCAGGCTCTATGAGCAAAAAGGCGATTACGGCAAATCGCTTCGCTTCCTGAAGGAGTTCAATGCCGCCAAGGATTCGCTGCTTAACCTGAAGAACAGGAGCAATGTGGAGCAGATGCAGGCCCTGTTTGAATCGTCTAAGAAAGACCGGGAGATCGAGAAGCGCAACGAGGAGATACGGCTCAAGAACGCGGAAGTAAGCCGGCAGCGGGTGGTCATTTTTTCAGCGATAGGGGGCCTGGCCCTGCTGGTGGGTATTGCCCTGCTCCTGTACAATCGCAATGCGATCCGTAAAAAGGCCAACGCGGAGCTTACGGCCGCCTATTCAAAAATAGAGCTGAAAAACCGGCAGATCACGGACAGCATCAATTATGCAAAGCGCATCCAGGAAGCGATTTTACCCCCTGCCGGGCAGGTGAGGAAGCGCCTGGATGGATTTTTCGTGTTCTTTCGCCCCCGCGATATCGTAAGCGGTGACTTTTACTGGTTCACCAGCCATAAGGGGAAGATCATTATTGCGGTGGCGGACTGTACGGGGCATGGCGTTCCGGGCGCGCTCATGAGCATGATCGGTAACACTATGCTGAATGAGATCGTCAACCAGAAAGACGTTCTGGACCCGGGAAGCATACTTACGCGTCTCAACAGCGGTGTGATCGATGCCCTTCACCAGCACCAGGGCGACCTGCTTACCCAGGATGACGGGATGGATATTGCGTTGTGTGTCATGGACGAAACGCAAAAGAACAGCGAAGAGCAGGAGGTGCTTTTCGCTTCGGCCAACCTCAGCCTTTACCTGGTCGAACAGGGTAAGGTGAAGGAGGTGCGGGGCGATATCAATTCTATAGGAGGCAGCATGAGCTCACGCGAGCACCGATTCAGCGTCAGCCGGCTATCGGTCAGAAAGGGAACGGCCCTTTTCATGTCGACCGATGGCTTTTATGACCAGTTCGGAGGCGATAACGATACCAAGTATCTCACCACTAATTTCGAGAAGCTGATCGCCCGGGTAGACATGGGCGGGGAGCCCGCAGCGCAACTGGAAAAGGAGTTCGATTCCTGGAAAGGAGGGGGGAAGCAGATCGATGATGTGCTGGTGGCTGGATTCAGGGTCTAGTTCTCTGCCAGGTCGAAGTCGAGGCCGGTGAGCCGCACATAGCGCTCGCCCGATGCCAGCATATCCCTGTCGCCTTTATCGTAGTACCATTTCACTTTTACGCTCGAGGTTTTGGCGATCTCCTGAAGGATGTTCATGATCTTGAACAATTGCTTGGCTGAAGCGGTATTGAAATACTCCAGCCTGAACACAAATACGGTCTCCTTATTGGGCGACCGGGAGTAATCAAGCATCCAGCTTATGGCGGGGCCGTAAAACCCGGCCGCATCCTCGGGCAGCGAGCGTCCGCTGATCTCGAAAACGCCACTTCCGGCATCCAGCCGTATGGATGGGACGTCTTCAGCGGCCAGATGTATGAAAGGATCCTGCATCAGCGGTTCACTTTGATCCGTAAGGAGAGAAAAGATACCTTGTCGTCAACGGGCATGACGGCATAGTCCAGGTTATTACCCGTTTTGATCTTCATATCGATGAAACCCAATCCGGCCCCCCTGGCCCCGGGCTCGCTTTCGGTCATCATGGTCTCCGCATAGAAATCGTCCAGTTCCTTATCGCTGCTGCGGTTCACCCTGTCGATCTTGGCCGCCAGCTTCTGCACCTGGGCGGTGTGGATGTAATTGCCGGCAGCCAGCGAGCAGCCTTCTTTCTCGGTGGTGACCAGCAGTATGCCCGGTTTGCCTTCCCTGGAGGCATCGATGCTGGCCGCATGGTTACAGATGTTTTGCAGCAGCTCGATCATCACATTGACCGATTTTCGTTTGAAAGCCAGGTCTTCGGAGCTTACCACGCTGCCTTCGGTCATAGAAAGCAGGCTCTTGAGGTTATCATGCGTGAAAAATCCCTGATAGATAAGGCTGATGTGCCGCTCGCGCGTAAGCCGGTGTATTTCCTTCACATAATCAAGTGTGCCAGCGGACGGGTTTTCGTTCCATTCGGGGGTGATCCTGGCCTGGAAATAAAAATAGGCCAGATGATCGCTGATGCTTTGAAAATCGAAGGCGAGCTTATTGCCTGTCTTACGGGCCATTTCGATCAGGCCAAGGCCGGCACCTCCTTTTTCCGACAGCCGGGTAGTGCTGAGCATTTCTTTATAGTAGGACTTGAGTGTGTCCTGGTCGAGCGAGTTGACCATTTCCAGCTTGCCGCGCAGGGCATCCACCTGGTCGCTGTCTATCACATTGCCCGTTGCTATCCGGTGTTCTTTTCCTGAGCTCTGCACGACAAAAAAACCGGTGTTATCGTCTTCGGCCTTGGTATCCTGGTGCCGGGTAATGTTCTGCAGCGATTCAACCATCACGAAATACACGCGTTTCTGCGTTTTCTGCGATTCGCCCGTGATGTTCATGTTCGTCTCGGCCAGGGCAAGGATACGATCGCTGAGCTGGGGATTGAAGTTGCCGCGATAGATGTAGCTGAGAGAATAATCTCCAAGGTCTTTAAATAGTCCGTAAAGAAATTTGTCCTGTTCTATCCGGGGAGTGGTCACAGTACCCATTCAAATTTCAAACTTACGCCTTTCCGCTGAGAATACAAAAAGGCATAAAGCAAAAAAGCCCCCGCGCAGCAGGGGCTTTCTCAAGATATGCGTATTCCCGGCCTAGTGCTTCATGAATTTACGCGTGAAATTCACGTCATGGCCCGATATGCGGACGAAATAGATACCCGATGAGACGGGGCCCAGGTCAATGCCGGTGCTGGCATGGCCGTTGAGGACCTCTATCTTTCCGGTATATACAGCCTGTCCCAGGTCGTTCACCAGCTCGATGCGATAAACGCCCTTCATTGCCGGATTAGTAATCGCCAGTTCCAGGTGGCCTTCAGCGCTGTTATAGATCGTGCTGATGGAGTTGTTCAGGCTGTTCTCATCCAGCCCAACGCATCCCGCGGTGACCGTGGCGGTATAACTGCTGTCTGTGCCGCATGAATTGGAAGCGTAGAGCCTGACGGTAAATGTACCTGCGGTATTATAAGCTATGGTCGGGCTGGCAACCGTTGAGGTGGATGGAGTGCCGCCCTGGAACACCCAACTGTAAGAGGTTACGTTCTGGCTGCCCGTTGCGTTGAAATTCACGGTCTGGCCAACGCATATATTCGTGCTTCCGGACGTAACGGAGGCTACAGGCGCGGGGGTATAGGTGATGGGAACAAGCGCGCTGGCGGTGCAGCCGTTGCTTCCCGTGCCCGTAACGGTATAAACGGTAGTAACGGTAGGCGATGCGATAACGGTGGATCCCGTAGAGCTGCTGAGCGAGGAGGCTGGCGACCATACGTAGCTATTGGCACCGGTCACGGAAATGCTCGAGGTTTGCGAGGGACAGATGTTGGAAGGCGCTGCGGTAGGAACCAGCGTGGGCGAGGGGATGATGGTCACGGTGCTGGCCAGCGAATCGTAGATGGGGCAGCCGCTTCCAATGGTATACAGTTTCACATTATAGGTGCCCGCGCTATTCCAGGTGGTGGCCTGTATGAATGTATTGGATGTGGCCGGGGTTCCACCGGTAAAGTTCCACAAAACCTGGCTGGCCGTTGACGCGCTGGCGTTAAAGGTAATGGGCGAGCCGGTGCAAACCTGGGTGCTTTGGTTAGGCGTTTGGGTGAACGATACCACGTTGGCGGTATTGGTCAGGTACGGGAAAATATAAAGCGAAATGTTTAGCTGCCACGAGCTGGCCGAAGCGTAATTATACCAGTTGTTATCCGACTGCTTTTCCCAGGTGGCGCTCGGGGTGGTCTGGGGATCGCTGTTGCTCACGATATTGAACGTATCCTTTGGCGCGGTGGCCCAGGTCAGGCCGGTTACGTCAACACTGATGAAGAACCTCCTGGATGCAGGCAGGGTGACCGGGGTGGTGAAAACGATCTCCGTATAATAGTTGTTCTGCACATCGGCCATGATCTGCCCCATGGTGAGGGTTCGGGTGGCCAGGGTAGCGCCCGGGGTCCCTGATGTTCCGTCATACACGCGGAAGGTCACGATCTTATTGGGGTTGCTGGAATAAGCTTTCCCTACCTGAAGAAAGAATCCATGAAGCAGAGAATAGGGGCTTGACGAGGCGTCAAAATACTGTGCCTTTTCGCGGTCGGCATAGGTGTTTACGCCATTGACCCAGCCGCTGGAGAACTGGGGTGTTGCGGTGATGTAGTAATTCACTCCGGTCCAGCCGGAAGAAATAGGCCAGTTCAGCGTATCGCAGGCAGTACCCTGCGCTTTGTTCTTGAACTGCGCCACTTTATGGGTTTGCGAAGGGCCGGGGCTCATAGCTGATTCCGTTCCAACAGCCGATCGTTCCGCTGCGTTCTGTGCGGCAGAAGAAAACAGGATAAAAACAGATGAGAGAAAGAGTAAATGTTTTTTCATAGGACCATGGGTTTTTGTGTGTTTTTTAGCGGCAGCGAAGGTAGGCAAAATTACTATATGCAGGGTGCCCGTTTAGGCTACTCCCCCTGTGCCCGGTCGAGTTTTTGGAAGTCGATCTCGGTGCCCTTGCGGTTCTTGGCCACATGAATGCTGGCATTCAGCTCAAATCCCAGTATCATGACAAGGCAATTGAAGTAGATCCACATCTGGATAACGATGAGCGTACCGATGGAGCCGTAAAGCTTATTATAGCTCCCGAAATTGTTTACGTAATAGGAGAACCCGATCGAAGTGAGGATGGAAAGCAGCGTAGCGAACATGGATCCGGCCGAAAAGAACTTCCACCTGTTCTTTTTTGAAGGACCCAGGTAATAGATGAAGGATATGGTAGAGAAGCACAGAACGAAAAGAACCAGCCATCTTCCCACCACGATCAGCCAGGTCTCCAGGAAGCCATCTGAGAAAATGAGGTGGATCATTTTCTCGCTCAGCACAATGATGCCGATGGCCAGGATTAGCAGGAGGGTCATGATAAAAACCAGTATAAGCGAGATAAGGCGCTGCCAGAACCAGTTTCGCGTCTCGATGATATGGTAGGAGCGGTTAAAGGCACCGATCATGGCATTAAAGCCATTCGTGGAGAAATAAAGGGCCAGTACGAAGCCGAACGAAAGCAGGCCGCTGTTGGGTTGGGTGATGATCTCGGTAATCGTTTCACGGGCGGCCTCGAAGGCCGATTCGCTCATCAGGTGCCGCAGCATTTCGAAGAGGCGCGACTGAAAGTTATCGATAGGTATATAGGGGATCAGGGTAAAGAGAAAAATGATGGACGGGAACAGGGCCAGGAAAAAGCTGAAGGCAACGGCAGAGGCCCGGGAAAGGATATCGCCATGCTGGATGCCTTTAATGAAGAACAGGCCCACATCGTGCAGTGAAATGCCCTCGAATCCCGGCAGCGTGATCTTTTTGGTGAGGTTTTTCAATGCCCTCAGCGCGCGATGCTCCTTAAGTTTCTTTGCCACCTTGCTCACGGGGCAAATGTAGCGCTATTGCTTTAAACGGGGTTAAAAGGCCTTCAGGCTCATGTCCAGGCTGCGGAAGCTGTGCGTGAGCGCGCCTACAGATATGTAATCCACCCCGGTCAGGGCATATGCGCGGATATTGGATTCATTGATCCCGCCCGAGGCTTCGGTCTCTGCCCTGCCGTTGACCAGGCTCACCGCTTTCTTCATCAAGGCGGGCGAAAAGTTGTCAAGGAGAATGCGATGCGCTCCGCCCTCGCGCAGAACTTCGCGCAGTTCTTCCAGGTTGCGCACTTCCACCTCGATACGGAGCTTCTTCTTTTTTCTTTTCAGGTAGTATTTGGCCGAGGCCAGGGCCCGGCTCGCGCTGCCGCAATAATCGATGTGGTTATCCTTGATCAGCACCATGTCGAACAGGCCGAAGCGATGATTATGGCCACCCCCTATTAACACCGCCCACTTTTCGAGCATCCTGATCCCGGGCGTGGTCTTACGGGTGTCGAGCAGCCTGGCCCTGGTTCCCATACAGGCCTGCGCGAGCTGGTGGGTTTTGGAAGCAATGCCGCTCATGCGCTGCATGCAGTTCAGCACCAGGCGCTCAGCGGTTACAATCGCCCTGGCGCTGCCTTGCACCGTCAGAACCACATCTCCCGGTTTGACCCGGGCACCGTCTTTTTTAAGAATGTTCACGCGAAGTGTGCTATCCACCGCCCCGAAGATCAGGGGGGCCAGTTGAACCCCGGCCAGTATGCCTTCATCTTTTATAATGAGCCGGGCCCTGCCCTTGGCCTTTGCAGGGATGCAGGCCAGGGTAGTGTGGTCGCCATCGCCAACATCTTCGCGCAATGCTGATGATATGAATTGCCGCAGCGCGGCCGGGGTTACATACGAAGGCTTAGTCGCTGTAGGTTTCAATCCGGAACTGCTGAATGATGAATTTGTCGCCTTCCTTCTTAAGCAGGAAATAGGTCTTGAAGGTGCCGGCCGAGGTGACCAGCTTACCAATGGTATATTTAGCTCCGCCTTTGGAAACGCCATTGTGCTCGATCGTAAAGGTCTTGGGAGCGTGCTTCGTAAAGAAGTCCTTCAGGATCAGCTCAGCCTGAGCCTTGCTGTATACATCCTCCTTGTCCAGTATTTTCATGTCCACGTTAGCGCCAAAGTATTTGGATACCTCGCTGGCATTCCCTTTCCGGATGGCATCGGCAACTTCGCTGGCAACATCCTCCAGGGTAAGCACCGGCAGCACGAACATGAAGATGGATAATATCAGGCTTTTCATCTGGTAGCTTGTTTACACCTGTAAATACAAATATTAAGCCAAACTTTGAGGGGCTAAAAAACCCTTGCCGGGCAGGCAAATTTATGGTTTTTTTGTGGTCCGTAAGTCAAATGTTGAAAATGAAAATCACGCTGCTTGCAACAGGTAAAACGAGGGAAGGCTATGTGGCCGATGGGATACGCGATTACACGCGAAGGCTGAGGCATTACTGCCCTTTTGAGATCATCGAGCTGCCGGCACCGAAAGGCGCGCAGAGCGAACACATGCAGAAGCTGAGGGAGGGTGAGGCTATTCTGAAAGAGATCGCTCCGGCCGATGTGGTGATCGTGCTCGATGAACGGGGTAAGCAGTACGGTTCGGAAAGTTTTGCCGCGTTGCTGCAACAGTTTATGAACCAGTCGGCCAGGCGCCTGGTCTTCGTGACGGGAGGTCCTTACGGTTTTGCCGATGCCGTTTACAGCCGTGCGGCCATGCGCTTATCCTTGTCGCAGATGACCTTTTCACACCAGATGGTGAGGCTGATATTCGCGGAGCAGCTCTACCGCGCATTCACCATCATCAGGGGCGAACCTTATCACCACAGTTAAGCTCCCATTTCCAGGCGCTTCCCATCATGTCTTCGATGTCGTATTTGGGCGACCATCCCAGCACGGTCCGGGCCTTGGAGCAATCGGAATAAATGGCTTCAACATCTCCCTTTCTGCGCGGCCCCATGCGGTAGTTGAGCTTTATGCCGCTTGCTTTTTCAAAAGCCTTTACCGCTTCAAGCACGGTAACGCCTTTCCCCGTGCCCAGGTTGAACACGTCATAGTCAGGAGCCTTCTCGTTCTCGATCAGGAAATTGAGCGCTTTAACGTGCGCGTAAGCGATATCGGAAACATGAATATAGTCGCGCACGCAGGTGCCGTCACGGGTATTGTAATCATGCCCATGGATAACGAACTCCCTGTACCGCCCGGCCGCGGTGCCCGTGATCAGCGGAGCCAGGTTGGTGGGAGGGTTGAGCGGGGATTCGCCCAGCAGGCCTGAAGGGTGGGCGCCCACCGGGTTAAAATACCTTAGCGAGATGACCTTCATTCCCCTGTTGCGCTCAGCGAACTGCTCCAGCATTTTTTCTCCCTGCTGCTTGGTTTCGGCATAAGGCGATTCGGCCCTGCCGATCGGGGTGTGCTCGCTCACAGGCAATTTGCTGATATTTCCATACACCGAGCAGGAAGAGGAGAATATGCAATACTTCGCCCCGGCTGCGGGCATGTTCCCGAGTATATTACGGAGCGAGCCGTTATTGTTGTGATAGTACAATTGCGGGTTGGCCACTGAATCGGGGACGGATTTAAGTGCGGCAAAATGAATAATGCCGATAATGTCCTTCTCTCCGGCAAAAAAACGCTTTACGGCTGCTTCATCGCTCAGGTCGATCGCGTGGTTGCTGATCCTTTTGCCGCTGATCCTTTCAATGCGGTCGAAAGCAGAGGGGGAGGAGTTGGAAAAATTATCAACGGAAACAATCTCATACCCTGTATGCTCGATCAGTTCCAGGATGGTATGCGAACCGAGGTATCCCGCTCCGCCTGTAACCAGTATTTTCTTTCCTTTGCTCAAAGCACTCAAAATTACATTTTATTCAGCACTTGATTGTAGACCCTGTCATAGCGCTCGACACCCTGATCGAGCGAGAAGTGTTTTTTCGCGGAAGCGCGCAACAGGCGCTTATCCCTGCCCAGCAGCAGGTCGAGCTCCGCTAAGGCGGTCCGCATTGTTTTTTCAGAAAGATCGCTGAGCACGATGCCCGCCCCGCTATCGCGCATGACCTGTTCCGTATCACCTATCCCCGCATTGATCACGGCCGGAATGCCCATGGCCATGATCTCGGCCATTTTGGTGGGGGAAGAAGCTTTTTTGGAGAACAGCGGCTGAATAAAATAGACCGACAGGTGGCTGAGGGCGATGTAGGCGGGCATATCCCCACGCGATGATTCGGTTACAATGATGCGTGAGCGGTCAAGGCCCGCCCGCCCGGCTGCCGCAATAAGGCCTGCGGCACCATCCGGAGTAACAAAAAGAAAACGCGCGTTCGGCCTTACCTGCAGCAGCTCCCGGAAAAAAAGCAGCATCTTGTCCGGCATGTACCAGGTGCCGAGCGAGCCGATGTAGCTGAGGATGAAATCGCTTTCGCGGATGCCGAGCCGGTTCCGCAGCCCGCCCAGCTTTTCGGATGTTACCCGTTCGGGCGAAAAATGGTCCAGGTCAACGCAGCAGGGAATGACCTCCACCGCAGGCGGCCGCTTTACCCCCTTCCAGGAAAGCAGCTCGTTTTTTCCGGTTTCGGTAAGGCTGATCACGAAATCAGCGTTATTGAGAAATTCGGTCTCTTTTCGTTTGAAATACCTGTAAATGGCCCGCGTCAGGGGATTGGAAAGGCTCCATATCTTTCCGTCTACGCGCTCATCGGCCCAGAAACCCCGCATATCGAAGATGAACTTCAGCCCGTACCTGCGCTTTAATTTCAAACCGATCACGGAGGCCATGTATCCCCTGCAATGCACCAGGTCGAACCGCTCTTTTCTGCACAAGCGCATTGCTTGCCGTTCCAGTTTCTTCAGATTGCCGTACTTCGAAACCAGGGGCAGGGTGGAAACGTAGGGGCAGGGTAACCAGGCTATGCCGGCCGCAGACAGCAGAGCGGATACCTCCTGCTTACCGGTAAAATATCTTTTTGGTTTTTCTGAGCTTATTACGGTGATCCGGTGGCCCTTTTCCGACAATCCCTGAAGGTAGGGGATGATCTGCGACCGCCCAAGGGGGTCGGTGAGCCCGTCATGCGTAATGTACAGCGCTCTGCCCATTTCTTCTTGTGCAAGGTATAATTATTTTAGGCAATTAATCCTATTTTTGTTTAAAGGCTAATGGAATGGCGGTCAGTTTCTGGGATCTTATTGTCGCACCTTATATCATCGTTGTCGTACTGGCAGTTTCTTCAATCATTAAAAAAAGGAACGAGGAAAGGGACCCGGGCTATAAATTCTATGTCTGGGGGGTATCCGCTAAGATCGTTGGGGCGATAGCCTTATGCCTTATTTACACCTTCTATTATAACGGGGGCGATACGGTAAATTATTTTCTTACGGCCGAAACCTTCTGTAATATGCTGGTCAAGAACCCGGCCGTTTTTACGGATGTGGTGATCTTCGGAAATATCACCCCGGAGAACTACAGCTACTTTGATTCCTCCACCGGATATCCCATGTACTGGTGGGACCCGCATACCATATTTGTTGCCCGGCTGATCGTGCCCCTGGTGCTGGTTACCTTCAAGTCATTTGTCGGTTCCGCCATCCTGCTCGGCTGGATCTGTTACACCGGGGTATGGAAGCTGTACATGCTGTTCACGGAGCGTTTTCCACTTATCAGGCGCGAGCTGGCTATCTCTATCCTGTTCATCCCCTCCGTGGTGTTCTGGGGGTCCGGCCTGCTCAAAGATACCATTACCCTTTCTGCCGTTGGCTGGTATGCGTTCAGCTTCCACGAGTTCTTTATCAAGAAGAGGTTCAAGCCGGTACACGGCATTGCTTTGCTGATCAGCGCTTTTTTGCTGGTGGCGATCAAGCCGTATATACTGTTCGCCCTTTTGCCCGGGTCTATCATCTGGCTGTCGAACGAGCAAACGGCCAGGATATCCAACCGCGTGCTGCGCACGCTTTCAACGCCTGTTCTGCTTGTTGCCGGGGTAAGCCTGGGGCTGTTCATCCTTTCTCAAATGGGCGATTACCTGGGCATTTACTCCGTAGATAATGTTTTTTCGCGCGCGGTGCTGGTGCAGCAGGACCTGAAGAAGGATTATTATGGCGGAAACACATTTGATATAGGCGATTTTGATGCCAGCCTGGGAAGCATGCTGAGCAAGGCGCATCTGGCGGTCAGCGCGGCCCTGTTCCGCCCAACTATATTTGACACGAAGAACGTGGTGATGCTGCTGTCTGCGCTGGAGAATACGTACATCACCCTGCTTACCGCCTTCCTGCTTTTCCGGCTCAGGTTCATCGGTTTCTTCGGCATCATCTGGAAAGATCCGCTGCTGCTTTTTTCTTTGCTCTTTGCCCTCTTTTTCGCTTTTGCGGTAGGGCTTTCCACGCCCAATTTCGGCTCGCTGGTGCGGCTGAAGATACCCTGTATCCCTTTTTATGTTTCCAGCCTTTTTGTTATCCGGCACCTGTACGAGCAGAAGTTCAACAGGAAACTGGGGATCTGATCACTTCTTCCTGACCATGAACATCAGGTCGGGTGCAAAGCGCGGGGCAAGGCCCAGCGCATGTTCCGTTCTGCCGGCCATGTAGAAGAGGTTGCGGAGAATGATCCTTTTCCAGTCCGCGCGGAAGGGTGAGGCATGCTGGTAGTAATGCCCGGTGAGCCTGGCCCAGACGGGAGGATGTATGGGGCGCGGGATCAATACCCGCTGCGCCCGTAAATCGCAGATGTCGAGCATCTGGCGCATCGTTTTTATCGTGTAGTGCGCTACGTGCTCGTAGGAATCGAAGATATCGTGCCTGGCCTCGCGCCCGCTTATGCGCGCCAGCTTCAGCTTGAGCATGTTGTAATTCCCGTTGGGAACTTTGATGCAGATCAGGCCGTCATCTTTGAGCAACCTGGCAGCGCAGCGCAGCAGCTCCCGGGGATTGGTCACATGCTCGAACACATCGATCATGGTGATCACATCGAACGATCGTTCCGGCAAAGCGGCTTCTTCGAGGTAGGTATTGATGATGTTCAGTCCGAACTGCTCGCGTGCGATATTGCTTAACGAAGGCGAAGGCTCAACACCGGTGGCCTGGAAACCGGCCTCGCGGGCCTTGCGAAGAAAGAAACCCATCGAGCATCCAATGTCCAGTAGCGCTCCGGCCTTTTTGATCTTCTTGATCTCGCGTATCTCCTGCTCGTAGTTCTTGTCGCGGTGGTGTTTCTTTTCGCCCGTAAAAATATACCTGGCCTCTTCACGGTAGATCTTTTCGTCTCCCCAGTAGTTCGTTTCGGCCTGTTTCACCCGGGGGTTGACATAGATCAGCCCGCAGCCGCTGCACTGCACCACAACCAGGCTGCCTCTTTCCCTGTAAATGCGGTCGTAGTCGTTTCCGCTGCAAAGCGGGCACAGGCAGGCTTCCACTTCCTGTTCGCTGTAATGGTTTTTTTGGCGTCCACCGCGTATATACTCCTTTGCCTGATCCACTATGCCCGGTTTTTTTCCATCCATTTATGCAGGGCTATCAGTATCCACAGGCGGTTGAACAGGTAATATTCGCCCTTTTCAAAGCGCTGGATCAGTTGCCTGACCCGGTCGAAGCGCACCAGCGCATGGCGGGCGATCACACTTTCGGAAAGGTAATCAGCGATCAGGAATCGCAGCTCGCTGCGCAGCCAGGTTTCCAGGGGAATGGCGAAGCCCTGTTTCGGGCGCATAAAGTATTTTTCGGGTACGTACTGGTAGAGTATTTCCTTGAGAATGTATTTCGATACGTTACCTCTTATCTTCAGCCCGGTCGAAAGGTTGACCGCATATTCAATGATGCGGTGGTCGAGGTAAGGTACGCGGGTTTCGAGCGAGAAGTGCATGCTGGCCCGGTCGACCTTGGTGAGCAGGTCGTATTGCAGGTAGGAGGATATATCGAACAGCGCTTGTTTTTCAACGGCATTCAGGCTGCGCTCAAGCTGCGCATAGGCCGTATCGAATGCCAGGCCGCTCACGCTATCCGGCCGCATATCCGCTATTTCCCTTTGCGAGAACAGGTATTGTTCCTGCGATAAAATGTGGCTTTGAACATTATCGCCATCCGCATAGCCGAAAAGCAGGGCTGCCCGCTTCATGCGGTTGCTTTTTTGCCTGCCAAGCAGCCTGCCAATTGGTTTCCGGAACGTGCGGATCAGCGGGTTGTTCAGGCGCCTGGCCCAGCGATAGGATCCATAACCCAGGAAGAGCTCATCGCCTCCTTCGCCCGACAGGGTTACGGTCACGTATTTTTTGGCAAGCTTGGATACCAACATGGTGGGAATGGATGATGAATCCCCGAAAGGTTCGCTGTACGCCTCGAACACGGTATCGATAAGGCCGATGGCATCTTTGTACGACACGATGAACTCGTGATGGTTGGTGCCCAGGTAACGCGCTACCGCAGCGGCATACCCGGATTCATTATACCTGTTCTCTCCGAAGCCGATAGAGAAGGTATTTACTTTGACCGTTGACAGGTTGACCGCCTCGGCAGCGATCAGGCTGGAGTCGATGCCCCCGCTCAGAAAGATCCCTACGGGAACATCGCTTTTAAGCTGGTACTGCACGGAACTTTTGATGAGATTGCTCAGTACGACCAGCGCCTTTCGCTCGTTGCCGATCACCTCCCTGGAGATTACGCTGGCTGGCGACCAATACCTGTTCGTTTCCAGGCCGGCCTTTGATATCTTAAGCCAGGTGCCTGAATCCATTTTATGCATAGCGGTATAAATGGCCAGGGGTGCCGGTATATATCCCAGGTGCAGGAAATGATCGATCGCCCGCTGGTCCAGCTCGCGGGGTATCTGCTTCAGGGTGCAGAGGGCCTTCAGCTCGGAGGCGAACACAAAATCATCACCGTTCCAGTAATAATAAAGCGGTTTGATCCCCACGCGGTCGCGGAAAACGAAAAGCTCTTTTTTCAGCGTATCGTAAATGGCGATGGCGAACATGCCGTTAAGCTTATGAACAAATTCAGGTCCCCAGAAGGCAAAAGCTTCGAGGATGACTTCCGTATCGGAAGAGGACCTGAAACTGATCAGTTTGCCGCCTGGCTGCGAGTTCAGCTCATTGGCAATTTCAATATAGTTGTAGACCTCCCCGTTATAGCTGATCAGGTAACGGCTGTCATGCGAAAGCATAGGCTGGTTGCCGGAAGACGAAAGGTCGAGAATGCTCAGCCTGCGGTGGGCCAACCCCGCGGTGTCATCGGTAAAATAGCCTTCTGCGTCAGGTCCGCGGTGAACGAGCGTACCGTTCATCTTTTCCAGGTCTGGTTTCGTGAACCGGCCTGAAGGAGAATAGTACCCAGCTATGCCGCACATCAGCTTTTACGGATGTTAAGTAAGTACTTTCGCAGGGGGGAAGGAGAATAAGAGGCGAGCAGGTAATAATACTGGCCCGGTGTGTAGTTGAACTTCTGTTTTATGCTCTCCAGGAGCTTTTCACGTGCCGAGGCCACCCGGCCGCTGTTCAGCTCATGTATGCCGTAGATAAGGTAGGCGTAGGCCAGTTGGTTGTGGAAAAGGCCGGCAATGCGCTCTCCGTATTCTTTCCTGAGCATGTTCAGAATGAACATCTTATCCTCAAAGTCTGATTTGCCTTTCAGCGTCTGCATGATACTGGAAGGGTGTATCCGGTACTCGCACAGCGTTTCATGTATATAGCCGATCTGTCCTTTTTTCACGATCTGGAGTGTGATGTACCAATCGGCAATGATCTTAATGGACGGGTCAATGCCTTCGGGAGGCAGGTGGGCTCTGCGGAACATCTTTGAGGAATTGGCGAAAAAGCTGCCGTGCAGGATAAGGTCCTCTATCCTGTAAAAATCCTTTTTCCTCCTGGGGCAGATGATCCGTATGGTCTTGCCGGTTGACGAATCGAACGACCGCGCGTCATGACCTACCATTACCGCCTCGGGATGGCGGTCAAGGAAATCAACCTGCTTCTGCAGCTTGCCCGGCAGCATGATGTCATCGCCATCGGCTATTGCGATGTATGTTCCCCTGCAGGCTTTCAGCGTTTCATCAAAGTTGCGGACATAGCCCAGGTTCTTGTTCCGCTCGAGGATGCGTATGCGTTCGGGAAACTTCTTTTTATAGCTGTAAATGATGGCAAGGGTGGAGTCGCGGGAGCAATCTTCGCCAATGACTATCTCATAATCAAAAGCAACCTGCTGGGTCAGGATACTGTCCAGCGCACGGGCAATGAACTGCTCGTGATTATAGGTCGTTACCGCAATGCTTAATTTAGGTTCCGGGGGTGTCATCGCCTCATGCTGTCAGCAAGCTAAAAATACTAAATTTTATGGAACCGGTCGTATTGGCCGATCATGCGGTCAATGCTGTAACGTTCCAGTACCCTGCCCTTAAGCTCGCTGCCTAAATCCGCGGTCTCTATCTCGTTTCTGTATATCCTGCCCAGCACGTCCAGCAATTCGCCCTCCGTTTGCTCCTTCGAAAGAAGAATAGCGTTTTGCATGTTTACCAGATAGTCGTCAAAATCGCCCACATCCCGGCAGGCGATCACGCATTTTTCGGCCAGGGCGGCCTCTTTCACCAGGTTATTGCTCGCTTCGGAGGCCGATACGTGTACTACCACATCGGCAGCGGCCAGGTAGTCGATGATGTTCTTGCGGTGCCCCAGCATAAAAATGTTTCTTTCAAGGCCATTGGTGGCTATGAACTGTTCAAGCTCGGGCCGCAGGTAGCCTTCGCTCAGCACCAGCAACCGGATATCGCAGCCCGATCGCACCAGCTCCCTGACCACCCTGAACAGGATCAGGTGGCGCTTTTCGGGTATAAGCCGGGCAGCCTTTACAAGAAGCAGCCGGCAGGGATGTTCGCTGCGTATCGCCTCTATCCTTTGTTCGTCAGGGCGTGGAAACATGGAGAAATCGTATGCGTAGCGTATCAGGTGTATCCTGGAAGGATCGGCCTTTTCGACCTCGGTCATTTGCCGGTATACCTTTTCTGAAGGCGCTATGAATTCCCTGCCAAGGCGGTTGATCACCCGGTCGAAGCGTTGCGCGTTCCTGTTCTCTTCCACGTAAGCAGAATCAGAGTGGTGGCGGCAAATAACCATGCGGGCGGAGCAGAAGCGCTGCGCGAATACGGCAACGATATTGGCCTGCTGGAGGTGCGAATAACAAACATCTATGCGGTGTTCGCGGATAAAGCGGGCCAGGTGCCGCGCATGTTTCAGGTAGAACAGGAAAGCGGAATGTTTTTGCAGGGGATAGGAAAAGGTACGTACGCCATGCGGTCTTACTTCACGGTGAAGGTCGCCTTCTTCGGACTGCGTAAGCAGAAACACTTCGTGACCCTGCTTCCTGAACGCGATCATCAGGGAGGATAGGGATATGGCCGAGAGATTGGAAGGGTAGTAGAACAGGATGTTCATTGCGGCTGTGACGGGCGATGCTTGTTCTCAAAAGTACTATTTTTGAAGTATGCGTCTGTCGGTTATTATTCCTACATATGAACGCGAGGCTATTTTACAGCGTTCGCTTGAAGCGCTGGTGAAAGCCCTGGAAGGGATCGCTGCCGAGGTGCTGGTGGTGAACGATTCTGCCAACAGGCTCCGTGGCCTGCAGGCAAATGAAAAGATCAGTATTATCCAAAACCGGGGTAAAGGAGCCGCCACAGCGCGCAATTTCGGGGCCTCGCTGGCGAAGGGTTCACTGTTGCTGTTCCTGGATGACGACATCATCGTACAGCCGCGGAGCATATACCGCTTGTTCGAGCTGCATGCCGCTTACCCGCGGTCGGCCTTCAACTTTTTCTGGTATTTTCCCGAAGATCTTACGCGCGAGCTGCCCCGCACCAGCTTCGGCAGGTACCTGCTCCACCATAAGATCAACTCACAGGTAAGCCGGCTCATTGATAAGGATGTGGCCGGAAAGGAGCTGGTCAGCGACTATGGCGTGTCGAGCTATTTCTTCTCGATAGAACGTGATCTTTTCCTGGAAACGGGCGGTTATGATGAAAGCATACCTCACGCGGGCGTGGAGGATATCATTCTTTCCAAGAAGCTCAGGCGGCTGGGCATACCGATGTTCCTTTCCGTAAAGGATGTTGTCTATCACAATGAGAGCGATCGCCTCGACCTATGGCAGGTCATGGAGCGCTACAGGAGGGCATCCGTTACCATGAATGCGGCAGTGCGGTCGGGGCACGGTGAATTTGAGCGTAAGTTTTCCGTGGCCAAAAAACTGGGTTATTCTGTTTTCCTCCCTTTCCGGAAGCCGGTCTACCGGCTTTCGAGGCTGGTGCCCAACCTGCCGGTGCTGGATCCGTTCTATTTCAAGTGGGTGAACCTGCTACTCGGCCTTTCTTCCTATCAGGGGTACCGCGAGAGCAAATGACCTACGCCTTGCTGAGTTCGCTGTAGGTGAGTGGGGAGGGGTCGAGCTTCCCGTTCGCTATGCGATAGATGCGATCGCAATACTTGAGGGTTTGTATGCGGTGCGCCACAATGATGATGGTCAGCTCCTGGTGCGAGATGTTATTGATGGCTTCCGTCAGCGTACGTTCCGTCTCGGCATCGAGCGAGCTGGTGGCCTCATCAAAGATGAGTATCTGCCCGCCATGGTACAGCGCGCGCGCGATGCCGATCCGCTGGCGCTGGCCGCCCGAGATACGTATGCCGTTCTCGCCAATCTGCGAATCTTCCTTCATGGGCAGGCTCCCGACAAAATCTTTCAGTTGGGCCCGTTCAATGACGCTTCGAAGCAACCCGGGGTCGATGGATAAAGGATCTATGCCGAACGCGATGTTCTCTTTTATGGTGCCGTCCAGCAGCGTGATGTTCTGCGGAACATAGCTGACCAGGTCATACCATTCCTTAATGTTCGATTGCGCGATCTTTATTCCGTCAACATAAATACCGCCTTCGCTTTCGGTGTACAGCCTCAGCAGGATATTCAGCAGGGTGGTCTTGCCGCTGCCCGAGGGGCCGATGATCCCCACCGTTTCGCCTTTCCTGATCTCCAGGTTGATCCCGCCCAGCACGCTTTTGGCCGATCCTTTATAAGAGAAATGAAGGTCTTTTATTTCGAGCGCCCTTTTGAAGGAAATTGCCGGACCGGATACGGTGTTTTGCGGGCGGGGCTCCTCTCCTTCGTGCTTATCGAAATAATCGAGCGCAAAGGCGGTTGATTTAATATAGTTACCCGAAAGAATGATCTTGTTCATGGAAGGGATCATGCGGAAGGCGGCCAGGCTGAAGATGATAAGGAACTGGCCCAGCGACTGAAGGTCCTTGCCGAACAGGTAGCCCGCGGTGAAAATTCCCGCAATGCAGATCACGGCCACGGTCTCAACGATCTTGGGCGAGAACTGGTTCAGGAAATAAATGTCCGAGTATGTCCTGGTATAATCGTTGAGCGACTTTTGGAAGAACGGCTTGAAATAATCAAGTTTGTTGAAAACGGTCATTTCACGAAAGCCATCCATCGATTGCATGCCCATTTTGTAAATGGTGGCGCTCTCGCGGTTACGCTTGTCTGAGATATCCTTAAGCTTTTTGCGGTACAGGCTGTTGTAGATCAGCGCAAAGGGCAGCGCAAAAACGATGATGGCAAGAAAGAGCAGCGGATCAAAAGAGCACATAATGATGACGATCAGGCTCAGGATGAGCACCTCGTTGAGTATGATGGCGAAAGGAAGGATCACGTAAGTGACCAGCTCGAACGGTATCTGGGCGAAATTGCGCAGGAGAACCGCTGTATTGTTATCCGTGAAAAAATCGTATGGCCTGGACAGGTAAGCGCTGTACTTCCTGAACGCGAGCTTTGAGGCGATCTCAAAAGCGATCCGCGTCTGTACCCGCGAGGTAAGATAAATGATCATGTTCTTCAGGATAAAGAACAGGGCGATGACGCAGAGCAGGAAAAGCACGAAGCTCACCGCGTTGTCGAACCGGAAGTACTCGTAAAGGAAAAGCAGATAGGGGTTCCTGGCGATCGAACCGGGCTCAATAAGAATGTTGATCACCGGGAAGATAATGACCAGGCTGAATATCTCGAACAGCGAGGTGATCAGGTACAGCGGCAATAGCCGTTTTACCGAGGCGAACACGAAATCCGGTAAGTTGTTCCTGATCTTCCTGTAGGTATTGGAAAGCAGGTTGTTGGTCAGTATGCTCATTCGCGTTTTAGCCTGCGTAAAAATAAGGCAATAAAGTACGACATGCTAATATACAGAAAAGGATAGAGCGGAAGAAGATAGCGCGCATCCAGGTACCTGAAGAAGACGTAGGTAAGTGAAAAAAGGGTCAGGAAAAGGAAAGAGAGTATCATGATCTTCAGGTTATTGCCGGTCGCGGGGCTGAAGATGAAAGCAAAGGCCGATATGAAAAGCATCAGGTTGAGCAGGTACATGCAGCCCTTGATCAGTTTCTGGGGAAGGGAAAAATCGCGACCTGCCGGGTTCAGCGATCCGTAAAAAAGCGAATTGCTCTGGAATATGCCTTCTTTGATCATGAGCAGTGGAGTGAGCAGGTGGTAGCGCAGGGGCGATTCCCTTTTAAAATCGGAGATAAGCTCTTCCCACTGCCTCTTCGCTTTTTCCTCGCATTCCAGCCCGGCCAGTTGTTTGCGGGTTATATGCGGATCGGCCAGCCTGAGCCGCTCCTTTTCGGCAAAGCAATCGTTCAGGCTGTTCAGTGCGCTTCGTACCCGGTTCTTTTCGCCAGAGTAAGCAGGCAGGGTGGTGATGAACTGATCTATAATCGAATCATTGTCCGTCCTGCCAAGCCGTATGTTGTCGCGCAGCGCATTCGAGAACTGTTCTGCGCTTACCGTGGCGGGATTGGCCCATCCTGAGATCCAGTTGCGGAAATAAAAATGCCCTCGCCCGAAATCCATGGGATCTTCGTAATAGATCTTTTCCAGCAGAACGATCTCTCCCCTGGTCGCAAAATAATTTCTCACGGTCCATGGCGCCAGCGTCAGGATGGCCGGCAACGCCAGGAACAGCGACTGTAGGGCCAGCTCTTTAAACACCGGGCCGCGAAAAAGGTCTTTCCTCAGAAGGCTAAGCAGGAAAGCGGGAAGCAGCAGGCCGGTGAGCGGCCTGTTGAGCATGGCCAGCCCAGTGGCGATGCCGGCCAGCAACAGGAATTTTCTGTTGCCCGAAACGTGGAAGCGCGAGAAAAAATAGAAGGGGAGCACCACCAGGAAAGGAGTGAGGCCCTCGGTGATCGTATGGTATGCGTAGATGAATATAAAGGGAGAAAGCGAAAAAAGCGCGGTAGCCCATTTTGCCCAGCGCTCATCCAAGCTGAAGTTGAAAACGGCCATGCCCAGGAGGATAGCCGCAAGCGAGAAAAGCAGAAGCTGGCTGTAGCGTATCACGAAAAAACTTTTTTCCTCTCCGAAAAGAACGTAGTGCAGGCCGTACCACAGGGGGTACAGGGGCGTTCTGCGCACTTTCATTTCGGGATTGTGAGGTTCCAGCGTGTATCCATGGCCCGCCATCATGTGTTTGATCTGAGGCAGATACCACTCGTGGTCAACATTGTAAATGGTATAACCGTGCATCGTGCTCTTTTCATTCAGCGGTATATTGCCGGGGTTTTCCTTCCTTACAAAATAAAGATTGAGCTCATTGACCAGCAGGCCGAACAGGAAGGCAATGATGAACCAGCTTATTTTGAACTTCCTGCTCATGCTTTTTTGCCTACATAGATATTAAACGAATTGATCTTGTAGGATTGAGGATAATGGATCAGCAGCAGGTCGAGCAGCTTGACCGGAAAAAGAGCGAGCGTGAAAACCGCCCACCAGGTGTAGTACAGCGGGGTGATGCCAAAGGAAAGAAGGATGGCCATCCACTCCTGCGCGATCCAGAGAAAGGCCGATGTGGGACCGGAATTAGGAATTATGTCCTCCTTTATAAAGCCATGCTGCCGGTGCCACTTGTCCAGGCCATCGTGGGTCCACCGCGTATAATCCGATGGCGAAGCGTGGAAGCCCTGTATAAAAGGCACCCCCGTAACAATAAACCCTCCCGGCCTGAGCACCCGATGGGCTTCTTTCAGAAAATCATCCGGGTTGGGTACATGCTCCAGTACGGCCAGGCTCACCACCCCGTCAACGCTGCTGTCGGCAAAAGGCAGCCGGGTGCAGTCAGCGATCAGGTCGGTTTCAGGAAAATCGAACAGGTCGATATTCACAATATCCGCTGTAATCCTGTCGTTGCCGCTGCCCACCTGTATGACCAGGCTTTTATTCTCCGCGTGCTTCTTCACAATATACTTCCAGTAGGTCTGTAGTCCCGGCCAGTGTATGCGGGGCATAACCGGTGCAATGACGTGCACCAGCAGGATATACGATCGTCCCAGTAGCTTCTTAAACGCTGCTTTGACGCGGTCGGTGAGGTCGCGCTGCTCTTCCAGGCTTGCCGTTTGAGCTTTGCCTATGAAATCAACCTTGCCGCTCCGGTTCAAGGGATAATTCTTACCCTGATTCGTTCTCAGAATACCGTTTTCCAGCCGGAGCTTCTCCTTGCTTTCAGGACAAACCAGGAAAGGTAGCAGCCTATCGGGTCTCATAAAATTTTTTTATCTCCGAGATCACATAGGCCTGGTCATCGTGGCTCAGCTCATAATAGAGCGGCAGGCGCAGTAAAAGATCCGCGAAACGCTGCGCGTTTGAAAGCGTTTCGCCCCGGTGCCGGTTCCGGTAGAAAGGGCTCTCGTGCAGGGGCAGGTAATGGAAAACGGCAAGTATACTTCGCTCTGCAAGATGCCTGATCAATTCGCCCCGCTCTTCCTGGCTCCTGCAGATGAGGTAGAAAATGTGGCCGTTATTGCTGGCGTATGGGGGAATATCCGGTAGGGAAAAGAACTTTTTGTCCGCAAGGGGGCTCAGCTCCCGGTAATACGTGTTCCATAGTTGCACACGCCTTTCCTGGATCCTGTCCAGGTTCTCGAGCTGTGCGAACAAAAAGGCGGAAATGATCTCTGACGGGAGAAAAGAGGATCCGATATCCACCCAGTTATACTTATCCGCTTCGCCCCTGAAGAAGGCGGAGCGGTTGGTTCCCTTTTCCCTGATGATCTCGGCCCGCCTGAAGTAGCGTTCATCGTTAATCGCCAGCATGCCTCCTTCGCCCGAAATGATGTTCTTGGTCTCGTGAAAGGAAAAGGCCGCGAATTGCCCGAATGTGCCCAGGGGCCTGCCTTTGTAAGTGCTCCCGATGGCCTGCGCGCAATCCTCGATCACCAGCAGGCCGTATTTGCCGGCCAGTTCGAGTATACGGTCCATATCGCAGGACATGCCCGCGTAATGCACCGCAACGATGGCCTTTGTGCGCCCAGTGATCAGCGGTTCGAAGCTTGCGGCCGCTATATTAGGCCGCTCAGGCTCGCAATCGGCAAACACCACCTGCGCACCGCGCAGAACAAAGGCGTTAGCGGTCGAAACGAACGTGTAGCTGGGCATGATCACTTCATCGCCAGGGCCGATATCCATGAGAATGGCGGCCATCTCGAGCGCATCGGTGCAGGAGGTGGTCAGCAGTACTTTTTTGAAACCGTATGTTCTTTCAAAGAAATCGTGGCATTTTTTTGTGAAGTCTCCGTCACCCGATATTTTCCCTGATTCCACGGCCTGCCTGATGTACTCAAGCTCTTTGCCGATAATGAAGGGTTTGTTATAAGGTATTCGCATCAGTAGAATCTCGTTCTGAACTGTTTGAGCGGTAGGGCATTGCCCCCCTCCTGGGTGATCATCCTTGTGATACAGAGCAATCCCCGGCCGCAAACTACTACGGGTTTACCGTTGCGCACGAAGATCACTTTTCCGGCATCGCGGTTTACGATGCGCACATCAGCCACCGGCCTGGCCTCCAGTATACGAAAGGTGCCCCGGTTTGTGCGGGCAAGCGCTCCTTTATAGGGAAATCCTACGGCATCGATGAAGCGTTTGATCTCTTCAGCGCTCCTGCTCCAGTCTATGCGGTAATCCTCTTCATCGCGCCACAGGCTGTACGTTGCCCTGCTTTCATCCTGGGACTTGCCGCTGACCGGTTTTCCGCTCAATATATTTCCGGCAACTTTTTCGGCCAGGGAGCAGTACAGCGGTGTGATCATTTTTATGGCCTTTGCAATTTTGAGAGGGTAGGAAACGGGAACAGCCTTTTGGGCGATGACCGGTCCCGCATCGTAATCGTCCGAGGCAAGCAGTGCGCTCACGCCTATTTTCTTCTCTCCATCGATCAGCATGTTCACCAGCGGGGAAAATCCGCGGTAAGCAGGCAACAGCGAGTCGTGGAATACAACCAGGTTTCTGCGGGGTATGATCCAGCGCCACGAAACCGCCAATGCGTAAGCTGCCTTTGCAGCGGGCGTTTGTTTGCGGTCGAGCACGGTGACCCCGTTCTTTTTGCATAGCGCGCGGATCTCTTCGCAGAAATCCCGCAGCACGCCTTCATCGCGGGCGGTTACAACATAAGCCACAGTTTCTTTCCCGAATACGCGGATATGGTTGCGCAGCACGGCCAGGCCCTTCTCGCCCATCAGAAAAAATCCTAATCTAGGCACCGAGGTTCTTTTTTTCATCAATGATGTATATGGGGCGGTTGCGTACCTGTTCGAATGTCTTTCCTATATAAAGGCCCATGACCCCGATCAGCGATATGATGAGGCCTCCCAGGAACCAGATCGAAACGATGGTGCTGGCCCAGCCTTCGACCGAAACATTGTGTGTAAAAGCCCGGTAAGCGATATAAACGCCAAAGCAAAAGGACAGAAAGGCCATGGCCAGTCCCAGTTTGATAGTCAGGTACAGGGGCTTTTCTGAAAAAGAGAGAATGATCTGCAGGGCCAGATGGAAGTGCCTGGAGAAGTTATAGGCCGATCTTCCTTTTTCTCTTTTTCCGTGCGTCACCTCCATCTTCTCGGGCCGGAAGCCCGTCCATCGCACCATGACCGGGAAGTAACGGTTGTATTCCGGCATTTGCTTTACCGCATCGACCACTTTACGTTTATAAATGCCAAAATTGGCAATGCGCGGGTCCTGTTCGGTACCCGTAAGGTAGCTCAACAAGGCATAAAAGGCACGTGAGAACAGTTTCTTGAAAATGCCGTCCTGCCTGTTATTACGAAGCGCCAGTACCAGGTCGGCCTGCGTTTCCGTGGCTTTCCGGAAAAGGTTGGGTATCTCTTCCGGCCTGTCCTGCAGGTCGCAGTCCATGACCACAACCCACTCGCCCCTGGCATGATTCAAGCCGGAGAGCATGGCGGGGTGCTGCCCGAAGTTACGGCTCAGGCGTATGCCTTTTATCCTTTTGTCGTTACGGCAGTTCTCTTCTATCTTATTCCACGAATCATCGGGGCTTCGGTCATCCACCAGTATGATCTCGAAGTTTTCGGTTATTTTTGAGAGCTCGGATCGCAGGCGCATCACCAGCTCATCCACCAGCGGTGAAGAGCGGTAAACGGGGCTAACAACCGAAATATCAACCAATTCGTTCATTTGTCAGATGGACCTTGTCTTTGCCACAAACAACAAAAATAAACTTTATGAGGTAAGTAAACTAATTACTTCAGGGGTGAGACTGCTTTCGCTGGCCGACATCGGCTGCGCGGAGGAGCTTCCTGAAACGCAGGATACCCTGGAAGGCAATGCGCTTCAGAAAGCCCGGTATGTTTTTGACCGTTACGGTTACAATTGTTTTGCCGATGATACCGGCCTGGAGATCGATGCCCTGGGCGGACGCCCGGGCGTGTTCTCGGCCCGTTATGCCGGGGAGGATAAGAACGCGGAGGCCAATATGGATAAGGTGCTGAAGGAGATGAAACACGAGACCAACCGAAACGCGCGCTTCAGGACCGTGATTGCCCTGGTGATCGGTGGAAGTGAGTATGTGTTCGAGGGCGTGGTGGATGGAACGATCCTGAAAGAGAAAAAAGGCGAAAAGGGCTTTGGGTATGATCCTGTATTTTCGCCTGTTTCGGCCAGCGGGCGATCGTTCGCTCAAATGAGCACAGAAGAAAAAAATCAGGTTTCGCACCGGGGGGCGGCCGTCAGAAAACTGGTGGGCTACATCAACAGCCGTTTGACCTAATACCGGGCAGTGTTAACAATCCCGTTGATTAAAACAAGGCCCGGCTGGCTTTCTTAACTTTGTATAAAATTACTTTTGCTGTTCATGAGCAAGATTAAGGTCGGTATCATATTCGGAGGCATGAGCAAGGAGCGGGAGATCTCCTTTGCGGGCGGACGTACGGTCTACGACAACCTCAATAAATCCCTGTTCGAGGCTATCCCGATCTTTGTGGACAGCTTCGGTAATTTCGTGCTGCTGAACTGGGAGTTCATATATAAAGGCTCTATCCGCGATTTTTATCCTCCCGTTGAACATATTCCGCCCGGCAAAGGCGATTTCCAGGTATATGCCGAAAACCTCGGGCACCTCTCGTTCGAGGAGCAGGAGAAGCTGATAACCAAAATAGGCAAGCGGGTGTTTCCGGCCGAGCTGAAACTGCTCTTTGACTTCGCTTTTCTCTGCCTGCACGGCCCGTATGGCGAAGATGGCAGGATACAGGGTTTGTTCGAATACCTGCAGATACCCTACAGCGGATCGGGCATACTTCCTTCGGCCATCGGCATCGATAAAAGCGTTCAGAAAGAGCTGATGGTCAGCGCGGGCTTCAATTCGCCCCCCTTCTTTACAATAGACCGGGGCGATTACATCAGCGGAAAGCTCAGGAGTGCTTTTAAAAGGGCCAGGAAAGAGATCGGCTTTCCTATGGTGATCAAGCCGGCCAACCAGGGCTCTTCCATAGGCGTTACCATATTGGCCGATAAAGACGAATATAAGTTCATGGAGGCGGTGGAGAAGGCTTTGTTCACGAGGCGGGTGGAAGCCAAAGCCTGGAAGAAGATGGGAGAGGAAGACAAAGTGGAGTATGTGCGGTTGCTGGCGGATATCCGGGAAGGGATCAGCCTTCCGGTAAGCATCATCGACTCGAAACTAAAGGAATGCAGTGTTGTGCATCACCCGGATAAGCTGATCGGGGTGCTGGACAATATCTTCAAAACGGAGAAAAAAGGCGTGGTGCTGGAAGCGCTTGACGGGGAGAGCACCGTGCTGGTGGAAGGCTTTATTGAAGGCAAAGAGTTCTCCTGTATCGTGATCCAGGATGAAAAGGGCAGGCCGGTGGCCCTGCCGCCTACCGAGATAAGAAAAGGCAAAGAATTGTTCGATTACCGTTCCAAGTACCTGCCCGGCCTCTCGCGCAAGATCACACCTATCGACCTGCCCGAAGCGCAGATCGGGAAAATACGCGCTGAATGCGAACGCCTTTTCACCGAACTGCATTTTGACGTGTATGCCAGGATAGATGGGTTTATTTCCGGGAAGGGGAAGGTCTTTCTGAACGACCCCAATACCACCAGCGGGATGATGCCATCCTCTTTCTTTTTCCACCAGGCGGCTGAGATCGGCCTGAACCCCTCGCAGTTCCTGACCTACATTATCCGCACCTCGCTGGCCCAAAGGATCAAGAGAGCGGGGGTCAGGGCCTACGACAGGCTGCTGGTTCAGCTCGACCAGCTCATAGAACAGGACCAGCGTGCCGCTTCGGCCAGAATAAAGGTGGCTGTGCTGCTGGGAGGCTATTCATCGGAACGCCATATCTCGGTCGAAAGCGGCAGGAACATTTACGAAAAGCTGGCCTCCAGCACCAAATACGAACCCATCCCTGTTTTCCTTACGGGCAGCAGCGATGCTCACCGGATGTACCAGATACCCGTGAACCTTTTGCTTAAAGATAATGCAGATGACATTCGGGAAAAGATCGAAAAGTACAAAGTGCATCCCGTCATCAAAAACATCATCCGGCAATGCGGGGCCATTACGGGGAAATACTCCAGTCCGGAGGCGCTTGCAAAACCCCGTTCCCTGAGCTATGATGATCTTAAAAAGATGGTCGATTGCGTTTTTATAGCCCTGCACGGGCGGCCTGGCGAGGATGGCGCGGTGCAGGCCCAGTTGGATAAACGCGGCATTCCCTATAACGGAAGCGGTGTGGCCAGCTCGCGCATTACCATCGATAAGTACGTGACCAACGAGCTGCTGAAGCAGCACGGGTTCATGGTGGCCGAGCATATGCTGGTGCAGGAAGAAGAATGGCTGAAAAATAAGGCGGCCGTTCTGGATAAGATCGCATCGCAGATCGGCTACCCGTTTATCGCCAAGCCGGTAGATGATGGTTGCAGCTCGGCTGTTAAAAAGATCAAAAATGCCGGGGAGTTCGAAGCCTTTGCCGGCCTGATGTTCCGGAGAAGCGAGGAGCTCGACCAAACGGCTTCAGCGGTGCTTCATATACGGCCGAAAGAGGAGTTTCCCAGGAAGAAAGTGATCCTGGTGGAGGAGCTGATCGCACCGGGGGATGCCAGGCATTTTCTTGAAATAACGGGAGGCATGCTGACCCGTTTCAATGATGACGGCACTATCCAGTACGAAGTGTTCGAGGCCAGCGAGGCTTTAAGCGAGGGAGAGGTCCTCTCGCTCGAGGAAAAATTCCTTGCCGGCCAGGGCCAGAACATCACTCCCGCGCGGTATTCGCGCGACCCGGAGGAGCGCCAGAAGATATCCGAGATCGTGAAGGATACGCTGGGCCGTGCCGCCCGTGTGCTCCATGTAAGCGGCTATTGCCGTATCGATGCATTCGTACGCATTTATTCCCCCGAACGGGTGGAGGTCATATTCGTGGAGGTCAACTCGCTTCCCGGCATGACCCCCGCCACCTGCATCTTCCACCAGAGCGCCATTAACGGGTATAAGCCCTACGAGTTCATTGACCGTATCCTGGAATTCGGGTTTGCCCGGAAAAAGCTTCAGGCTAAAGAAGCGTAAGCTCCCTGCATTTGCCAATTCTTAGTACTTTTAAGGCTTCTTGATCCTATGGCCTTTTTGAAGAATCTCTGGCTTTTTTTGAAGAGTAAGGTTTTCTGGAAACACTTTGTCCTGGCCGGTTTGGTCCTGGCCGGTTTGTTATGGGGTATTTTCTCCTACCTGGAAGCACACACCGATCATGGGGAATTCATAGAAGTGCCTGATTTTACCGGCCTGACGCTGGCCGAGATCCGCGATTTCGCCAAACGGCATAACCTCCGGGATACGATCATCGATTCTGTTTATAACGACAAAATGCCCAAGGGCACGGTGGTGGCGCAGGATCCGGTCAAAAATTCGAAGGTCAAGCACAATAGGATGATCTATCTTTACGTTAACAGCAAGATGCCCCAGATGGTGGCCATGCCCAACCTGGTGGATGCCTCACCCCGGCAGGCGTTCCAGGTGCTTGAAACGTACGGACTTAAATACAAATCGGTATCAAGGGCGGGATTGAACTGCGTGCTTGAGCAGAAGTATAAAGGGCAGCCGATCAAACCCGGGACCATGATACCGAAAGGATCGAAGATAGAGCTGGTGATCGGTACCGGGGAGGGAGGAGAACAGGTGCTTATCCCCTGTCTCAGCGGGCTGACACGTAAAGAGGCGAATGATAAGATGGTATCGGCCGGGTTGAGTGAGGGTGCGGTGGTTTGCCCTGACTGTAAAACATCCCAGGATACGGCAACGGCCACCGTGTATAAGCAGGTGCCGGGCTGCTGCCCGGAATGCGAAACGGATGGAGGCAGCAGTATAGATATTTATTTAACTTTAAAGGGAGATTCAATACCATAAATGCGAAAAGCCCTGCTCATATTGATCGTATTTGCGTGTGCTAAGGGTGCGGCAGCCCAGGAATTGCTGCTGCCCTTTACCGCCAATCCTTTTCTGATCAGCGAATGGAAAAAAAAGCAGGAAAGCGCTTCGGTTTATAAGACCGCTTTCGCTGCGGATACGCTGCAATCGCTGCCGTTCCGTGACGACTTTTCGACCTATACCGGCTACCCGGATACGGCCCTGTGGGCTGACGACCATACCTATGTCAACCGCGATCTTTCCATAGCTCCGGTTACCCTGGGAGCGGTAACGTTCGATGGTGTGGGAAGGACCGGCCTGCCGTATGATACCGTGATCACCAGTTTCGGTATATCCGATACCTGCGACTGGCTTACTTCCAGGCATATCAACCTGGACTATCCGGGCGATTCCACAGTATACCTCAGCTTCTTTTACCAGGCCATGGGCCGTGGCGACAAACCGGACCAGAACGACTCCATTATACTTGAATTCTGGAATGCGGCCACCCAGCAATGGAAGAAAGTATGGGGGCGCCCGGGCTACAGCGGCACCCAAACGCCCGATAGCATCTTCCGGCTGGTAATGCTCAATGTGGATACGGCTTACCTCAAGAACGGTTTCCGGTTCCGCTTTCACAACCTGGGAACGCCCTGCGGCAATATCGACCAGTGGCATATCGATTACGTGTACCTGGACAGGAACCGTTCGGCAGCGGATACGATCTTCCGCGATGTGGGCTTTGTATATTCTCCCACCTCATTGCTGAAAAACTATTTTGCCATGCCGTTCAACCAGTATAATCCCTCCGAGCTGAACGACACCCTTACCAATTTCATCCGGAACAATGACACCACCATCAACAATACGTTTTATACTTATAAAATACTGAATGGTCTTCAAACCACGGTTTTCACCTACCCCGGCAGTTCGGGCAATATCAATCCTTTTGAGGTTTCGGGTTACACTACCTGTACCATACCCACTACCGGGTGCTATGATATTTACCGGACACCACTTAATACCAGCGCGTTCCAGGGCGTGCTTACCGGCAATACAACTTATTCCATTGTTCATTCGATCAATCCCACCACGGATAATAATGTGGGGAATGACACGGTAAAGCGGGTGACCCATTTTTATAATTACTACGCCTACGATGACGGCACGGCCGAGAGCGGTTACGGGCTCAATGTGTACGGAGGGCAGATCGCTTATAAGTTCACCCTGAACTATACCGATACCATCAGGGCGGTAGACCTGTGCTTTAACTGGATACCCGATGGGGTCAGCATTCCGCCCGTGAATTCGGTCAACGACCGCCAGTTCAGGTTGTTCATCTGGGCCGATAATAACGGCCAGCCCGGTTCGGTGATCTACTACGATAGTATCGTTACCCCAAGCTACCAGTACCTGTACCATACCGATTGGGGAATGATCACCAACTTGTTCACGCGTTACCGCCTTACTTCACCGGTCGTGCTGAGCGGAACGTTTTACGTAGGTTGGGTGCAGTTGACCAACAATATACTCAGCCTGGGCCTCGACCGTAACTCCAACGCCAATACAACCAGGCTATGGTACAGGACCAGCAGCAACTGGAACCCGAGCGTGATCAACGGATCGGTGATGCTGCGGCCGGTGTTCGGCCTGGACAGCGAACTGGCCGGCACTGCGGAGGCCAATGAAGCCCTGAATGAGTATGCGCTTTATCCTAACCCGGCCGCTGACGCGGTGTTTGTCAATGCCGGAACCCAGGGCGGAGAGATGGGCATCTTTAATTCGATGGGAAGCGAAGTGGGAAATTACCGCTTGAGCGAAGGGGTGAATGAGGTAAACGTTGCCGGCCTGGCTCCCGGTATCTATTTCGTACGCATTTCCTGCGGCCATGCCGTTTCAGTGCAAAAACTCGTGCTTAGCCGATAGATGAGCGAGGACCTGGACGCTGCCGATACCGGTTCACCGGAAGATGAGCAGGAGCTTTATGAACATCACCGTATAACCATCGATAAAGGGCAGGTTCCCCTGCGCGTTGACAAGTTTCTCACCAACCGTATCGAGAACGCCACGCGTACCAAGATACAGTATGCCGCGGAAGCCGGCTGCATACATGTAAACGGCAAGCCGGTAAAATCAAACTATAAAGTGAAGCCGGGGGATGTGCTGACCATCCTGATGCCTCACCCGCCCAGGGAGATCGAGCTGATACCTCAGGATCTGCCGATAGAGATCCTTTATGAGGATGATGACATTATCATAATCAATAAAAAGGCGGGCATGGTCGTGCACCCGGGATACGGGAATTATACGGGTACGCTGATGAACGCGCTGGTGCATCATTTTCAGAACCTGCCCGTGAGCAAAACGCAACGAGTGGAGGCGGAGCTGCGGCCCGGCCTGGTGCATCGTATTGATAAGAATACCTCGGGCATCATCGTCATTGCCAAGAACGAGCTGAGCATGACGCGTATGGCCAAAAAATTCTTTGACCGCGATATCGATCGCACGTACCTGGCGCTGGTATGGGGCGATTTCAAGGAGGATAGCGGGACCATCACCGGCCATATCGGGCGCAGCCTGAAGGACCGCAAGCGCATGGCCGTGTTCCCCGGTGGCGAATACGGGAAACCTGCCATCACGCACTGGAAAGTGGTCGAGCGACTGGGTTACGTTACACTGATCGAATGCAAGCTGGAGACCGGCCGTACGCACCAGATCCGCGTACATATGGAGTTTGCCGGACATCCTTTATTCAACGATGAGACCTATGGAGGCAACCGGATATTGAAAGGAACAACCTTTTCCAAATACAGGCAGTTCGTTGAAAATTGTTTTGAAATGATGCCCCGACATGCGCTGCATGCCAAGTCGCTCGGGTTCAGGCATCCGGCAACGGGCAAGTACATTCATTTTGATTCCGAGCTGCCGGAAGATTTCCGCAACCTGCTTGATAAGTGGCGCAAGTACATGCAGTACCGGCCCGAATAGATGCAACAATAAAGCCGGGCTCAGCCGATCAGGTTTTCCTCAACCGAATAATCGTGAATAGTATTGTATAGCGTATCGCGCTCGATGGGAATACGTCCTGCCTGCCTGATGAGGCCGACCAGTTGCGCTGTGGTAAGCACGGGCGTTTGCTCTTCAGCGCCAGCCATGCTATAGATCTTCGTGCTGTCGTCAATAGTGCCGTCTATGTCATTTACACCGAAAGAAAGTGAAAGCTGTGCGTTGGTCCTCCCGATCATGGGCCAGTAAGCTTTGATGTGGGGAAAATTATCGAGGTATATCCTGGCTATGGCATAATTGCGCATATCCTCTATGGTGCTTACCTCGGGCACGTGGCTCATCTGGTTATCGTGGTTGCGGAACTTGAGCGGAATAAAAGTATTGAACAGGCCGGTCTCGTCCTGAAGATCGCGCAGCCGGTCCATGTGATCGATACGATGGCTGAAACGTTCAATATGGCCGTACAGCATGGTTGCATTCGATGGTATGCCCAGGCGATGAGCCGTTCGGTGTATCTCCAGCCACTCGTCAGCCGTACATTTATCCTCGCAGATCTGCTGGCGTATCTCCGCATCAAATATCTCGGCACCGCCACCGGGCAGTGAGTCGAGCCCGTGTTCTTTCAGGTACCTGAGGCCTTGCTCATAGCTCTTTCCGGATTTTCGTATCATATAATCAAGCTCTACCGCGGTAAAGGCCTTGATATGGAGATCGCTGCGGTGCGATTTGATCTTTTTCAGTAGTTGCGCAAAATACTCCAGCGTCATTTTCGGGTGGACCCCGCCAACAATGTGCACTTCCGTAACCGGCTTGCCGTCATAAGCCTTTATTTTATCCAATATTTCCTGCTCCCATATCTCCCACGAGCCTTCCTTTTGCTTCAGCAGGCGGGAGTAGGAGCAGAACTTACAGTCAAACACGCAGATATTAGTGGGTTCGATATGAAAGTTGCGGTTAAAATAGGTCTTGTTGCCGTGCAGTTTTTCGCGAATGAAATTGGCCAGGGAGCCCACAAAGCCTATTTCACCTTTTTCGTAAAGCAGCAGACCTTCGGCAGGGTTCAGCCTTTTTCCGTTCAATATCTTTTCGCCTATCTTTTTCAGTTCAGGATCTGAAACTGCCGCAACGATCGCTTCTGCCGGGTTCATGGCATAAAATTACTCAAAAAAGAAAAGCATCCGGTTCTCGGATGCTTTTCCAAAGGAAGATACTTAAGGTTATTTTGCAACCGTTACTTTTTGGGTCGATTTGCCGGCATCGTTGCTCAGCTCCACATAATATACTCCATTACCGAACGCAGACAGGTCGATCTGTATATCGCCCGGGTTGGCGACCTTCAGTTCGTAGATCACTTCACCAATGGTGTTATAGATCTTTACGTTCACCCCATTCGCCTGGTCAAGCGGCTTGATGGTAAGCATCCCGCTGGTAGGATTGGGAAACAGGTCGAAACGGTTCTTGTTATCGATGTCATTGACCGATACGGGCATGCATCCGTTGGAGGTGGCCAGCGGGGCCCTGTACGTGCCGTTGGCCATGCAGGTTTGCATCCGGGCTTTTTGCCCGGCCGTGAACATATACATGCACGCGTCATCCGTATAGTCCATATAGTTCATCGTCATCTCCCCGGTGGTGCCTGTACATACATTGGCGTGGTAAGTGGATGAGGAGGCGATGCATCCGAAGTGGGCATCAGCCTGGTTGGGCGTATCGGTAACATAGTCCGTTCCGCTGCACTCGGTATTGGAGCAGGCGCCATTACCGTTGCCATCATCGCCCCAGATATGGCGCAATCCAAGCCAATGGCCGATCTCATGCGTTGCGGTACGGCCTTTATTGTACTGGGCAAGCAGGGGCGCAATATCTCCAAAGGCGGTATACAGGATCACCACCCCGTCTGTTGTTGAGGTGCCAAAAGGTCCGCTTAGGCCGGTGAGCCCTGAGCCAGCGGGGAAAGTGGCGTAGCCAAGGAGCCCACCGCTGAGGTTCATCACCCATATGTTCAGGTACTTGGTCGGATCCCATATGGTAGCCGGCTTGATCGTGCTGTTGATATACGATGAGGAGTAAGGCGGGGCCGTCCAGCCCATGGTGTTGCGATTCACCCGGTGAATTCCCGGCTCGCTGAGTGCGTTACCCTGGGGATCGCGCATGGCCTTGCAGAAATTGATCTCGCAATCGGCAACCAGGCTTTGCCAGGCCGAGGGTGTATTGGTCCAGTCGGTGTTTGTTTTACGGAAATCTTCATTGAGAATATCGAACTGGGAATTGACCTTGTTCTGGCTGATGTTGGTGCCCGATCCTACCGCTTCTCCATTATGGATCACATGCACAATGGTAGGAATGGTGTACAGTACGCTCTGGGGGGCATTGGGGTCAGCCTGGCGCTCGGCCATCTTTTCGGCCAGCCAGATCTCGAACTCCTCCGGCAGCATAGGCGTGCCGCAGCGGATTATGGTTTCCATATCCGGTGCGGTATGATCGTGCCCTTGATTCTGGGCAACAGCTTCCGGACAACACATCAGAAGGGCAGCTCCGATGCAAAGCAGTAGATGTTTATTCATAGGGTTAGGGTTTGGTTAGGTTGATTCGTGTATGCGAATATAGAGTAAAAAGATATAAAAACAAAAAATCCCGCTTCAAAGCGGGATCCTTTGTTAGGAATCGAATAAGGCACGATGTCAATGACTTACCACAATCTTTTGGGTGCTGGCCTGCGAGCCGGCCCTGACCTCGATAAAATAAACTCCATTTTTAACGGTGCTCAGGTCAAAAGTATAGCTGCCGCCCATTCCGGTCTCATTGACCACGGCTACGGTCTGCCCGATCACATCGTATACCCTGATGCTGATCGTTTCCTCAGCGGGTAAATTCACATTTACGTGCAATTCGCCATTGGCGGGATTAGGATACATGGATACCAGGCCTGCCAGATCCAGCCCGCTAATACCCGTAGTATTTTGGATATTGATATCGTCAAGGTACAGGTTGTCCTCGTAATCGGTAATATTCCTGAACTTAATGATAGCATTGGCAGAGCTCTGGTAGGGGCCAAGGCTCACCGTTTCCAGGCGCCACTGGCTGTTGTTAGGCACCCATCCCACCGAATTACTGCTGAGCGGTGGCGCGGTTTGCAGTTGTGTTCCCCATTTTTTGTATATCGTACTCCAGGTCGATCCGCAATTGGTCGAAATAAGCACCTCCAGGGTATCAGAATACTGGTAGGGTTGGGTCCAGTAGGTGTAGGCCACCTGGAAAGTCAGTACGGGATTAGTTACGGTCGAGAGGTTCAGCGGCATCATGGTCATTTCATCGCGCTGCCCGTTGCCGCCCTGGTAGCTCCAGTTATCGACCCATGCCGAGGCTACTCCAGTTTTTGCAGCGGCCGTGGTCCTGGCCCAGGTAATGCTGCCGTCAGGATTGGACAGGGTCCATCCTGTAGGAACAAAGGTGGTGGATTCAAATCCCTGCGAATAGGGCAGGGGTGTGCCGGAGGTGCTGACCGTAAAGGTGCTGTTGGTGCAGTCGTTGGCTGTATTGCCGTCTGTTCCGCTGTTAGGAGCGGTTGTACATACGGTAAAAGTATGGTTGCCGGCCGTTGTAGTGACATTTGGCAGGGTAACATTTGTCTGGGCGTTCGAGGCGAGCGAGCCCGTCCATACGAAATTACTTGCCGGGTTGGCATCCACCTGGTAGGTGATGGTAACGGTGGTGAGGGTGCTACTGCCGTAATTCCTGAGCACTACAACAGGAGTAAAGGTTGCCGCGCACACGCTCCCGTTGGGTGAGGTTATCGATAGTATACCCGCGTCAAGTGCCTGTTGGGACCCGCATGCGTTGGATGATTGCAGGGCAGAACGCGTTCCGGCCATGCAGGCCTGTATCCTTGCCTTCTGGCCATTGGTGAACATGTACATGCAGGCATCATCGGTATAGTCCATATAGTTCATCCACATCTTTCCGGGAGCGCTTGGCGAGCAGGCATCGGTTAAAACCTGCCCGGGGGTATAGCATCCACCGGTAGCTCCTGCCTGGTTAGGGGTGTCAGATACCTGGTCGCTTCCGGTACAGGCGCTGCCATCATCTCCCCATATATGGTACAGGTTGAGCCAGTGTCCTACTTCATGTGTGGCTGTTCTTCCGCGGTTAAAGGGAGGCTGCGAGCCGGTAGTGCCGGTATAGCGGTAGTTCAGCACCACACCGTCAGTTGCAGCGGGTCCGCCCGGAAACTGGGCATAACCCAGCAGGGATGTGCCAAGATCGCATACCCATATGTTCAGGTATTTATTCCTGTCCCATATATCCTTACCGCCCTGAGCGGTATATTTTACAGCGTCATTGGTATTGAAGGAAGCAACACTTGTTTGCGTACGGGTTATGCCCGTGGTGGGATTTCCGTTCGGATCGAGGGTGGCCAGGCAAAAAGTGATCTCGCAATCGGCCACCAGGCTTTGCCATCCGGTGGGGGTATTGGTCCAGTCGGTGTTGAGTTTTTTGAAATCCTGGTTCAGCACGGCAAGCTGGTCTGTTAGCCGCGAATCAGGGATGTTTTCGGTCGAATTCTGGTATACTACGTGAAATACCACCGGTATGGTATAGGCCACCTGCGGTGTGGGGTTGGTTTTTTGGTTAGCAATGAACTGCTGGGTACGCTGCTCTTCCTCCTGCATCTGTTTTTCAAGATCAGGGTTGTTCTGCTTCAGCATCTCCAGGTGTTCCAT
Organism: Bacteroidota bacterium; assembly: GCA_040756415.1. Classification (GTDB taxonomy): domain Bacteria; phylum Bacteroidota; class Bacteroidia; order JADZBD01; family JADZBD01; genus JBFLYZ01. Next base: position 46,336 of record JBFLYZ010000011.1, read on the forward strand.
GGTCCCGCAGGTACGGTGATCATGGTTGTGCTTCGATACGGTCGATTGCTGAACGGTCAGGTGCTTGGTCTTTTGTGTCTGCGCAAAGGCAGTACAGCAGGCAGTAATTACTCCCAGGGCAATGAGTAGTCTTTTGTTCATGCTGTTGTCTGTTTTAGGTTAATAATCGGGTTTGTTGGTCTGGTTAAGGAAAGCTAAAGTATGTTAAAAAAAATCAAAAGTCAAGATTTGTCCTTAAAAAAAGCATCTTCGTGGGTTAAAAATGGAGTTTAGGCCTTTTTTTCAAGTTCTTTGCCAAGCGGAAAGCGAAACCGGGGAATTCAAAAAAAAAGCCCTGCTTGCGGCAAGGCTTTTTCAGAGGAGACAGAACTCATTCCTTGATAATCTTTTTTGTATAGGTGCCGTGCGCTGTTTTAATCGTAATGAAATAGACACCGGGGGCAAGATGCCCGGCTTCTATACGATTATCTCCGGGTGCCATTAACCATTGGCCCATATGCTCACCGATAAGATTATACAGGTTCAGCTCCGCTTTTTCATTCAGGCCGATCGTGAGATAGTTTGTAAAAGGATTTGGATAGGCGCTCATCATGTGCGCTTCAATATCTTCCGTGGAGGTGCAGTTCAATACGGTCACGCAGGTCGATGTGGTTGATGAGCATCCGTTCGCATCCGTAACCGTTACCGTATAACAGGTGGTTGCCGAGGGGCATACATTGGCCGAGCTGGTGGTCATATTGCCGGGCTGCCAGTCATAAGTAAAGGGCGAAGTGCCGGTAGGCGTACACGAAACAGTGGTGCAGCCTCCTGAGCAGATCGTATCCATTGCAGCCGTGGCGGTAAGGGTTAATCCGGGAGTATATGTAATAAGCACCACCCCGTTGCCGGTCTGATAGCCTTGTGTATGTACTACCGAGGTGCAGGATCCATCGGTGTAGCTGCTTCCTCCTCCGCCAGCTCCGAAGTTACCACCGCCACCTCCGTACCAGCCGCCTCCGCCACCTGATCCGCCTTCATCGCTATTGCTGCAATTGCCGTAACCTTCTCCGCCCAATCCAAACGATCCGTCAGTAGACAGGTTGGTGCAGGAGGGATACTGGCCTTTGAGCCCACCGGCAGTTTGCGTTCCGCCCTGGCCGCTTCCTACGCATGTGTTTGGCGAAGGAGCGCCATCCGCTCCGATCAGTCCGCCACCATTTCCTCCATTCAGCATGTTCGCAGAACTGCACCCGTCAATGCCACCGCCACCTCCACCGCCAGCAACTACTTTGCGGTCGTTAAGGTTGTAAGGCGATCTGCGTATGTCTGAAGCGCCACCTCCGCCTGCTCCGCCCCAGGGATCGCTATTATCAAATCCATGGCCTCCGCCATTAAACCCTCCGGCAATTATACCTGAGGTGTTATCGCCATTGGCACCGGCACCTCCTACAAATACCTGGAGCGTTTCACCGGGAGTAACAGGCAGCACGCACTGCACTCTTCCGCCCAGCCCGCCCGTGGCAGTATTGATATTTCCGCCAGAGGCCCCGATCACATCAACAGTGACCTGGGTTACACATGCGGGAACGACAAAGGTCTGCACGGAGCCGGTATAGCTGAACGTGGTTGTTGTCTGCGCAGCGGCAGTTCCGCCAATCAAAGTAAAAACGGCCGCAAGAATGGGAGTAGAGAGTTTCTTCATAAAAAGGGTTTTAGTGTATTCCGACCAAAGGTACGTAAATGGCTTCAGTTTTTTAAAAACGGGAAGCAAAAAAAGCCTCCCTGCGTGCAGGAAGGCTTCAGGCCCTGGAAAAGACAGCTTATTCCTTAATGACCTTTTTCTTGATCGTTCCTGTTTTGGTCTTTACCGTCACAAAGTAAACACCCGCAGGCAATTTACCCGTTTCCAGCTTACAGTTGCCGGGCCCAACGGTTTTCACCGCAACCACCTCCCCCATGGAATTGATCAGGGTGATCTCATTTTCAGGAGCAATAAGGCCGGAGATGAAAAATTCGTCCTTGAAAGGCACCGGATAAACCTGAATGGAGGTTATGCCTGTTTCCATGATGCCTGTGCATGAAAGAACATGGACCAGTACGGTGCTCACCGAGGTGCAACCATTGGCATCGGTAATGGTTACGGTGTACGTAGTGGTTACCGTAGGCTTGGCCAGTGTGCTGGCGCATGAGGTACAGTTGAGGCCTGATTCAGGAGCCCATTTGTAAGAGACCCCTCCTTTGGCGTGCAGCATGGTGCTTCCCCCGCTGCAGATGGTATCGTGCTCGGCCGTTACGTTCATGGTCATGGAACTTTGCTGGCTGATTACCTGCACTGCCTTGGCGGTACATCCGCTGGCGTCAGTTATGATAACGGAATACGAGCCGGGGCAAAGGTTGTTTATCGTTTGCGTTGTTTCGCCATTGCTCCATTCATAAGTGAAAGGGGCTATCCCATTAAGTGCCGATGCAGTGGCCTGGCCTGTGCAGCCCCCTGAACAGGACGCGTTAACGCCCGTTGCGATCGCGCTCAGGTTACTGACCTCCACGGCCAGCAGTTGTTTTTGGCTCTCGCCCTTGCTGTTAACGGCTTTTACCGTTATATGCCCCTGGGTTTTTCCGAACTCAACTTTGATGGCCGTAGTGCCGTTGCCGGAAACGATCTTCGCGTCAGCGGGAACCGTCCATACATAAGAGCTTGCCCCGCTTACTTCAGCGATCGAATAGCTTGCCGTGGAATAGGCGCAGATCGCTGCAGGACCGTCTACGGCACCGGGGCTTGCGGGTGCGGTCACCAGCCCGGGCTTATAGCTTATGATCACATAGCCGTCACCGGTATGAAACCCCTGGGTGTGTTCCACGTCTTTTGCTTCCGGAACGGCATAGCTGCTGCCTCCACCGCCAGCCCCAAAGTTGCCGGCTCCGCCTCCAAACCAGCCGCCACCGCCACCGCTGCCTCCTTCATCGTTGTTATCGCACCAGCCGTAGCCATGTCCGCCCATCCCAAAATCTCCGTCAGTTGACCTGTTTTCACAAGGGTTAAGCGTGTATTCCCCGCGTTTGCCGCCCTTGGTTTGTCCTCCGCCAAAGCCGCTGCCATCGCAGCCACCGCCCTGCGCCTGCTGGCCATCGGCACCTGTCAGGCCTCCGCCATCACCACCGTTCAGGAGGTAAGAAGCGCTGCACCCGTCAATGCCCGCACCACCGCCACCGCCAGCCACTACCAATCGTTTTTTAAGCGAATAGGGCGAACGGCAAATATCGGAAGCACCGCCACCGCCACCGCCACCCCAGCCATCATCATCATTGTCAAAGCCGGTACCTCCTCCGTTATAACCGCCCATGATCCTGCCGCTGGAATTGTCGGCATCCTGGCCCGCTCCGCCCACATGTATAAGCAGCGTTTCACCGGGAGTTACCGGAACAACGCATTGCACGCGGCCGCCTTTGCCGCCTGTTGCAGTTTGCACGTTGCCGCCCGATGCGCCCACCACATCGACCGTTATGCTGGTAACATAGGCCGGCACTACAAATTTCTGTACACCGCCTGTATATTTGAATGTCTGGGTTACTTGGGATGAGCCGGTAATTGCTGTCAGGGTGAGAGCTGCGAGCAGGCTAAGGGTAGCTTTTCTCATGTGGTCAGGTTTTAAGTGTTGTGTATACGCTTTGAGTTTCAAACTTGTTTCCCTTAAGATGTATTAAACCTCCGGATTCCATAAAAAGCGCATATGCGTACCAACAGCCGCAAATTCCTGACCACAATTCGGCAACGGGCCATCCCATTATGGGAAAAATGTTCCGGGTTTAAGAAAAAATCAAAAAAAGATCAATATTTAAACTATTGGTAATGAGCGTGTTAAATACAAAAATTTTCTGGAATGTGATTTGAAAACGCCTTAAAGCTGTTTAAACGGTTCTTAAAACTTAACAAACAACCAAAAGATCATGGAAACGAATGAAAATGTAGTAGTTAAAAAGAGCACAAACGCCTTTAAGAACGTGATGCTCGCTTTGCTGGGTGTGACCGTACTCGGTTTGGGGTATGTTGCGTTCCGGCAGAACAAAGACCTGAAATATATGAAGGCCGTGCATGGCGAGGAGTTGGAAAAGACAGGTGCCATGTCGAGAGCTTTTGACGCCATACAGAAGAACCTGGAAGACCTGGGGTTAATGAACAACGTACCAGGACAGGATTACGAGGGGATAAAGGATCCCGAAGCGCGTATCATGGCGCAGATCGATGCCCTGGAAGCTGCGCTTGACAAGAATAAGAAGATGATCGATGAGCTGACCGCTAAGGTAGGGGAGAAGGATGCCAACCTTAAGAAGTTCAAGCAGACCATAGCGGTACTTGAAAAGCGGGTGAACGATTACAAGACGCGTACAACGGAGCTGACCGCGCTGACCGATTCGCTGCAAACGGATCTGCAGCTTTCGAAAGAGTTGGGCGCAAACCTGACGCTTCAATTGGAAAGCAAGGCCGCTGAATCGGATGAAAAGTCGAAGTTCATTGAACAGCAGAATGCCGTGCTTCAGCAAAAGGAAGCCGAGCTGCGCACGGGCTATTTTACGGTCGGCTCGTTCAAAGACCTGAAGGAAAAGAACGTGGTGGATAAGAAGGGCGGCATCGTGGGACTTGCATCGGCCAAGACACTGAAGTCTGATTTTAACCGCGAGGAGTTCACCAAAATAGATATATTCAACTATACCAGCATACCGGTATTCAGCAAGGATGCCAAGTTGGTAACTAACCACAGCAGCGACAGCTACGAGCTGGTGAGGGATGAGAGCGGCAAGGTGCAATGGATACAGATCACCGATCCGCAGAAGTTCTGGGAAAGCAGCAAGTACCTGGTGGTGCTGACAAAATAACAGTTAACGCATTTGCAACCGACACGACCGTTCCGCGAAGCCCTTCGCGGAACGGTTAATGTTCAAAAACCAAACCCCAAATTATGAAAACAACTGCCAGAATAACCTTAGCGGTTTTGACCGCGGTACTGTTCTTCTCAGGTTGCCGGAAGAACGATAGAAACCTTTTTCATCGCCTTGATCCCGAGGATTTCCTGAGCGGCAAAAAATATGAAAAGCTGCTGGTGGAGGTGAACTATGTGAGCGGCTTCGAGCCCTCAGCGGGCGCCCTTGCCGAATTGCGGGATTTCCTTGAACAGCGGCTCAACAAGCCGGACGGTATTACCGTGATCAGCTCCAGTATACCCTCGCCAGGCCAGTCGTTTTACAGCATAGCCGATCTGAAGGAGATCGAGGACAGGAACCGTATGCATTATTCGGGAAGGGGCACGCTCACCACTTATGTTTTGTTTGTGGATGGAGGCTTTTCGGGCAACAGCGGTAACGCCCAGGTGCTTGGTGCGGCCTATGACCCTACATCGATATGCATCTTTCAAAAGACCGTGAAGGATTTCTCGGGCGGACCCCTTCAGCCTTCGCGCGATACGCTGGAAGCGGTGGTCCTGGAGCATGAGTTCGGCCATCTGATGGGATTGGTGAATCATGGTACGGCCATGCAGGTTCCGCACCAGGATGGCGCGAACGGGCACCATTGCAGCAACCAGAACTGCCTGATGTATTACAATGTGGAAACAACGGATATTATCAGCGTATTACTGGGCGGGTACGTGCCTTCGCTGGATACCGAATGTATCAATGACCTGAGGGCTAACGGTGGCAAATAACCTTTTGGCTGTATATTCGTATACAGCAGCAATGCGTGCCGTATCCCTGTGTTTCTTTGCGTTTTTATTGTGTGTTTCCTTTTCGGGCGAGGATAAGATAAAATGGAAGGCCGACCGGCCCCTGAGTTGGAAGGATTTTAAAGGCAAGCATGAGACCAATACCGGTCTGCATGCCTTTACCTATACAGAGATCGCGCTGAAGATGCTCGACCATGAATCTCCTGACAGCCTGTTGTTCGAGGTGATCTGTACCTTCGATAAAACAAAATCGAGCGTTTTAAAGGGTAAGGAAACGGATTCGCTCCTGAAGCATGAGCAGGGGCATTTTGACCTGGGGGAGATCTACACCAGGCTCATACGAAAAAAGATAAGCGAAACCGTCTTTAAATCGGCAACGATCAGCCAGCAATTGAACACGATCTATAAAGCTTGTTTTGACCAGTATGTAAAAGAGCAGGACAAGTATGACCTTGAGACCGATCATTCTATGAACGGGGCCAGCCAGGGTTTATGGAACATCGCTATACAAAAGCGGTTAAAGGAGCTGGAAGAATTTGGCCTTACGGCTGTATCGGCCGGAGTCAAAAAGTGATACGCCTATTTCCTGGTAAAATAGACCATATGCCCATCTTTTGAAACGAGCACCAATTCGTTGTCGGAAAGGGTTTTTACCTGGTTAACGGTTTCCCTGCTCTCATTACGGTCGGTAATCCGCACGGTTAAATTGTACAGGAATCCGGCCGAATCGCTTTTTTCAAGCCTCCACTCGCCCTGGTCTTCGTTCTGCTTGGTAGTGCCGCTGCTTTGATCGGTATCAAAGCTGATGTACACCTTATTATCCGAACGGAAATCGACCGTGTAGTTTTTATAGTAGTTATAGGGCGAATTCTGGTCGATAACGCTGCCATTGGCCAATACCTCCTTCACTTTTGTCCAGCGCCCTATGATCTTATGCGATTCGCTTCCGCAGGACGATGCTGCGATGCAGGCCAGAAAAGAAAAACTGTAAATGAAACCTCTCACGGGAGAATCAGTTTTGGGCGGCAGCCTTACTCAGCTTTTTTTTTGAGCTGGCCCGGCTGCGTTCCATCATGCTGACGAAATCATCGAACAGGTACCGCGAGTCGTGAGGTCCGGGGCCGGCCTCAGGATGGTATTGTACGCTGAACACATTCTTGTTGACCATGCGAATGCCTTCGATGGTATCATCGTTCAGGTTGATATGTGTAACCACTATATTCTTATTCTTCTTTACATCTTCCGCTTTGACCCCGAAACCATGGTTCTGTGAAGTGATCTGGTCCTTGCCGGTGATCAGGTTCTTTACCGGGTGATTGCCCCCGCGGTGGCCTATATGCATTTTATACGTGCGGAGTCCGTTCGCCTCAGCTATGATCTGGTGGCCCAGGCAAATACCGAAAACGGGATAATCGGCAGCAATTACGTCCGATACGTTCTTTACCACCTGGGGCATAACGGCCGGGTCTCCGGGCCCATTGGAGATGAGAAAGCCATCCGGGTTCCAGGCTGCCATCTCCTCCAGGGTGCTGTTCATGGGAAAAACCTGGATATAGCAGTTGCGCTCAGCCAGCATACGCAGTATGCTTTTCTTGAGCCCCAGGTCGAGAACGCTCACCTTGTACTTGGCGTCCGGCTCTCCGAAAAAGTATGGTTTTTTAGTGGAGACCCTGGATGAGAGCTCAAGGCCTTCCATAGAGGGCACTTTGGCCAGTTCTGCTTTCAGTTTTTCTATATCCGAGGTCTCTGTCGAAATTATGGCATTCATGGCGCCCTTGCTGCGTATATACCTTACCACAGCCCGGGTGTCCACATCGCAGATGCCTACCACGTTATTCCTGATCAGGTACTCATTAATGCTCATCTGCGCGGAGGGTCGTGAATGAAAATCGTTGAAGTTGCGCACAATGAGCCCTGCGATCTTTATGCTGTCGCTTTCGATCTCCTCGGCATGTATGCCGTAATTACCGACATGCACATTGGTCATCACCATAAGCTGCCCGAAATAGGAGGGATCGGTAAATATCTCCTGGTAGCCGGTCATGCCGGTATTAAAGCAGATTTCGCCTGTGGCCGTGCCTTTGGCCCCGGCAGCCTTGCCATAAAAGACCTTTCCGTCCTGCAACACTAATATGGCCGATGATCTGGAGGTATATTTCATTTATGCAAATTTCCGCATAAAAAAAGGATGAAGCAAAAATACTTCATCCTTTCTCTTTTTATGGCCTGGGGCCCAAAAACTTATTCACTTTTTTGCTCTTCAGTGTTAGTTTCTCCCTGGTTTTCTGCCTTGGGCTCAGCTTTCTTCCTGGTACGGCCCCTGCGGGTGGTTTTTGCCTTTTTCTCAGCGCCTGCGCCTTTGGAAGATAGCATGGCCTCGTTGAAGTCGACCAGCTCGATCAGGCACATTTCAGCCCGGTCTCCGGGGCGCGAGCCTGTTTTCAGGATGCGGGTATAACCGCCCTTGCGATCACCGATCTTGCCCGCCACATCACGGAAAAGCGTGGTTACGGCTTCTTTGTTCTGCAGGTAGCTGAAAACAACCCTTCGCGAATGGGTCGTATCGGTTTTGCCTTTCGTAATAATGGGCTCCACATAACGTTTCAGCGCCTTGGCTTTGGCCAGGGTAGTGCTGATGCGCTTGTTCTTGCTGAGGATAAGCGAGGAGGCGAGGTTGGACAACAAAGCGTCCACATGCCCCTTTTTGCGCCCCAGGTGATTGTTCTTGTTTCCGTGTCTCATCTGTTCTCAAAAAATTATAGATCAAAATTACTCTTTGTCGAGCTTGTATTTGGCCAGGTTCATGCCAAAGTGCAGGCCTTTTGACGCAACCAGGTCTTCGAGTTCTGTCAGCGATTTCTTGCCGAAATTACGGAATTTCAAAAGATCGTTCTTGTTGTATGACACAAGGTCGGCCAGGGTTTCCACATCGGCTGCCTTGAGGCAGTTCAGCGCGCGTACAGAAAGGTCGAGGTCGGCCAGCTTGGTCTTCAGCAACTGACGCATATGGAGCGATGTTTCATCAAACTCTTCGGTTGCTGATTTTTCCTCGCTGTCGAGCGTAATGCGCTCATCGCTGAAAAGCATGAAGTGATGAATGAGCAGCTTAGCGGCCTCTTTCAGGGCGTCTTTCGGATGGATAGACCCGTCAGTAACGATATCGAGGATCAGCTTCTCGTAGTCGGTCTTCTGCTCAACGCGATAGTTCTCCACCGAGTATTTTACGTTCTTGATGGGAGTAAAAATGGCGTCAACCGCGATAAAGCCCATATACGAACTGGAAGGCTTGTTCTCTTCGGCAGGAAGATAACCTCTTCCCTTGTCGATAAGCAGCTCGATCTTCAGCTTGACATTCGACTCCATATTGCAGATCACCAGATCGGGGTTCAGTACCTGGTAAGCGGAAGTGAACTTGCCTATGTCGCCTGCGGTGAACTGGCCCTTGCCTGAAACGGTCACCACCACGCGCTCGTGGTCGGCACCCTCGATCTGCTTCTTGAAACGCACTTGCTTCAGATTCAGCACGATCTCGGTCACATCTTCGACAACCCCTTTTATGGTAGAGAACTCATGCTCAACGCCTTCGATCTTCATTGCGGTAATGGCATGCCCTTCAAGCGAGCCCAGCAGTATCCTGCGGATTGCATTGCCGATTGTTATACCGTAACCAGGCTCCAAAGGGCGAAATTCAAACTGACCTTCAATGTCAGTCGAGTTCAGCATGATCACTTTGTCTGGTTTCTGAAAATTTAATATAGCCATGTTCAAGCGGTTTTTTTATATAATGTTAACTGATAAAACTCAGGATTACTTCGAATACAATTCAACGATGAGCTGCTCGCGGATGTTCTCGGGGATCTGTTCGCGCTCAGGCATGGCGATGAACTTGCCGGTCATCGTGGCCTTATTGAACTCGATCCAGGGATAGTTGCTGTTGCTGCTGGCAACGGCATTGCTGATCGACTCGAGCGCCTTTGATTTTTCTCTTACGGCTACGGTATCGCCCGCTTTAAGCGTGAACGATGGAATATTGATTACCACACCGTTGACGGTAATGTGGCGGTGTCCGACCAGTTGCCGGGCGGCCATGCGGGTGGGGGCGATGCCCATCCTGTAAACCACGTTATCCAGGCGCGCCTCCATAAGCTGAAGCAGGTTGGTGCCGGTGATCCCCTTCATGCGCGAAGCGCGGTTGAAGATCACAGCGAACTGGCGCTCTAAAATACCGTAAGTGTATTTGGCCTTCTGCTTTTCGGTGAGCTGAACGGCATATTCGCTCTGCTTCATCCTCGACTTGGAAACCCCATGCATGCCGGGAGGATAGTTCTTTTTTTCAAGATGTTTGTCAGCGCCAAAAATGGGCTCTTTGAACTTACGCGCGATCTTCGACTTAGGACCTGTGTATCTGGCCATTGTTATCTTTCGTTTTTATAATTCGTTACTCAATTAAACCCTTCTCTTTTTCGGAGGACGGCAACCGTTATGAGGAATAGGGGTGAGGTCAATGATCTCTGTGATCTCGATGCCCGTGGTGCTCAGGCTGCGGATGGCCGATTCGCGTCCGGCTCCCGGCCCTTTGATGAATACCTTTACCTTTCGCAGGCCGGCATCAAAAGCCACTTTGCCGCAATCGGCTGCCGCCATCTGGGCAGCATAAGGGGTATTCTTTTTCGACCCGCGGAATCCCATTTTGCCGGCCGATGACCACGCGATCACCTGCCCGGTATTATTGGTCAGTGAGATAATAATGTTGTTGAATGTGGCATTGATGTGCGCCTGCCCGGTCGACTCAACCTTAACGACCCGTTTCTTTGCCTTGGCAGGTTTGCCTGATGCCTGTGATGTTTCCTGTTTTGCCATTTATCTGTTACTGTTTTAGCCTTTTACTGCTTTTTTCTTGTTCGCAACGGTCTTTCTGCGTCCCTTGCGTGTGCGCGAATTGGTGCGCGTGCGCTGGCCGCGAACGGGAAGCCCCATGCGGTGACGGCCGCCACGGTAGGTGCCGATATCGGTCAGCCGTTTGATGTTGAGCTGCACCTCTGAACGCAGCGCACCCTCGACCTTGTACTTGTCGTTGATGATCGTGCGTATCTTGGTCACCTCTTCATCGTTCCAGTCCTGGACCTTTTTGCCCAGATCGACCCCGGCCTCGCTGAGGATCTTTTTCGCTGAGCTTTTGCCGAGCCCGTAAATGTACTGAAGCGCTATTTCGCCTCTTTTATTCCTTGGTAGGTCTATACCTGCAATCCTTGCCATGTATTTTTATTTTGTTTTATACTATTAACCTTTCTGACGCTGTTTGTACTTGGGATTCTTCTTGTTGATGATGTACAAGCGGCCCTTCCTGCGTACGATGATGCAGTCAGCGCTTCTTTTCTTGATCGATGATCTTACTTTCATTTGTTGTTCTTTTACACTCAGTTAATTCGTTCCCTTCAATCGGGTCACCTGTTATTTATATCTAAAAATGATCCTTGCCTTGGTCAGATCGTATGGCGACATCTCGAGCTTCACTTTGTCGCCAGGCAGTATGCGTATGTAATGCATGCGCATTTTGCCGGAGATGTGCGCGGTTACGATATGTCCATTCTCCAATTCCACGCGAAACATGGCATTGCTCAATGCTTCTACGATCGTTCCGTCTTGTTCAATCAGTGGCTGTTTAGCCATAAAATCAGATCAAAATATGTTGTTCTTCCAAAATTCGTTCAATTTCCGAGAAAGAGGAAAGCACATCCGCTTTTCCTTTCCCAATAGCGATGGTGTGTTCAAAGTGAGCCGAAGGCTTTCCATCGGCCGTGTTCACCGTCCAGCCATCGCCTTCCTGCTTCACGTTCTTGGCCCCCAGGTTGACCATGGGCTCTACGGCCAGCACCATGCCTTCCGCGAGCTTCATGCCGCTGCCCTTTTTCCCGTAATTGGGAACCTCGGGCGCTTCGTGCAGCTCTCTGCCCACACCGTGCCCGACCAGCTCGCGTACTATTCCGTAGCCGAAGCTTTCGCAATACTGCTGCACCGCATGGCTGATATCGCCTATTCGCTTTCCTTCCACACATTGCTCCACGGCCAGGTACAGGGCCTTTTTGGTGACGCTGAGCAGTTGTCTGACTTCGGCCGGTATCTCACCCACGGCAAACGTGTAGGCGGAATCGCCAAAAAACCCGTTCTTTTTCACACCGCAATCCACCGAAACGATATCGCCTTCTTTCAGCACATAAGCTCCCGGTATGCCGTGAACCACCGTTTGATTGGGGGATATGCACAGCGTGGCCGGAAAGCCATTGTACCCTTTGAAAGCGGGCTCGGCCCCGTGGCTGCGTATGAACTCTTCCGCCAGTTTATCCAGCGCTGCGGTCGTAATGCCGGGTTTTATATTCCTGGCCACTTCCGCGAGGGTCTTTCCAACAAGTAAAGAACTTTCTCTTATTAACTCAATTTCCTCTTTCGACTTTATATAAACCGTCTTCGCCATGTTAAGCGCTCGCCATGCTCATGGATGAACGCCCTTTTATTCTTCCGGACTTCATCAGGCCATCGTAATGGCGCATCAGCAGGTGGCTTTCTATCTGTTGCAGGGTATCGAGCACAACGCCTACCAGGATGAGCAGCGATGTGCCGCCATAGAACCGGGCAAAGTTGTCGTCCATACCGAGCGAATTGTATGCAATGGCCGGGAGCACGGCAACCAGCCCGAGGAACAGGGAGCCAGGCAGCGTGATCTTCGACATAACCTCGTCAATGAACTCGGCTGTCTTTTTTCCCGGCTTAACGCCCGGAACAAAACCGCCATTACGCTTCATGTCTTCAGCCATCTGGTTCGGGTTGACCATGATCGCGGTATAGAAATAAGTGAACACAACGATCAGGATCAGGAAGGTGATGTTGTAGATCAATCCGTTATGATCTGAAAATGTTCTTACGAACCACCCTGCATCAGCGGCCGCAAAGCCTGCCACGGTGATCGGGATGAACATGATCGCTTGCGCGAAGATGATGGGCATGACACCAGCCGCGTTCACCTTAAGCGGTATATATTGCCTCACCCCGCCATACTGTTTGTTGCCGACAATCTTTTTCGCGAACTGAACGGGTATTTTCCGGGTGCCCTGCACCAGCAGAATGGAGGCGATGATCACAAACAGCAGCACCACCATTTCTATCAGGAGCATGATCAGTCCTCCACCGCGCGATTCCATGCGAGCGCCAAATTCAGAGAAGAAGGCAAACGGGAGGTCAGCTATAATGCCTATCATAATGATCAGCGAAATACCATTTCCCAGGCCCTTGTCGGTTATCCGCTCACCCAGCCACATCACGAACATGGTACCGGCAACGAGGATCAGCACGGAGGTGAACATCCAGCCGCCACCCTCGGGGTGCGCGTTGGCGGGCACCTGCGAGAGGATATAGCCCGGAGCCTGCATGGCCGTAATGGCAACGGTCAGGAAACGCGTATACTGATTGATCTTCTTACGGCCGCTCTCTCCCTCTTTCTGCAAACGCTGGAAATAAGGTATGGCCATGCCTAAAAGCTGCACCACGATCGAAGCGGAGATATAGGGCATGATGCCTAAGGCAAAAACAGAAGCCTTTGAAAAGGCGCCCCCGGTGAACAGGTTGATCAGTCCCATGATCCCCTGGGCATCTCCGCGCGCCTTAAGCGCCTCCGAATCTACGCCAGGCAGGATAATGTACGAGCCCAGGCGGTACACCATCACCAGTCCCAGGGTGGTCAGTATCCTGAAACGGAGATCCTCGATGGACCAGATATCCCTTAATTTATTTATTAAATACTTCATATCAGTTTCCCTTCAGGAAAGATTAAATTACAGTTGCTGTTCCGCCTTTTGCTTCAATGGCTGATTTGGCCGAAGCGGAGAACGCGTGCGCCTTAACATCCACTTTCGACTTCAGCTCACCGCGCCCGAGGATCTTGATCCTGTCGTTCTTGCCGGCAAGGCCGTTCTTGACCAGGAAAGCAATATCAACGGCACTTACCTTTTTGTTGTCGATCAGGGTCTGTATCCTGTCGAGGTTGATGCCGCGGTATTCGGTGCGGAAAAGGTTATTGAAGCCGTACTTCGGTATCCTGCGCTGCAGGGGCATCTGGCCGCCTTCGAAACCGCGCTTCTGGGAATAACCTGAGCGCGACTGGGCGCCTTTATGGCCGCGTGTGGAGGTGCCGCCTTTGCCGGAGCCCTGCCCGCGTCCTAATCTCTTCTTCGGATTCTTGACCGAGCCTTTTGCCGGTGTAAGTTTGCTTAAGTTCATTTTAAAAATGCTTTACAATTATTGTCCTACCACTTCTAACATGTGCCTTACCTTGGCGATCATGCCAAGCACCTGGGGCGTAGCTTCTTTTTCCAGTGTCTGGTTCAGCTTGGTGAATCCCAGGGCGCGTATGGTCCTCTTCTGGCGTTCGGGCCTGTCGATCGCGCTTTTTACATATTTGATCTTGATCTTTGCCATGATAGCTAACGTTGAATATATTATCCTTTAAAAACCTTCTCCAGTGTAACCCCGCGGTTATGCGCAATGGTGTAAGCATCGCGCAGCTTGGTCAGCGCGTCAATGGTCGCTTTCACCACGTTGTGCGGGTTGGACGAACCTTGCGATTTGGCCAGTATGTCGTGCACGCCAGCGCTTTCGAGCACGGCACGCATGGCACCGCCCGCTATCACTCCCGTACCGGGAGCGGCAGGCTTCAGGAAAACGCGTGAGCCGCTGTACTTGCCGTATTGCTCGTGCGGTATGGTGCCTTTCAGCACGGGAACCTTGATCAGGTTCTTCTTGGCGTCATCAATGCCTTTGGTAATGGCATCGGTCACCTCCTTGGCCTTGCCCAGGCCGTAACCCACAACGCCTTTTTCATTTCCCACCACAACAATGGCTGAAAAACTGAACGTTCTTCCGCCCTTGGTCACTTTGGTAACGCGCTGAACGGCAACAAGGCGGTCCTTGAGCTCGATTTCACTCGATTTAACCCGTTTAATGTTTTCTTTTGACATGTGTATCGTTTAAACTTGATGATTAAAATTTCAGTCCGCCTTCGCGCGCGCCTTCTGCAAGCGATTTAACCCTGCCGTGGTAGAGGTAGCCGTTGCGGTCGAAACGAACATTGGTGATGCCCGCCTTTACCGCTCTTTCCGCTATCGCCTTGCCGATCAGTTTGGCCTGTTCGATCTTGGGTATCTTTTTGCCGGCAAACTCCTTTTCAATGGAGCCCGCGTAGGCAAGCGTTTTTCCGCTGATGTCATCCACCAGTTGGGCATAGATCTGCTTGTTGCTTCTGAATACGCTCAGGCGGGGAGCCTGGGCATCGCCCTTGATGATCCCGCGTATGCGCTTCTTGATCTTCGCTCTTCTTGAAACTTTCGTAGCCATTATCTTCTGACGTTAATTGTGTTTAAAATTATTTCGCGCTTGCTCCGCCACCCGCAGCTTTTCCGGCCTTCCTTCTCAGTTGCTCGTTCACGAACTTGATGCCTTTGCCCTTGTACGGTTCGGGCTTGCGCAGCGAACGTATTTTGGCCGCAACCAGTCCAAGCAGCTCCTTGTCGGCCGACTGCATGATAATGGTCGGGTTCTTGCCCTTTTCCTGTGCGGTAGCTACCTTGATCTCCTTGGGAAGCTCAAAAGCCACGTTGTGCGAATAGCCCAGCGTCAGCTCCAGCAATTGCCCTTTGTTGGCGGCACGGTAACCTACACCCACCAGCTCCTGTTCCACCTTATAGCCTTCAGCCACGCCATGGATCATGTTGGCGATCAGCGCGCGGTACAGGCCATGCATGGCCTTATGCCTTTTCTGGTCGGTAGCCCTTTCGAGTATCACCGATTCGCCCTCTACCTTCACCTTAATGGCGCTGTCCAGGGGCCTGCTCAGCTCACCGTTCTTGCCTTTAACGGTAACCACATTCTTGTCCGACACCTTGATCTCTACTCCTTTCGGAAGCGGGATCGGTAATTTTCCTATCCGTGACATGTTTTCTTACTCTTTAAAAATTAATATACGTAACACAATACCTCACCGCCAACATTCTGGGCCTTGGCCTCTTTATCGGTCATAACGCCTTTGGAGGTCGATACGATGGCTATTCCCAGGCCATTGAGCACCTTGGGCATTTTCTGTACGCCCTTGTAGGTCCTCAGTCCGGGCGAGCTTACCCTTCTCAGGTTGCGTATGGCCGGCTGTTTGGTTTGCGGATGGTACTTCAGGGCGATCTTGATATTGCCCTGCGTGCCATTGGTAGCCTCCTCGAACTTGTAGTTGAGGATATAGCCTTTCTCCATCAGGATCTTGGTTATTTCCTTTTTCAGGTTGGAAGAGGGTACGTCCACAACGCGGTGATTGGCCTTGATGGCGTTTCTCAGTCGTGTGAGGTAATCTGCAATGCTGTCGGTCATTTTATTTTTGTTTCTTCTTTATGAATACGGTTCAATTTTACCAGCTCGCTTTGGTTACGCCCGGTATCTTTCCCATCAGGGCCAGTTCGCGGAACTGGTTCCTGCAGATGCCGAACTGGCGTATGTAGCCGCGGGGCCTGCCGGTGAGCTTGCAGCGGTTACGCTGGCGCACGGGCGATGAATTACGAGGCAGCTTGCTCAGGCCGATGTAATCGCCCTTGGCCTTCAGTTCCTCTCTCTTCTTGGCGTATCTTTTCGCGAGCTGGACCCTTTTCCGGTCGCGTGCCTTCATGGATTCTTTTGCCATTACGTATATCTTATTTTTTAGCGTTTTTAAATGGAATGCCGAATTCTCTCAATAATGCGTATGCTTCATTGTCATCGGTCGTGGAGGTCACGAAAGTGATATCCATACCGTTGATCTTTCCCACCTTGTCGATATCGATCTCGGGGAAAATGATCTGCTCGGTGATGCCGAGCGTATAGTTCCCTTTGCCGTCAAACCCTTTTTCGTTCACGCCCCTGAAATCGCGGATGCGCGGCAGCGCAGCGGCAACCAGGCGGTCGAGGAACTCGTACATCGTGTTGCCGCGAAGGGTGACCCGAACACCGATGGGAACGCCTTTGCGCAGCTTGAAGTTCGATATGTCCTTTTTGGAGTAGGTGGCAACGGCTTTCTGGCCGGTGATGGCGGTCATCTCGTTAATGGCCGCTTCGATCAGCTTCTTGTCGGCCACCGCATCGCCCACACCCTGGTTGATGCAGATCTTTTCCAGGACAGGCACCTGCATGGCGCTCTTGAACTGGAATTCCTTTTGCAAAGCAGGAACAACCTCCTTCTTATACTTTTCTTTTAATCTCGGAACGTAGCTCATTCTATTACTTGATTACTTCGTTTGACTTTTTTGAATACCTGACCAGGCGTCCGCTTTCCTCATCGCGCTTTCTGCCTATGCGCACGGCCTCGCTGCCTTCCACCAGCATCAGGTTGGAAACATGGATAGGGGCTTCCTTCTTAACAATACCTCCCTGTGTGTTCTTGGCGTTGGGCTTGGTATGGCGCGATACCTGGTTCACGCCTTCAACGATGGCGCGGTTCTTCTTGCGGTCTATCGAAAGGACCTTTCCCTGCTTGCCTTTCGAGTTGCCGGAAATGACCTTAACGATATCGTTCTTTCTTATTTTAAGCTTCTTCTGCATGGTACTGTATTTTTTGGTTAGATCACTTCAGGTGCAAGTGAAACGATCTTCATATATTGCTTTTCGCGGAGTTCGCGCGCTACGGGTCCGAAAATACGTGTACCCCTGAGCTCGTCCTGCGCGTTGAGCAGCACTACAGCGTTGTCGTCAAAGCGGATGTAGGATCCGTCAGGGCGCTTGACCTCTTTGGTGGTGCGCACAACAACAGCCTTCGAAACAGCTCCTTTCTTGATGCCGCCAGAGGGCAAAGCATGCTTGACAGTGACTACCACCTTATCGCCAATGCTGGCGTACCTTCTTTTGGTGCCGCCCAGTACGCGGATGATGAGCACCTCTTTGGCACCGCTGTTATCCGCTACTATACACCTTGATTCCTGCTGTAACATGTTCGTTCAGTATTATCGCATTAAAATTTTATTTCACTTTTTCCAGGATCTCGACCAGCCTCCAGCGCTTGTTCTTGCTCAGCGGCCGTGTTTCCACGATACGAACCGTATCGCCAATGCTGCTCTCGTTCTTTTCGTCATGCGCCATAAACTTCGAGGTGCGCTTTACGAACTTTCCGTATTTCGGGTGCTTTACTTTACGCTCGACCGATACAACGATCGACTTTTGCATCTTGTTGCTCGTTACGATCCCGATCTTTTCTTTTCTGTTGTTCCGTTCCATGCTGTTTATTTTTTAGCCTCCGCGATCTCGCGTTTGCGCAATTCGGTTTTCATGCGGGCGATCTCCTTTCTCGATATCCTGATCTTAAGCGGATTCTCGATAGGGGAGATGGAGTGATTAAAGACCATTTTGTCCAGGGCTTGCTTCTGCTCCTGGATCTTCTCACGAAGGTCGCTCGTGCTCAATTGTGTGAGGTCCTGCTTTTTCATTGTTCAGTTCTTATGCAGTTTTTTCTTCAACGTAATCCCTTCTCACCACGAATTTTACGGGGATAGGGAGCTTTTGCGCAGCCAGGCGCAATGCTTCCTTGGCAGTGGCCATAGGCACGCCATCGGCCTCGAAAATGATACAACCCGGCTTTACCACGGCCACCCAGAACTCCGGGTTACCTTTACCCTTACCCATACGTACTTCGGCAGGCTTGCGGGTGATCGGCTTGTCGGGGAACACGTTCAACCAAACCATACCTTCACGTTTCATGAAACGGGTAACGGCTACACGGGCAGCCTCGATCTGGCGGGCAGTGACCCATGCGCCTTTCAAAGCCTTTATCCCGAAAGAGCCGCGAGAAAGCTGGTGGCTGCGCGTGGCGTTACCCTTCATCTTCATCTTATGCGTCTTTCTGAATTTCGTTCTTTTCGGCTGCAGCATGACTGTTAAAAATTATAATGTGTTTTTATTAGTTCGATCTTTCTTTTCTCTTTCCCCGGCCGCCTCTTCCGCCCTTATCGTTACGCTCGTTCCGTTCTCCGCCCTTCTTCTCGCGGGTCATTGGGCCGCCAACAATGTTGGGCGACAGGTCACGCTTTCCGTACACCTCGCCCTTGCAGATCCATACCTTTACGCCTATACGGCCGTAGGTGGTATGCGCCTCTGCAACAGCGTAATCAATATCTGCCCGCAGCGTATGAAGAGGGGTGCGGCCTTCTTTGTAACCTTCTACGCGCGCGATATCGGCACCGGCAAGTCGGCCGGAGCAGCGTATCTTGATGCCTTCAGCGCCCATCCTCATGGTAGAGGCCACCGCCATTTTCATGGCCCTTCTGAACGATATGCGGCCTTCGATCTGGCGCGCAATGCTGTCGGCAACCAGGCGCGCATCCAGTTCGGGGCGCTTGATCTCAAAAATATTGATCTGCAGATCCTCCTTGTCAATGTGCTTTTTCAGTTCCTCTTTCAGCTTGTCAACTTCTTTTCCTCCTTTACCAATGATAATCCCCGGACGGGCAGTATGAATAGTAATGGTAGTGATAGGCTTTTCGGTAGCGCCAGTGCGTTCGATAACGATCTTCGAAATGCTGCCCTTGCCTAAACGGGCTTTCAGGTAGTTACGGATCTTCTCATCTTCAACCAGCTTGGTGGAATAATCTTTTCCCCCATACCAGCTCGAGTCCCATCCGCGGATGATACCGAGCCTGTTACCTATCGGATTTGCTTTTTGTCCCATTCGTTGTTTTTTCGGGTTTTATTCTTGGTTTTGTTCTTCTTGTTTGGTGTCAACTATTACGGTTACGTGGTTCGAACGCTTGCGAACGCGGTATGCCCTTCCCTGGGGAGCCGGGCGCAGGCGCTTCATCTGGAAGCCGCTGTCAACCCGTATATCCTTCACGAAAAGATTGCCCTCATCGGCCCTTTGGCCCGACTTGGACTCGTAATTGGCGATAGCGGAGCTCAGGAGCTTTTCCAGCCTGCCTGCGGCCTCCTTTCTCGTATACTTGAGAATGTTCAGCGCTTTTGACACTTCCTGACCGCGGATTAGATCAGCCACCAGCCTCATTTTACGGGGCGAAGTAGGGCAGTTGTTGAGCTTTGCATAAAAGGTGTTCTTGCGAACCTCTTTCTGCTTCTCTGCCATTTCTTTTTTTCTGATTCCCATGACCTGTACCTATTTTATTATTTTGCTGCCGGTGCCTCAGCTCCAGCGGCTTTGTCTTTATTTCCTGAATGCCCTCTAAAAACACGGGTGGGCGCAAACTCTCCCAGCTTATGGCCGACCATATTCTCGGTCACGTAAACCGGGATGAACTTATTGCCGTTGTGAACCGCGAAAGTGAAGCCAACAAAGTCAGGAGTGATCATCGACCTGCGCGACCAGGTCTTGATGGCTTGCTTCTTGCCCGACTTAATGAGCGCTTCCACTTTCTGCGCCAGGTGGTAATCTACAAAGGGTCCTTTTTTAACTGAACGTGCCATTTTTCTTTTTTTAGTTGTGAAATCGTCAGCCTGAGGCAGACGACCATTAAACCGTTTCTTATTTTTTCTTTCTTTCTATAATGTACTTGTTAGAGGCCTTCTTGGGATAACGCGTTTTCTTGCCTTTCGCCTTCAGGCCCTTTCTTGAGCGGGGATGCCCTCCGGAGGCTCTTCCTTCACCGCCACCCATCGGATGATCTACGGGGTTCATGGCTACAGCGCGGTTCCGCGGCCTTCTTCCCAGCCAGCGTTTTCTGCCGGCCTTACCATGGCTTTCAAGGATGTGGTCAGGGTTGGAAACGGTGCCGATAGAGGCCATACAGGTGGTGAGTATCATGCGCAGTTCGCTCGAAGGCATGCGCAGTACAGCGTATTTTCCCTCACGGGCGGTGAGCTGTGCGTAGCTTCCGGCACCGCGGGCAATGCTTCCTCCTTCACCCGGGCGCAGCTCCACGTTGTGAACCAGGGTTCCGAGCGGAACATCGCTCAGGTAAAGCGCGTTGCCGATCTCCGGGGCCGCATTCTTGCCCGACACCACTTTTTGCCCTACCTGCAGGCCTACGGGCGCGAGGATGTATCGCTTTTCGCCATCTGCGTAGTTCAAAAGAGCTATGCGCGCATGACGGTTGGGATCGTACTCGATGGTAACAACGGTAGCAGGAATATCGTGCTTGTCGCGCTTGAAGTCGATCAGCCGGTAGCGCTTCTTGTGCCCGCCTCCGATGTAGCGCATGGTCATCTTGCCGGTATTGTTGCGGCCGCCTGAGCGCTTGATCTTCTTCAGCAAGCTCTTTTCCGGATTATTGCCTTGAGTCAATTCTTCAAAGGAGCTTACCTCTTTGAAGCGCTGTCCCGGAGTTAATGGTCTGAATTTTTTGAGTGCCATTTTCTTTCTTTCCTTTCAGATTATATTCCAGCGAAGAAATCGATCGTTTCGCCTTTCTTCAGCGTTACAACTGCTTTTTTGAAGCGTTTTACACGGCCTTTTACAATACCCTTGCGTGTATTGCGGGTCTTGATCTTCCCGTTATTGACCATGGTGTTCACCGATTCAACGGTCACACCGTATTGCTTCTCCACCGCATTCTTGATCTGTACCTTGTTGGCGTCTTTGCGCACAACAAAGGCATAACGGAACCCGCTTTCAGCAAACTTGTCGCCCGAAAGAGAGGTCATTTTTTCCGTTACTACCGGCTTTATCAGTATAGTGTTCATCGTGATCTTAGCTTAAAAGTGTTTCTATGGTCTTAACAGCGCTTTCGGCCAGTACCAGGTTGTCCGCGTTAAGGATATCATAGGTGTTCAGTTCGCTGGCGGCCACTACCTTGGTATCCTGAACGTTTCTGGATGATAGGTAGATGTTCTTGTTCTGCTCGGCCAGTACCAGCAGGGTCTTTTTATCGTCAAGTTTCAGGCTGCTGAGAATGGCTGCGTAGTCCTTCGTTTTCGGAGCTTCCAGCTTAAAGTCCTCAATAACGGTAATGTTGTTGTCCTTTGCCTTGTAGCTCAGCGCTGATTTGCGCGCTACTTCTTTAAGCTTCTTGTTCAGCTTGAACGAATAATCCCTCGGCTTGGGTCCGAACACGCGGCCTCCGCCAATGAACAGGGGCGACTTCATGGATCCAGCGCGCGCACCGCCCGTTCCCTTCTGTCTTTTCAGCTTCTTGGTGGTACGGTTGATCTCAGCGCGCTCCTTCGATTTATGCGTTCCCTGCCTCTGATTGGCTAGGTGCTGCTTCACGTCAAGGTAAATGGCGTGGTCGTTCGGCTCGATGCCGAAAACCTCCTTGCTGAGCTTGACCTTTTTATCGGTCTTCTTGCCTTTTGTTGATATTACCGCTAATTCCATTTTCGTTTATTTCTCAATTAAAACAAATGTTCCGTTCGAGCCGGCTACCGATCCTTTAACCAGGATGAGGTTCTTATCGGCCAGTACTTTTACGATCTCCAGGTTGATCGACTTCACGCGCTTTCCTCCTTTGCGGCCTGCCATGCGTTTGCCAGGCATTACACGGGCGCCTGTAGAAGCGTTACCCAGCGATCCCGGGGCGCGCAAGCGGTCATGCTGACCGTGCGTTTGCCCGCCTACTCCAGAGAAGCCGTGGCGCCTAACCACGCCCTGGAATCCCTTTCCCTTTGAGTTGCTGACCACATCCACGAACTCGCCTTCAGCGAAAACATCCGCAGCGTTCAGCACATCGCCCAGGTTCTTGGCGGTCTCGAATCCCTTGAATTCGGCAACAGTCCTTTTGGGAGTGGTGGAAGCTTTCTTGAAATGCCCCTGCATGGCCTTGGAGGTATGTTTCTCCTTCTTTTCGCCATAGGCAAGCTGAACAGCTTCATAACCGTCTTTCTCCAAGGTTTTTACTTGCGTAACCACGCAAGGACCAGCTTCTATGACTGTGCATGGAACATACTTTCCAGCGGCACTGAAGATGCTCGTCATTCCTACTTTTTTACCTATTAGTCCAGACATTTTTATGTTATTTTATTCGTATCAATTCACTTTTGTAAGCCCTCCTGCTATCGCGCAGTCTGGCATATGTTCGTAATTACACCTTGATCTCAACCTCTACTCCGCTGGGCAGCTCAAGCTTCATCAGCGCGTCAACCGTCTTTGAGGTTGAGCTGTAGATGTCAAGCAGTCTTTTGTATGAGGCCAGTTGGAACTGTTCGCGCGCTTTTTTGTTCACGTGTGGCGAACGCAGCACGGTATAGATCTTCTTGTGCGTGGGAAGGGGGATGGGTCCGCTCACCACTGCGCCTGTCATCTTCACGGTCTTTACGATCTTCTCGGCTGATTTGTCAACGAGATTGTAATCGTACGATTTGAGTTTGATTCTGATTTTTTGGCTCATACTTCAGTTTATTTTAAAGAACGTTATACTTTCTCTGCTTTCTTGCCGTTTGCCTTGGCGATCACCTCGTCAGCAATGTTGCGGGGAGCCTCAGCGTAATGTGAAAATTCCATGGTCGATGTGGCGCGGCCCGAAGTGATGGTGCGTAACTGCGTTACGTAACCGAACATTTCTCCGAGCGGCACCTTGGCCTTTACAACCTGCGCGTTGCCGCGGCTGTCCATGCCCTCGATCTGTCCCCTGCGCTTGTTCAGGTCGCCTACTACATCACCCATATACTGTTCGGGGGTGATAACCTCCACTTTCATGATGGGCTCAAGGAGCACAGGCTTGGCTTTGGGAAGCGCTTCGCGGTAAGCGGTCTTGGCGCATATTTCGAACGAGAGCGAATCGGAATCCACATCGTGGTATGAACCATCGGTCAGTACCACCTTCATGCTCTGGAGCTGGTAGCCGGCCAGCACACCGTTGACCATAGCTGCGCGGAAGCCTTTTTCAACAGCAGGAATGAATTCCTTGGGAATATTACCGCCAGTGATCTCGTTCACGAACTGTAAGCCACCATTCTTCTTGTCGATAACAAAATCGGCATCAACGGGCGATACGGTGAACTTGATATCAGCGAACTTACCGCGGCCGCCTGTCTGCTTCTTATATACTTCGCGGTGTTCTACTTTTCCCGTGATCGCTTCCTTATAGTTGACCTGGGGAGCCCCCTGGTTAACTTCTACTTTAAATTCACGCTTCAGGCGGTCTACAATGATCTCCAGGTGGAGTTCACCCATGCCGCTGATAATGGTTTGCCCTGAATCCTCATCGGTCTTAACGCGGAAGGTCGGATCCTCTTCAGACAGTTTGGCAAGCGAGTTGCCCAGCTTGTCCAGGTCGGCCTGAGTTTTCGGCTCAATGGCCAGGCCGATGACCGGCTCGGGGAAGTTCATGGCCTCCAATACGATAGGCGCATTTTCTGCGCAAAGCGTATCGCCCGTCTTAATGTCTTTGAAGCCTACGGCAGCGCCAATGTCGCCCGCTTCAATAAAGGGGATCTGGTTCTGCTTGTTGGCATGCATCTGGAAGAGACGTGAGATACGCTCTTTCTGTCCCGAACGGGTGTTCAGCACATATGATCCAGACTCCAGTCTTCCGCTGTACGCGCGGAAATAGGCCAGGCGCCCTACAAAGGGATCGGTAGCGATCTTGAATGCAAGTGCGGTGAAGGGTTCCTTGGCGTCAGGCTTGCGTGATACTTCTTCGCCCGTATCGGGATTGGTTCCTTTAATATTGTCTTTGTCAAGAGGCGAGGGCAGCAGCTCCATGACCAGGTCGAGCATGGTCTGAACGCCTTTGTTCTTGAATGCCGATCCGCAAACCATGGGAACCACTTTGCCGGCTATGCAAGCCTGGCGCAGTGCAGCCAGAATCTCGGCTTCGGTGATGGAATCAGGGTTATCAAAGAACTTCTCCATCAGCTTGTCATCGAACTCGGCAATGGCCTCAAGCAGTTTGCCCCGGTACTCCTTCACTTCGGCATCCATCTCTGCGGGTATAGGCACAACCTTGAAGGTCATACCCTGGTCGTGTTCGTTCCATTCAATAGCGCGGTTGTTGATCAGGTCGACCACACCGCGGAAATGCTCTTCAGCGCCCAGGGGCAACTGAAGCGGAACGGCATTGCCTCCCAGCATCTCTTTCACCTGCTTGCATACGTTCAGGAAGTCGGCTCCCGCGCGGTCCATTTTATTCACGAAACCGATACGGGTCACATTATAGTTATTGGCCAGGCGCCAGTTGGTTTCTGACTGCGGCTCAACACCGTCTACGGCAGAGAAAAGGAATACCAGCCCGTCCAGCACCCGCAGCGAGCGGTTTACTTCAACA
This sequence comes from Bacteroidota bacterium, assembly GCA_040756415.1. Lineage (GTDB taxonomy): Bacteria > Bacteroidota > Bacteroidia > JADZBD01 > JADZBD01 > JBFLYZ01. Next base: position 71,231 of record JBFLYZ010000011.1, read on the forward strand.
GTAAAATCAACGTGGCCGGGAGTGTCGATGATATTGACTTTGTACTTATTGCCCCTGTAATTCCAGAAACAGGTGGTAGCGGCCGAAGTGATCGTAATACCGCGCTCCTGCTCCTGCACCATCCAGTCCATGGTTGCGGCCCCGTCATGCACCTCGCCTATCTTGTGGTTAACACCCGTATAATACAGTATACGTTCGGTGCAGGTGGTCTTCCCGGCATCAATATGGGCGGCAATGCCAATGTTCCTTGTATATCTAAGATCGCTCATTTCTTGTTCCTCTTCCTTTTTATGTCTTACAGCCTGAAGTGCGAGTAGGCTTTGTTCGCCTCGGCCATTCGGTGTGTGTCTTCTTTCTTCTTAAATGCAGCGCCCTCTTCTTTGGCTGCGGCAATGATCTCACCGGCCAGCTTCTGCGCCATCGATTTTTCGCTGCGCTCGCGCGAATAAAGTATCATCCATTTAATGCCCAGGGCGATCTTACGCTCCGGGCGCACTTCCTGGGGTATCTGGAAAGTAGCACCGCCAACCCTGCGTGAACGAACTTCAACGTTCGGCATAATGTTGTTAAGCGCTTTTTTCCATTGCTCCAGACCGTTTTCCTTGGTGCGCTGCTCTACGATATCGAGGGCGTCATAGAAAATGTTGAAGCTTTTTCCGCGCTTGCCATCGTACATCATGTTATTCACAAAACGCGTTACCAGTATATCGTTGAACTTAGGGTCCGGTAACAGTAATCTTTTTTTTGCTCTGGTCTTCCTCATTGCTTGGTTGACGTTTATTTTACTTGGATATTTTCAACTTTTATTTTTTGGCTGCTGCTGCTCCCGCCTTCGGTTTCTTGGCGCCATACTTGCTTCTGCGCTGCTTGCGGTTCTCCACCCCTGCAGTATCGAGCGCACCGCGAACAATGTGGTAACGAACACCCGGCAGATCCTTTACACGGCCTCCCCTTACAAGCACGATCGAGTGCTCCTGCAGGTTGTGGCCTTCGCCAGGGATATAGGCGATCACTTCAGTGCCGTTGGTCAGCCGCACCTTGGCCACTTTGCGCAAGGCCGAATTCGGCTTTTTCGGAGTGGTGGTGTACACTTTTGTGCAAACCCCCCTGCGCTGAGGGCAGGAGGCAAGCGCTGCCGACTTGCTTCTGTTAGCGCTTTTGAAGCGCCCCTTTCTAACTAATTGCTGTATGGTTGGCATTCAACTACTTGTTTTTCAGCCTTTCGGCCGCTTTAGTTAATACAAAAAATATCCCCTCCCAATTTTGGGGACGGCAAAGGTAGCAAAATATTCAATCCGCAAAATTCTGTTAATAACTTTTTTTCAGTTGAAACTGAAAAGCCTAGGCGGTGTTTGGATCTGATTTTAAACAGTAGTATAGGGCACATTATCCCTGTTTAAAATACAGTACTTGGATTCTGGGCTTGATCTCTTATTGGATAAGAATTTTTTTGCCCGCAATGATCTGGCTGCCAGTAAGATTAACGAAGTAAATCCCCTTAGGCTGGTGGGAAAGATCTATTTCTGATTCAATCTCGTCAAGCGGTGATTTGTAAACAAGTTCGCCAAGCCGGTTATAGATTTCGATAAAGGTACCAGCCTCCGGAATAAAGCCTGCTTGTATCCTGATCTTACCGGGCGTAGGATTGGGTGAGATTAGTATTGCGTCCTCCTGTATCTCACTCATCCCCACAGTGAAATTGATTACTGCCGTGTCGCAGACCGTACAACCGTTTGCATCGGTTACGCACACCGTGTAGGTTCCTGTACATTGGCCTGTTAGAGACGGGCTTGTAATGTTGCCGGGTGTCCAAAGATAGGTATAGGCGGGGCTTCCTCCCGAAGCGCTTGCTCCAGAGCTGCCATCGCAGCAGGATGAACAACTGGCTGGCGTTGTAGTTACGTTCACTGTCAGTTGAGGAGGTTCCGCAACGCAGCACGAACCTGAAACAGTGCACCCGCTGGCATCTGTTACGGTTACGGTATAGCAACTGGCCCCGATTCCCGTGGCTGTAGCGTTGGTTTGCCCGCTGGGGCTCCAGAAATATGAATAGGGTAAGGTTCCGCCCGATGCAGATACGGATGCGCTCCCGTCAGCAGCCCCAAAACAGGTGGTATTGGTACAGCTCATATTGGCATTCAGTTGTGCAGGCTGGGTAATGCAGCATGAATTGTTGACAGCACATCCGTTCGCATCAGTGACAAAAACAATATGGCAGCCGGCTGCCAACCCGCTTACGCTCGCTGATGTTTGTCCGCCCGGAGACCAGGAATAAGTATAAGGGCCTACACCGCCAGTAACGCTGGCGCTTACCGTTCCGTCAGTCGCCCCAAAGCAGCTTGCCGGAGTGCAGCTTGCATTTGCAGTCAGTTGCGGGGGTTCGGTAATAGTGATCATTGTATTTGTAGTGCATGCGCAGGCATCCGTTACGGTAAGCGTATAAGTGCCCGCGCAAAGATTGGATAGACTTGCCGTAGTGAAGTTCCCGGGCATCCATAAATAAGTATAAGGTCCGCCACATCCTCCTGTAACACTGGTATTTACGGCTCCGTTGCATGCCCCGAAGCAGCTTACATTCATCGTGCTTGGATTTATATTTATTGCCGGAGGTTGCGTAACGCAGCAAGAAGCCGAGGCATTATTGCCTATCGCATCCGTTACAAAGACCGTATAGCAGCCTGCGCTTAACCCGGTGGCGGTTTGGGTTGTTTGTCCCACAGGCGACCATGCGTAAGTATACGGAGGGCTGCCGCCTGTTGTGTTTGCCATGGCCGATCCGTCATTTGCCCCGAAACAACTGGCAGCATTGCAATTGGCTGTAACTTGCAAAGCAGTGGTTACGGTGCCAGAGCATTGTGTAGTGCACCCATTGGCATCGGTTATGGTAACCGTATAACTGCCTGCGCATAATCCCGTTGCTGTGGATGTTGTTTGACCGCCTGGCGACCAGAGGTACGAATAGGCCGGGGTTCCACCGGCCACTACAGCGGTAAGGCTGCCGTTGCAGGAGGGGTTTTCGGGTACCATGGTAAGCCCGCAGTTGAGTTGGCTGGGTTGGGTAATTGTTACCGATGCCGTGGCAACGCACGAATTATTATCGGTAACGGTAACCGTATAGCTTCCGGCACAAAGGCCTGTGGCAGTCTGCGTTGTTTGAACGGGTACGGTGTTCCATGAGTACGAAAACGGGGCCTGGCCGCTGGGATTCGCTGTTGCGCTACCGTTACAGGCGTTAAAGCAGCTTACATGAACGGGTATTATAGTTGTGCTGCACTGAGCCGCTGATTCGTGCGAATGAATGATCTGGAATATACAGGCGATAAGAAAATAGTACTTACACATAAAGGGGTGATTACGGATAAGTATTGGCCAGCACTGCTTTCTTTTACGGCAGAAAAGGAATAAAAGTTACTTTCTTTCATGAAAATGATGACAGCGAATAGTTATGGTGCCTTAGTAACATCATATGAGTCGCCTTTCGTTAATTTCGGAGAAAACAGAATGTGAGAATGGAATGTAAGGCGTTGTTTGACACATGTTGGGTCCATATGTGCTGCCTTGAAAGTGCCTGTCTGATTGCAATATGTAGCTTCAGGGATGCGCTCAGTGTGCGGAAACCTAAATTGCTGGTAAGGACCATCGTAAGATAAGGATGACCACGAGGCTTTCTTTTAATGTCCTTGGAACAGGAACCGAACATAAAGCCTCATGCTGGGGCATAGTTGAATATAAATATATTAATATCAGATAGTTATAAGCATCAAGGCATCTTACTCTTGATGCCGCAATGGGTTAAAATATTCAATTCGTTTATTCGTCATAAGTACTACAACAGTTCTTTCAATACAAAGGGAAAGTTAAACCTGATAAAGGACCACAGTTTTTCAGCCTCAAAATCAATTACTTACAAAAAGTTGAAAAAATGTTGATGATTTCATTTGGAGGCTGATTAATTCGCAGTAAATTTGCGTCCC
>JBFLYZ010000012.1:0-73216 GCA_040756415.1 Bacteroidota bacterium
ATTACGAAAATGCACTGGATTGCCATCAGAAAGCGCTGGAATGCCGACAAGAGCTGGGTGACAGGAGCGGAACCGCCAATTCGTACAACAACCTCGGAATCATTTATAACACCATCGGAGATTATGAAAAGGCATTGGAAATGAATCTAAAGGCCCTCGGGATCCGGGAAGCCATCGATGAAAAGCGAGGAATCGCGGATTCTTATGCCAATATCGGAATGGTCTATCTCAATCTCGCCAATTACGATAAAGCACTTGAGTTTTTGCTAAAGGGATTGGCAGTATATGAAGAACTTAACGATAAGCCAAGGAAAGCCAGCATGCTGGCTAACATCGGAATCATTTACTCGAATCAAAAAAACTATCGGAAAGCTATTGAGAATTATGAAACGGCTATTGCTGCTTTCAAAGAAATAGACAATAAAAACTGGGTGGCATATTGCTACAATAATATTGGGACCGTCTATTTCTATCAAAACGATTACGAAAAAGCCTTAAGTAGTTTTTTCGAATCCAAAAAAATAAGAGAGGATATTGGTGACAAGCAAGGTCTCGCGGTTGTATATAATAATATCGGAGAAGTCTACGCCAGGCAAAACAAACTTGGCGATTCATTCGATAATTTAATGACGAGCCTCAGCATTTCGCGCGCGATCAACTACAGGGATGGCATTAAGGACACATACAAGAGCCTTTCGGAGCTATTTGAAAAAAGGGCCAACTACAGGCTGGCGCATGAATACTTTAAGAAGTATTCAGAGCTGAAGGATTCCTTGCTTAATGAAAAAGTAACAAAGCAGGTCTCCGAAATGAATATTAAATATGATACCGAAAAAAAACAAAAAAAAATAGAACTCCTCAATAAAGAAAAAGAAAAACAAGCTGCTATAGCCTCTGCCGAGAACAAAAGAAAAAACACTATTATCAGCGCAATAACAGGAGGCGCATTACTGATTCTTGTTTTTTCCGTATTTCTTTTCAACCGTTTTCAGGTAATCCGAAAACAAAGGAATATTATTACAGAAAAGAACAAAGAGATCACCGACAGCATTACTTATGCAAAGCGGATACAGGAAGCAATATTGCCCTTAGAGGATTCCTTCAGAAAGCTGTTCCCCGAAAGCTTTATTCTTTACAGGCCGAAAGATATTGTGAGCGGAGATTTTTACTGGCTGGCTGAAAAAAACAATAAGATCATTTTTGCCGTGGTAGATTGTACCGGGCATGGCGTGCCGGGAGCATTCATGAGTTTGATCGGGTTCAGCTTGCTTAACCAGATTGTAAAAGAACAGAACATCACCACTCCAGCAGAAATTTTAAAAGAGCTAAGCAAAGGGATAAATCTAAGCTTCAAACAAAACGAACTCTCAGAAGTAAAAGACAGCATGGATATAGCAATTTGTTCTTTTGATAAAGAAAAAAACAGTTTGGAATATGCGGGTGCATATCGCCCGTTGTTTTATTTCAAGCAAAGCCAATTCCATGAAACAAAGTCAGACAAAAAAGCTATCGGGGATTTCGATGAATATACAAGCTATACCAACCATAAACTGGAATTGCAGCGCGGAGACAGTATATATATTTTTTCAGATGGGTACACTGACCAATTCGGAGGCGAAAAAGGAAAAAAGTTTAAGAATAAACAGTTTGAAGACAAACTGCTTGCAATACAATCGAAATCTATGAGTGAACAAAAAAAGATTCTGGAAGAAACATTTCTAAGCTGGAAAGGCAGCCTGGAGCAAATAGATGACATACTAATTATCGGGGTCAGAATCAGCAATAACGAGTAAGACCTTAATGGTAAATCGTCCCGTTCTGATTATCCTGACAATCAAAAACTCAGTTAAGAACAAACCGGTGGTGCCCCTGGATCAATTAAAAAGCACAGACAGCTGATCATCAGCCTCCCTTCTCCCCCTTATGCTTCAGCACCTTGGCCTCCACGTAAAAGATGATCTCCTCGGCAATGTTCTTCGACTGGTCTCCTACCCTTTCCAGCTTGCGGATGGTGGAAAGAATGTGTAGGCCCTGCTCGGCATTATCGGGGTTACTGCGTATGTAGCCGGCCACGATCTCGTTGGCCGCCAGATTGATCTCGTCCAGGAACTCATCGCGCTTGAAAATACTGCGGGCCAGGGCCGTATTCTCCGCCTCAAAGGCCTTCTCCACCTCTTCCAGTATGCTGTTGGCCTCCTCGTGCATCTGCAGCACCCGGGTAGACTCGAGCAGCTTTTGGTCGAAAGGAGCCCTGGCGTTGATAATGAACTTGGCTATCCCCTCCGCTATATCGCCCGTGCGCTCCAGGTTGTTGTTGATCTTCAGCACAGCCAGCACAAAGCGCAGGTCGACCGCCACGGGGTTGAAGAGCGCGAAAATATTCTCGCAGTCGCGGTCGATCTTCAGCTCGTAGGCATTCACCCTTTTTTCATTCAACACGATCTCGCGCGCCAGGTCGCGGTCGAAGTTCAGCAGGGCCTCCCGGGTCTTTCTCAACTGGAGTATGACCAGGTTCCACATGGAGATCATTTCTGACTTGAGGAGCTGCAGCTCGGTATCTAAATGGCTCATTTTATTTACCTGTTAATTGTTCCTGTTAGATCTTTTTCCTACCCGAACCTGCCGGTGATGTAATTCTGCGTGCGCGGTATCCTGGGATTAGTAAAGATCGTTTTAGTCTCATCGAACTCGATCAGCTCGCCTATGTAAAAGAACGCGGTATAATCGCTCACCCTTCCGGCCTGCTGCATGTTGTGCGTAACAATGATAATGGTGTACTGCTTTTTAAGCTCGTAGATCAGCTCCTCGATCTTGGCCGTGGAAATGGGATCGAGGGCCGATGCCGGCTCGTCCATAAGCAGGATGGAAGGTTCCACCGCCAGGGCGCGGGCTATGCACAGGCGCTGCTGCTGCCCGCCCGAAAGCTCGAAGGCGGATTTTTTGAGCTTGTCCTTCACTTCATCCCAAAGGGCGGCCTGGTGCAGGGAGCGCTCTACGCGCTCTTCGATGAATTTCTTATCGGTAACCCCGTTCACGCGCAGGCCATAGGCCACGTTCTCGAAAATACTCTTGGGAAAAGGATTGGGTTTCTGGAACACCATACCCACGTTCTTGCGCAGCTCGTCTACGTTATTCTTCTTCTCGTAAATATCCTTCCCATCGATCAGCACATGCCCGGTGATCTTCACATTGGGAATAAGGTCGTTCATGCGGTTGAAGATGCGCAGGTAGGTCGACTTGCCGCAGCCCGAAGGGCCGATAAGCGCGGTAACCGTATTGGGCCTTACCGACATGGTGATGGATTTCAGCGCGTGAAAATCACCGTAATACAGGTCTACTTTACTGGTCTCTATCTTGTTCATATCAATTCATCTTGACTTTCTTGCCAAAATACCTGCGCAGGGCGTTGGCCAGCAGGTTCATGATCAGCACGATCAGCACCAGGATGAGCGCGGTGCCGTACGCAACAGGCCGCGATTCCTCTATGTTGGTGCCGCTGGTGGATATTACATACAGGTGATACGGCAGGGCCATCACCTGGTCGAAAATGCTTGTGGGGAGCTTGGGCAGGAAGTAAGCCGCTACCGTGAAAAGTATGGGAGCCGTTTCGCCCGATACCCTTCCTATGGAAAGGATCAGGCCGGTAATGATATTCGGAAAAGCGATGGGAAGCACCACCCTTCGCGTGGTCTCCCACTTGCTGGCCCCCAGCGCCAGGCTGCCGTGACGGAAGGTATCGTCCACCGCCTTGAGCGCCTCTTCGGTCGTACGTATCACTACAGGAAGGGCCAGCAGTCCCAGCGTAAGCGAGCCGGCTATGATGGAATCGCCAAAATCAAGTCCTTTCACAAAAAAGGCCATGCCGAACAGTCCAAAAACGATGGACGGTATGCCCGCCAGGTTATTGGTCATCACGGTAATAAAACGCTTGATGATGCCATCGCGGGCGTATTCATTTATATAAATACCCGACAACACCCCGATGGGGAAGGCGAAGATCATGCTGCCGGCCACCAGGCACAGGGTGCCGATGATAGCGGGATAAATGCCGCCCTTGGTCATTCCTTCCTCGGGCATCTTCGTCAGAAAATCCCAACTGATGGCTTCGGCACCGCGGATGAAGATAAAATACAGGATCACCCCCAGGATGCCTACCACCGAAAAGCTGACCAGGCGGAATATCCAGAAAGCGGTTTTTTCTTTCCGTTGCTTTTTTCTCGTGATCTTCTCCGCTGCCGTCATACCCGTTTCTGAAGTTTTTTCCTGTTTGAAATGAATTCGACCGAAAGGTTAATGACCAGGGTCATTACGAACAACACGCAACCCAGCGCGAACAGCGACTGGTAATGTATCCCTCCCTGTGGAGCCTCACCCAGTTCGGCAGCAATGGTAGCCGGTATGGTACGCACCGGCTCCAGGAAGGTATGCGGGATAACGGAAGCATTTCCCGTTACCATCAGCACGGCCATGGTCTCGCCTATGGCGCGGCCTATGCCCAAAATGGTGCCTGCCGTAATACCCGAGATGGAATAGGGAATAATGACCCTGGTAATGGTCTGCCACCGCGTGGCGCCCAGGGCCAGGCTGGCCTCTTTCATGGCACGGGGCGTAGTACGAATGGCATCCTCTGAAATGGTTATGATGGTAGGCAGGGCCATGATCCCCAGCACAATGCTTCCGGCCAGCGCGGTTTCGCCTACCGGGAGGTTGAACCATTGCTGTATCTGCGGCACAATGACGACCAGCCCGAAGAAGCCATAAACTACGGAAGGTATTCCCGCCAGCAGCTCGATCATAGGTTTGAGCACCCTGCGCACCCTTTCGTTCGCTATCTCGGCCATATATACCGCGGTGGCCAGGCCAAAGGGCAGGGCGATGAGTATGGCCCCCAGGCTGACCCACAGCGTTCCCAGTATAATGGGCAATATGCCGAAGAGCGGTGAAGGATGGGCGGTGGGATACCATTCCTTCCCAAGGAAAAAATCCCTGCCGCTGATGTTATCCATCTGCAGCAGCTCGCCCTTAAAATCCGGGGCGATATATTTATCGATCACGAAGGCCAGTATACCCGGCAGGCTGTCCACCAGCTCGCTCACGCGCTGGGGCACGAACTGGAACGTATCACCCAGTTGCTCCTCCGTGTAATAGCTGGTGATGTCATCGACACGGAAGAGAATGATGCTGTCATCTTTGCCGCCCAGCTCTTTCCAGTTGGTGATCTCCTGGTCGAATATCTTTTTGACCTGGGCCGCTTCCAGTTTTTTTACGGGATTGCTCCTGTTTATCGCCAGAACGTTCCCGTGCTCGATGGGCTTGTTCCCGAACAGGTCTTTACCCTCTTTGAACAGGAAGACAACGATCAGCAGCACCGTGAGGCTGGTAACGGTACCGCTGAGCAGGAGCAGGCCCTCGATCAGCTTTTCGGAAAAACGTTTGAGAAAACTTTTATTCATACCGGGCAACGCACCATTCTTCGACTTTAGAATAAATTAACATACATGGCCCGAAAACAACCACATCCCGCCAGGCGGGACGCGGTTGCATCGTTCATGTTTTCGTTTAACCAACACGATAAATTATTTGAGTGGGATATACCCAACATCCGAAACGATCTTTTGCCCTTCGGCCGAGAGGATGTAATCTAAGAATGGCTTAACGGTTTTCTCGGAAGAGGCAAGGTAATAATAATAGAGCGGGCGGGTGATCGGGTACGCTTTACTTTTGGCATTTGCTATGGTAGGGTCCACGTAGGTTTTCCCTTTGTCATAAGAAATTTTCAGCGCTTTAACGCTGTTCTCCATATAGGCAAACCCGATGTAGCCGATAGCGCCCTTGGTCTGGCTGACCGATTGAACTATTGCGCCCGTAGCCGGCATAAGGAGGCAAACGGAGCCATAGTTCTTATTCTTCAGCACGCTTTCCTTGAAGAACTCGAAGGTGCCCGAGCTGCTTTCACGCGAATAGGCCACGATCTTCATGTCATCACCACCCACATCCTTCCAGTTGGTGATCTTGCCGGTGAAGATACCTTCTAGCTGCTCGCGGGTAAGCTGCGAGATCTTGTTTGAAGGGTTAACGATGACCGAAAGCGCATCATAGCAAATGGTAACCTCTTTGGGCGATTTACCCGCATCGATGAGCTTCTGCTTTTCGCTGAGCTTCATCTTGCGCGATGACATGGCTATATCGGTGGTCCCGTCAAGCAGGGCGGCAATGCCCACACCGCTCCCGCCACCGGTCACGGTGATGCTGGAGTCTTTGTTGGCCTTCATATACATTTCAGCCTCTTTCTGCGAAAGGGGCAGCACCGTATCGCTGCCTTTTACCTTAATGGTTACTTTTGCCTGGGTAAACGCCATCATCGCGCCAGCCGCTGCCATTATGATCATTATCTTTTTCATATGAATAGAGTTTTTTGTTTTATGTTTCAGGTTCCTTATGGGAACCAGATTTCGTACCGCTTCTTAAGGTCTGCAAAGCTCTTTTTCTAATATTAACCGAATATTAAGCCAATATTATCAGAACCTATATTGGGCACGGAATGTAACTACGTTATCCCGCAGGTCCTTTGTATAGCCGCTGACATTCTTACTGGTCTCATTGGCCACCATATCGTAATACAGCACCAGCTTCAGGTTGGCATCCCACCGGTAGGTCCATCCCAGGCCTATAGTCGTGTATTTGAGATCGCTCCTGCCGGTGGTCTTGAGGCCGGAAGCAGAGCCCGAGATCGGTTTACCTATATCATCTCCGGCCACATCCGTATTGGGATCATACCAGTCGTATTTTACCACCAGTTGATGTTTCGACTGGGCGATGTTCTGGATGAAATAGAAGTAGGCCCCGTTGAAATTGCGCACGTACGTATCGCTGGCAGGCTGTGCTGAAGGGCTGGTGCTGGTGGAAGACGTGCCCGACTGCACGCCCTGTATGTACTCGGCCCGCAGGGTGGTTATCCCCGCCACCCAGTCTATGCTGAGCTGAAAATCTGCGCCCATGTATTGCCTTTTGGCCATGGGCATGGGTCCGAACAAGGCCGTATCCTTGTCGAGAGCGAACACGGTCAGTCCGAGCGAATCGGTGCCCGAAGCATATACCTTCCGGTTGGGCTGTCGGTAGCCTCCGTTATAGAAAGAAGCGCCCAGTCCGTAAGTGATCTTTTCGCTGATAGTGGTGCGGTCGATGCGTATGCGCCCGATAAAATCCTTGAAATAATCGAAGTCAGAGGCGGTACTTCCCGATCCATTGAACATACCGGCATCGATCTTCAGGAAGTTCCAGGCCGTGCCTTTGGGGCGCTGGAAGGTAAGCATCAGGCCCAGCTCCCTTTCACCCGGGAAGATGATCTGCGACATGCGCCCGCGCTCAGGCGTTTCACGGCTGCTCGAGGAATATCCGATCTCGAAACCGAACGGTCGGTCGAACACGCCCATGGTCACGTGCAGGGTCTTTGCCCAGGGCTCCGTAAATCGCACGTAGGCATCTTTGATCCCCACGCCACCCTGCGTCACATCGATCTGCATCACATACTGCGACAAACCATTATTGTAGGCGAACTTTACACGGCCTCTCCTTACTGCAAAACGCTTATCCGTATTGGCCGGAAAACTACCTCCGGCAAAAGAAGATATACCGTTAGAATCAGCGAACTGGGCCTGGGCCTGGATATAGCCGCTTATCTTTAACTTTTTAAGGTTCTTGATATCGGACTGGATGCTTTCCAGCGTCTTTCGAAGGGTGTCTTCCTGGCTGAACATCTGTAGCGGGATCAATCCGCCAACTGCAGCAAAAAGAGAGCAAATTATTTTCTTAGTCATGTATATTGTTATTTTACTGTTTGACGCAACAAAATAAGCCCAATGGTATTACCTCATATTGATCATTATGTTATCTTAATATTAAGTTTTGAGCGCCAACGGTAAGCGGGGAAAAAATTACCCGGTCAGGGAAATCTATACTGCTTTCCCGTATTACCGGGGACGAAAAGCGATCCAATATTTATAAATTTGCCCGAACGGGAAATGAACTTGCTCCGGCTGCTTAAACGGACCTATCGTTGAAACTCGCCTCCATTGATATCGGCTCGAATGCCGTACGCCTGCTGCTTTCGGAGGTGATCGAAGTCCGGGGCGGGCCTGGCTTCAGGAAAGTGGAGCAGGTACGCGTGCCCCTGCGGCTGGGTGAGGATTCATTTATCAAAGGACGCATAAGCAAGGAGAAGGAAGACAGGCTGGTGCTGGCCATGAAGGCCTTTCGCCACCTGATCGATGCTTTTGATGCGCGGGCTTACCGGGCCTGCGCCACCGCCTCCATGCGCGAAGCAAAAAATTCGGCCCGGGTGATCAGAAGGATACGGAAAGAGGCCAGGCTGAAGGTAGACGTGATCGATGGCAGCACCGAGGCCGGGATCATTTTCTCCGGCAACGCTGGGCAGGCCCCGGATAAGCGTAAGACTTACCTGTACATCGATGTGGGCGGTGGCAGCACGGAGCTGACCCTTTTCTCGAAAGGGAAATGCCTGGCCTCACAATCGTTCAGGATCGGCACCATACGCCTGCTTCATAAAAAAGTGGATCCGGGGCACTGGGACCGTTTCCGCGACTGGATCAGGCAAAGGACCAAAAACCTTTCTCCTGTCATTGCCATCGGCTCGGGCGGGAACGTCAATAGGTTGTACAAGATGGCCGGCAAGAACGGCAAAAAGAGGGTCGGGTTGAAGAGCCTCAGCCTGCTGGCCGGGAAAATAGAATCCTACACATACGAAGAGCGAATCAGGATACTGGGCCTGCAGCCTGACCGGGCCGATGTGATCGTACCGGCCGCTCAGATCGTTCTGATGGTGATGAGAACGGCCGGCATCCGCCAGTTGACGGTACCGCACACCGGCCTGGCCGATGGCATTATTCATACGCTGTACGGGGAAATAAAAGCCGGGAAAAGAAAAACAAGGGCCTGAGCATCTCCCCGATCCAAAAGAAGAAATACCGCTGCGGCTATCCGCGCCTGAGCGTAAAGGAAAAGACCGAGCCCACCCCTTCGGTGCTCATCACCTCGATGCGCTGGTTATGCGCTTCGATGATGTGCTTCACGATGGAAAGCCCCAAGCCCGTTCCGCCCATTTCACGCGAACGCGATTTGTCGGCCCGGTAAAAACGTTCGAATATCCTGGGAAGGTGCTCTTTTGAAATGCCAATACCGTTATCGGCCACTTCCACGATCACCTTGTTGCCCACATCGCTGATCCTGATCCTGGTCTCTCCGCCCTTCCTGCCGTAACGCACCGAATTCACCACCAGGTTGACCAAGGCCTGGCGGATGCGGAACTTATCGCCCACCGCGAACACGGGCTCCGCGGGAGGATTGGAAAGCAGCAGCGTGATGCCGTGCTCACGGGCGCGCAGCTCCTGGGCATCGAGCACGTCCCTGACAAGAGCCAGTATATCGAAACGCTCCTCGTCCAGCTCCAGCTCGCCTTTTTCAAGCTGCGTGATCGTCTGCAGGTCCTCTACAATGGCGATCATGCGGTCGATGCTCTTGACCGCTTTTTTCAGGTAGTCTATGTTAATATTCTTGTCATCGATCCCGCCATCCAGCAAGGTATGGATATACCCCTGTATGTTGAAGATGGGGGTTTTCAGCTCATGTGAAACGTTACCAAGGAATTCCTTCCGGTAGGATTCCAGCCTGTCCAGCCGCTCCAGCTCGGCCCTGCGCTCCTGTATCCAACTGTTCACCTCGTTTTCCAGCTCTTTCAGCGCATCGCCCCCCGTGCCCGAGCGGGTGGTGCGCTGGGATCGGATGCGCGATGATAAGGACCTTAGCTTTTCTCCCACCAGCTTTTTGCCGACCAGGCCGTTCACCGCCAGCGAAACGCCAAAGGTGATCAGCGCCAGCACGAGCAGGGCCTGCCATTCGGCCCGCCCCGCAGTTGCGTATTCGACAAAGGCCAGCACGCCAGCCAGCAGCAAAGCGATAAGGGCAGCGGAGATGATGACGTGCCGCATCAGAACTCGAATTTATAACCTACTCCTTTTACGGTATTAATATAATCCTCACCCAGCTTTTCGCGCAGCTTCCGTATATGCACATCGATGGTCCGGTCGCCCACGATCACATCCCCGCCCCATATGCGGCTGAGTATCTCCTCGCGGGTGAACACCTTGCCGGGCTTGGAGGCCAGCAGGGCCAGCAGCTCGAACTCCTTCTTCGGCAGGCTAAGCTCCTGGTCGCCTTTCCGCACAAGGTATTTTTCACGATCGATAAGCATACCCCCGATCTCGAGCACGCCCGGCTCGCTTTTTTCCCCGGTGCGTCTCAGTAATGCCTTCACGCGGCTCATCAGCACTTTCGGTTTGATCGGTTTCTGTATGTAATCATCCGCGCCCGCATCAAAGCCGGCTATCTGCGCGTAATCCTCGTTGCGGGCCGTCAGAAAGGCGATCAGCGTATTTTTCAGCTTGGGGTTCCTGCGTATCTCCGCGCAGGTCTCCATACCGTCCATCTCGGGCATCATCACATCCAGGATGATGAGGTCAGGCTGCTCCTTTTCCGCTATCTCAATGCCCTTTCTGCCATTCTCAGCGGTAAAGACCCTGTATTTTTCTTTTTTAAGATTGTAGGAAAGTATTTCCAGGATGTCGGGCTCATCGTCAACCAATAGGATCTTTTGCATCTGGAACTATTTACCGCGAAAGTAAATAATATGCACTAACCCGCTGTTAAGACAATGTAAAGAAATACGCTCAGCCCCCGATAATGAAGGAAAGCAGGTAAAAGGCAAGGGCCGCGATGATGCCCGACACCGGTATGGTCAGGATCCAGGCCCAGAGCAGGTTGATGGTCACGCCCCAGCGCACCGCGGATATTCTTTTAGTGATGCCTACGCCCACAATGGAACCGGTAATGGTGTGCGTGGTGCTGACCGGTATGCCGAAGAACTGGGTCATGTAGAGCGTGGCCGCTCCGGCTGTTTCGGCCGCCACCCCCTCGAGCGGTGAAACCTTGGTGATGCGGGTTCCCATGGTCTTGATGATCCTCCATCCACCGCTCAGCGTGCCCAGGCCGATGGCGATGAAACAGGCGTACTGCACCCAAACCGGTATATCAGAAATATCTTTTTTAGGCTTCAGCCCAGCGACCGAGACGTATGCTGACCGGGGAGCACCGTAGTATTCTTTATTGTCCTTTTGAATGCCCTTCACCAGGTCGGTGCCTTTCACCGCGATCCAGGTTTTGCTGTTGGATTTGCCCTTCTTTTTGAAATTACTTTTTTCGGCAATGAACATGGCCTGGCCGCTGACCGTATCTATGATCAGCCTGGCCGAATCGAGGGCGTAATAGGCCGTATCGATCTTGTACACGGTCTTTACATGCGTCCAGTGGTGCTTCTCCACCTCTTCTTTCGAAGCGCTGGCGTTGTACACGATCAATGCGGCAGCGATGATGCCCATTACTTTCTGGGCATCGTTGGCGCCATGGCCCAGGCTGAATGCAGCCGATGATACCAGTTGCAGGCGCTTGAACCAGTTATTGGCCTTGCTGGGGTTGGTCCTGCGGCATATGTTCAGGATAATAACGGTCAGAATATACGCGAGCATCATCCCGATAAGGGGAGCCAGGAAGATGAACCCGAGCGTAAGGTAGATCTTGCCCACATCGGCCAGCACACCGAATCCCGCTTTGGCCACTGCCGCCCCGGCAAAGCCGCCCAGCAGGGTATGCGATGAGCTGCTGGGAATGCCGTACCACCAGGTGAGCAGGTTCCAGAAGATGGCGGCCAGCAGGCCGGCAAGGATCACCGTCATGGTAATGGCCTCGGTCTTTACGATCTTGGAAACGGTATCGGCCACCTTAAACTCGAAACCCAGGATGCCGTGCTGGCAGAGGAAAAGCACGATGGCGTTGAAGAAGGCCGCCCAGGCTACAGCCTGGAAAGGGGTGAGCACCTTGGTCGAGACCACGGTGGCAATGGAGTTGGCCGCATCGTGAAAGCCGTTGATGTAATCGAAGATCAGCGCGATGATGATAACTATAATGAGCAGGGTCATATATCTGCGTGCTTCCCTTTATGAATACTTGATCACGATACTGGATATGGCATTGGCCGCGTCTTCGCATTTATCGGTAGCGGTCTCCAGGGCCGAGAGGATCTCTTTGGTCTTGATGATCTTGACGGCATCCTTCTCTTCTTCGAAGAGCTTGGCTATGGTCATATCGAAGATATCATCGGCATGGTTCTCTATGCTGTTGATCTTGACGCAGGCCTCTTTGATGCGGCCTGACTTTTTAATGTCCTTCAGCCCCAGCACGGCATGGTGCAACTCCTCAGCGCCCTGCTGGATGAGCTCGGCCAGCTTGGTCATGGCGGGGGTCACCTCGGTGATCTTGTACAGCTCCATCCGCTTGGCCGAGCCGTGAATGAAATCCACGATATCATCGAGCGAGGATACCAGGCTGTGGATGTCTTCGCGGTCGAAAGGGGTAATGAAGTTGGAGCTGAGCTCGTTGAATATCTCATGGGTAACCCCGTCACCCACGTGCTCGAGCCGCTCGATCTCCTTGATAAGCTCCTTTCGCTTTTCCGGGGAGGAGGAGTTAACCATTTCCACCAGCACTTTGGAGATATTGCGGAGGTTCTCGGAGGCCCGCTCGAAAAGCGGGAAGAACTTGCGATCCTGCGGGACGAACATTTCTAAGATTCCGGCCATGATGTTTTTTATTTGTTCTCAAAGCTCCAAAATACGGGCAAGAACCATGTTAAGCTAATGTTAAGAATTTGTGGCGAAAGCCCCGTATCGCGGGTCGCGTCAGGCTTTCTTTTTCTATTTTTGGACGTGGCTTTGCTCCGCATACTGCTGTTCATCCCTGCCCTGCTCTTTGGTTTCGGGACCTGGGTGCGCAATAAGTTCTACGACTGGCGCCTGCTCCCTTCCCGCGAGTTCGATTTCCCCGTTATCGGCATCGGCAACCTGACCATGGGCGGCAGCGGCAAGACCCCGCATACCGAGTACCTGGTGCGTATGCTCCGCGAGAGGTACAAGGTAGCTACCCTGAGCAGGGGCTACGGGCGGGGCACCAGCGGTTTCCGCCTGGCCGGGCCCGCGTCCACCTCGTACGATATAGGTGACGAGCCCAAGCAATACAGGAAGAAATTCCCGGATATCACCGTTGCCGTAGACGAGAGCCGCGCGCATGGCATAAAAAAGATACGCCAGGAATACCCGGATACCGACATCGTGCTGCTCGATGATGCCTTTCAGCACCGCGCGGTAAAACCCGGGCTGAACATACTGCTGACCGATTACGGAAAGCCTTTTTATGAAGACCGCATTTTCCCGCTGGGGAGGTTACGCGAATCGAAACGAGGCATGACGCGGGCGGATATCATCATCGTGACCAAAACGCCCGACAATTTCACCAGCCTGGAGCGCAGGCTGATCACCAAGAACATCAAAGCCCTGCCCCACCAGCACCTGTACTTCTCGTATATACGGTATGGCGAGCCGGCCCATTTCACGGGAAAGAAAGATGCGCCCAGGATCACCATGGATGTTCTCTCGTCCGGTTACAGCGCGGTGCTTCTCACGGGCATAGCCAACCCGGTGCCGCTGGAAAGATACCTGCAGAAGCATGTACGCCAGATCGTGCCGCTTGCCTTCCGCGACCACCATGAATACGCGCTGGTGGATATGTACCGGCTGAAAGACGCCTTTGAAAAACTGAGCGGCCCCAACAAGGTCATTATCACTACCGAGAAAGACGCCATGCGCCTGGAGAAGCCCGGCATGCTGGAGCTGATCGGGGAGCTTCCCATCTATTACATCCCCATCGAGATCGCCTTCCGCGATTCGGACGAGGAGGAGCTTCGCAGGCAGATCAACGATTTTTTACGTTCCAAGATCACCATAAAGAAAAACTAATATGCCCGAACAGATCAGACAAACCGCAGACCATATCCGAAAGATCGTTTCATTCGAACCCGAAGCGGGCATCGTGCTCGGCACCGGCCTGGGCGGCCTGGTCAAAGAGATCGATGTGAAACACGTGCTCCCGTATGAGAGCATACCCAATTTTTCTATGTCGACCGTTGAAGGCCATAAGGGCCGCCTGATCTTCGGCCTGCTGGGAGGCAAAAAGGTGGTGGCCATGCAGGGCCGGTTCCATTATTACGAGGGTCACAGCATGGAGCAGGTGGTGTTTCCCGTGCGCGTGATGAAGTACCTGGGCATAAAAACCCTTTTCCTGTGCAATGCCAGCGGTGGCGTGAACCCCGGGTTCGAGATAGGCGACCTGATGATCATCACTGACCACATCAACCTGATGCCTAACCCGCTGATCGGTAAGAACCACGATGAGCTGGGCGTACGCTTCCCCGACATGAGCGAGGCCTATAGCAAGGCACTGATCGAAAAAGCCAAAGCCATCGCGAAAAAGAACAATATCCCCGTGCAGGAAGGCGTATATGTTGGCCTGACCGGGCCTACGCTGGAAACCCCGGCCGAGTATATTTATATAAAGAATATAGGCGGTGACACCGTAGGCATGAGCACGGTGCCCGAGGTGATAGCAGCCCGCCACATGGGCCTGCCCTGTTTTGCCATTTCCATCATCACCGACCTGGGCGTGCCGGGCAGGATCGTGAAGGTGACGCACCAGGATGTTCAGGCTATCGCAGAGAAGGCCGAACCCAAAATGACGCTGATCATGAAGGAAATGGTCCGCCAACTCTGACGCGGGGCATCTTTTCCCGTTTAGGCGATGTAAGGACATTTTTTTACCTTTGAATATCCCCACGAAAAGTCATCAAACCCGCTCCCTTTATGAAAAAAGCACTTACCCTTTTTACGGCCTTATATTCGCTTACCGCCTTTGCGCAATACCCCACGCAGAATGTGACCCTGCTATCGACCTGGGACAGCACGCAGATCCCCTCCGAGAGCTTTTACGGCATACGCTATAACGGCATCTGGGGATGGGCGGATCCGCAGGATAACCGCGAATATGCCATTATCGGCTCCACCGAAGGGACCCACATCATCGATGTCACCAACCCTTCCAGCCCCGTGCAGCGCGATTTTGTTCCGGGCCGCAGAAACCAGTGCATCTGGCGCGAATACAAGACCTATCAGAACTACCTCTATGCCGTGAGCGATGACTCGCCTCCCAACAGCCTGCAGATCATTAACCTGAGCTACCTCCCCGATTCGGTAAGCGTGGTGCACGATAATAATACGATACTGGAACGCTCGCATACCATTTTCGTTGACGGCAACAAGCTGCACTGCGGCATACCGCGCGGGGGCGTGATCGGGGGCACCGGCAAGATGGCCGTGTTCGATCTCACCAATCCCACCGCACCGACCCTGCTCCGGAAAGTGGAAACGGATTATCCCGGTTCCGATTACGTGCACGATATGTACGTGCGCAACGATACCGTTTATGCATCGAGCAGCTATGCGGGCCTGTTCATTTATAAATACAACGCCACCGGCAATACCTATAACCTGCTTGCCTCGCTGACCACTTACCTCGACCAGGGCTATAACCACAGCAGCGCCCTGACCGCTGACGGGAATACGCTTATTTTCTGCGATGAGGTGCCGGTTAACATGTCGGTGAAAGCGCTGGATGTATCCAATTTCGGCAACCTTACGGTGGCTGATTATTTTAAGTCGACTGCCGGCACGATCGCCACACCGCATAATCCGTTCATACGTGCAGGCGACAATACACGCGTGGTCATCGCCTATTACCAGGACGGAGTGCAGATATTCGACATCAGCAACCCTTCGAACGTGGTGCGCACCGGCTTTATCGATACCAACCCCACCGATTGCCCCTCCTGCCCCAATCCCAGCTACAGCGGGTGCTGGGGCGCTTATGTGGACCTGCCCAGCGGCATCATCATCGCATCGGATATGCAGAACGGGCTGTTCGTGATCGATGCCAGCGGGGCGCTGGTGAGCGGTGGCAATAACATAGCCGGTACGGGAAATTCAGTGAACATTTTCCCTAACCCGTCAAGCGGAAGCTTTCAGGTCACGGTCGACCTCCGGTCAGAAGACGAGCTTGCTTACGAAATACACGACATCAGCGGACGCCTGGTGGCTTCCCAAAAGCAGTTCTTCGCACAGGGAAAAACGAACTTTCAGGTGGAGGCCGGGCTGGAGGCCGGAGTGTATTTCCTGACCATCAGCGGAAGCAGCTTCACCTATACGGAAAAGCTGGTCCGCCAATAAATGTTCCTGCTGGTCGACTTCGGCAGCAGCAAGGCACCGCAGATCGCGGAAACGCTCCGCTCGCTGGGTTACGGCTGCGACACTATCAAGCACGAGGACTTCCGTTATCCTCTTCAGAAGAATTATGCTGGCATTATTTTCAGCGGCTCGCCCGTGATGCTCACAGAAGCTCCGCATCTGCCTTTTCATGAAAAATATGCCCCGATCGTGCGCGAAGAGACGCCTATCCTGGGTATCTGCTTCGGCCACCAGGTGCTGGGCATCCTGCATGGCGCGGAGATCTACCGCGATGAGCATATTAAGCGGGATGAGGAGATCGAGCTGCTGGCAGACGACCCGCTTTTCAGGGGCCTGAAGAAAAGGACCGTCATGTCGCAAAGCCATACCGAGGGCATCACCCTGCCGCGGGGCTTTATTCACCTGGCCTTTTCTCTTACCTACCCGGTGCAGGCCATGAAGCATCCTGGAAAAATGATCTACGGGGTTCAGTTCCATCCCGAGGTGAGCGGTGAGAACGGCAGGATATTGCTGGACAACTTCTGCCGGCTCTGTGGCTGACGGTTTTCCACATTCTCTTGTCAGCGAATAGAAACCCCGCTCCGCTTTTCCTTTTTTAACATTCGTACATTCGTGGTGATCCGCTCATCCGAACCATGATCCTGAACTACATCTGGATTTTCTTTTTCCTGGTCGCTTTTATCGTGGCGCTGGTCAAGCTGATCTTTTACCATGACACAGCGATCTTTACTACGATCGTGAACAGCACATTCGACACATCAAAACTGGCCTTTGAGATCTCGCTCGGGCTTACGGGCGTGATGACCCTGTGGCTGGGCCTGGTCAAGATCGGGGAAGAGGCGGGAGCGATGCGTTTCATGGCCAGGCTTATCGGGCCTTTTTTTTCAAAGTTATTCCCGGAGGTCCCCAAGAACCATCCCGCCATGGGAAACATCGTGCTGAACTTTTCTGCCAACATGCTTGGCCTGAGCAACGCGGCCACGCCCCTCGGGCTGAGGGCCATGCAAAGCCTGCAGGAACTGAACCCCAGGAAAGATACCGCTTCCAACGCCCAGATCATGTTCCTGGTGATCAATACGGCCGGGCTGACCATTATTCCCATCAACACGATGATGCTTCGCGCGCAGCAAGGCGCAGCCATGCCTTCGGATATCTTCATCCCCGTTCTGCTCACCACCTTTATCGGCACCCTGGCCGGCATCCTGGCGGTATCGTTCTGGCAGCGCATCAACCTGCTCGACCGGGTGCTGCTCGCCTGGATGCTCGGTGTAAGCGCCCTCATCGCTGGTATCGTATGGCTCATTACCCGGCTTAGCGCGGATCAGGCAAACGTGTATTCTTCGCTGGCCGGCAACCTGATTCTTTTTACCATCATTATCCTCTTCCTGCTCGGAGGACTATGGAAAAAAATAAATGTTTACGATGCCTTTATCGAGGGCGCGAAGGAAGGATTTGGAGTAGCGATCAGGATCATTCCTTACCTGGTGGCCATACTGGTAGGCATAGGGGTGTTCAGGGCTTCGGGCGCCATGGACTATCTCATTGACGCGATAGCGTACGGTTTCCATGGAATAGGACTGGGCACCGAATTTGTTCCCGCCCTCCCTACAGCCGTCATGAAATCATTCAGCGGGTCGGCCGCCAACGGGCTGATGGTAGAGACCATGCAGGTTTACGGAGCGGATTCTTTCACCGGAAAACTGGTGAGCACCATGCAGGGATCGTCCGATACTACCTTTTACATTCTTGCCGTGTACTTTGGCTCGGTGGGGATCAGGAGAACGCGTTACGCCCTTGCCTGCGGGCTGATAGCCGACCTGGCCAGCATTATTGCTGCGATACTGATCGCTTATCTCTTCTTTGGATAGTTACCTGAAGGCGTAACCCTGTTTTGCCGCTAATTTCTTTACAATAAGGATTATCGAGTTATCGAGACTTATATTTTTGTCAGTCTTACCTGTGTTCGCCAGCAATACTTCCTGCGCCTTTTCATAATAAGTCTTTACTCCTTCTTTGTATAGGTCACGTTTGGTCCTTATTTGCAAAATATATTTTTCCCGTTCAGGAATGCTCATCATCCGCATATTTACCGGGATCAAAGATGTGTCGAGCTTCGAGAACAGTGCAGGATCCTTCGCGTAGGCATCAACAAGATCCCAATCACTGCAGTCATACGCAGGTGACGACTTGTAAATGACCCTCTCCCTGAAAAAGGAATTACCTAACAGCTCTGCGATATTATCCTGTTTGAGCTGGTTCTCCGCCCCTTTCTTTCCTTGCAACCCAAAAGGAAGATACGTGGAATTCAGCTTATTGTTAAAATCCGTTATTTTTTTAT
This sequence comes from Bacteroidota bacterium, assembly GCA_040756415.1. GTDB lineage: Bacteria > Bacteroidota > Bacteroidia > JADZBD01 > JADZBD01 > JBFLYZ01. Next base: position 18,595 of record JBFLYZ010000012.1, read on the forward strand.
CCCAGATTGTTTCCTCCATTGTCTTTACAGAATCCTGATTAATCGCACAAAACTCACCATTGCATTCCTTCGCGATCGTTTTCCATAATTCGCAAACCTTATTGGTTTCTGAACCGCAGAAAATAGTGTTGACATATATATTACGCTTCACCGCCAGCTTGATAGCATCCTTGGTGCTTACGGCACCCTGGTCGAAAGTCTCGTTTCCGGCAATGAATATAATACGCAGGTCTTCCTTCTCCTCAGACCAGCTTAAGCTGTCGATCGTAAGCTTTAAGGCATATGGGAAATACTCAAATTCCCCTCCCACCTCAATCATCAGCAGAGCTTCCGAAATCTGCTCCATATCAGTAGTGAGCGGAGTAAGTAGGTTACAGTAGCCGGTGAGCTCATATCCCGGATTACCCACTATACCGATGGCCATTTCCACAAGGGGCTTTTCCCCGTTCTTTGTGAATCTGTTCAGCTCGTTGATCATGCGCCAGATCCGGCTTTTAGCCTGCGCGATCAGGCCGTTCATACTGCCGCTCACATCCAGAAGCAAAGCAATTTGTATCTTATATTCCTTACTATCTGCACCAACGTTAGCACCAGCACAAGCTGGCTGATTGCAGCACAGCCCTAAGCATAAAAACAACATTCTGATCGTTCGCATGAAACTGTGAGTTTTGTCATACGCTTCCGCTACCTGAGCACTTCTACCGAGCATTGGGCCGTTCATGCGATTATCAATAAAACAGGAGGGAAAAGATTAGGCGATTACTGCTATACCGCATTCCCGCTAAGCCTTCTTTTTCTTCAGGTAGATCTTATCCCCTTCTTTCGGCTGGTAGCCGGGCTTTAGCTTGTTGATCTTATAAATGGATTTTAGTTTTACTCCGTATTGCTGAGAAATGCCATACAGGGTCTCGCCTTTTTTTACGGTGTGGAATGCCGCATCTCCCTTCTTACGCTTCGGCTCAATGAAAATGATATCCCCCGGCTTCAGCGATGCGCTTTTGCCCAGATCATTGTACTTATAGATCAGGTGCAGTCCGGTCTCAAACTCCTGCGCTATGCTCTGGTACGAATCGCCCTGCTGCGCGATGATATACTTGCGGTTATTCACCTTCAGGATACTTTTATGCTTCGGTGCGGGAGTAACCACCGGTGTTTTGGTGATCGGCTCTTTCTCCTCTTCCTTGGTCACCGGAACCGTAGTGAGCTTATCGTATTCGTGCAGCTTATATTGCTCGATGATCTGGATCAGCTTGTAGGCGTAATTGGGGTCGGTGGCATAACCAGCGCTCTTCAGCCCATGCGCCCAGCCCTTGTAATCGGTGACCTTCAGATCGAAGAGGAACTTGTAACGGTCGCGGGTTTTGAGGAACATGGAATGGTCGCTGTACGACTCCAGCACCGTATTATATTTCCTGAAACACTCGTTCTTCTCATCGTCATCCTTGTAATAGGTCATGCCCTCCCAGCCCACATGACATTTAATGCCGAAATGATTGTTGGCGTACATGGCCAGGTCGCTGTTGCCGTTCGCGCTTTCTAGCATGGCCTGCGAGAGGGTGATGCTTGCAGGCACCCCGTGCATGAGCATTTCCTTGATCGCATCGTCCTTGAACTTATCGATATACTCCGCCCGCGTCATCTTGTATTCGGGCGGCTGGGCCGGGGCGATGAGCGCGGCCGTGGAAAGGACGGCTAAAACGATATAACGTAACAGCGTTTTCATACTACAGGCAGTGTACAAAATTAAAAGGGGAACGCACCGAAAGGCTTTGAGGCGGGCGCGGTTTTTAACAGGACGGTGTTAATCCGGGTTGCCCTGAAGGCCGCCCGTATGCACGGCAACGATGCGGGCGCCCGCGGGGAAATGTCCTTTTTTAAGCTTGTCATAGATGCCAAACATCATTTTGGAGGTGTATACGTAGTCCAGGTCTACCTGGTTACATTCCCTGAACCGCCTGGCAAAGGCCAGCAGCTCCGCATTCTTCCTGCCAAAGCCTCCGAAGTGATAAGCGGTCTCGACCTGCCACCGGTCCCCGTGGCTGCTTCCCGAATAGTGCTGCAGGCTATGGGCGATATCCTTTTCCAGGAAATCTCCTCCTTTCATGGCAGAAAAGCCTTTTGCCTGCTGTCCTTCCCGCAGCCCCAGCACCAGGCCGGCCAGGGTGGTGCCCGTACCGCATGGACAACAGATATGGTCAAAGGGTATACTGATCAGCGAGGGGATCTCCACACAGCCTTTAAAGCCCTCATAGTTCGAGCCCCCCATCGGTATGAAGTACGCGAACGGGAAGCGACTTTTGAGCTCCGTGATGAACTCCTCCGAATCGCGCTGCCTGAACCGCTCGCGGGAGATAAAATGCAGCTCCATGCCGCAACTTCGGGCAAACGCAAGCGTTTTATTCAGCGGCAGCACCGCCTCGCCCCTGATAAGACCGATGGTATGAAAGCCCTGCTCCTTTCCCGCTGCCGCCACCGCTGCAATATGGTTGCTGAAGGCGCCACCCAGGGTAAGCAGCGAGGTTTTATTCTGCCTGCGGGCCTCTTCCAGGTTGTATTTCAGCTTGAACCATTTGTTGCCTCCCACGCAGGGATGCACGCGGTCGAGCCGCAGCAGCCAGAGCTCGTACCCGGGAGGAATGACGGGATCGTTCAGCTTCTGCAGCAGGTCCATTCAACGATCGAAAGGAGAGCTTATTCTTTGACCAGCTCAGAGCTGTACATGACCGTTCCCCCGCCAGATAAGATCCTGAAGTAATAGATGCCGGCCGGCAGGTTGTGGATGTCGATAGTAAAGCTATTATCGCCCGCCTTTATCTTTTGCCGACCCGTATAAACCAGCTCGCCTATGCTGTTCACGATCTCAATGCCCGCGTCTGCATCGGCAGTCGCGCTTACTTCGCAGTTCAGCTTGTCAGTAGCGGGAACAGGGAATAAACGGGCCGAAAGCATGGCCGCCAGATCATCCGTGCCGGTAAGGCAGGTACAATCGTAATCGATGATGCCCTGCCAGGTGAGGTCGATGGTCAGGTTGCCGGCAAAGGCCCCTGTCACCGCCTGTCCCTTACCGGTATAGAGAATGATGTTCGCATCCTGGGCGCCTATGGAGCCTTCCGGAAGATTAGAATGCGACTCGAGGGTGGCGGTTGTGCTGTTTGTTGTAATAATAACATAAAAGCCGTAGCGTTGCCCCTGGGGGATGCACACGTTTATCGGCACGGGCACCTGGGTGGGAGGAATAGGACAGGACACGGCACAGGCTGGTGTCCAGCCGGTGATGCTGCCCGCAAGGGTCCATGCCGAAGAGTTGGTTTCATTACCCGAATAGGTCCCGGTACGGTAATAGACCGACACATCGATCGTCCCGCAGTTCTGCGACATGGTATGGAAATGCCGTATGGTCACCTGGTTGACCGCCTCGATATCAAAAAAGTATCCTTTTCTCGAAAAGGTGCCTATGCAGGATGAGAGCAGGGAATCGCAGGTTTGTGCGCTGGCGCCCAGGCCAAGCAGGGAAACAAGCAGGAAAGAGAGGTAATTTTTCTTCATGGGTGTATTTTTCAGTAAAATTATAAAAACACGCTGTACTTGCGAAAAGAATTATTTTTGCCGGGATGGATGATCGACCCAGGCTCGACCCGGAGGATTTTTATTACAGTGAGGAGGGCTACATCGTTTTTACCGAGCGTTATCATCTCAAGCGCGGACATTGCTGCCAGAGCGGTTGCCGGCATTGCCCTTATGGCTTCGACCCCAAAACAGGGCGCTTCGATCCGGAGAAGAAAAAGGCCGCTATGGAAAAACTGAAAAACCTGCCCCGAAAGGATTAAGGTATGAACACAAAGGAATTTCAAAAGCTTATCCTGCAGGGAATACCCGACCAGCTTCCACCGCTGAAGCCTTTCGATCACGGCCTCAACCACGCGCCCAAGCGGAAAGATATACTTAACGCGGAGGAGAAAAGGCTGGCGGTGCGCAACGCCCTGCGCTACTTTACGAAAAAGTTCCATTCCGTGCTGGCCAGGGAATTCGCTGAAGAGCTGAAGACCTACGGCCGCATCTATATGTACCGGTTCAGGCCGGATTATAAGATCTACGCCCGGCCCATATCCGATTATCCCGCCCGCAGCAAGCAGGCAGCCGCCATCATGCACATGCTGAGCAACAACCTCGATTACGCGGTGGCCCAGCACCCGCATGAGCTGATCACATACGGGGGCAATGGCGCGGTGTTCCAGAACTGGGCGCAGTACCTGCTTACCATGAAATACCTGGCCCAGATGACCGATGAGCAGACCCTGGTGCTGTACTCGGGTCATCCGCTGGGCTTGTTCCCTTCGCATAAGGACGCGCCCCGTGCGGTCATTACCAACGGTATGATGATACCGAATTATTCAAAGCCGGATGATTGGGAGCGTTTTAACGCGCTGGGAGTAACTCAATACGGCCAGATGACGGCCGGCTCGTTCATGTACATAGGCCCGCAGGGCATTGTGCACGGAACAACCATTACCGTGCTTAACGCGGGCCGCAAGCTGCAGAGCGGCAAGGGCGGACTGGGCGGAAGGGTCTTCGTTTCTTCGGGCCTGGGCGGCATGAGCGGTGCCCAGCCCAAGGCGGCCGTGATCGCTGGCGCCATAGGCGTGATCGCAGAGATCAACCCCAAGGCCACGCAAACCCGCCATTCGCAGGGCTGGGTGGATGAGGTTTACGATGATCTGGACAAGCTGCTGGCGCGCATAGAAAAGGCCCGGGCTAAAAAAGAAGCCGTTTCGCTGGCCTACCAGGGCAATGTGGTCGACCTGTGGGAAAAGCTGGCCGCAAAGAATGTACAGGTCGACCTGGGCTCCGACCAGACCTCGCTGCACAATCCCTATGCGGGAGGCTATTACCCCGCGGGACTGTCGTTCGAAGAGGCCAACAAAATGATGGTCGAGGACCCGTTCAAGTTCCGCGTGGCAGTGCGCAAGAGCCTCAACCGCCAGGTGAACGCCATTAACAAGCTGGCCAAAAAAGGCATGTACTTTTTTGATTATGGCAATGCCTTTTTGCTGGAGGCCGGCCGTGCCGGTGCCGATGTGATGCTGGATGAGACCCGTTTCAAATATCCTTCTTACGTGCAGGATATCATGGGGCCTATGTGTTTCGATTTCGGCTTCGGGCCCTTCCGCTGGGTATGCACATCGGCCGATCCGGCAGACCTGGCCGTTACCGATGAGATCGCCACACGGGTATTGGAGATTATTTATAAGAAAGCCCCGGCCGAGATCCGCCAGCAACTGGCCGACAACATCCGCTGGATCAAAGAGGCGCAGAAGAACAAGCTGGTGGTGGGGTCGCAGGCCAGGATACTGTATGCCGATGCGGAAGGGCGCATCAAGATAGCGGAAGCCTTCAATAAGGCCATACGTGAAAAGAAGATCTCGGCCCCTGTGGTGCTGGGCCGCGATCACCACGATGTATCGGGCACCGATTCGCCTTTCCGCGAAACATCCAATATCTATGACGGCTCGCGCTTCACAGCCGATATGGCCGTGCATAATTTTGTGGGCGACAGCTTCCGCGGAGCTACCTGGGTGAGCCTGCACAATGGCGGTGGCGTGGGATGGGGCGAGGTGATCAACGGGGGCTTCGGCATGGTGCTTGATGGAACTAAAGATGCCGACCGCAGATTGAAGAGCATGCTGTTCTGGGACGTAAACAACGGCATAGCGCGAAGGAGCTGGGCCAGGAACAAGGAGGCCCTGTTTGCCATTGAGCGGGAGATGAAGCGGAGCAAGGAGCTGAAAGTGACCCTTCCCAGCCTGGTTGACGATAAGACGCTGGAGGGGTTGTTTTAAGGCATGAAAACCTGCCGGCAGGCAGGTTGTTCCCGGGCCTTGCATTAAACCTTTAAGGCGGCAAGCCGGTCAAAAGAGCGGCAGCTTGCTTTTCTTCAGAAAAAATATATCTTTGTTATCATGATAAAGAAACTCAGCCCCTACCTTGCAGCCTTCGCGCTTACGGTGTTCATGGCATCCTGCGCGGATGAAGAACCCACCCCGGCCGATGACCGCGATAAGTTCGTAGGCTCTTTTACCTGCCAGGAGAACAGCCAGCAGAACGGAAATTCTACCTTTACCATACACGTCAATAAGTCCGCCAGCAGCGAGACGCAGATCGAGATCGAGAACTTCTACAACCTGGGCTTCCAGAACAAGGCCACGGCCAGCGTAAGCGGGGGCAATTTCACCATCGCATCGCAGCTTTTCTCGGGCAATACCATCAGCGGCAGCGGCAGCTCTACCGGCTCCACCACCTTCACCATGACCTATTACGTGAACGATGGCAGCACCATAGATACCTGCTCGGCCACCTGCACCAAGCAATAGCCGCTTTCCGGCCTTTTCCAAAGGGGAAGCGGGCGCGCTATATTAATCTGTAGTTTTTGTACTCTCCTATCCGCCAGCCCAGTTTCTTTTCAATGAGATACAGGATTCTCGCCTTTAGCGGGAATTTCTTTTTCGTGGGATCGAAGCTGAGCTTCCAGTTCATTCTTTTTATCCTCTCCTCCATCACTTTCGGGTGCGTGCCGCTGAAATGGCTCAGCGAGTCAATAGTGGAATAATCGAATGCTTCCACGTCCGGGATATTCCTTTTCATCCATTCGTCATCGTGCCACATCCGGTGAAAGCTTTGCTGCTTGGCCTGCTGCTTTTCGGGGGGCTTTACCCAGCCGTAATGATGAACGGCAGCATTCACCTGCTTTACCCTGAGCTTGGTATTGTCCTTTTTCCTGAAGCCCTGCGCGTCCCGGTAAGAGGAGATGCGCTTGTCGTTACGGATGATACGTATTTCTTTCCTGTACCACTGTTTGGAATCGGCCACGTAATCGTATGAGCCGTAAAAATGAATATAGTTGAACAGCAGGCCGTCAACCCTTTTATCATCCTTCCATCGCTCCATGGCCGATCGTATCTCAGCCTGGTCCCGTTCATGGATCACCTCATCGCCCTGTATGTAAAAACACCAGTCGCTGCCGGGCGATACCGCTTCAAAAGCCTTGTTGGTTTCCAGGGCCAGCACCCTGCCGCCCTCGCGCAGGCTGTCGTCCCATACGGTTTCGATGATCCTGATCTTAGGCGAACCGATAGAACGGATCAGCCCCAGGGTATCGTCTTCCGAATTTCCAACGGCTACTACCACCTCATCGCACAAAGGGAGAATGGAGCTGATCGCTTCGATAATGGGGTAATCGAATTTTAGGGCATTGCGCACTATGGTGAAGCCCGAAACCTTCATAATGAAATGTGAGATGAGAAATATGAAATGTGAAACATGCTTAGTTCATGAAATGGAGATGGAATTTGTTGTTTTCATATTTCGCATCTCATATTTCGCATTTCAAATCCCGGAGTAATTCTGAGGAGTGATCTTCTTCAGCTCTTCCTTCACCTTCTTGCTCACGCCCAGCTTATCGATAAAGCTATGGATGGTCTTTTTGTTCATGGGCTTGTTGGTGCGGGTGAGCTCCTTGAGCGCCTCATAGGGCTTGGGAAAATTCTCCCTGCGCAATATGGTCTGTATGGCCTCGGCCACCACGGCCCAGTTATCCTCCAGGTCCTGGCCAATCTTTTCGCGGTTCAGGATAAGCTTGTTCAGGCCTTTGAGCAGGCTCTGGTAAGCGATGAGCGTATGCGCGAAGGGCAGCCCTATGTTACGCAGCACGGTCGAATCGGTGAGGTCGCGCTGCAGGCGGGAGATGGGAAGCTTTTCGGAAAAATGCGCGAAAAGCGCGTTGGCCACGCCCAGGTTGCCTTCTGAGTTCTCAAAGTCGATGGGGTTCACCTTATGCGGCATGGCCGATGAGCCCACCTCCCCTTCTCTGATCTTCTGCTTGAAATAATCCATGCTGATATAGGTCCACATGTCGCGGTTCAGGTCGATCAGTATGGTGTTGATGCGCCTGCTGCAGTCGCAAAGCGCGGCCAGGTTATCGTAATGCTCGATCTGGGTGGTAGGGTACGAACGCGAGAGCGCCAGGTTCTTGTTCACAAAGTCGTCAGCGAACTTTTTCCAGTCTGTTTTGGGATAGGCCACGTGATGGGCGTTCATATTGCCGGTGGCGCCCCCGAACTTGGCCGAAAGCGGCACCTGTTTGAGCTGGCGCAACTGCTCGTTGAGGCGGGCAATGAACACATTGATCTCCTTGCCCAGGCGGGTAGGCGATGCGGCCTGCCCGTGCGTGCGGGCCAGCATGGGCACCTTTTCCCATTCCTTGGCCAGCAGCTTGAGCTTACCGAGCACCTCGTCAAAGGCGGGCAGCATCACTTCATTCAGGGCATAGCGAATGGAAAGGGGCACGGCCGTGTTGTTGATATCCTGGGAGGTCAACCCGAAATGAATGAATTCACGGTACGGTGATAATTTAAGCGTATCGAACCGCTCCTTCAGAAAGTACTCCACGGCCTTCACATCGTGGTTGGTGATCTTCTCGATGTTCTTGATGCTCTGGGCGTCCTTAACGGTGAACTCCGTATAGATCTCGCGCAGGGCGGGGTATTTCTTCTTATCGAACTTGCTGAGCTGGGGCAAGGGCAGCTCGCAGAGCGCGATGAAGTATTCTACTTCAACGATCAGGCGGTATTTGATGAGGGCGGCCTCTGAAAAGTATTCGGCCAGTTGCTCGCATTGCTTACGGTAACGGCCGTCAGCGGGGGCAATGGCGGTGAGGGGGGTTAATTCCATAAAATTTGAAAATGTGAAGATACGAATTAGTGAGGAATGGGAAGGGAACGGGCCCGCTAAGGATAATAAACGTTCCCCAAATGCGTAAGGCCCGGATGCAGTTCGGCTATTTTAGCAAGGGCATGTACACCTGGTCCGGCCTCCAGCCATAACCCGTAATAGTCTTCTGTATTACCTGTATAGTGAATACTGAAAAATCCGCTAGAATCTGTGCGGACTTCCACCCCCATTGGAATAGAATGGAAATTCATTCCATCCCAATACTCTCCTACAAGACGCACGAGCATATTATTCAGGGGGCTTTGAGTAGCTGAATCAAGGAGATAACCATCTACATCATAGGTAACCTCCTGAGCTGGCGGAAACGCCTGATCCTTTGTACATGCGGCAAGCAGACCAAGCGCTAGAAGGAGTACATAAATATACCGGCTCATGGATCTGATGCTTCAAAATGTAAATATACGAATTCGGCAGTGTCTGAAAATTCACAATCCGGCATACGGGAAGTCTTTTTGCCCCTCCCATTATCCCTCCCCCAAGGGGGAGGGAAGTGCGTGGTTCTTTCCCCCGCTGGGAAAACCCCGCCTTCCGGCATTCAGGGATACAGATCGGGGGCTGCTCTAAACTGTATGCGGAAACGCTCTTTTTAATTGATGGCCCCTCTCTGTCTCTCCCCTAAAGGGGAGAGTACCTCAAATTATAATCAGTTGTTCCCTCCCTTTAGGGGAGGGCCGGGGAGGGGATTCATGTTATTTCAAATACTCCGTGACCTTTTTCATTACCCCATTCAAATTCTCAAAAACTTCCACATTCGGAAACCTAAGCACAGTGATGCCCTGACCCTTCATCATTTCATCACGTTCCGCATCATGCTTCTTGGCTTTTTCGGAATGATGAATTTCACCATCCAGTTCTATAACTAATTTCGCTTTGTGACAATAGAAGTCGGCAATGTATATCCAGATAGGATGCTGCCTGCGGAAATAAAAACCTTTAACACTGTTTCGCCTAAGAACTTCCCATAATGCCCTTTCGGAGGAAGTCATCTGCTTACGAAGTATGCGGGCCCTGAGAAATGTTTCCCGTGTGGCGTTATAGAATAAACCGGGCTGATGCGGCATGGTTCAGCTTTGTTTAAAATTCTATCCTATACCCCGCATACGGAAACAATCCCAACTGGTATTCCTCACGTGTGCTTTGGGCGGCATCGTCCCATACCTGGCGCAGCACGTTCCTGCGGTTGAAGATATTCTCGATGTTGATGAAGAAGCTCTGCGTGCTGCGCTTTTTGTTGCTTTTGAATGAAACCTTAAAATCCACCTTCTGGTAATCCTTGAAGCGCCCCGAGTAGGCCAGTGAATCGATGTACACCGCGCTCTTTTCCTGTATAGAAAGTGGAATATCGAGGGGGGTATAGCGGTTGCCGCCCGCAAAGGTCATCTTGACGTCAAAGGCCAGTATGCGGTTCTTCTTCGCGCCCAGCGGCAGCTCTATCCCGCCCAGCAGGTTATACACGTAGCCCCCGGCAAAGGCCGTGTGGTGCTCCTTCCCATCGCTTCCCTTATACCAGGAGTCGTACAGGGAGAGGGAAGACAGGAAATAGTAGCCGTTTGAAAAGAACTTCTCTATGGTCAGCTCCACGCCATAATTATACCCGGTTCCCTTATTATGCAAAGAATCCACCAGGGGAATACCCTCCAGGTCGTTGCCCAGGTTGATGAGCGAAAAAGAACTTTGCGCGTATTGCTCCACGGGGATATCATAGAGATACTGGTAATAGGTTTCGAGCTTCATGCGGAAATCTTTCATGAAATTAAAATCGTAACCCGCCACCAGGTGATGGCTTTTGGTAAAGCCCAGGTTGCGGGTGTTGTTGATGGAAAGGCCGCTGTTCTCATCATAGCGCTTAAAGAAATAGTAGATCAGGGGCTGGGTTTGGCTGTGCATGCCGTAGGCCAGGCTGAGGGCCTGTTTCTCGGCAAAAGCCCAGCGCATGCCCAGGCGGGGCTCGATGGCCTGCGATCCGTTGAGGAAGAAATACTGCCAATGCAGCCCTGTATTAAAAGTAAGCTTATCCGTACAGCGGTACTGCCAGTGCACATAGCCCTGGGCCAGGCCGGCATTATCCTTTTCATTGAGCTCATCGATGAACTTGGTGTAATAGCGCGACCAGTAGCGTGCCGTATAATCAAAGAACATCTGGTTATGGTTGATGCCTGTCTTGATCAGGTGGTGGGCATTGATCTTCCAGGTGAGCGCATAGGCGGCAATCAGGCTCTGGTCGATGGATACGTTGCGGTACACCCGAAAGGGCTTCTTATCCGCTGAAAGCGTATCCAGGTCTATCCTGAACTTGCTGCCGGAAGCGGAAAGGGAGAAGCGGCCGGAAACCTTATCGTTGAAAAAATACGTATGCGTAAGGCCGGTAGCTCCCATCTGCGAGGTGAAGACCAGGTCTTCGCCCGAGGAGGTAAAGGACCAGTCAGCCGTATCCTTCTCGCTGTCGAGCAGGGAAATATTGCTCAGGCCGGTAATGCCCCATACCGAAAAAACGCCCGCGTTGCCCGTGGGCATGTTCAGCTTGAAACACAGGTCCTGGTAACGCGGTATGGCCGATACCCCGAAACTGATACCCATCAGGTCGAAGAGCTCGAGGGTGGAATAACGGTAATTGACCAGGAATGAGCTGCCGTTCTTATTGAAAAGCGGCCCTTCGATGCCCGCTTCCAGCCCGTTGAAGCCCATCTGCCCCATGAACTCGTGCTTCTCGTTGTTGCCGTTGCGCAGCTTCAGGTCGAACACGGCCGCGTACTTGTTGCCGTATTCGGCCGGGAAAGCACCGGTCAGAAAATCAGACGCGCCCAGCAGGTTATTGTTCAGTATAGATACCGGCCCACCGGTAGCCCCCTGGGTGCTGAAATGATTGGGGTTGGGAATATCCACCCCTTCGAGCCTCCACAGCACCCCGAGGGGGGAGTTGCCGCGCACGATGATGCTGTTATTGGCATCGTTGCCCGTGGCTACGCCCGCATAATTGGCCACCATTTTACTGGGATCGCCCCGGCTGCCGGCATAGCGCTCGGTCTCCTCGCTCTGGAAATTGCGCGAGCTGTTGGTCACCAGGTCGTTGTTGGCCTTGGTCTTGTCTTTTTCGGGGGTGATCAGTATCTCGCCCGTGCTGTTGAGCATTTCGTACAGCAGTATCTCGAGCACCACCTCCTTTCCCGATCCGATAACCACATTATTGAGCACCGCATCTTCGTAACCGATAAAAGACACCTTGATGCTTCTCCGCCCTACGGGCACCTTTTCCAGCCTGAACTTGCCTTCGGCATCAGTGGTGGCGCCAATGGCCGAGTCGAGGCCGAGCACCGCCACGTTGGCATCGGGGATAGGCGATTTTGAGTCGGCATCCAGCACGGTGCCGCGCACGGTCTGGGTAAAGGTCTGGCTGTAGCCGCAGAAAGGAAGCAAGAGGAGGGCCTGCAGTATGCAATTCCTAATCTTCATTTGTTTTTGGAGGCGACAAAGCTACGATTTTAGCCGATAAACCCCCTTGTTTTTTGCCTATATTATTCTATATTTGTATGCTTCTTATGCAACTGGTGTCTAACCAATCAAAAACAGGAATACAGTAAAAAAACCAAAACAACATGAAAAAAACTACGCTTACGATCCTTGCCTCTGCCGCCTTCATTCTCGCGAACGCGCAGTGCGCAAAGTTTGTTCTGCTTGAGGAGTTCACTCAGGCAAGCTGCGGTCCCTGCGCATCGCAGAACCCCGGCTTCAAGACCAACATCCTGGATCCTAACCCCGATAAGGTACGCCTGGTGGCCTACCATACCTCGTGGCCCGGAACCGACCCTATGTACAGCTACAACACCACCGATAATGGAGGCCGTACGACCTATTACAGTGTTACAGGCGTTCCTTACGTGGTGATGATGGGCAACCAGCAGACCGGCTCGCCCTCGTCTTTCACGCAGACCGCGATCGACAACGAGTGGAACGAGACCAGCCCGATCAAGATCACCGTTACCGAAGTGGATAACGGCAACAACCGCGATGTGACCATCGAGATCAAATCGGTAGGCGCTCCCCCCTCGGGCAGCTATAACCTGGTCATTCCCATCGTGGAGCGTAACGTGCAGTACACTTCGCCTCCCGGCACCAATGGCGAGACCTATTTCCCCTGCGTGTTCCGCGATATGCTGGGCACTACCCAGACCAACGGCATACCCGTTACGCTTCCCACCCAAGGCAATTCCATCACCATGGGTCCTTACAACTACCTGGAGAGCATTGCTATCTTCAACGCGTCTGAACTGGCACCGGTCGCCTTCCTTCAGAACACCGCTACCAAGCAGGTGATACAGGTGGGTACTCCGTTCGACCCCACCATCAACGCAGTGATGTTCGCGCCCACTACACTGGTTAAGGAAGGCCTTACCGCCCAAACCTTCACTTTTTCGAGCGGCAACAGCGGCAACACTTCAGAGACCTTCAACTACACCCTCACCGCCTCTGGCGCTCCCGTGGGATGGACTGCAGGTTTCACGGTGAACGGCACACCCTTCACCAGCTCGGGCTCCATGGCCATTCCCGCCAACACCAATTACCCCACTACCATTACCGTTACACCCAATGCCTCTCCTGGTGTGGGCAAGTATACGCTGAGCATGACCTCGCAGAGCAATCCCAGCGCCCCGGCTATGGTAACAACGGTTTACGTGATCTCGGGAGTTACCGACCTGATCGTGAATAATACGAGCGGTTTCGGAGCCACATCCATCAGCGGCACGGCAGCCAACTATGAGCCGCAGTTCATCGCGGGTCTTCAGTTCGCGGGCAATACCGCCTATGCCGCTACCGATGCATGGGTTTGCGAGCGCGCTATCATGGATGGCGCCATGACCAACGTGAAGAACCTGTACATGAACATGGCCTGGACCTTCCCCACCCTCACTGACGGGCTGGTGGCCCAGCTCACCACTTTCCTGAACACATCGGGCAAGTGTATGTTCATCTGCGGACAGGACATAGCCTGGGAGACCATGGATGCCGCTTCTACTTATGATACCCCGAACACGCAGGCTTTCTTTACCAACTACCTGAACGCATCGTATGTGGGTGACGGCAGCACGGCCAATACCCAGCTTACCGTCAATTCGTCTGACGCTATTTTCGGCACCAGCGGTCCGCATCCCATCAGCACAACTGTGCCGTACACGTCTACCTATTTCTTCCCTGACGAGATCAACGCGGCAGGCATAGGAACCGTTATCTACTATTATAACGGCAACGTGAACAAGAAGGCGGGCGTACGTGCCACTAACGGCACCTACAAAGTGGTTTACCTCTGCCCTGGTATCGAGCAACTGACCAACACTTCTTCCAAGAACGCCATCCTGAAGTTGGCGCACGACTGGTTCTGGGGACTGAGCAGCACCGAGGCTTTCGACCAGAGCATGATCGCGCTGAGCATGGGCCAGAACTATCCGAACCCCGCTGCCAGCATCACCTATATCCCTGTAGAGAACATCGAAAAGGATATGATGATACAGGTGGTTGACCTGACCGGACGCGTAGTGTACGAGCAGGCCGTTTCAGCCGGAACCGAGCTGATCATACTGAACACCGGAACGCTTGAGGCAGGCATGTACCTGTACCGCCTGGTTGACGGCAATGCCGTGATCAAGGCCAAGCAGATGCAGGTAGTTCACTAAGAATACAGCGACTGATTTCAGAAGAACCCGGGCTGAAAGGCCCGGGTTTTTTTATTGCACCCGGCTGAGCCCCGCCTTAGCCTTCTGGTCTATGCTGTTCTTATACTCGTGGTCTTTGAACGACAGGACCTTTTTAAAATATTCTGCCGCCTTTTTCTTATCGCCCGCGCTTTCCCAGATCAGTCCCAGGTGCAGGGCCGAGTTGGCGGCAAAATAATAGGGATACTTTTCGCCCTGTTTCAGGGTTTCTTCATAGTATTTTACCGCTTTGGGTATGTTGCCCGAGCGGTGGTAGATGCGCGCCAGCCGGTAGATGTATTCCAGGAACTCTTTCGGACCGGTGAACACCTCTGAAGGCTTAACTTCAGTAAGCGTTTTAAGCGACAGGGTATAATACCCGCCATCAAACAGCAAACGCGCTTTGAGCAGGATGGGATGAGGCAGGGTTTCGCTGAGCGCTTCCTTCTGGGCCTGCTTGTCCTCATCCGTAAGGCTGTTGCCGCTCTTGATCACAAGCGCGTAATACTTTTTCGCTGCCTGGGTATTACCTTTCAGCACCTCGCACCAGGCCAGCTTCTGCAAAGCCGATTTGATGTAGTTCACTCCCCTGAACCGGGTGAGGTACTGGCTGAAATAAAACGAAGCGGATGTATCGAGCTTGTTGAGCAGGGCCACGCCATGCAGGTAATCGAGGTAATGAAAAGGGAAATAGTCCTTGCCCTGGGGCCGCTTGGAAAGGAGCTGCAGGGCCTTATCCCCTTTCCCGGTATGTACGGCAATGCTTGCCGCGGTATAAACGAGCAGGGGGCTCCCTGAAATATTTTTTTTATCGAGCAGGCCGGAGACCTGCTTCAGCTCCTCCTCGTCATTATCGAGGTTGTGCTCGATGAATGAAAGCAGGAAAAGCGCTTCGTCCGCTATGAATTCGTATTCTTCTCCGCTTTTTTCCAGTACCTCCTTCAACTCTCCTACACCCTGCCTGACGGTACCCGTTATGCCCACCATTTCCACCACCCACTTGTACTCGTCAGGTATGGTGCCGATGAGGGCGTGTAAAAGCCCAAAGCTTTTTTTGCCGGGGATAAAAGCAGGGAACTTCTTTTCATTTTCCTTCAGCAGGTCGTAGGCCTTATTGATCTCTGTGGCCGCAGCCAGGTACTCGCTGAACTTCAGGCGCGCAAAGGCCCACTGCAGGTTGATCTCGGCCTGCGCATAAAGGTACCAGGGGTTGCCCTTGCTCTCCTTTTCCAGTATCTTCAGCCGCAGCGACCTGTTTTTTTCCAGAGAGTCGAACTGCTTTTTTTCCTCAGAAATGAACAGGGTCAGGAAATCCATGTAGTTCTCGAGCAGCAGCACAGCGCTGTTCTGCGGGTTCTTTTTTTTCTCCGCTGCTATAAGCTCTTTCCCCTTTTCAAAGCGCAGGGATAAGATATGGCCGTACGCCACCTTGCAGGAAGAATTGAAATCGAAGGCGGCCCTGGCGCTGAGCCCGGCAAAGAGGAGAAAACTGAACAGGATTTTTACCGGCATGCTGTAAAAATAAAAAAGGGACTCCTCTTTTCAGGAAATCCCTTTTACGTCTTTTCTGGCTGTATCAGGCCTTTTGCTTTTCAGCGCCCTGGAAGGCAGGATCGACCAGGATGCGTCCGCAATGCTCGCACACCAGTATCTTCTTGTGCAGCTTGATATCGAGCTGGCGCTGGGGCGGGATCTTGTTGAAGCATCCACCGCAGGCATCACGCTCCACCACTACTACGGCCAGGCCGTTCTTGGCATTGGCACGTATACGCTTGTAGGCGTTGAGCAGGCGGTCTTCGATCATGTTCTCGGCCTGCTGCGATCTTTTCTGCAGGGCCTCCTCCTCCTTCTGGGTCTCGGCAATGATATCTTCCAGCTCGGCCTTTTTGGCTTTCAGGATCTTGTTGCGGTCCTTGAGCTCTTCTTCACACTGCTCGATGAGCTCTTTCTTGCCGGCTATCTGTACTTTGAATTCCTTAATACGTTTTTCCGAAAGCTGTATCTCCAGGTTCTGGAACTCGATCTCCTTGGTCAGCGAGTCGTATTCGCGGTTGTTGCGCACCTTGCTCTGCTGCGACTCGTATTTCTTGATCAGCGCGGCCGAATCCTTCATGGCGTTCTTCTTGGCCGCGATCTGCTCTTCGAGCTCTGTGATCTCGTCATTATGCTTCTTGATGCGCGCTTCCAGGCCGATCACGATATCTTCCAGGTCATTCACCTCCAGCGGCAGCTCGCCCCTGACGGTACGTATGCGGTCTATCTCAGAATCAATGGTTTGGAGGGTGTAAAGCGCTTTCAGTTTTTCCTCAACGGAAACATCTATTTTTTCGGCATTCGATTTGGCTTTGGCCATCTTTACAGGTAATTTATCGGGTTTGTGTTGGTTTTTGACAAATGGACGGCAAATGTAGGAAATTTTTCCTTTAAAAGGTCATAAAATAAGGCCCCCGTGAACTGCTCGCTTTCATAGTGTCCAATATCGGCAACCAGTATGCGCTTATCGGCATCAAAAAACTCATGGTATTTAAAGTCAGCGCTTACATAAGCATCTGCTCCTGAGGCAATTGCGTCCTTGAGCAAAAAGCTTCCCGCCCCCCCGCAAACCGCTACCTTCCTGATCTTTTTTCCAAGCAGGGCCGTATGCCTGATCCCACCCGCTTTCATGGCCGTTTTCAGCCTTTTCAGGAAGGTGCCTTCGGTCAGTTCTTTTTCCAGCTCACCGGTCATTCCCGAGCCGGCCAAAGGAAAGGTATTGGCCAGGGGATAGATATCGTAAGCCACCTCCTCGTAGGGGTGCGAAGCGAAAAGGGCCTTCAGCACCTGGTGCTCTATGCTCACGGGATAGATGGTTTCAATGCGTTGCTCCTTTTCGCGGTGCTGTTTTCCTTTCTTACCTACATACGGGTTGGTTTCTTCACCACCCCTGAAGGTGCCGAAGCCCTCCGTATTGAAACTGCACTGGTCATAATTACCGATATGCCCGGCACCGGCCGCAAAAAGGGCCTGCCTCACCGTATCGGCCTTTTCGACCGGGCAAAAGGTGACCAGCTTGCGGAGCAACCCGATACGGGGAGAAAGTATGCGGCAGTTCCTGAGGCCCAGGCGCTGGGCTATCCTGGCATTGACGCCCTGCCTGACATTATCCAGGTTGGTATGTGCCGCGTAGATGGCCACGTTGTTCTGTATGGCTTTGATCACCGCGCGCTCCACGTAATTCTTTCCGTTGATCTTTTTCAGCCCGCTGAAAATGATGGGGTGATGCGCGATCACCAGGTTACAGCCCCGTTTGACCGCCTCATCAATTACCTCCTCGGTACTGTCGAGGCAGATGAGCGCGGCACTTGCTTCCTGCTCTGGCGAACCCACCAGCAGCCCGGCATTATCGTAGCTTTCCTG
The DNA here is from genome assembly GCA_040756415.1 of Bacteroidota bacterium. Classification (GTDB taxonomy): domain Bacteria; phylum Bacteroidota; class Bacteroidia; order JADZBD01; family JADZBD01; genus JBFLYZ01. Next base: position 36,459 of record JBFLYZ010000012.1, read on the forward strand.
TAGCGAAAGCGGGGCTATGCTTTCAATGTAAGCGCTTATTTCCTTAACTTTCATAGGATCGGGATAAAGGGCTAATTTACGAATTTCATCCGCCTGCTGACCCGGCACCTGGCTTCACCGCCCGCCAGCCGTTCCTTACGCTGACAACCATTCAATTCCGGAATTTTTTTTATCTTCACTAAAAAACCACACCCATCATGATCAGGAAACTATCTGCCGCCCTGCTCTTCGTACTGGTTACCTGCCTCTCCGCTACGGCCCAGCAGCAGGATAACTTCACCAGCAAGGAGGTCAAGACTTACAAGAAGTCGGTCAAATATTTTGAGAAAGCCCAAAAGGCCGAAGGCGACAAGGCCTATACTTATTATAATAAGGCCATCTCCACGCTCAAGCCGGTGCTGGATGCGCACCCCAAGAACGAACAGCTATGGGACGTGATGGTAGAATATTACTATTACCGCTATTCTACCGAAGAGAACATGGTCGAGTTCCTCAGAGCATTTCAGAAGTATGGCGTGAAGAACGCCAAGACCGCGGAGGAAAAGGCCATTTACCAGAACATGAAGATCGATACGACCAAAATGTACGAGTACAAGGTCAGCCTGCTGGATATGTGCCGCCAGGCCACGTTCAACTGTGAGAAGCCGGAATACGCCTCGATCTATATCCGCCTGCTCTCGATCGAGCCCAAGTACAGGCCCGAGATCAGCGATGAGGCCCAGGAGAAGTTCAGTGAAGCCGGCAAGGAATACCGCAGTAAGAATTACCTGGGGGCTGTAAAGCTCTACAAGGAGGCTTACAAGCTCGACAGTACCTACTACCGCGCAGTGCTGTACATCGGCCAGAGCTATGCCAACAATACCGATTACGATAACGCCATACCCTGGCTGGAAAAGGCCATTACGATGATGCCCGAAAAGCTGGAGGGGAGAAAATACCTGGTCGATGTTTACATGGAGCAGCGTAAGGACCAGAAAGCCTATGACGAATGCATAAATGCCATCCTGGTGCACCCGGATATAGGCATGTTCATACGCCTGGAGACGATAGCCAAGCGCCTGGGCAAGGAATACAACAGGCGCTGGATCACGCGCGATTTTGAGCCGAACAAGAGTCTGCAGGTGCCGGCCGATTCGCCCTGGAAGTATTATTATGAAGCCAAGAAGAACATTGCGCCTTACTGCGATGCCAGCGGGGTGATCGTGAAGGAGAACAGCCTCACCAAGCAGAAATATATGGAGGCCTATTGCTGGGAATACATGCTGCAGAATACCAGCGATACGCGCTTTTCATTCGCCAAAAAGATGATGGATGCGGGCTTCCTGGATTGCTATGTGCTGGTATCCATGTACCATGTGAACGTGAACGACCAGTTCATTGATTTTGCCAAGAACGATGCGGATAAGATCCGCAAATACATCAGCACGTACATGATGGAATAAGCCGGTCAGCGAACCACCGCACCGGCCTGTTCGGCATAGGCTTTTATCAGCCGCTCCATGACCGCTTCAACCTGCTTGTCGGTGAGCGTAGCCTTGCTGTCCTGGAAAATAAAGCTCAGGGCGTACGACTTCTTGTTCTTTTCGATCTTGTCGCCCTCGTATACGTCAAAAAGGCTCACCGTTTTCAGCAGGTCCTTTTCCGTCTGGTAGGCCAGCCGCTCCAGTTGCTCATAACGTATGTGCTTATCCACCAGCAAGGCCAGGTCGCGTCTTACCTCGGGGAACCTGGCTACTTCAGCGAACGTTATCCTCACGGTCTTTGCCAGGGCCGTTACCGCATCCCAGTTGAAATCGGCATACAGCACCTCCTGCCGTATGTCGAATTTTTTCAGGATATCTTTCTTTACCCAGCCGAAATGGACCAGCCTGACCTTACCCGATACATAGTCCAGGCCCTGCGAAAGCGCATCCTGCTTTGTTTCGGCTGACGAAAAGCGGTCAATGCCCAGCCGCCCCAGGATATTGCCCACGAAAGCCTTTACCTGGTAGAAATCAACTTTTTCTTCACCGGTCTTCCACGACTCAGCGTGCTTCCGCCCGCACAGGAACAGCGCAAGATGGTTTTCTTCGTTATAGGCGCTGAACTTGTTGTAGACCTTCCCGAACTCGTACAGTTTAAGGTCGGCCCGCTTATGGTTCTGGTTGTAGGCGATGGCTTCCAGGCCACCGTACAGCAATGTTTGCCGCATCATATCCAGCTCAGCGCTCAGCGGGTTCAGTATTTTCACCCCGTGATCCTGGTCAGCATAATAAGCCGACCGGGTAAGCGAGTTGGTCAATATCTCCGAGAACCCGTTAGCGCTCAGCAGGTCAGCAACCGCTTCGCGCATACGCTCCGGGTCGGGCGATGGCGAGTAAGACAGCGAGGAGCGCATGAAAGCGGGTAATTTGATATTGTCGTATCCGTAGATACGGAGTATTTCTTCGATCACATCCGCTTCGCGCTGCACATCTACTTTGCGCGGTGGCACTTCGAGCAAAAGCGCATCGTTGCCTTCGGAGGTGATCGTAATATCCAGGGCTGTCAATATGCGCTTGATCGCATCGTGCGGCAGCTCGTTGCCGGCCAGCACGGCACAGTTCTTATAGGAAAAAGCCACCTTGAAGTTCTCTGCTTTCTTCGGATAGATATCAATTATATCCGAGGCGATCTCCCCTCCCGCCACCTCTTTGATCAGCAGGGCCGCGCGCTGCAGGGCGTAAACGGTCACCGCGGGATCGGCACCGCGCTCGTAGCGGAACGAGGCATCGGTCTTTAACCCGTGCCGCCTGGCGGTTTTGCGTATATGGCCCGGATCGAAATAGGCGCTCTCCAGGAAGATGTTACGGGTTCCTTCTTTCACGCCCGATTCCGTGCCTCCGAATACGCCCGCGATGCACATGCCGCTTTCGGCATTGCAGATCATGAGGTCATCGGCAGCCAGCTCGCGCTCCGTTTCATCAAGGGTCCTGAACCGGGTCTTTGCCGGCAGCTTTTTAACGATCACTTTCCCGCCTTTGATCCTGTCAGCGTCAAACGCATGAAGAGGCTGACCCAGCTCATGCAGCACGAAATTGGTCACGTCAACGATATTGTTGATGCTGCGTACGCCTATAGCCGCCAGCCGCTCTTTGAGCCAGGCGGGGGATTCTTTGACGGTCACATTTGAAATACACACGCCCGAATAGCGCGGGCAGGCCTCCGTATCGGCCACCACCACTTCAATAGTCAGCTTATGATTGTCGACAGCAAAGTCGTTAACCGGAGGAAGTTTAAGCGATAATTGTGTTTCATTTCTATAATTAAGCACCGCCAGCAGGTCGCGCGCCACGCCTATGTGCGATGCAGCGTCAGCCCGGTTGGGGGTAAGGCCGATCTCGAATATGTGATCGCTGCTGATATTGAAATAAGCGCTGGCCGGGGTGCCGACCTTAGCCGCAGGATCGAGGACCATAATACCCTCGTGCGATGTTCCCAGGCCTATCTCGTCTTCCGCACAGATCATGCCCTCTGAAACAACCCCTCTTATCTTCGACTTTTTTATCTGGAAAGGCTCTCCCGAACCTGGATACAAGGTTGAACCGACCGTAGCCACCACTACTTTCTGTCCTGCTGCTACGTTGGCCGCACCGCAAACGATGTTCAGCACTTGGCCTGTCCCAATATCCACAGTCGTGACGCTCAGGCGGTCGGCATCAGGATGTTTTTCTTTGGTCTTTACCTCACCGATCACCATCCCCTCCAGCCCGCCTTTCACGCTTTCGAACTTTTCAATGCTCTCCACCTCCAGCCCGCATCCCGTGAGCAAGCGGGCGGTTTCCCCGGGAGAAAGGTCCAGGTCAATGTACTGCTTAAGCCAGTTGAAAGAGATCTTCATACTGTGAAATCACAGCGGCAAAAGTAAACAATAAATTGCGAAAGGAAAGGTCTTACCGGACCAGCGTCACATGCCCGATATAGGTATGCTCCTGCCATTCCACCACATCGGTGCATACGATCTTCCACACGTACACATCCTGCTGGCAGGGGTCGCCTTTGAACGTGCCGTCCCAACCGGCCTTGGGATCATCGGTGATAAAGAAGAGCTGGCCCCAGCGGTCGAAGATCATGAACTTGTAATTGGTCACACCCATCACCTTGGGCATAAAGATCTCGTTATGCCCGTCAGCATTCGGGGTAAAGGCATTGGGAATGAAGAAGCGGAACTCGGGCCTGATCTCTATGCGCAGGCTAAATGTATCGCTGCAGCCGAACTCGTTGAGAACAACCTGGTAGGAATCGTAAACGCCAGGAGCCTGGTAAGAATAGGTGCCGCTGCAGTTACCCCAGTTGCCATCGCCATAATACAGCATGCAGGCAGTATTGCCCTGGCTCAGGTCGGTGAAGGTAACCTCAGGATAGAAGATAGAGGTGACCAGCGGATCAGCGGTATAGAATGCAGTTGGTTTCGGGTGCACCGTGATCATATTGGGCGATACAAAGGTGAGTGTATCCACGCAGCCGTTGGTGGTGACAACAGTGAGCGTGACCGTATACACCCCGGGCTGGGTATACGTATGAATAGGATTAGGCGCGACCGAAAAGGAGCCGTCACCAAAATCCCAGAGGTAGTTGGTCACCATGTTGCCCGTAAGCGAGCTGTTGGTGAACTGCACCATAAAGGGCGCGCAGCCGGCCTGGGGCGTGGAGTTGAAGCTGGCCGTGGGCAAAGGATGCACGATCACCGAATCGGTATAGGTTTGCGTACACCCGTTCTCCGAAACGGTAAGCGTTATGGGGTAAACGCCAGGAGCGCTGAACGTAACATTCGTTGGATTCTGCGCGCTGGAAGTTTGCGGAGTGGCATTAGGGCCAAAATTCCAGGCAAAGGTTCCGTTGCCCATGAAATTGCCACCGGCCGTGAAACTAAAGCTGTTTCCCGTTATACATTGCCCGGGTGGCGGAATAAAGCTGGGCGCCAGCAAGGGGTAAATGTAAAAAGTGGTGTACCCGGTATCTGCACAGGGCAGGCCCGGATTGGCAATGAGCATGACATTATACACCCCGCTGTCGCTATAGGTATAGGTAGGCGTGGGCAGCAGGGAGGTATCGCCATTGGAAAGATGATCACCGAAGTTCCACCAATAGGTGGTTGCGTTAACGCTCGAGTTCAGGAAGTTGACCGTATAGCCGAAACAGAACGTGACCTGCGATGGGATGGACGAAACCACAATGCCAGGGCAGTTCAGCACGTTGAACTGGTAGTCGCGCTTGTTGACGCTGAGCAGTTGCCCGCCCCGGTATTCCTTCACGCAAACGGCCACCACCCACTGCCCTATCATATTCGGAGTTCCCGTAAGCAGGCCGGTATTGATGTTGATGCTCATGGCCGGGTTGGCGCTCATGGGATAGGTAGCATTATAAGGCACCTGCCAGGGTACAAAGGCGTAAGGCGGTGCGGCTGGCGGAACCGGCATGGGATTGGTCTGGCTGCCCCCGTCATAGGGATCGCACAGCTCGTAGACCAGCGAGTCGCCATCGGGGTCGGTGGCCGAATGGTTGAACGTAAACGGCACATTGGCGCACATGAACAGCGGGGGCAGGCTGTCGTAGCGCGGGCTGCTGTTGCCAACGGCAAGCGAAGGATCGGGTATATGGCAAACATAGGTCGATCCTACTGCCAGCGGGTTGATGATGTTGAGTATGGTCTGGTTCCTGCAGCAGCGCTGGTAAGAAAGGTAATACCCGCCCGCAATGGGAGGCAGGTTCACCACATCCGTATAAACGGCCTCTTCCACGCACACGTTGGAGGGCGGAACAAAACAGGGATTATTGAGCGTGATCGGGAGCTGGGTGGCGCCAGGAAAGGCCATGCTCAGGGTGGTGACCAGGGTGCCCGCGGCATTGTAAACGCCTACCGTAGCCGGGTTGTCGAAAGGGGCCTGGCCGTTGATGCAATCGCGGTACACCTTCAGCGTGACCAGGTAATCGTTATTGCCCAGGTAATCGTAATAGATCTCTCCGCCTACTATATGCGTAGCAGAGCTGTTCGCGGCAAACAGGAAGGGGATAAGAACGTAAGCTAAGCGTTTGATCATTAATTATTCCTTAACAGGGTAAGGAAGCCGGGGAATGTTCTTCCGTCAGATAAATACAATATGAAATAATACGTACCATCTACAACATTCTTGCCATCCCAGTCATTCTGGTAATTGCTGTTCTCGTAGGTCACCTTTCCCCAGCGGTTATATACGACTAGCCTGCTGTTGGGATAGTGGTCAAGGTTCTCGAACTCAAAGAAATCGTTCTCGCCATCCCCGTTAGGGGTAAATACGTTGGGAATGGATATTTCGCAATCCATCTCCACGGTGACCAGCACCATTTCGGTATCAATGGTTCCGCACAGGTTCATCACGGTAATGAGGTAGGTGCTGGTGCCGGTAGTGCTGCTGATGGTGGTGCTGGGCGTATTGGCGTTCACCACGTCCGGCCCGGAAACAGTGGTCCAGGAATAGGATGAGGCCGTGCCCGTGACGGTGGCATTGAGCTGCACCTCTTCCCCTACGCAAACCGTAATATCAGGCGAGCTTACTGAAAGCGCGGAAGGGATCACGTTCACGGTGATCGTTTGCGGTGTGACCACCGAGTTACAGCTATCGGTCACCGTTACCGAATAGGTGGTCGTAACAGTAGGCGATACAACAATGCTGGGCAGGTTGGAGCCGGTCGACCAGCTATAGGTATAGGGCTGCACGCCACCGCTGGCCTGGGCGCTGAGGAATACCTGGTCGCCAGGGCATATGGACGTATCCGCTGAAGCGGACAGGCTCATGGGTACATAATCACCGATGTAGAAGGTCACGTAGGTCACGCCCTGGGTACAAAAGCCGGTTGTCACAGCTTGTATATTAACGGTATCGAGCCCTTCGGGCAGCCCATCGGAAGTGGCGGTAATGCAGATAGTGACCGTATCCACGCCAACCGGGAAGATCACCTGGCTGGGCACCTGGGTATAGTCGGTACCGTTTGTGGCGTTGCCGGAAATGTTCAGTTGCACCGTATCGGCAAGGGTGGTATTGGTGCGGATGAAGTGCAGGCAGGCCTGCCCGCAGCCTTCGAACAGGGTAGAATCGTTCGGGCCGCCATAGCTGATATCGGCCTGGATATTGATGCCGCTGGCCGAGAAGCTGCCCGCCTCCAGGAAAACGCCCGAGTCGATCCAGTCGTCACCGCCATCGCCAATGGCCAGCTTGATGTGATAGGTCTGACCGCACTGAACCGGGTACGAAGCCGTAAGCGGAACGGTAAAGCCATCGTACTGCACATCGGGCCCGTCAGGCGCGGTGCCGGTACCATTGCCGTCACCGTTATCGAAATAGTACTGGCCGTTATTGTTCAGGTTCAGGTTGAACATGGTCACCGGCAATGTGGTCTGAGGGATGAGGGCGATGTTCACCGCGTTGTTGGTGAACGGCCCGTTGATGCCCGGACCGCTCAGGAAGAAGCCAAAGCCATCATTGATCCCACCGGGAAAGGTGCTTACATACTCCATGTATTCGTCCGAGCCGAACACATAACGGAACTTGACGGTATCGGCCATGGGAACGAAATCGAACTCCAGGATACAGGCATCGTAGCTGAGCGTGGGCGACATGATCAAATCCAGGTCGGGATCGCCCGGCAGCCCGCTCTGCAGCGCTGCGTTGGACGAGTTGTTCGGGCCGGGGGCCAGGGCGATATCACCGCTGGTCATGATAATACCGCTGTCGAGGTTAAGGTTGGTGCCTACCCCGTTGAAAAAGCCAATGGCAACGGGAACGCCATTATAGGTGAAGTTGGATGCGGTAACCCCCGAACCAAGCAGCACGTTCTGCACCAGGTACGAAACGCTGTTGTAAGGCGCGTTGTTGGTAACGCTGATCTGGGCTGAAACGGGGGCAGAAAAAAAATGAGCAGCCGCGAGGCAGCCGCTCATAAGAATTGAAAAGCTTAGCTTTTTTACGCTCATAAAAAAGGGTTTATCGGATTACACTGACATGAGTAACACGGTGTATTTTTTTATTCATGGGCGCTTCAATGTCGAAAACCGCGATATAAACACCCTCGGGAACGATCTCTCCTCCTATCCTGCCGTCCCATCCCTTAGTGATGTCATTCGTCTTATAGATCATTTCTCCCCAGCGGTTAAAGATCATCATCTGGTATTCGAGTATACCCACTCCCGAGGCGGTATAAACATCGTTATGCCCGTCACCGTTAGGGGTGAACGAATTACAGGTCCAGAAATAAAAATCCGGGTAGATGGTAACCACTTCGGTAATGGTATGCGTGCATCCCGCTGCATCGGTAACCGTGAGCGTAACAACAAAGTTATAGGTCTGGTCGTTGGGATAAGTATGGCTCGGGTTCTGCAGCGCAGAGGTATTGCCGTCACCGAAATCCCACGAGTACGAAACGATATTGGAGAACGAGCCCGCACCGACAAAATCGATGGTGTTCACCGTAGCGAAGCTGTAGCTGATCACCGCGGTAGGCTGCGAGGTATATGCCGTTACGGTTTGCTGGGCGGTATTGCCGCAGGTATCCGTAGCTATCACCGTATAGGTGGTGGTAGTGGCCGGGGTAACGGTAACCGTTGCCCCCGTTTGCCCATCGCTCCAACTGTACTGGTAGCCGGGCATGCCGCCCGATGCGGTTGCGCTGATCGTTGCCGTGCCCGATGGGCACACGGTATCCCCGTCCGTCAGAATAACTGGCGGATCCACATTCATAATGTAAATGGTGATGGTATCCGGGGTGCTGGAATTACACGGGCCCATCTGCAGGAGTATGAACTGGATGGTCTCTATCCCCTCTGAAAGATTGTCCATGATGGGAGATACCACAATGCCGATAGAGTCGGTCCCGACCGGGAAGATGACCTGGTTGGGAATGAAAGACACATCCACTCCATTGGTGGCCGTGCCGGCCAGCGTGATCTGTACCGTATCCTGGGTCAGCGTATCGTTGCCCCGGTCGAAATACACTACCAGCGAGCCGCATCCTTCGTAAACCGTGGAATCGTTTCCATTGATATTGGCTCCAGCACTGGCAGCGCCAACCACCACCCCGGCCGATGAAAAGCTACCCGCTTCCAGGAAAACACCTGAATCTATCCACCAGTCTCCACCATCGCCTATAGCGATCTTGATGTGGTACTGCTGGCCGCATTGTACGGCCGAAACAGCCGTAAGGGGAACGGTAAAGCCATCGTACTGAACGGTAAGGCCGTCAGGAGCGGTACCGGAACCCATGCCGTTACCGTTATCGAAATAATACTGGCTGTTATTGTTCAGGTTGAGGTTGAACATGGTAACAGGCAAGGTAGTATTCGGGATCAACGCGATGTTCTTCGAGTTATTGGAGTAAGGGCCGGTAATGCCGGGACCGCTCAGGAAAAACCCGAAACCGTCATTAATGCCGCCAGGGAAACTACTCACCCACTCCATATACTCATCCGAGCCGAACACATAGCGGAACTTGATGGTATCTGACATGGGAATAAAATCAAACTCGATTATGCAGGCATCATAGCTCAATGTTGGGCTCATGATCATATCCAGGTCGGGGTCACCGGGCAGGCTGCTGACCAGGGCGGCCGAAGGGGTATTATTGGGGCCTGGCGCAAGGTTGATATCACCGCTGGTCATGATTATGCCGCTATCCAGTCCCAGGTTGGAATTGGTGCCGTCAAAAAAACCCATGGCGATAGGCAGGCCGTTCATAGTAAAATTACTGGCCGTTACGCCCTGTCCGAGCAGCACGTTCTGAACCAGGTAGGAGACCGAGTTATAAGGCGGGGCATTGGTAACGGTAAGCTGGGCCTTGGCAGCGTGACTGAACAGGCCGAGCAGGAGAATTATAGTGGGGATTCTAACGGTAAACAGATTTTTCATGACCCGGGTTAATTAGCTCTGAATTAGATGATTAGCAAAAATAACACATTTTCGCCAAAAAATCCAAACATTTTATCGTAATTTTTAATGCCTTTGTCGTGTATTATTAGCTATTGGTGGGGAACAAAGCCTGGGCTGCAAGCTCTGAAAACAAGACGCTGAAAGGGCCCGAAAGGTTGCATATTTTTCGCCAAAATCGGTCAAAAAACCGCGGTTTGATTAATTATTGCAACTTTGCAGGCGGCTGATCCGGCTAAACACATAATTTACAAACGCTTAACCTTGTAAAATGGAAAAAATTCAGGAATACATCAGTGAGCATAAAGACCGTTTTATTTCCGAGCTGATCGAGCTGCTTCGCATTCCATCGATCAGCGCAGACCCCCAATACAAGACCGATGTGGCGCGGACTGCCGATGCCGTGAAGCAGCGGCTGACCGATGCCGGTGCCGACAGGGTGGAAGTATGTCCCACAGCGGGGCATCCCATCGTATATGGCGAAAAGATACTTGACCCGAAGCTGCCTACCGTGCTTGTGTACGGGCACTATGATGTGCAGCCGCCCGATCCGCTCGAGCTCTGGCACTCGCCACCCTTCGAGCCCGTGATCAAAGACGGCAAGATCTACGCGCGCGGGGCCTGCGATGATAAGGGGCAGGTATATATGCACATCAAAGCTTTTGAATATATGATGCGCAGCCATTCGCTGCCTTGCAACATCAAGTTCATGATCGAGGGGGAAGAAGAAGTGGGATCGGCCAACCTCGGCAGCTTTGTCAGGCAGAACAAGGAAAAGCTCAAAGCCGACATCATCCTGATATCCGATACGTCCATCATTGCGAACGATATCCCGGCCATTAATGTGGGACTGCGCGGCCTGTGCTATGTGGAAGTGGAGGTGACCGGTCCCAACCGCGACCTGCATTCGGGAGTTTACGGAGGCGCTGTGGCTAATCCCGTGAATGTGCTCTGCGAGATGATCGCCAGGCTGAAGGATAAGAACGGCAAGATCACCGTCCCGGGATTCTATAAGGATGTGGCCATCGTGAGCAAAAAAGAAAGGGCACAGATGGCCAAGGCTCCATTCTCGATAAAAGCGTTCAAAAAAGACCTTGATATCGCTGATGTGGCCGGTGAGAAAGGATATTCTACGCTCGAACGCACTTCCATACGCCCCACGCTCGATGTCAACGGCATCTGGGGCGGTTATACCGGGGCGGGCGCCAAAACCGTGCTGCCATCCAAAGCGTTTGCCAAAATATCCATGCGCCTGGTGCCCAACCAGAACTCGCTTAAGGTCGCCAGACTTTTTGAAAAACATTTCCGATCGCTGGCTCCTAAGTCCGTTCGCGTTAAGGTGAGCTTCCATCATGGAGGCGAGCCGGTGGTCACGCCTACCGATTCAATAGGCTATCGTGCCGCCAGCAAGGCCATGGAAACCACCTTTGGCAAAAAGCCGATCCCCGTGCGCGCGGGAGGCAGCATTCCCATCGTGGCGCTTTTCAAGGCAGAACTGGGCCTTGACTCCATACTGATGGGATTCGGCCTGGATTCGGACAACATCCACTCCCCGAACGAAAAGTTCGGCATATTCAATTACCTGAAAGGGATAGAGACCATTCCGTATTTTTTCAAGTATTACACTGAAATGGCACAATAAGTGCTCTGCTTCCGGCATGAAAAAACCCCTGGCCTGCATCCTCCTGTCTTTCCTGCTGCTGCTTCAGGGTTGCGGGGATGTGCAAATGATCACGGTGAGCAAGATCCAGAAAAGCAGGATACTCCGCCTCGATTCGAAAGGAATAGAAATGGAGCTGACGGTGAACATAAAGAATCCCAACAACATGGGATTTAACATCTACAGGGCCGAATTCGATGTGTCGGTTAACGGCATGGCGGTAGGACGGGGCGGCATCGATAAAAAGATGCGTATCCGGGCCAACAGCGATGATGCGCATACCTTCACCGTATCGTCCGATTTTTCGAAGCTCTCGTTCGCTGACCTGCCCAAGATCATGAAGCTGGCCAACTCGAAGAGCGCCTCCATCGGCCTGAAAGGATTTATCAAAGCGGGAAAGATCTTCTACAAAAAGACCTTTGAAGTGGACCGTACGGAAAACGTCAGCTTCTGAACCTTATTTTTCTGAACGGGCAGTATCCAGGTAGTATCCCTGCTCTTCGAGCATCTTGAGCTTGGACGAATCCAACTCTCCCTTCCTGTACATTTCCATCAGTACCTGCAGGTAGCTCAACTCGGGCCGGGGCTGCTTTTCAAACTCGGTCCGCTTCAGCACGGGGAATCCCATCCCTCCCCTGTCGAAAGTAAAGATCACCTTATCCGATTGCGGATGCCAGCGGGTAAAGCGGATACGCTCATAATCCTGGTAAGCATGGTTCTCGAGGCTGAACACGTACCCTTCATGAGCGTTGTCCGTATTCCGGTACAAATGCTCCAGCCGGGTGATCCTGTGGTATTCGGTATAACGGGCATCGGCAAGCAAGGTGTTGAGCCCGAAGAAAACGATACCTCCTCCTATACCCCCGGCCACCAGGCACACCAGCAGGTAGGTGAACATCGCCATCCTCAGTTTTTTTCTCAGCGGCCTGAAGATGGGATAGGCCAGAACCGAGCCGGTGAGCAGGATACCGGTGATACTGGTCATCGGCACGATGGTGCTCTTCAGCAGCGCCAGGAGTATAGGAACCAGAACCATACCGAAGATGAGGGGATAAAGGGCATACAGGATATTGCCTTTTTCGGGCAATACATCCTCTGCTATCATCTCCTCCTCTTCGCTCAGGGCCGAAGGGTCATAATCTTCGCGAAGGCGGCTCGTCTCCTCGTCCACCGCGTAATCTTTGGTCGTGTTCAGCGGGTCCTGGTTCAGCAGCACGCACAGGTGCCGGTAAATATGCGGCAGGTTAGCCTTAAAATCGGCCGGCACCTCGAAAAAATGCTCCACGCATACCGCAAAGAACTCGTGCGTGTTCACACCGGCATAGTCGCGCAGAAAGGTCCTGGCGCCTTTGTTCATACGTTCGAAAACATCATAGCTCTCGTGCAGCCATTTGCGGAAATATTCCGCGAAGGCCTGGTCCGATTCTTCCCCGTACTTGATCTCCACCTTAAGCGCGTGCGCGATCTCGTGAAGCCCCAGGTTAAAGCGATCGTTGCCGATGCGGTAGCCCTGAACAAAATCCTTCCAGGAAAGCATGATCACCCCGCCCGTGGTGGTCCCGCCCTTGAGCTTACGGTCGATCAGGCGCGAATAGAATATCCCCGGGAAAACGCGGATGTAGCTGAAGTGAAGCAGGCGGTACTCCCGCAGGCCGAAGGTAGCCTGGGCGATGCAGGCCGATATAAGCACCTTCATCTCCTCGGTCACCTCCAGCCCGTCACGGCCGTCAAAGTACTTCGTGACCATAATATTGAACAGGCGCTGGATGAATTTTTTCCTTCCCCCGGGGCTCAGACCCTGGTAATAGGCAAAATCCTTCAGGTACCTGTGGCAGCGCTGCACATCATAGGTTGTAACGGTCGCCCGCTCCCACCGCAGGCCCGGCCGGCTATGGCGCACCAGGCGCACGAACGCGCCCGCGCAAATTAAGATGACAATAAGAGCCAGAAAGCCGGCCATGATCTTTCAAAATTACTGCGGGAAGTTAGAAAAATAAAGATGCAGCCTGAAATTGTTAGTAGTTTTGCGCTGCGATGAATACCACAGGGGCACACCAGCTCACGAAAGCCGTATGCTGCGGATGCTTTGTTTTTTTCCTGTCGTGCTCGGGCAACAGCGAGATCGACACCAGGGAAGACAGGCCGGCAGTTCAGGATACTTCCTACCCGGTGATCCGCGTGGCCAGCCAGTGGCAGACCGACCTCGACAAGGTGCAGGACACCATTTTTTACAGCGAAAGCGTAACCGATAATGTATACACCCTCAGGTACGCGGTGGGAAACGACACCGATACCTATATCCTTAAGGCGGACGAACGGTTTGTGCCCAGGCTGCTGAGCAAGGGTTTCCATGAAAAGGGAAATCGCTTCCTTTACGATGGGAAAAGGCCTTTCCAGGTGGGAAGGGATGTTTATGCGGTATATAAGTACGCTGTGCTGATCGACAGCAGCGGCTGCTCGAGCAGTTACTGGAACCCGCGCCTGGGCATCTTCTATACCAAGTCCAACAAGTGGAAGACCTTCAACGTGGTGCGCACGCTTAGCGACAGCCTGCGTAATGCGGTAACGGGCAAGCTGATCCTGCTCATTGAGCAGGATTCCGTTTTCGCCAATGTATGCCCTGAACTGAAGCAGGATAGTTTATAATCGTATTTTTTCTGATAGTAAATTTGTAACTTCGTTTGGAGTCGATTACCGCAGCCCATTCAGTAACGCTGCTGTATTTCCCGCCCGGCAGCATGAAAAAGAAAGAAGAACGCCCCTACACCAATTCGCTCATCAGCGAAACCTCGCCTTACTTGCTGCAGCACGCGCACAATCCGGTGAATTGGTTCGCCTGGAACGAGCCCGCGCTGGCCAGGGCCAGGAGCGAGAACAAGCTCATCCTGGTGAGCATAGGCTATTCCGCCTGCCACTGGTGCCATGTCATGGAGCATGAATGCTTTGAAGACGCGGAGGTGGCCAGGATCATGAACGAGCATTTTGTATGCATCAAGGTCGACCGGGAAGAGCGGCCCGACATCGACCAGGTCTATATGGCCGCTGTGCAACTGATGACGGGCCGGGGAGGCTGGCCGCTGAACTGCTTCTGCCTGCCTGACGGCAGGCCCGTGTATGGCGGCACCTATTTCCCGAAAGAAAGCTGGATGAGCGTGCTCGAACAACTGGCCCAGGGGTTCAGCCAGGACCCGGATAAATTTTACGAATATGCCGAAGAGCTGACTGGGGGCGTGAGGAAAATGGAGCTCGTAAAGAAAAAAGAAGAGGCCCCTGATCTCTCGTTTGAAACGCTCCAAAATGCGGTACGCAACTGGAAAAAACGTTTCGACTCGGTAGAGGGCGGACAAAACTACGCGCCCAAGTTCCCACTGCCCAATAACTGGGAGTTTTTGCTGCACTATGCGGCAGTAAAGAACGACCGGGAGATCCTCTCGCATGTAACGCTCACGCTCGACAAAATGGCGATGGGCGGCATCTACGACCAATTGGGGGGCGGATTTGCCCGCTATTCAACGGATATGGTGTGGAAAGTGCCGCATTTCGAGAAAATGCTGTACGACAATGCGCAGCTCGTATCGCTGTACAGCCATGCCTGGCTGGTGACCAAGAACGATCTGTACAGGAACATCGTGTTCGAAACACTGGGCTTCATCGGGCGCGAGATGACCAGCGATGAAGGCGCCTTTTATTCCGCGCTGGATGCCGACAGCGAGGGAGAGGAAGGGAAGTATTACGTATGGAAACGGGAGGAGCTTGAAAAGCTGCTGAAGCAGGATTTCGGCCTGTTTGCCGATTATTATTCCGTCAGCAACCGCTCTGCAGTGCAGGCGGGTTTCGGGCTCTGGGAACACGGCAACTACGTGCTTTTGCGGAGAAAAAGCGAAGACGAGATCGCGGCAGCGCACAAGATAAGCGTTCAGGAGCTGCGCAGGCGCATAGCTCACTGCAAAAACATACTGCTGGAAGAGCGCAATAAGCGCGTGCGCCCCGGCCTGGACGATAAAACGTTGTGCTCGTGGAATGCGCTCATGGCCCAAGGATATGTTGACGCCTATACCGCTTTCGGGGAGCCTGCCTTTCTGAAAGCCGCCTGGAAGAACCTGGATTTTATACTCAAGAAGATGCGCAGGCCGGATGGCGGGCTCTTTCATTCGTATAAAGCCGGCCGGGCGACCATCAACGCCTACCTCGAAGATTACGCTTTCACTATCGAGGCGCTGATCGCGCTCTACCAGGCCACTTTTGACGAAAGCTGGCTAGGCGCGGCCGATGAGCTGATGCGGTACAGCATCGTTCATTTCCTTGACCGCGAATCGGGCATGTTCTTTTTCACGTCCGATCTCGACCCGGAGCTGATCGCCCGGAAAATGGAGACGAGCGACAACGTTATACCCGCCTCTAACTCATCCATCGCCCGGTCGCTGTTCTGCCTTTACCACTATTACGGCAATGCCGAATACCTGAACATGAGCCGGCAGATGCTCGTTAACATGGAACACTTCATTGCCGATTATCCGTCCGGGTACAGCAACTGGGCCCGGCTGCACATCTGGCTAACCGCTCCTTTCCGCGAGGTCGCCATTGTGGGAAACTCTGTTAATGAAATGCGCCAGGCTATGCAGCAACACTACCTGCCGAACGTGATCTTTGCAGGAAGCAGCAGCGCGAGCAAACTACCCTTACTGCAGAACCGCTTCGCGGAGAACAGAACGCTGATCTACGTTTGCGAAGATCGGAGCTGCCAGCAGCCGGTGGAAGATGCGGAAAAAGCGCTGACGCTGATATGGAATGGTTACGGATAGCGAACCCTTACGAAATTTCGAAGGCTGCCGGAATACGGCAGGGTGTTTTACGAGTGAAATTCCGCGCAGGATCCAACGCCCCGTACCTAAAAAAAGCGCGTTTTTTCTCTCTCTTTCTGCCTGCCTTTCCTCCCTCTTGCTGTGCCTGCCTTCTTACGGCCAGATCCTTGAGAACAAACCTTCGTACATCAGCACCACCGACCTTACGTTTAACGCAGCTTTCGTTAAGGCCGGCAAGATAAAAAAGATCACGGCTTACTTTTCTGACAAGCCCGATAACCAGGTGATCGTGGATAAAGGCCTGGTAAAGTGCTATGAATTCGATACGGCCGGTAACGTAACGCGCTATTATTTTACCACCGTAAAATCGGTGGAGGCCGTTGAGGTGAAAGTGCCTGCTGTGTATAAGAAAGGAAGAAAGGTATCGCCCGCCACGGTAAAGACCGAGTACGTTTACACTTATGATACCACCTTTACCTGGTTCGCCTATGACAAGACCGGGAGGGTGATCATGAAACGCAGTAATGTGGGCGATGTATTCAATACCCATTACTACGAATACGACATCAACGGCTTTTTTGCCAAGGAAACGGTTTGCAAAGAAACCAACAAGAACCTCAACAATATCCATCATTTCGAGCTGGGCATACAGATCGTTATTTCGGAAGAAACCTTTCAATATGTTTTCCAGTCGCCCACCCAGCTCAAGCGGCTTTGCTTCAACGATGAGGGGAAGGTCTACAAGACGGGGATCATTAATTTCAGCAAAACGCTGGTGGAGGAAAACTATTCATTTGCAGTGGGTTATGTAAGGTACGGCAATCTCTTTGAGTACGATGCCAGCGGCAAACTGATCAAAAAAACCCTGATTCCCGATGCCAATGCCGACCTGAGGAACATCTTTACCTATGAGTATACGGTTGACGGGATACTGCTTACGGAGAAAAGGTATAAGAACGAAACCCAGGTCAACAACATCGTATATATGTACGATGATCAGACCAAGCTGCTGAAATCCATCCTCAACCGGGAGCACGACAAGGCCAACATCGTTATCACGAAGTTCGTTTACGAGTATTACTAAGGAGGAAAACGGCCCCCGTTTTTCATTTTTTGAGGAAAAAACACCCGTTTGCCACAACTTTTCCGGGCCCGATGCGTTACAGATGTAAATTCCGGGCATTTTATTTGTGGAATCCGGGCTGCAAAAGCATCCTCATATCGAAAACCTAATACAAAACCTAAACACATGAACAAGAATGTCAAAATCGCGCTGCTCAGCCTGGGTGTGGCTGCCAGCAGCATCGCTTTTATGCCCGGGCATGGAAGCATCAAGAACATCATCGGTGACGAGCAGACGGCTGCCGTTAAGACCGATGAGGGCACGGACGTGCTCAAGCAGGTGCTCGATATGAACGCTGAAACCAAGCCCAAACCCACCAAGAACTTTAAACCCGGCCACATCGCCTATACCGATTTACAGGACCACCTGAAGACCACGGCCAACGGCTTCGTGATCAAGCTGCCTTCCAGCACCAACGTACCCACACCCATCATACAGGACGGCAAGATCTACGTAAGCGGTGGCTTCGGGAGCAAAGAGTATTATGCTTTTGACGCCAAAACCGGCTCCAAGGTATGGGCCCTGAGCCTGGATGACGATGGCCCTTCGGCCGGTGTGATCGAAGACGATATCCTGGTATTCAACTCAGAAAGCTGCACCATCTTTGCCTGCGATGTCAAGACCGGCCGCTACCTCTGGTCGCACTGGCTGGGCGATCCCCTGATGAGCACGCCTACCATTGCCAATGGCAAGGTATTTACCTCCTACCCTGCCTACTACGGAGGCAGCTACAACGAGTATGATCAGAACGTTCATACCGATGTTCCCTATTATGGCGATGACATCACCATGAAACCCACCCACGTGCTGGCCTGCTTCGACCTGAAATCGGGCAAGGTGCTGTGGCAGAAATGGATCGATTCCGACATCATGACCGCTCCGGTAGCTGTGGGCGACAACCTGTACTTCAGCACCTTCAGCGGCATCCTGTACAAAGTGGGCCAGGCCAGCGGAAGCTTCGTCTCGGCCAAGAACATCAAGGCCACCTCGGCTCCCGTGATCGATGGCGATAAGATCATCATCACCCGCAGGAACGACAAGGGCAATAAATGCATGGAGTCGATCGCGATCCTGACCGAAAAAGAAAGCAATATCACCGCGCAATACGCCAATAAGGATGCCGATTACCTGAACAAAGACGTGCAGAGCAAGTCGCTGCTGAAGACCGAATCGAACAACCTGGATGCCGGCAACGGCTTCGGCAACGGTGCGCCCATGAACTCGAACTGGAGCGTGGCCTACGACAACATAGGCCAGTCGAACGTTTCCTCGCTGCAGGCCTTCCAGGGATCGCGCACGCTTTACTTCAGCGGCATGATCTACAACAGCATGGGCGATGAAGTGATCTGTACCGATGCCTCCAACGGAAAGGCGGTATGGAAGACCAAAGTGGAGGGCGACCTGCATAACACGGGCGGCTTCCTGGCCACGCCCCCCATCAAAGCGGGCGAAAAGATCATCGTAGCCACCTTCGCGGGCCAGATCAAAGTGATCAACCCGGAGGATGGCAAGGTGGAAAAGACCTTTAACACCGGCAAGAACATACGTTACGCGCCTGTATGCAATGAAGGCTGGATCTACGTGACCACAACCACTGGCGAAGTGGTGGCCATCAACTCACAGGATCAGAGCCTCACCGGCTGGACCATGTGGGGAGCTAACGCAGCGCACACCAATTTCAACACCAATTAAGAGAGATAAATGCACGCAAAAAGGCCCGCTTACAGCGGGCCTTTTTTTCCTGCCATGAATTCCTTCAGGTAGAAAGGTTCGAAATAAGCCAGGTCAGCGAATTCTTTTTTTGAGAATTTTTCCCATGCCAGAGGGATCATATGTTTTGATGAGGGATGAATATCATCCACGAACACGGCATGGTTGTTCTTCCCGAGAACAGCTTTGCATTTGGCCGCCCCGTCTCCGAAAAAGGCCACCCTGTACTTCTCCAGTAGTTCAGCAAAGGAGTTCTCATCAATGATCCTGGCCGAAACAGGCTCACGTTCCCTGCCCGACCCATCATACACCGCGCAATACACCTCCATTCTCCTGGCATCGATCATGGGGCAAAGTAGTACGTCCTTTGCGCTTTTCATACCCTGCGCCATGGCCGCAAGCGTATCCACCGCTATCAGCGGAATATCCAGCGCATAACACAGTCCTTTGGCGGCCGACACGCCTATCCTCAAGCCGGTATAGGAGCCGGGGCCGCGGCTTACGGCTACCGCATCCAGATCGCTGGGCCCGAGCCCGGCTTCTTTTAAAACTTCATCAATAAATACGGTGAGATTTTCTGCGTGCGTATACCCCGCATTCACCTCGCGCACCGCCACCAGCTTTTCGTTGTCTGACAAGGCGACCGAACAAACGGTGGTGGCCGTTTCAATGTTCAGGATAAAGGCCATGATCAACCTCCGACCTGGATTCTTATTCCGGCCTCGCTATTGTTCCTTTCCACTTTGCTGCCGTTCCGGATCAGCTTGGAAACAGCGGTATAGGGACCCGTGATCACCTCATCGCCTTCCTTCAGCCCTTCTTTAATCTCGATATAGTTCACATCCTGGATACCGGTCTTCACATAGACCATGACCGCCTTACCGTCACGGTACAGGAACACGCATTCCCTGATCTCTTTCTTCTCTTCTTTCTGTACCGGGTTCTCGGTCACCACCCGGGTTTCGTACTGCTCCCCTTCCGGCTGCATGCCCTCCGTATCATCGCTTGCGGTATCGCTGCGCGTGGTTACGGCCTGTATGGGCACGCTCAGCACCTTACTCACCCTTTTGGTCTGTATATCCACCGTTGCCGACATGCCCCTGCGGAAAGGATTGTCGAGGTCCTTATACGAATCCTGCAGGATACGCACTTTCACGGTAAAATTGGTCACCTGGTCGGCCGTGATGCCGGTGGTATTGGCCGAATTGGCGATCTCGGTCACTATTCCCTTGAACTTGCGGCCCAGGTAGGCGTCCACTTCGATGATGGCCGTATCGTTCATGTGCACGCGGATGATGTCGTTCTCGTTCACCTCTACGTTCACCTCCATCTCGTTCGAGCTGGCTATGACCATGATCTCGGTGCCCTCCATCATATTCGTTCCAACCGTCTTCTCTCCCTTCTCCTTGCTGAGCTTGATCACCCTGCCGTTCACGGGCGAGGTGATGGTCGTCTTCTTGAGGTTATCCATGGCTTCCTGCAGGGCCGCTTCCGAGCTTTTGATGTTGAACTCAGCAGCCTTCACCGCCTGCTCTGCGCCTTCTACGTTCGCTTTGGCGCTTTCATACTGCGATTTGGCGTTATCGAACTCGGCCTGGGATATGGCGCCCTGGTCGAACAGTTTTTTTTGCCGGTTGTAGTTCGATTCAGCGTTGGCAAACTGCGCCTTTACCTGCGAGAGCTGTGATTTGGCGTTCTCGTAATTCGCCTTGGTGGTGTTGAGCGAAGCGTTCATGCGATCGAGCGAGGACTGGTAGATATCCGGGTTGATCTTCACCAGCATATCCCCCTTTTGCACGATATCGCCCTCCTTCACCGGCAGCTCCACGATCTCGCCCGAAACATCCGAAGATATCTTCACCTCCACTTCCGGCTGAATCTTGCCGTTAGCGGAAACGATCTCGATGATATCCCGCTTTTTGACCATTTCTGTGCTCACCTCCAGAACGCTTTTATTGCCACACTTCTTGGCAACCAGCACAATGATCAGCAGCGCTGCTGCCAGGCTGATATAGATGAAAAGCTTTTTCATTTCAGGTCACAGTGTTAATTGTTTGCCCTGGTAAAAATCCAGTATTTTAAGTTTGAAAATGTAATCGTACTTGGCCTGCAGCAGGTCTGATTTCGCCTTGGCCAGCCTGTTCTTTGCCTCGTTATAATCGAACGAATTGATCAGGTTCACGTTGAACTTCTGCTCCGTGTACTTGAACGATTCCTCCATGGCCGAGACCGTTTTCAGCGAGGCGTTGTACTTCTTCAGCGCTGCCACCGCATCGGCATAGGCCTGCTGCACGCTCTTTTCCAACTGGTTCTTGGCCAGGTCGAGCGAATACTGCGCGTTCAGTTGGCTGATCTTCGCCCGCCTGGCTGAAGAATAGACGGAAAAACGGTTGAATAGGGGAACAGTGAGGCTCAGGCCTATGGATTTGTTCAGGTTCTGATCGATCTGGTCTTTGAACGGGGTAGTTTGGTAGGTATAATCGAGATGGGGGGTGAGCACCGGGTCGAAGGTAGATGCGGTAAAGCCGATGGTATCATTGCCTGAATAAGTGAACGAGGTAATGGACTTACTGGCTCCCGAATACCCGGTTCCGTACGAGCCGCTGAGCGTGAGCCGGGGGCTGTAACCGCCCATTGCCGCCTTGTATCCGCGCTGTGCGCTGAGCATCTTATACTCTGCGCTTTTGATCTCGGGCATGGTGCTGAGCGCTGTGCCATAGATATGAGAGGGGCTGAGCGCCAGCACATCGCTTGAAGGGATATCCAGCTCGGGCTTTACGATCTTGAGGGGTGACTGGAGGTCGAGCAACTGCTGAAGGTTGAGATAGGAAATGCTGAGCTGGTTCTCCGCGTTGACCAGGTTCAGCTCTTCCGATGCCAGTTGGGCCTGTATATCAAAAAGGCTGGATTTGGGCAGGCTGCCCGCATCCACCAGCTTCTGCACGCGCTCTACCTGCAGCTTGGTTATATCCACCTGGCCTTTGGCAATGGCTACCAGCTCATCGGCAAACAGGATCTGCAGGTAGACCGTAGCGATATTGAGCGAAATGTCGTTCCGCATCTTCTCCAGGTCGTACTTGGCGGCCAGGTAGGCGTAATTGCTCTCCAGTATGGTATTGTAGTTCTGAAAGCCGCTGAACAGGGTAATGCTTCCGCTTACCGAAAAATTATCCGAAAGCACTTTGTCCGTGGCGAACTGGTTGGTAAACGGATCGATCGTACGGCCGAAGTTATACATATGCGAAATATTGCCGTTGATGCTGGGCAGCGTGTTGCCCTTGCTCTGCAGCAGGTTGATCTGCGCCAGTTGTACGCTGAGCTCGCTCTGCCTGATCTGGATATTGTTTTCCCTGGCGTAAAGTATACACTGCTGCAGGGTCCAGGGCTGCGAAAGGTCGGGCTGGGTATTATTCTGCGCGTGGATACGCGGGCCGAACACTACCAGAAAGAGAACAGACAAGATCAGGCGGGCCGCTTTCATAAAGGAGGCCAAATTTAATCATTTGCCGGTAATGATGGAGAAGCTCAAATGGCGATCACCCTGATCTCTACCCTGCGGTTCTCCTCGTTCTGCTTTTCATTGGCAGGCTTCTTGTACACCATCTTGGAGTTGCCATATCCCTTGTACTGGATACGCGAGGGCTCTATGCCCTTCTCCACCAGGTACTCGAATACGGCTTTTGCGCGGTCCTTTGACAGTTTCTTGATCTTTGAGGAGTTCTTCATGCCTGGCGCGTTCACATGCCCTTCGATCTCGATCACAGCGGTAGGGTTCTCCAGCATGAACTTATACAAAGTAAGCAACGAGGCCCGGGATGAAGGCAGTATCTCCGTTTCATCGCCCTTGAACTTTATGTTGGGCAGCCTCACCGCCTCGCCCGGCTTGAGCTTTTTCAGGCGGACCTCGAAAAGAAACTTGTCCGGGGCCTTTACCGCATCATACGGTACAATAGGCGCCATAATGGCCTGGGTGAAGAACAGGTAGCCTTTCGCGTTGCAGTTGATGGTGACGCTTTGTGAGCTGGACATGTGCAGCAGGTAAACCGCTGAATCCTCGGCATGGAACGGCTCACCGATCTGGTAGCCGGCCACATCGAGCGTGGCCGTGACAGGCAAGCCCGACTCATCGTCCACGATCCTGATCTCGAAAGGGGTCTTGATCTCCACGTACCCTTCGGCCGAGATGGGCGAAGCATCCACCGTTGAAGGGGTCCTGGGCTTCGATCCGTCATCCAGCATAATGGAAAACTTCCCCGCGCTGCTCACATTGTCCACCACCAGGTAGAACACTTCGCCCTTCTTGGCGGGACAGGACTTGCTGCGCGTATTGCCGGGACCGGAGTGAACGAACTCGTCAGCGGCATCGTGGCTGAGGCCCGTAATGCCGCCATTGACCGAGCCGCTGCGCGCCAGGTTGGAACGAAGGGGCTTTACCTTCTTCTGCTTTACGCGGTCACAGAAACCGTCCATGTCGTATTTGAACAGGATGAAATCAATATCATCGGCCGGGTTATCCGGGGCCAGCTCGAACGTAATGTTCACATCCTCCCTGATCTCGAACTTGAACCAGCTTACATTATGCTCTTTTTCGAAGTAATACAGGCTCTTGGGATCACTGTCTGATATTTCCATCAGCTTGCCTATGCCGCTGTTGCCAAATACCTGCGTTTCGCCCTTCTGCACTTGTCGCGAATTGATGCAGTCGCAGTTGTTCTGTGCCGCTGTGTCTGTAAAAGACCAGAAAAAGGCTAAGGCTAAAACCAGCGACCGCGAAACGGAATCAGCAAGAGAATACATGATTCAAAAATACCAGTTTTCATCAACCGGCAATATTTCTATCTTTACCCAAACTTAAACCCATTATCATGAAAAAACTTATTTCCATCTTATCAGTAGTTATGCTACTTGTAATGTCCTCCTGCGGTGGGAGCGGATCGGCCGATTGTTCGGCAGAAATGAAATCCTTCATGGGCGCCCTGAAGGGAAAAGCGAATGACGTATCGTCTGCCTTGGGACAATACGGTGCCGAAGGGCTCGACCGCAAGGACATGGACATGTACGACCTCCAGGACCCCACCTGCACCGCCTGCGAAAAGAAGGACGGCAAAGAAATATGTACCATGGAAGCCAAGGCCGGTATGACGGTACGTACCTACGTGCTGACCTGGGAAGGGGGAAAAATAACCTCTGTCGAAGACAAGGGAATGAAGTAAAGAAACATGACCTGGCAAAAAGCCCTCCGGCCAAAGCCAGAGGGCTTTCTTATTTTTCGGCAAGCGCCACCGGATCGTAGGCCAGTATGGATCCCAGCCAGCGCTCTGCATCCTCCACTTCCATTCCCTTCCGCCTGGCATAATCCTCCACCTGGTCGCGCTGTATCTTCCCCACCCCGAAGTAATAGGATTCAGGATGAGCTAAATAAAGGCCGCATACGGCCGCTGTGGGGAACATGGCCATGCTCTCGGTGAGCGTTATGCCCGTATGCTTCTCCGCTTCCAGCAGGTTGAACAGGGTCAGCTTTTCCGTATGATCGGGTTGTGCCGGGTAGCCCGGTGCCGGGCGTATGCCCTGGTATTTCTCCGCGATGATCTCTTCGTTGCTCAGGTTCTCATCCTTGGCGTAACCCCAGAGCTCTTTCCTCACTTTGGCATGCATGAGCTCGGCAAAGGCCTCGGCCAGCCGGTCGGCCAGGGCCTTGAGCATGATGGCCGAATAATCATCGTGGTTCTTTTCAAATTCTTTCAGCTTCTTTTCTATGCCTATGCCCGCGGTAACCGCAAAAGCGCCTATGTAATCTGACCTCTCCCCCAGCCCCTCTCCATCGGAGAGGGATGCAGGCTGAGGTAAAATAAAATCCGCCAGCGCCACATTCCGCTGCCCTGCCGGCTTCCTGGTTTGCTGGCGTATGGTATGGAATACCGTTCTGTGCTTCGTTCCGCCAAGCACGATATCATCGCCTTCTGACCTCGCAGGATAAAAACCCACTACCGCATTGGCCTGCAGCCACTGGCCTTCAATGATCTTCGACAGCATTTTCTGCGCATCGTCAAAAAGCTTTTTTGCTTCCGCTCCCCGCTCGGGGTCATCAAATATTTTCGGGTAAGTGCCCTTCATCTCCCACGAATGGAAGAAAGGCGTCCAGTCTATGAATTTGGCGATCTCGTCCAGCGGGTATTTTTTAAAGGCACGGTTACCGATGAAAGAAGGTTTCTGCGGAACATACGGGGTGCCGTTGAGCTGGAAGCGATTGATGCGCGCCTCGCCAACGGAAAGGTAGATGTTCTGGGCCGAGCTTTTCCTGTTCTGCTCGCGTATGCGCTCATACTCTTCCCGCACCGAGCTCACAAAATCTTTACGCATGGCCTTGGAGACCAGGTTGCCTACCACCGGTACGCTGCGCGATGCGTCATTCACATGCACCACCGGGAACTTATAGTTCGGTTCTATCCTAACGGCCGTATGCACCTTGGATGTAGTGGCCCCTCCGATGAGCAGGGGTATATCAAATCCCTGGCGCTCCATTTCTTTGGCCACATGCACCATCTCGTCCAGCGAAGGTGTGATCAGCCCGCTCAGGCCGATGATATCCACCTTCTCCCTCCTGGCCGTTTCCAGTATCTTCTCGCAGGGCACCATCACGCCCAGGTCGATGATCTCGTAATTATTGCAGGCCAATACCACGCCAACGATGTTCTTGCCTATATCATGCACATCGCCTTTCACTGTTGCCAGCAGTATCTTGCCTTTTGCCTCGCCTTTAGCCTTCTCCGCTTCGATAAAAGGGGTCAGGTAGGCCACCGCCTTTTTCATCACGCGGGCGCTCTTGACCACCTGGGGCAGGAACATCTTGCCGCTGCCGAACAGGTCGCCCACCACGCCCATGCCGTTCATCAGCGGGCCCTCGATCACCTCGATGGCCTTGGAGCACTGCTGGCGCGCCTCTTCCGTATCCTTTTCAATATAATCTACAATGCCTTTAACGAGCGAGTAAGTGAGCCGCTCCTGCACCGTTCCGTTCCTCCACTCCTCGTCCTTCGCCTCCTTCTGCTTGCCCTTGCCTTTGATCGTTTCAGCATAGCTCACCAGCTTTTCGGTAGCCTCCTCCTTCCGGTCAAGCAGCACGTCCTCTACCAGCTCCAGCAGCTCTCCGGGTATCTCATCGTACACCTGCAACTGAGAAGGATTGACAATGCCCATATCCATTCCATTCTTAATGGCATGATACAGGAAAGCCGAATGAATGGCCTCGCGAACCAGGTCATTGCCCCGGAAAGAGAACGACACGTTGCTCACGCCCCCGCTCACTTTGGCAAGGGGCAGGTTTTCCTTGATCCATTTCGTGGCCCTGAAATAGTTGACCGCGTTCCCGCGGTGTTCTTCCATACCCGTAGCCACCGGGAATATGTTCGGATCGAAAATAATGTCCTGGGGCGGGAATCCGACCTTTTCAGTGAGTATTTTATAGGCACGCGCGCAGATCTCTATCCTGCGCTCATAGCTGTCGGCCTGCCCCTGCTCGTCAAACGCCATGACCACCGCGGCAGCACCATATTTTTTCACTATACCCGCCTGGCGGATGAATTCTGCCTCACCTTCCTTCAATGAGATGGAGTTGACAATGCCTTTACCCTGCACGCACTTCAGCCCCGCCTCGATCGCGTGAAACTTTGACGAATCGAGCATGATGGGCACCCGGGCAATATCGGGCTCGCTGGCGATGAGGTTACAGAACTTTGTCATGGCCTCTATCGCATCCAGCATACCCTCGTCCATGCAGATATCGATGACCTGGGCACCGCCTTCCACCTGCTCGCGCGCTACCGACAGCGCTTCATCGTACTTGTTGTCTATGATCAGCTTGGCGAATTTGCGCGATCCGGTCACGTTGGTTCGCTCGCCTATGTTCATGAAATTGGAGTCGGGCCGGTAGGTCAGGGCCTCCAGTCCGCTCAGGCGCAGGTAAGGTTCCACCGCGGGTATCTTCCTGGGCCTGGCCTTCCGGGCATGCTGCGCGATATGGCGTATATGATCAGGAGTGGTGCCGCAGCAGCCGCCCACAATGTTGACAAAACCGCTGTCCAGGAAGTCATCGATCTGCCGGCACATGGTCTCCGGTGTCTCATCGTACTCGCCAAACTGGTTGGGCAGCCCGGCATTGGGATAGGCGCTGGTGAAGAAAGGCGCCTTTTGCGAGAGCTCTTCCAGGTAAGGTCTCATCTCCTTGGCGCCCAGCGCACAGTTCAGTCCTATGCTGAACAGCTTTACATGCGAAACGGAGTTCAGGAACGCTTCTACGGTCTGCCCGCTGAGGGTGCGCCCGCTGGCATCGGTAATGGTGCCCGATACCATGACAGGCAGCTCGGTTTTTCTCTCCTGGAAAATATTCTGGATGGCGAACAGGGCCGCCTTCGCGTTGAGGGTATCGAAGATGGTCTCTACCAGCAGCAGGTCCACCCCGCCATCCATCAGTCCCTTCACCTGCTCGGCATAGGCCTCTGCCACCTCGTCAAAACTCACGGCCCGGAAACCCGGGTTGTTCACATCGGGAGAGAGCGAGAGGGTCTTGTTGGTAGGGCCCAGCGCGCCCGCCACCCAGGCCGCCTGCCCGTGCTCCTTTACCGCCTGCCTGGCTATGCGTGCCGCCTCGAGGTTGATCTCGTAGGCCAGGTGCTCCATCTTATAATCGGCCAGGGATATTCGCTGGGCATTGAAGGTATTGGTCTCGATGATATCCGCACCGGCCCTGAGGTACTCCAGGTGTATGCTCTTGATGATCTGCGGCTGTGTCAGCACCAGCAGGTCGTTGTTACCCTTCAGGTCGCACTGAAAATCCTTAAAACGCTGCCCGCGGTAATCCTCTTCTCCCAGCTTATACCGCTGTATCATGGTTCCCATGGCCCCGTCAATGATGAGGATGCGCTCGCTTGCTGTCTTTCTTATGTCTGTCATATGTTTCATCTCGTTTGCCGGACCCGCCTGAGGCGGGCAAGGCAAAAAAAAATCTCTCCTGTGTTTGTCAGAAGAGATCGTGTTCAATTTGTGTTATCTCAAGTAAAGCTCTGACTTATCTTTCTCCCTTGCGGGGAGTAGGAATTGGCACCTTCTTTCGCCAGCAAAGCCGGCAGGGTTGCCAAGGCATCATCGGGCACAGTCCCTCCGCCTTTCTGGATAAGTAAATAATTAAAAGAACCGGCACAAAGGTACGCAACTGCTTTAAAAGCACAAAATAGTCTCTGTTGCCTATTCCTGGGGCTGGCTTTTACCCCTCCAGGAATGATAAAGCCCCCAGAGCTGCCTGCGAAAAATAAAGGCCAGGGCGAAGTACGGAACGGCCATCAGGTAAAGTATGGCCGAATTCACATTTTTGGCCACGTTGCCGTTATCGGCAGTAGAAGCGTCATCGGCTACTTTCTTGCACATGGCGCATTGCGCCTGGGCATCGCCAGCGATGAACACCAGCGCAAGCAGCACGGCAAAAGTGATCAGGATATACTTCGTTTTCACGGTTCAAAGATACGAAAATCAGAAATTATAATAAGGCGATATCATCAGGTACACCACTACCCCGCTCAGCGTCACATACAGCCAGATGGGAAAGCTCCAGCGCACGATCCTGCGGTGCTTTTCTACGTTCATCTGCAGGCCGCGGTAAAAGGAGATGAGCACCATGGGCAGCACGATGGCGGCCAGCACGATATGGCTGATTAGCACCACGTAATACAGGTATTTCATCGGGTTGTCTGAAGGGTAGCGCGTTTCCTGCGGGATGATCCAGTGGTAGGTGATATAGGATACCAGGAAGAGCGCGGAAAGGAAAAAGGCCGTGAGGTTGACCCTTTTGTGCGCGGCTATGTTCTTCCTGCGGATGAGCAGGAGCGAAATGAGCAGGAGCACAAAACAGGTGCCGTTGATAAAGGCGTTGAGCATGGGCAGGTAGTAAACAAAACCGGGCGTTGGCTCCGGGCGGGGCAGCACTTTCTGGTTAAGCACGATCACGGCTCCCAGCACTACGAATGACAGGATGAAAATGACCCGGAAGATCAGCTTATCGCTCATTTGCCTTTAGTGATCCTGTATTTTTCACCGGCCTTTCTGGCCTCATACTCGAAATAAAGTACCTTGATGTCCTCGATCAGGCTGTCGACCGCCACCACGCTGGTACCGTCATAAAAGCCGCGTATGTGCTTCTCGCGGTCAACCAGCACCAGCATGGGACTGTGCAGGAAACCGCCCTCGGCATTCGCGTCTTCCTCGGTAGCCACCAGGTAGCCTTTCACGCCCAGCTCATAAATATCCTTTTTCTCCCCGGTCACGAAATACCAGTTCTTCGTATCAGCCTGCACCCGCTCGGCATAAGCGGCCAGGGCTTCCACGGTATCGCGCAGAGGATCTACCGTATGTGAAATGAGCTTGAATTTGGGGTAATTGGCCATGCGCTCCTGCACCCGCCTCATCTGCGAGTTCATTTTAGGGCAAATACCCATGCAGGTGGTAAAAAAGAAATCGGCTACGTAAATGCAGCTATCCAGGTCCTTGTCGGTGATGGTGCGGCCATCGCAATTGGTAAAGGAAAACGGGGGTACGGTGTGGTATAGGGTATCAATCCTCTCC
This sequence comes from Bacteroidota bacterium, assembly GCA_040756415.1. Lineage (GTDB taxonomy): Bacteria > Bacteroidota > Bacteroidia > JADZBD01 > JADZBD01 > JBFLYZ01. The sequence goes on from JBFLYZ010000012.1 coordinate 66,279, forward strand.
TTGCCGTCAACCATTACTTTCTTCACGCCCTGGCGCTCGCCATAATAGGGCAGCGAATGGCTCAGGTTATGCTTGCCCGTAGAAAACAGAACATAAATCAGGGAAGGTAAAACCAGGATAATGAACAGTATCCCGAATTTCTTAACGTTACTAGTGGCTTTCTTTTTTGTGTTCTCCTCCATTGTCCTTGTGTTCGCCTCCATGCTCTCCTCCGTGTCCTCCATGTCCACCGCCTGTACGCAGCTCGGTTGCCTGCATCTGGATAATGGGATCGATCAATACCTTGCGCTTGGAAGAATAAGTGCCTTCCTCCACCGATGTCATGTACACCAGGTACAGCACAAAGGCCATGTACGGGCCTATGATCACCCACTTGCTCAGCCTGTTCTCATCGCCCAGGTGCATGAACGCGTAAACGATATAATAGGCCTTGAGTATGGTAAAGCCGATGAACAGCAGCTTGAGCGTTACGGTCGACATGCGCAGCTCGGTGAGCAGGCCCCAGTTTTCGGCATAAATACCTACCACCAGTTCGATCAGCGTGATCACGAGCATGATCCAGAATACATTCCACAGCTTCTTTCTTTTTTTCTTCCCCTCCTCCTCGCTGTGGTGGGCCATGATCTCGTACTGCGGATAGTTATCGTGGAATTCCATAAGCTGCTTATTTATCTTGTTACTTGCTAACTTGTTATTTACGATCGGTGTTTTTCTTACAACAGGTAAAAGAAGGTGAACACGAATACCCAAACCAGGTCTACGAAGTGCCAGTAAAGTCCCACCTTTTCCACCATCTCGTAATGTCCCCGCCTTTCCATAACCCGGTTCCATACCATAATGAACACGATGATATTGATCACCACCCCGGAAAATACGTGGAAGCCGTGGAAGCCCGTAATGAAGAAAAAGAAATTGGCGAATACGGGCAGGCCGTACTCATTGTAATGCATATTGGCCCCGTGTATGGTCTCCTGTACCCACTGCCCGTTTCGGAGTATCTCCCTCACCGCTCCGTGCTCGGTACCTACGATGAAGTTATACCATTCCCAGGCCTGTGAGCCTACGAAGGCGAGTCCGCCAACGATGGTCCAGAACATCCATATCAATACCGACCTGCGGTCGTTACGGTGGCCGGCCTCAACGGCCAGCACCATGGTCACCGAGCTCATAATGAGGATAAAGGTCATCAAACCCACATAGGCCAGCGGCAGGTGAACGCCTTCCAGGAAAGGAAAGTGATGGTACACATCGCCCGGTATAGGCCATATCTCGCTGTATTTATGGCGCATAAAGCCATAAGCCACCAGCAGGGAAGAGAAGGTAAGCGCATCGGAGATCAGGAAGAACCACATGAACATCTTTCCGTAGCTCATACGCAGCGGGGAAGCATTCCCGCCCCAGTCAATCGTTTTCGGATCAATTACTTCGTGCGATGTAGATGACATAGACCTTGTTTTACCGCCCTTGCTCCTGAGAGGTGGCAAGAACTTGATTTTTATTTCTTTACAGGCTAAGGATCAAGCCCCTGGCCTTAAAAATTCCCTTAATACCGCTGCAAGTTTAAAAAAATTTCTTTTCGGTTTACCGTATAAAGTATAAAAAGAAAAATAAATATATCCACAGGAAATCAAGGAAATGCCAGTACAATGCGCAAAGCTCCAGGCCCAGGGTATGCTGGCTGTCGTAACGGCCTTTTGCCGCGTTGCGCCAGGTCACCAGCAGGGCGATCATGCCCGCCAGCAGGTGCAGGAGGTGCAAAGCGGTGAGAAAATACAGGTAAGACCCGGCCGGGTGGCTGTATTTGCCCGCAAAAACGATACTGCGCGAATAAAGATCGCTCCAGCCCAGGTACTGCGATACGCAAAAACCCAGTCCCAGAACGAAGGTAAGCATCAGGGCCGTGCTTATGCGGGTGCGCTCGTTCTTTTTTGCCGATTGCAGGGCCCAGTTCATGGTCAGGCTGCTGAGCAGGATTACGGCCGAGCTGATCCAGAATATCTGCGGCAGCTCTACGCTCACCCACTTATTGCTGCCCATACTTACCACGTAAGCGCTGGTAAGGCCGGCAAAGAGCATAATGATGCCGATGATGCCCAGCCAAAGCAGGGGCTTGGCCGTTTTGCTTCTGATTTCCTGTCTTTCTTCGGGTGTGAGTTTCACAGTTGCGTTCATATTTACCGTTTCATTCATTCGTCATTCCGCTTTGCAATATCATCGTTCTTATTTCTTCTATCCCAGCATGATCGCCAGTTGCACCACCGGCAGGTAAATAAAAGACCCGAACATAAGGGCCTGCGCGGCCTTTACGGTGCAATCGCGGTACAGCACATAGGCCTGCCAGGCAAAGTAAGCCCCGCAAATGATGATCACTATGGCCGAGGCGGTACCCGATATGCCGAAGGCCACCGGGGCCAGGCTGATAGGCAGCAGGAAAAGCGTATACACCAGGGTTTGAAAGGCGCTGGCCTTATCGCGCATGCCCGAAGGCAGCATCTGGAAACCCGCTTTTTTGTAATCCTCATCCATGACCCAGGCTATGGCCCAGAAATGGGGGAACTGCCATACGAACTGAACCCCGAAAAGGACCAGGGCCGGAAATCCAATGTATCCGAACCCTTCTGTGGAAGCCACCCATCCGAGGGCCGCGGGAATGGCCCCGGGAAAAGCGCCTACGAAAACGGCAAAAGGCGTGGCCCGCTTGAGGGGCGTATAGAACAGGGTGTAGCCGATCAGGGCAAGGGCGCCCAGTATGCCGCTCATGGGATTGGTGAAATAGGTAAGCAGTGAAATGCCGATAAGGCCCATGGCTGCTGCCAGGATAACGGCCTCGTTGACGCTCATCCTGCCCTGCGGCAGAGGACGGCTCTGCGTACGGCTCATCAGCTTATCGAAATCGCGCTCGATCACCTGGTTGAAACCGTTGGAAGCACCCGTTACCAGGAAACCGCCCAGGATAAGCATGCACAACCTGGTCCAATCGACCATGCCGGTGCTTTCGGTGCCGATAAAATAACCGATAACGGCTGAGAATACGACCAATGCGCTGAGACGGAGCTTAATGAAAGCCGCGTAATCCCTGATCTTACCACCGCTGCGGGCCTGCGTCACTACCTGGGCTTCTTCTGCTATCACTTCAAATGCTTTTTGCAGGTACAATTTTACTGAATATTTGCTAATGAAAAACAGCAATTTTTTCTTCGCCACGAACAGGCTACGCACGAGCGGGGCGAGGCAGCAAGGCGGCATTTAAAATATAAGCGGTAGATTCGCGCTTAAACCCGATCATGGGAACAAAAGACAAGACCACGATAACCGTTGAAACCACCGTGAAGGCGCCCATTGATAAAGTATGGACGTACTGGACCGGTGCCGGACATATCGTCAACTGGAACTTCGCTTCTGACGATTGGCACTGTCCCAAAGCCGAGAATGACCTCCGGGCCGGGGGGAAGCTCCGGGCCACCATGGCCGCTAAAGACGGCAGTTTCAGCTTCGATTTTGAAGGAACCTACACCCTGGTCCGGGCCCCCGAATTGCTGGAATACGTACTGGATGACGGCCGGAAAGTGGTGGTGCGTTTTTCAGCCCGGGGCGATGAAACGAAGATAACGGAACGCTTCGAGGCCGAGGGTACGCATGCTGTCGAGATGCAGCGCAGCGGCTGGCAGGCCATACTGGACAATTTCAAAAAATACACTGAAAGCCATTGATCATGATAAAACTTCCGCTAATCCCTTTTATCCTGTTCTTCTTTTCGCTTCCGTCCTACGGGCAAACCTGCATGACCTTCCAGGACATGGGTAAGAACGGCCTTTACCTGGAGCAGCTCGATACGCTCTACCCTAACGCCACCGGCACCGGTAAGACGGACGGAGTGTTCAGCGGCAGGAAAGAGAAATCGTTCACCAAGGCATGGGGCGCCTTTTATACCGACCTGATGCAGTATTTTGCCGATAACGGTTTTGTATGGAAACAACCTACCTCCTGTTTCAACAAGATCTATTTTTCCGCTGACGGCAGCATAGCCTATTGGTTCTTTAACTTCAGCGCCAAAGACAGCATTCCCGACCATGTACAGGCGAAGTACCTTGAGCTCATCACGCAATACAGCAAGAACCACCGGATAAAGATCAAAGGCAAAAGCAATTTCTCGCAATGCGCATCGGTGACCTTCTATGACTTTGAGAAAAAAAAGGATTGAGGCCGCTTACTGCAGCACGATACGTTTTACGGTTTTCTCTTTTCCAGTTTCCACCCGGATAAAATAGACCCCAGCGGGGTATCCGTTCATGTCGAGCTGCGGGTTGCCAGCATCATATTGGCACTCCAGCACGCAATTACCCAGCACATCGTAAACGGCCAGCCGGATATCCGCTTTAGTTCTGGTATTCACCGTGAAGACCCCTTCTGAAGGATTTGGATAGATACTCACCTGCTCCGCGTGGATCTCCGCGGCCGAGGTAACAATATTGTCATTGCTGAGCGCTGCAAAAAAAACTTCGTAGTCGAGGGAGCTGTTCGGCCCGGGGAAGTAGAAGCTGCTTCCGTTCAATGCCGCGGGTGTGTTGTGATGCGCCCCGATAAAAATAATCGAATCGGTCACCGTCATAAAAGCAGCGAAGGTGGTGTAAGGATTATTACTGTACGCGTACTGCGACCAGCGCAGGTCCAGGCTTGCATCCAGCTTGATCAGACCCATTATCTTTTGATTGTTCGGCACATTCCAGAACAGGGAATCATTGCTGCCCAGGTAAACGGTGCTGTCGGCCGTGCCCAGCAGGTACACGTTGCCATCGCTGTCGGCCTTCACATCGGTAAAAGCAAAATAGTTGGTAGTTGGCCCGGCCGGCATGGAAACATAGTCGAGCAGGTTGCCGGAAGGGTCGAGCTTCAGGATGTAATTGGTGCGGGCATCATAAGGCGAAAGCGAGGTATTGCCAAAAGTGGCCTGCCCGTTGCTGCTCATCGCTACGATAATGTTACCCGCCCCATCGCTGGTAATGCCGCGGCCAAACTGGTAATCAACTCCCCGCACGGCCCTGGCCCATTGCACTTCACCGTTGCCTCCGTACTTCACGACAAAAAGATCGGTATAGTTCGTGGCGGGGGGCAGCAGGCAGGCCGAGGTGCTCAGGCCCGAGAAGCAGATGGTATCGGTGTTCCAGTAGTCCGAAACCACAAAGCCCCCGTCAGGTGTCGGAGCGATCTGCCTGCGATTGAAATTCATGTACTCGTAAGGCAGGGGCAGCGACCACACCAGGTTACCGCTTACATCCAGCTTCAGCAGGTACGAGTTGTAGCTCCCGGCCATGTTGCAGAAGGTCTCGTCTATCCACGAAACCACCACCTCATTGTTCGCGAGCACCGTTGACGAATGGCCAATGTCGTTGCATATGCCCCCGCTGTCGATCAGCAGGGTGGCCCTTCCGCTCGCGTCAAGCCGGGCCAGAAAAAAGTCGCTGACATTAGCCGCTGAGGCCTGCTGGGTGTCGGGCACTATGCCGAAATAGGCCGATCCCCAGTACTGTCCCGTCAGCCAGGTGTTGCCGCTGGCATCTACAGCCATATGATTGGCCTCCACACTACCCCATCCCCCGCTGACCCAGGTTACATTGCCAGCACGATCGTATTTGGCCACAAAGGTCGACAGCCCCGTTTGCGGGAAAGGGCCGTTGAGGCCGTTTAGGGTGGTTGAAGACGGACTGCACCAGCCAAGAAAATAAGGATTACCCGAAGGGTCGGCAGCCACCCATTCGATGGAACTGCCATTATCAGTGCTTACGGGATAGCCCCACAGCCATTGCTGGGCGCATGCGAGAAAAGGCAGCAAGCAGATCGGAAGAAGTACAAGTTTTTTCAAAGGTCTCAGGTTTTTTCAGGCTCAAAATTACCCCTGCCGGTCGCCAAAGGCCGGCAGATTTCGGCAACCGGGCCATTTTGATAGCCGCTTCGCTGCAACGAGATTAAGGCGCGGCAAAATATACCCGCTAGCCATTGTGTTTGGGCGTTTTAGATTACTTTTGATAACGATGGACAGTAAGATTTTTACCCTCTTGCTTTCGGCCGCTGGCATAGGCCTGGCAGGTATGACGCATACTCTATCCAAGCCCGCATTCTCGTACGAGGCTTACGGCAATGTGGCCAATTATTTCGAGCATGAAAAAGACCTCGTGGATTTCTTTGAATTCGAAAAAGGAGATGTTGTTGCTGAAGTGGGCGCGGCTGATGGTGAAAATATTGGCGGCTTTTCCCTGCTCAGCGACAGCATCACGTTTTACGTGCAGGATATCGATCCCAAAAGCATGAACGCGAAGAACTTCAATAAGGTTCTGAAAAAGTGTAGAAAGTACAAGGACCCGCTGACCAATACGTTTAAACTCTGCCTGGGCAACGAAAAGGCCACCTTGCTACCCGACAGCAGCTTTGACAAGATACTTTTGATCGCCACCTTCCATGAGTTCACATATATGGACGACATGCTGGCCGATATAAGTAAAAAGCTGAAGAAGGATGGCCGGATCTATATACTTGAATCGCGATGCCTGGGCAAGGGACACAAAAACTACAGCGCAGAAGAAACCGTGGAGATCCTGAAGAAGCATGGCTTTCAACTGCTGAAAAAAGACGGCAAGGACCTGAACGGAGGGGTTGGAGTGTACAGGGTGGTGTTTGCAAGAATATAATTCTTATGAAATTTCAAAAAATCATTATACTGCTGCTAATTGCCGGTTGCGGACCGGTCAATAATACATTAAGACAGGAAGAAGAGTCCCAAAGAACAGTAAAGGACAGCCTGCAATTCCCCCCTTGGTTGGCAAAGCTGTATCCGGAAGAATTACGAACGGAGGGCCATACCCTTTTTCAAAAACTGGTCAGTTTCACTACTCTCAATGAATCAATATCGTATTGTGTTTACAAACAGAACGATGGCATTTGCG
>JBFLYZ010000013.1:0-69121 GCA_040756415.1 Bacteroidota bacterium
CGGGGATATACAATAAATTAGTTTTCAGCATTTTCCTGTTAATTTCCGGGGGTATGCGTGCGGCAGCCTGCCTGCCCGCTTCCGATTCCATTTCAAACGATTCCACGGCCCAAAAGGTTTCAAAAAACGTGCTCGACTCCAGGGTGGATTATGATGCCCTGGATTCGATCCGGATGGACGTATTCAACCAGGTGGTTTACCTCTTCAACCAGGCGGAGGTCAGCTATGAGGACGTGAACCTGAAGGCGGGATACATCGTGCTCGATATGGAGAACAGCATCGTGCTGGCGGCTGGGCGCAGGGACAGCGCGGGCAGGATCGTACAGAAGCCGGAACTCAAGCAGGGAGAGCAGATGACCGAGGCCGACACCATCATCTATAACTTCAAGACCAAGAGGGGACTGATGAAATACATCCAGACCGTACAGGGCGAAGGCTATATTACGGCTTCGGTAGCCAAAAAAGACAGCAACGACATTTATTACATCAAGAACGGCAAGTATACCACCTGCGATGCCGACCATCCTCATTTTCACATTGAAATGACGAAAATGAAGGTCATTCCGGATGATAAGATCGTGACCGGGCCGGCCTACCTTGTGATTGCCGATGTGCCCACACCCCTGGCCGTGCCTTTCGGCTATTTTCCGAACAAAAAGGGCAGAAGCTCGGGCATACTGATCCCCGCCTATGGCGAATCGCCATCGCTGGGCTATTTTCTGAAGGATGGCGGCTATTATTTCGGGAAGAACGATTTCATCGACCTGGCCGTGCGGGGGGATATTTACTCGCGCGGGAGCTGGGCAGTCAAAACCAACTCGAACTACAATAAGCGGTACCGGTTCTCGGGCGATTTAAGCCTGGGTTACTCGAAGTTCAAAGAAAGCGAAAAGGAGTTTCCGGATTATTCCGAAAAAAGCGATTTCTTCGTTCGCTGGACCCACAACCAGGATCCCCGTTCCAACCCCACCGTGCGTTTTTCGGCCAATGTGAACGCGCTGAGCAGCAACTATAACAAGTTCAACTCCTATAGCGCCAACGATTATCTTTCCAATACTTTTCAGTCGAACATAGCCTGGAGCAAATCCTGGAAATACTTCAATCTTTCCGCCAACCTGCGCCACAGCCAGAATACCCTCTCACATAAAGTGGACCTGAGCCTGCCCCAGGTGGCGCTGAGCATGAACAGGATCTATCCCACCAAGCTGTGGAAGAAGGAAGGTGTGATCAAAGAGAGGCAGATCGACAAGCTGGGCCTGAGCTACCTGATGGATTTTGAAAACCGCGTGAGCGTGCTTGATTCCAACCTGTTCAGCGAAAGCATAAAGGACTCGCTGAATTACGGGATCCGGCATTCCATTCCCGTCAGTTGGAGCATCATCCCGAAAAAGCTGCCGCTCACCTTTACCAGCGCGCTCAACCTTTCCTCGGCCTGGTATTTCAGCAGCATCAGGAAACACTACGATGCGGATGCCGGCCAGGTGGTGACCGATACGGTGAAAGGCTTCAGCATGGCCAATCAGTATTCCGCCTCGCTGACCCTGACCACGAAGCTGTACGGCTTTTATTCGTTCAAAAAGGCGAAGGTCAAGGCCATCCGGCACGTGATGACACCCAGCATCGCCTTCAGCTACCGGCCCGATTTCGGGGATAAGGAACACGGGTATGAATCCTATACGATCCCTTCCTCCTCCGTGCCGCAGGTCTATTCCATCTACCAGAACGGCATCTACGGCTTCCCTCCCACAGGCGAGTCGCAGTCGCTCGGCTTCAACATCAATAATAACCTGGAGATGAAGCTCCGGCCGTCTGAGCAGGATACCTCGGGCAAGGACCGCAAGGTCACGCTGATCGAAAGCTTCGGCCTGTCGTCATCGTATAATTTTGCCGCGCCTAGTTTCAACCTCGCGGTTTTCAATCTTTTCCTGCGCACAAAACTGTTCCAAAAACTGGATATCTCCCTTAACGGAACGCTCGATCCGTATAAGATCAACGACCTGGGTAACCGGTATGACCGTTTCATGTGGGAAGATGGGAAGATCGGCCGGCTGACATCGGCCACGGCCTCGTTCAGCACCAACCTGCGCAGCACGAAAGCGGACCAGAAGAAAGAAAGCGACAGGGCCTCGGAAGAGGAGCTGAGGTATATCAACGAACATCCCGATTATTATGTAGACTTCAATGTGCCCTGGAACCTGTATGTCTCCTATAACCTGCGTTACAGCAGGCCGGGCTTTGCCTCGGAGGTCACGCAATCGCTTACGTTCAGCGGTGACCTGAGCGTGACAAAGAAATGGAAGCTTGGCTTTAATTCGGGATGGGATTTCGTGGCCAATGATTTTACCTACACCTCCGTGAACATTTACCGCGACCTGCATTGCTGGGAGATGAGCTTCAACTGGGTGCCTTTCGGCTTCCGGAAGAGCTATACGCTCAACATCAATGTAAAATCATCGGTGCTCCAGGACCTGAAGCTCTCGCGCAAACGCGACTGGTACGATTATAACTGATCGCTGAGTTCCCGCTCGAAGTATATGGCTCCCTGCACCGGATTTTCACGGTAGGCCGGTATTTCCACGAAGTGGCGCGAGCGGTACAGGGCGATGGCGGGCTGCATGGACGGGAGCGTATCCAGGCGCATCATCCGGTAACCCATCAGCGCGGCCTTTTTTACAGCCTGTTGCAGCATCCAGCCTCCGTATCCTTTTCCCCTTCCAAAGGCACGAATGTACATGCGCTTAAGCTCGCAATACTGATCGCTGATCCCTCTTATGCCCGCGCAGCCGGCCAGTTCATTGTTTATCGTGAGCAGGAAAAGAGCGCCTCCCGGATGGTTATACTGAACGTGAAGCTCTTTCAATTCCTTTTCGAAGCCCTGGAAGCAAAGGTCCATGTCGAGTTCGCGGGCATATTCGAGAAAAAGCCCGTGCGCGGCAGCGAAATCTTCCGCGGTGTGGCAAAGCCGAAGATCTACCAGGTGTGCCATCCGCCACAAATATAAGAGTTGCAGCGTCTCCCGTTACTGGTAAATTCCATTATCTTTAGCGATAAATTCGCCTGTATGAAAAAGTTTTTTTCTGCCGCCCTCCTCTGTGCTGCCCTTATCGGGCATGCGCAAAAGAATGACAGCATCATGCTCAAAAAGATATCGGATGAGGTGCTGAAGAACGGGGAGTGCTATACGAACCTTTACCAGCTCTGTACCACCATCGGGCACCGGCTGAGCGGCTCGCCACAGGCCGCGGCCGCTGTGGAGTGGGGCTACCAGTTGATGAAAAGCTACAACTTCGATACGGTGTACCTGCAGGAATGCTGGGTGCCCCATTGGATACGGGGCGACAAGCAGGTTGGAAAGATCATTCATTCAAAGATGATCGGTGAAAAGGAGGTGAGCATATGCGCGCTCGGTGGCTCGGTTCCCACCCCCGTTGGCGGACTGACTGCCGAGATCGTGGAGGTGAAGAGCTTTGACGAGCTTAAGAAACTGGGCACGGCCGGTGTAAAAGGGAAGATCGTGTTCTATAATTATCCTTTTGATGTCACGAAGATCAATACGGGCGAGGCCTATGGCGATGCGGTGAAATACCGCTGGCGCGGGCCCAGCGAGGCGGCTAAGTACGGAGCGGTAGCCAGCGTGGTGCGGTCGATGACAACGGCCATGCAGGACTTCCCGCATACGGGAGGAATGGGTTATAATGACTCGGTTCCGAACAAGATACCCTGCTGCGCCATCAGCACCAATGGCGCAGAACTGCTCAGCGCTTTATTGGCAAAGGATAAGCAGCTTAAGTTTCACATGGAAATGAACTGCCAGACCCTGCCCGATGTAAAGTCATATAACGTAGTAGGGGAGCTGCGGGGAAGCCAGTTTCCCGATGAGATCATTACCGTTGGCGGCCACCTCGATTCATGGGACGTGGGTGACGGAGCCCACGATGACGGGGCAGGCTGCGTGCAATCGATAGAAGTGCTGCGCATTTTCAAGGCTTTGGGCATACAGCCCAAGCGGACCATCCGTGCTGTGCTGTTCATGAACGAAGAGAACGGGGGCAAAGGGGCGGATAAGTACCTGGAGCTGGCCATTAAGAACAAAGAAAAGCACCTGCTGGCCATCGAGTCGGATGCCGGTGGATTTTCCCCGCGGGGCTTCGGTCTTACCATGAGCGAGGAGCAGAAGAAAAAGGTAAAGGGGTGGAGCCCGTTGTTCATCCCCTATGGCGTTTACGATTTCGACCATGCCGGTGGGGGTGCGGATATCAACGACCTGAAGACCATAGGATGCGCGCTGATGGGCCTGCGTCCCGATGGCCAGCGTTATTTCGACCTGCATCACACCATAGCCGATACTTTCGATAAGGTGAACGAGCGGGAGCTCAAGCTGGGCGCGGGCGCCATGGCAATGATGATCTGGCTGGTGAGCGAATATGGCCTGTAGTAAGATTTTTATTGTTTCTCTTTGCCGGATCTGCTTTGCAGGCCTGCTTTTATGAAAGATCCCTTTATGAAAAGATTTACCTTCCTTGTTTTTCTGATCCCGGCCATTGCCTCATCGCAGAACACCCTGAAGAGCCTGGGCGAGTACCGCTATACGGTACCGCTGCGGAAAGAGATGACCGCGGCCCAGTTGCAGACCGAGTGGTGGCACGAATACCTGGAGTGGCCGGTGCATGACCGCCTGCTGAAAACGCTGCTCGACAGGATAGACAGCGGCAAAATACCTGTTTTCATCCCTCACTACCCTTTCGATAAGATCGCTACGAGATCGGAGGTCGCTCAGTTGCTTCACCGGGTCGACACCGCGTACCAGGAGAACTATGATATCAATACAGGAGAACCGATCTTTGATACCGTACTCGTTCGCTCTGATTTCTACCAGGAGGATATTTCTTCGCTTTCCTTTTTTGAAGAGTGGTTCTTCAATGAAAGTACGATGGAATTCAAAAAAAAGGTCAAAGGGTTTACGATCAACCGCTGGCTGGAAACCGAGTACGGAGAGAGAAGGGGCGAGAAGGCCATGTTCTTCGTGGCTACGGATAAATCGTTCTATCCGGGCCAGGCCCCTGAAGGCCCCCAGGATGTACGGACGGTGCCTTACCTGACCTATTATCATAATACGATCGATCATAGCTCATATGACAATAACAAAACGATACTCCAGCAATCGCAACTGAGCATGTTGTTAACCCAGGTAAAGGCTGCAGCGGAAAAAAACAAATCGATTATTTCCGATACCCTGTTCCCCTATACGGAAAAGCCTGATAAGAAAGAGCTTGCCGGCATCATGGCGCAAATGGGCAAGGCCAGTAACCTTAAGTTCTACGAGGAGTGGTGTTTTGATGTGGGCCGCATGCAGTTTGAGAAAAAGATCAGGGGCGTTGTTTTGCTGGATGAGAAAACGCTTACGGATTCTTTCGGCCTGGCCACCGTGAACCGCAGAGAGATCGCCTTTATTCCGCTGAACGGGTTTGTGCCTGAGAATGTTTTGGGCAACCCGGTGACCACCGTTGAAAAACAACTGTACACGGTTCAGACCGCGAACTTTCATTACAGCGCCTGGCATACGCTCCCCAGGCTGGCCAATGCTGATTCGGCAAAGGTAATGGCCATGCAGGTGATGATAGCGGATAAGGTGAAAAACCATAAACTAAGCGCTTATCCGGGAAGCGGAACAGGAGCATGGGCATACGACCCCTGGGATCCGCGGATGCGCGTTCCAAAGACGAAAGAGGAGTTGGAAAAGATATTCGTATGGTATGATTCAGTGTACGTGGAATGGGACATGGAAACCGGTCAGGCGTATAAAGTGATGAGACACGAATTACAGTACAGCGATATCAGCGCTGTGCAGTTCTATGAAAGCTGGAACTTCGACCTGAAGAAGCTGCAATTCGGAAAGGAGGTTAAGGCCATTGCGCTGCTCCTGCCCAAGATCGACAAGTATACGGGAGAATGCAGGGGATTTGTGCCGGTTTTTTGTGTAAACATTGCCGGTGCGGATGCGGCCGTACTTGCGCAGCTTATGCAGCCGCAATACCTGCTGGGCCAAGGGATCACAACCTCCGTGCCCATAGATTTTGACCGCATCAACCTGATGGACACCTACGACAGCAAGACCGGTGAGGTCAAATGGATCACGGGTTATGGCAATAGCTGGCAGAACAACCTGTATGCATCGTGCAATTATACGATGGTGCAAGGTATCATCGATGGCGTATACTCGGGCGGGATCAAGGCCCTTGACCCGCAAACGAAGAAGGCAATGAAAAAGGAGCAGGTGAAAATGAAGCTGGACGCATTAAAGGACTCCACCTTCGTGAAGCCGGGCGACCTGTCTACGGACTACACCCTGGTCAATCGCCTGAAATTCACCGAAGACTGGTATTTCAATCCGGATACCATGCAATTCTGCAAGAAAGTGACCGCTGTTACTTTGGTCAGGGCCGTGAAGGTCCGCAACGAAGAAACGGGCGCAGACACCTGGAAAGAAACCGAACTATTCACCATTTTACTTAACTGAAGAAAATGAAAAAAATAATCACGTCAAAGAACGCCCCGGCCCCTATTGGCCCTTATTCGCACGGGGTGATGATCAATAACATGCTCTTCGTATCGGGGCAGGTAGGCAAGCGCGCGGATACGGGTGAGCTGGTGCTGAGCGATATCAAAGCGGAAACCAGGCAGGTGATGGAAAACATCGGAGCTATCCTGGAAGAGGCCGGCATGGACTATTCTCATATCGTGAAGACAACCATTTTCATGAAGGATATGGGTAATTTTTCAGCCATGAACGAAGTGTACGGCTCATTCTTCAGCGGCAATTACCCTGCGCGTGAAACAGTGCAGGTCTCGCGTTTGCCTTTGGATGTGAATGTGGAAATATCGGTAACCGCTGTCAAGGGCTGATCATTACTTCATGTACCTGTAGTTCATGCCGTACATGATAATGAAGGCAATGCTGATGAAATCCGACAGGTACGACATCCAGCCCCAGAATCCCCAGAATCCGTCCAGGCCCAATCCGCCTATGAGAACGAAATAGAGTACGATGGGGGTAAGCTGTGCCGCAACGTAAATAAAAAAGCCCGCTTTCCTGAGGTTCCACATCAGTATGGCCCCGAGCAATACCAGGGCGGTACAAACCAGCTTTACGATAGCGAGCGTTTCTCCATATCTTACCCAGCGCATGGCTGCATCCCATTCGGGTGTGTTAATCGCGGTGTTGACCTCCGTCATGATGCCGGCCAGTGAGGCGCTCATCCTGGCTGCCCAGAGCTGGTATATGCCGAATATGAACCATAAACCTACCCCAACGAAGCTGAGCACACATAAAGTGATAAGGAAAGCGGGCCGCTTTTGAGGCTGTTCCTCCTTAAAGATATCCTCATCGAGCAGGGAGTCGAGATCGGTGGCCATGGGTCTTATTTGAGGTGTTTGTAGTTCATGGAGTACATCACGATAAATGCGACCGGCACCAGGTAGCCCGCAAAGCTGATCATGTTCAGCGCGTAATAGAATTCTTCTATCATGACCAGGGAATACACAAGCGGGGCGCTCTCACCAATGATGTATAGGAAAAAGCCGGCCCTTCTCAGGCGCAGCATCAGTATGGCGCCCACCAGGCAGAGCAGGGTGGAGCCCATGCTGATGAACAGGTTTATCGCTTCAATCGTAGTATTCTCTTCGGGAAGGCGCTGGCTGATGAATTGGGCCAGCGCGATGAAATTCAGAATGAACAAAAGGCCGCAGCCTACAAAGGTGAGAATGCACAGCACGGTAAGGAAAACGGGCCTCCCCTGCGGCTTGTTATCCCTGAAAAAATCCTCGTCCAGTAATTCGTCTATGTTCGTGCTCATCGCAGGTGCCTGAAATTAAGACGGTACATAAATACGAAAACCAGGGGAATTCCCAGCAGCATGGCCATAAAAAAGGCATGTATGCTCTCCAGGTTATGCGCGTATTTGGCCAGGTAGAAGAAAAGCCCTACCAGAACGGGTATGACCTGGGCGAAGAGGTAGATGTAAAAGCCGAAGCTCCTGCGCAAAAGCATGATGGCCGCCCCCGCGGCCGAAAGCAGCGAGCAGGCTATGTTCAGCCAGCAGTAATTGACCACGAATAAAAAGAATGAAGCGCTCTCTTCGTAATAAGGCAGAAATGAGCCGTAGTCCAGGTACCGCTCATAAAAGCTCCTGATGAAAAGGAACAGAACAATGTGGAGCATGCTGCCGATGAAGCTCAGTATACACAGCACCACCAGGAATACCGGCCGTTCGCGCTGATTTTCCTGCCGCACGGCCAGACCGGCATTAATGAACCGGTAGCTCAGCGAAAAGAGCACCATGAAGATGAAGGGAGGCCCGAGCACCAGCAGCATTTCGTCCCAGTCGCGGATGCGCAGCTCCCGCCTGTAAATACTGCCATAGATCACCGGGCTGAGCTGCCCGGCAAGGTAAATGATGAAGCCGGCTTTCTTTTTCAGCAGCATGAGCAGGGCGCCCAGCGCACAGACCAGGGCGCATACCACCTGGATGATGCAGAACATCCGGAGGTGTTCTTTAAAAACAGATGTATAATTGTATTCGTTAAGCCCCTCTTCATAATAAATGAAGGAGAAAAGGCCGATATATCCTGCGCAGCCTATAAAGGTGAGTATGCAAAGCACGGTCACAAAGACCGGCCTTCGCCTGGGCGCCAGCGGATCGGTAGCCAGCTCTTCGTCAAGTACGAGCGGATCCATAGGCTATAAACCGGTATGAAAAGGTGTAAATGACCGGGAAGATCAGAGGTATGCCCAGGAAAACAAGTGCCGGTTCCCACTTGTCAAAATCCAGATTCTTATAGTAGATCGCGCCATAGATCACCGGTGCCAGTTGCCCGGCAAGGTAGATAAAATAGCCGCTTCTTTTGCGGATCAGCATCAGCACCACGCCTGCCGCAGCGGCCAGGGCCCCGGCCATGTTCAGTGAGAAATAAAGCTGCAGGTAAGGCCACTGGCTGCTGTCCTGCGATTCTCCGCCCACAACAACATACAAAATGGCGAATATGATAAGCACGGCCGCGCATCCCACCAGGCTGAGTGTGCACAGAACAGGGAAAAATGCAGGGCGCTTTTTGTTCCGGGGCTCATCGGAAGAAAGGTCTTCATCAAGAATGATACGGTCCATCCGGGTCGGATCTGTCCGGGTCGGTTTGCCGGGACAATTCCTTAATGAGGTTTATACGTGCGCAGGTGCTTCAGGTTGAGGGCGTAGAGGATCACGAAAAGCACGGGTACGAAGATAGCGACCAGCATGGGGATCTGCAGATCGGCCGGCACGTTACCGTAGGTAGTGGCCAGGTGATAAGCATAGGCCGCACCGATAGCGGGCAGCAGCTCACCGAAGGCGTAGACAAAGAATCCCAGGCGCTTTCTTCGCCACATCATGATAGCACCGATCAGGCAAACGATATGCAGGCCGATAATAATGCCCAGCGAGATGTTCAGCCATTTTTTGGCATCCTCCAGCGCATCGTTCACATCGCTCATGCCCGGCATATTATTAAGGCTCAGGTCCATGACCGCGTTCAGGCCCTTGCTGATCATGTTCTTGGCGGCCTGTATCTCTTCGATCATCGATTCGATCTGCCCGGAATACAGAATGGCGGCAACAATGCTCAGCGGAACGCCTATGAAAGTAAGTATGCAGAGTAGGGTCAGGAACCTGGGTCGTTTGGCTGCTTGCTCCATGATGCCGGTGTTTATGTTTGCAAAGAAAGAAAAAACCCTGAAACGATGCTCAGGGTTTTTTACATTGAAATAAGGATTTGTTAAGCCGCCACGGGTTTGCCACCGGGGCCTACGTATTTGGAGCTGCCGAACGCAAGGATAGGCCAGAAGATGATGCCCAGCAGCAGAAGGCCGATCGCAAATCCGGCACCCTGTCCGAACGACTTGGCGAGCTCGATGTAAATAATGATCAGGATAATGAAGTTCACGATGGGGATCAGCATGAGGAAGAACCACCACCAGGGTTTACCGCAGATCTCCAGGAGAACGATGATATTGTAAATGGGAACGATGCAGGCCCAGCCCGGCTTACCGGCCTTGGTATACACTTTCCACATACATATGATCATGAAAAGGGCAAGCGCCAGGGCGAATATGAGAAATCCCATACCCATGGCCAGTAAGCCCCCTGGTAGGCATCTCCATATTGATTAAGCGCGGCTTCTAATTCTTTGAAAGCCATGTCTAGCGAATCCATTGCTGCTGATGTTGAATCCATTTTGTGTTTGGTTTTTGGTTAACGTTTATGTTTGAGAAATAATGGCGTAAAGCAACATCATTTCCATGAACTGGCAAATTTTGTCGATGGATTTTTATAAACAAATGGCGGTTTTTGTTGAAAACCCGGCACATACGGGTCGCACCCCGTTTAACATTCCCTTTTTATCAGGACAAACCGGCCCACTCAGAAATTATGCTTGCTCCACAGGCGGTAATTGGTCTTCTGGCTCTCGCTGGCCTGTTCTTTTTTGCGGATATACCAGGTGCGGTAGAACTCTTCGTGCGTTACGGCCAGGCGGGCGATGCGGGTAAGGCCTCCGTTGGCGACAATCACCTTCACCGGGTCTTTGCCAAAATAGCTCAGCCAGTCGTTCAGGTTGGTAGCGCTTCCTTCGGGCTTTACCTGCATATTGTTCACCATCAGGATCTCGTCACCGGTACTGAGCTCCGCCAGATCGGCTACGGAGCCGGGATAGATGGCGCTGATCCGGGCCGTTCCGCCTGTTTCGCTTGCCTTGAAGCCGTAAAAGCGCTCATGGAACTTTTTAGCGGGGGCGTGCATCAGCTCGCAGCCGATGTAATCGAGCGCCTCCTTAAAGGCATTTTCGTATGAAGCCGCGCCATTAACGTACTGCGCGAAAAAATTATCCATGTTGTTCTCCGCGAAGTCCTCCACCAGCTTCTTGTAGTCGGCCTCGCTGTATCCCCTTCCTTTCTTGGCGTACTCAAAGTACAAACAGCGCATCACGTCATCGAGCGAGTTGCGGTTTTCCGAGGTCCTCCTGATGGCGATATCGGTCATAAAGGCCAGCAGCGAGCCTTCGTCATAAATGGAGGTTTTCCGGTTGGGTATGCCGGGCGCGTAACCGTCCAGCCAGGTATCGAACGATGAATCGGCTACGCTCAGGTTGTACCGCCCGAAATTGTCCATATGCTTCTGCAGGCGTTCGTGAACGGTTTTCAGGTAGCCGGCCTCTGAAAATACCCCCGAACGATATAGAAGCAGATCGCCATAATAGGTTGTGATGCCCTCGCATACATAACCCAGCCTGGAATAGTTCTCCCGGGTATAATCATAAGGGTACATCTCTGCAGGACGTATGCTCTTGATGTTCCAGGCGTGGAAGAGCTCGTGCGAACTGACGCCCAGCAGGTCGTCATACAGCTCGCCTTTCATCAGGTTATAGGAGGGGCCCAGCGCAATGACCGTTGAATTGAGGTGCTCTACGCCATGGTAAAAGCGGTAAGGCAGTATCTGGAAAAAGAAATGGTATACCTCCACAGGGCATTCCTTCATCATCAGGAACTGCTCGCTGATGAAAATGAAAAAGTCGTTGATGAGCCGGGTCCATTCCGGCTTGCATTCGCCCTGGAACCAGAGGTTGAACTCCACGCCATCCAGCACAAAAAGGTTATGCTGAAGGGTATTGCTGGCGATAAAAGGCGAATCGGCCAGCTCGTGAAAATCCTTAGCTTCAAAGATGTTCTTCCCGATCTCCTTCATGCCGCAGGCCACTTTGTAGCTTTCCGGCAGGGCCAGTTCGAGGGTGCAGGCTTCCCCGATGCGGTCGGGAATGAACACGCAGCAATTGACCGGGTTCACGTACAACTGGGTTTCGTCCAGGAAGCTGGAGCCGGCATTGAGCTCGGCCGCGTAATAGTTATACCTGATATGCAGCTCTTTTACGCCCCTGGTCTGCACTTTCCAGCAATCCTTGCTGACCTTACGGAAAGCGAGGGCATTACCCTGTTCGTCATAGGCCGCCCACTTCTGCACGTTCTTGGCGAAGTTGCCCAGCTCGTACCGGCCGGGCCGCCAGGAGGGAAGCTGTACCAGGGTCTCGCTGCCTTTTATCTGATCAGCGATGAACTCGATATCGATAAAATGATCGTGGGGGCGGTTGTAAGAAAGCAGGTAACGCATACCGCGCAAATTTAAGATCATTTTATATTCTCAAGGAAAATAGTGATGGCAGCCCAGTATTCCCCGTGGTTCTCATCGCTTGTCCATAAGGCCCTGGAGCCGTGCTGCCCTCTGGAGGCGGGAATGAACTGAGAGACCAGGGCCTTGTTCTTTACTGCCGAAAGCATGGCGCTCAGCTCCGGTGCCTCTTCTTTGGAGGAGGTGGCAAACAGCGGCTTGTTCAGCTCGGCCAGGCGTTCGCGGAGCGAACCTTTGCTGTCAGCGTAGTAATCGCCCGGGCTGAATACGATCATGGCGCGTACGTTGGGGTTCTCTGTTCCGGCATAGAGCGCCAGCGTGGCGGAATAGGAGCTGCCCCACAGAATCACGGGGCGGCCATATTTTGCGGCCATGAAGTTTACCGCGGCATGGATGTCTTTTAATGCATCCAGTTGCTCGGCAGGTTTCCCTGTCTTATTAGCCTCCAGCGCGGTTTCGTTGGGCAGGCTATCCATGGGACCGCCAACGCGCTGGTCGATGGCCAGGCAGTTGAATCCTTTGGCGCGAAGCGCCTGGGCGATCTCGCGGTATTCAGCTTTATTGTAATGCAGTTGGTGGCAAAGTACCACAGAAGGGGCATCGGGGCTGAGGTGGTAAAGGTGAGCAGTGACCTGCAGGCTGTCATCGGCCGCAAAACTGACCTTTACCGGTGCGGAGGGGCTTTCCCGGTGCTGATGGGGGCTGCTGTGCTCCTGCGGATCATTGCCGCAGGCAGCGGCAAAAATGGCGATCAGGGATAGCAGGCGTGCAGCGTTCATGCGCAAAGGTTGAACAAATTTAGGAATCCTGGACAAAATCGCCACAGGCCGAATTTTTTATACATTCGCTGTCGGATTTAAAGACCTTCATCAGCAGGTATTCACCATTTGATCATCAACATTAATCCATGAGCATATGAGTTACGATGTAATAGTGATAGGCAGCGGCCCGGGAGGCTATGTTGCCGCGATCCGCGCCTCGCAGCTTGGACTGAAAACAGCCATTGTTGAACGTGCCGAGCTGGGCGGTATCTGCCTCAACTGGGGTTGCATACCTACCAAGGCCCTGTTGAAATCCGCGCAGGTGTTCGAATACCTGAAGCATGCATCGGATTACGGCATTAAGGTGAATGGTGGCGAGGCCGATTTCGGGGCGGTGGTGAAGCGTTCGCGCGAGGTGGCCGATGGGATGAGCAAGGGCGTGCAGTTCCTGATGAAAAAGAACAAGATCGATGTCATCAAAGGTTCCGGCAAGGTAAAGCCGGGCAAAAAAGTGGAGGTGGACGATGCGGGCAAGAAAAGCACGCATGAAGCGAAGCACATCATCATAGCCGTGGGAGCCCGTTCGCGCGCTTTACCCAACCTGCCCCAGGACGGTAAAAAGATCATCGGTTACCGCGAGGCCATGACCCTGCCCAGGCAGCCCAAAAGCATGGTGGTGGTGGGATCGGGGGCCATAGGCAGCGAGTTCGCCTATTTCTATGCGGCCATGGGCACCAAGGTCACCCTGGTGGAGTTCATGCCCAGCATCGTTCCGGTAGAGGACGAGGAAGTGTCAAAGCAACTGGAGCGCTCGTTCAAGAAGATGGGCATGGATGTGATGACCTCATCGGAAGTGCTTTCGGTCGATACCAAGGGCGATGGCTGCAAGGTTACGATCAGGAACAAGGTGGGCGAACAGAAGGTGGAATGCGATATCGTTCTTTCAGCGGTGGGCATTTCTGCCAACCTGGAGAACATAGGGCTGGAGGAAGTAGGCATTGCCACGGACAAGGGAAAGATACTGACCAATCCCTATTACCAGACCAATATACCCGGCTATTACGCTATTGGCGATTGCGTAGGCGGCCAGGCGCTGGCCCACGTGGCATCGGCCGAGGGTATTATCTGCGTGGAGAAGATCGCGGGGCATCATCCCGAGCCGCTCGACTACAACAATATTCCCGGGTGCACCTATACCTCGCCCGAGATCGCATCGGTAGGTTACACGGAGAAAAAAGCCAAAGAAGCCGGCTACGAGATCAAAGTGGGCAAGTTCCCTTTCTCCGCTTCGGGCAAGGCCAGCGCAGCAGGCGCGAAAGAGGGCTTTGTGAAAGTGATCTACGATGCCAAGTATGGCGAACTGCTGGGCGCTCATATGATCGGGCTGAATGTTACGGAGATGATTGCAGAGATCGTAGCCGCGCGCAAGCTGGAAACCACGGGCCACGAGATACTCAAGTCCGTTCACCCGCATCCGACCATGAGCGAAGCCGTTATGGAGGCTACGGCCGCTGCCTATGGTGAGGTCATTCACCTGTAAGATCATTCCCTGATGTTTCCCCTGCTTTTGATCGGGAGAAGCAGGCGGAGCAGCCATTTATAGTACTGGTAAGCTATCCAGTGCCAAAACCGGGTGAGGATACCCCTGTGCAGGCTTTTCCAGGTGATCTTTCTGCACCGCGTATTCATGACCTCTTCCAGGTGGCGGTGAAAGGTTTCGGCAAAATCCCTGTTGTCGATATCGGCATTCAGCTCTATGCTCCAATAGCGGCTCAGGTAATTCACATTGTACGACCCGACCGAGGCCCATTTTGAATCCACCACGATGGCCTTGCCGTGCATGACCGAATCGTGCCATTCGTACACCTCGACCTTATTGCGCGTGAGAAAATTGTACAGGTATTTCTCGGCCAGCCTGAAAAAGGGCAGATCGGATTTGCCGGCCAGGATGACCTTGATGCGCACGCCTCTTCTCACGGCCCGCTTCATGGCCCGCCTGAGGGAATGGCCCGGAAGAAAATAGCTGCCCGCAATAATGATCGAGCGCTCCGCCATGGCAAAAGCATTTTTATAACTGAGGTAGGTATCGGTCTTGCCGATGATCCAGTCGTTGCGCCTGAACCGCACGTTCACACCGCCCGCTAAACCGGAGGGGCAGGGGTAATCAACGATACGTTTGTAGCTTCTGCGATGGAATATCCTCTCGCACAGCAGGTGCAGGTAACCGCACACTTCCCCATTGATCCGTACGGCATAGTCCAGCCAGGCGCGTTCGTTAGCGGTGCCGCGGTACTTATCCGAGATATTGATGCCGCCTACCATGGCGGTCCTGCGGTCAGCAACCACTATCTTATGGTGCAGCCGCCTGCCCAGGAAGATACTTTCGGACGAGAACAGCGGGGAAAAGAGTCTGAAGCGTATGCCGCTTTGAAGCATTTCATTCTTTGTTTTGCGCGATAGGCCCTTGGAGCCGAAGCCATCGGCCAGCAAAAACACCTTAACCCCACGGTGGGCCGCCTGCTTAAGCGATGCGATCACCTGCCTGCCGGTCTCATCTTCTTCCAGGATATAAACCTGCAGGTGGATGACCTCTTTCGCTTCCGCGATCAGCCTCTCCAGCTCCGCGAAATAGGTCTTCCCGTGATGGATCAGCTTCACCGACTCGGCCTGGCAATAGTTCTTCATGGCGCAAAACTACTAAACGCCTGCGCTAAGAAGGGGTAATTTGGTTTTAATTGCCTAATTTAGCTTACCAATTTGCCTACCCATGAAAAAAACGACCCTGCTCTTTACCCTGCTTTATTCCCTCAGCTTTTTTGCTCAGACCAATATCATCAGCACCAATCCGGTTGCTGAACAGGTCATGATGGGAAACTATAATCCCTCCCTTTACCTGGCCTCCAACATCATCAACTCGCCCGATTCGATCACGGCAGGAATCAACGCCCGCATATCGCCCGATTCGCTGAAGAGCTATATCGTCAAGCTGGCCTCGTTCAGGAACAGGAATACGGGCAGCGATACCGTATCATCACAAAAAGGGGTGGGTGCCTCCCGCAGGTGGGTGTACTCGAAGTTCCAGCAGTTCAGCGCTGCCAATGAGAACCGGCTTATTCCCTCTTACCTTCAGTTTGACCTGGGTATTTGTGGCATGACCCGGCACCGCAACATTTTTGCCGTGCTTCCCGGCATGGATACGGCCGATAAGTCCATCATCATCATTGAGGGCCATATGGACAGCCGCTGCGAAGGCTTGTGCGATACGGCCTGCAACGCGCAGGGCGTGGAAGACAATGCCAGCGGCACGGCCCTCGTGATCGAGCTCTGCAGGGTGATGAGCAGGTATTCGTATAACCATACCATCGTATTCCTGGTAACGATAGGAGAGGAGCAGGGCCTGTATGGTGCCGAAGCTTTCGCTGACTATGTGCAGGTAAAAGGGATAGAGGTAAAGGCCGTGCAGAACAACGATGTGATCGGTGGGATCATCTGCGGGCAAACCTCATCGCCTCCCAGTTGCCCGGGTGTTAACACGATTGACAGCACCCAGGTACGCCTGTTCTCGTTCGGCAATTTCAATTCCAGGCACAAGGGCCTGGCACGCTTCATCAAACTGGAGTACAGGGAGGAGCTGCTCCCCCTGGTGAGCGTTCCCATGCTGGTCTCTATCATGAGCCCCGAGGACCGGACCGGCCGGAGCGGGGATCACGTTCCTTTCCGGCAGCACAATTACGCGGCCATGCGTTTTACCTCGGCCAACGAGCATGGCGATGCCAACGTGAGCAATATGAGCTATTCCGACCGCCAGCATACAACGCGGGATACGCTGGGAGCCGATACGGATAACGACCTGATGGTCGACAGCTTTTTCGTGGACTTTAACTACCTGGCGCGTAACGCCTGCATCAATGGCAACTCAGCGGCTATGCTGGGCATTGGTCCCAAACAGCCGAACATGAGCATTACAGTGACCGGATACAATACGGTGCGCATACAGATCACCCAGCAGACCCAATACGCGGTGTACCGGCTGGGCGTTCGCGTACCCACCAATAACGACTGGGATACGATCTATACCCTATCGGGCACCGTGGATACATTCTATATCCCCAATCCGGGCATGCACTACTTCCAGGTGATGAGCGTAGATACGAACGGGATCGAAAGCCTGCCTTCCCAGGAATACATGCTGAACATGACAGGTGCCGCGGAAACCAGTGATGTTCCCCGCAACATCGAGCTGATGCAGAACAGGCCCAATCCTTTTGACGAGGCCACTTATATCTCGGTGCTGGTCAATGAGCCTGTTCAGTACGGATCGGCCTGGGTGCTCATTACCGACCTTTCGGGCAAAGAAGTGCAGAAACTCGATATTCAACTGAACCAGGGTATCAACGAGATACTTTTCGAACATGGCTACGGGCGTAGCGGGATTTACAACTATACACTGTATATCGACAGCAAGCCGGTGCAAAGCAGGCAGATGATATTCGCGAACTGACACGCGCCCGGTACCGGGCAAGAGGAGCGGGCTCTGCCGTTCAGTATGAAATTGGGCGCAGATCCTTAGCTGCTGGCCAACAGGTGTTTGCGCTTTTTAGCTTGTACCCATCCCCCGCACGGGACAAATAGAGGAAATCCTCCTTTTCCTGCAACCTGCCGGATGTTTATAAATTCCTCTTTTTTAGGCTAATGGGCATGCAACTTTCAGCCCCGCCCTGTTGTCTTCAAAAAGGATAGTAAAAATCAACAAAAAGCCTTCAGAAACAGCTAATTTTGCACCCATGAACAAACTGTACAAAGTACTATTCACCCTAAGCCTGTTTGCAGGTATAGGTACTGCCAGCGCCCAGAACGAGACCAATGAGTCGATGCAGGATTGCCCGGGCATACCGGGTGCCTGCGGATATCCTTCTGTCAATACCCCTCCTGACAAAAACAGCCCGGTACCCCTCAATGGTAACGGCTCTCTGGGGCAGACATACAACTTTGCCAAGTGCGGACTTAACTACGTGCAGGCTTCCCAGCGCCTGAAAAAGCGGGGTTCTAACGGCTGGGGCGTTAATCAGCCGGCCCCTTATGTTATTACCGGCATACCCACCTGTTTCGTGATAGAAAGGGCCTATATGTGGTCCAGCATGTCGGGTACGGCCATTAACTTCAACATTACCGTGGTTAATCCGCAAGCTCAGACCTTCACCTTCCCGGCCACTACCATAGGCACGGGACCGGATAAATGCTGGGGCTACGGAGGCACCACATCTTATCGCGTTGACGTTACCGCTGCCATTACCGGCAACGGCACGTACACCATCAGCGGCTTTCCCACCAACCCGCCCACACCCCAAAAGGACACCGATGGAGCTACTCTCTTCATCATCTACAGCGATCCAACTGCCAATTATCGCGGCCACATGGTGATCCATGACGGATGCGTGGTAGGTATTGGCGGTAACACTACTCAAACCATGACCGGTATCAACGCCTGCGCTAATTCTATTTATGCCCGCGCCTTCTGTATGACAGGCGACTGGCAGCTCAACGGCATTTCCGGTAACTGGAACGGTTCGCCCATCAATATTCCATGGAACTGGTGGAACTTCGACCAGGTGGCAACCAATGTAACAGCCGGCCAGAATACCGCTGTATATACCCATGCGGGTCTCAACGACTGCTACAATTGGGTGGTGATGGGCCTGTATTACCGAACCAATACCTGCACCACCTGTCCACAGACCACGGCTTTGACCATTACGCCTAACCCTACCCAACCCACCTGTAATTCCTGTAACGGTATAGCCTCGGTGACGATAACAGGGGGAAGTCCGCCCTATACCTATTCCTGGGTGCCTGGTAATTCTACCACTCAGGCTATCAGTAACCTTTGTCCGGGCACCTATACGGTCTATGTTTCGGATGCCAGTTGCAACCAGGGCAGCACCACTATTACGCTGAACTCGGTCAACGCTACCATCAACACCAGCACCTCTTCCACCCCCGCACTGTGTTTTGGCAGTTGTAGTGGCACGGCCACCGTTACTCCATCGGGAGGCACTGCACCTTATTCTTACACGTGGGCCACTACACCGGTTCAGAGCACGCAAACGGCTACGGGCCTCTGCGCGGGAACCTATTCCGTTCAGGTGGCGGATGCCAACGGATGCACGGCCACTACCACCGTAACGGTTACGGAACCACCGCAGCTTACGGCAAGCATACTGGCCAACGTTAACCCGAGCTGTTTTGGCGGAAACAACGGTGGCGCAGCCGTGCAGGCTACGGGCGGAACACCTAATTACTCATACAGTTGGGCTCCTTCGGGAGGCAGCGGGGCCAGCGCCACGGGCTTAACGGCCGGGTCGTACACCTGCTATGTGACCGATGCCAACGGCTGTACGACCACCGCAACGGTTACTCTGGGACAACCTCCCGCACTTACCTTACAGGCGCAGGGCTTTGCCGAGACCTGTAACGGTGCTTGCGATGGACAGGTAGTATGTATACCCGGTGGCGGAAC
This sequence comes from Bacteroidota bacterium, assembly GCA_040756415.1. Classification (GTDB taxonomy): domain Bacteria; phylum Bacteroidota; class Bacteroidia; order JADZBD01; family JADZBD01; genus JBFLYZ01. The sequence continues at coordinate 19,485 of JBFLYZ010000013.1, forward strand.
CCCTTCTTATACCTACAGTTGGAGCAACGGCTGCACAAGCCCGGGCTGTATGCCGGTTTGCTCGGGCACTTACACTATAGTTGTGACCGATGCCAACGGATGCACCATACAAGATACAGCGATCGTTTCCTCGCCTCCGGGATTGACACTGCAGACCAGCACTACTCCCGAGCTTTGCAGCCAGGCCAACGGCACCGCTACGGTTACTCCCAGCGGAGGCACACCGGGTTATACCTATACCTGGAGCACTACGCCTTTGCAAAGCTCGGCTACGGCAACCGGCCTTTCAGGGGGAACATATACCGTAACGGTCACCGATGCCAATGGCTGCTCGCAAACCACCACGGTTACCGTGCTCAATCCCTCCGGAGTGATCGCAAGTACCACTTCCTTTACGGATGTGACCTGTTTCAACCTCTGTGACGGCACTGCCAATGTGCTGGCTACGAACGGAGCTACTCCGTATGTTTATTCCTGGAGCACGAACCCTTCGCAAAATACGGCCAACGCCAGCGGCCTGTGTGCCGGAACCTATATCTGTTATGTGACCGATTCCAACAATTGCGTTGATACGGCCACTGTGACGATAAGCCAGCCCACCCAGCTTACTGCTACGGCATCGCAGAACCAGGCTATTTGTGCGGGAGGCACCACTACGATAAGCGGTTTGGCCCAGGGAGGCACGCCTGCGTATACCTACGCCTGGGCGCCTTCGGGCAGCGGCACCTCTGTCAGCGTAACGCCTACGGCCACCACGATCTATACCCTCACGGTCACCGATGCCAATGGCTGCACCGCCACTGCCACCACCACCGTAACCGTGAACGCTCTGCCCGTATTCAATATTATTGCTGATGACAGCTCGGGCTGCGTAACGCATTGCGTCAATTTCAGCGCCAGCTTAAGCACAGGCACTTTTGCCTGGAGCTATGGTGATGCTTCTACCGGCAATACTGCAACGCCCAATCACTGCTATACGGTGCCCGGTTCATATGATGTAACGCTGACCATTACCGATGCCAACAGTTGTTCGACTACGGTGACCGTTAACGGGATGATCAATGTTTATCCCATGCCGACTGCCGACTTTTCCATGAGCGCTGAATCGGCCTCTATACTCGAGCCCAATGTGTGCTTTACCAACGGCTCGGTGGGGGCTACTATTTACAGTTGGGACTTTGGCGATGCGGGAAGTCCGTACAACAGCAGCACGCTGCAGGATCCCTGCCATACCTTCAGCGATACAGGCACTTTCTGCATTACGCTCTGGGTTGAAACCCCCTACGGCTGCCGCGACACGATCAGCTATTGCCTCATCATCGAGCCCGACTTTACCTTTTACGCTCCCAACGCGATCACTCCCGATGGAGACGGAATCAATGACGACTTCTTCCCCAAAGGAACAGGCTGGGATCCCGCCAACTATACATTGTATATCTTCGACCGCTGGGGCAATATGATCTTCCAGACCGATGATATGAACAAGCATTGGGACGGTAAAGTGCAGGGGCATAGCGACCTGGTACAGGAAGATACCTATGTTTGGAAAGTAGTGCTGAAAGACTTTACCGGGGCCCAGCACCAGTATGTGGGCCATGTTTCGGTGATCCGATAAGAATCAGTAGTCAAGAGACGCCTTCGGGCGTCTCTTTTTTTCACGCACATATCATGTAGGCTTAAAGTGCTGAATTGCAGGGTTGAATAAATCTGATTAATTTTACCATGATATTCTGAGGTGAAAAAATCCATGTATGTAGCATCTGCGCATTATCGTTTTCCTCTTCCTTCAAAAAGACACTATCTTTTAGCCTGCTTCCTTGTTTTTTTTTCCAGCGCGTGGTCGCAGCTCAGCGTAACACCGAATCCTTCCCTCACCACCCTTATCAATGCGCTGGGCGGCCAGGGACTTACTATTTCAAATCCCCAGCTTAACTGCCCTGCCGGAGCCTACGGTACGTTCACCACCGGGGTTTCTAACCTTGGATTGCCGAACGGCATACTGCTCACCACAGGTTCGGCCATGAACGCGGTGGGCCCCAACAATTTACCGTCTGCCGGAACCTGCAACGGAACCATAAGCAACGATCCGCAGCTCAACACCATCGAGCCGCTTGCCGACTACGACCTCTGTGTTCTCGAGTTCGATATTATCCCGCAGTGCAGTACGCTGACCATACGCTTCGTGTTCGGGTCGGAGGAATATCCCGAGTTCGTCAATTCGTCATTTAACGATGCCTTCGGCTTTTTTATTACCGGCCCCGGTCCCTATCCCAACTGCCAGAATAATTTTTACAATAACACCAATGTGGCCACGCTGCCCAATAACATTACCCCGGTGACGATTGATAATGTGAATAACATTGTCAACAGCACCTATTACGTGAACAATACGAACGGTACCACCGTTCAGTACGATGGCTTCACCACCGTGCTGACCCGTACGGTCCAGCTCTGCCCCTGCCAGCAATATCATTTTAAAATTGCCATTGCCGATGCGGGCGACTGCATTTACGACTCAGGCGTGTTCATAGATTTCATGCAATGCTCTTCCGTGCTTACCGCCACCACCACTTCGGTCAATGCCGGATGTAATGGCTGTGTAGGCTCCGCCACCGCCACGGCCAGCGGCACCATAGGGCCTTATACCTACAGTTGGACGACTACGCCAGCGCAGACCACCGCCACGGCTACAGGCCTTTGCCCGGGCACTTATACCGTATATGTGAACGATGCGCTGAGCTGCACGCCCGCCATCACATCGGTGGTGACTATATCGGGAAGCCCTCCCATGACGACTACCCAGTCGGGCACCAATGTGACTTGTTTTGGAGGTAATAATGGCACGGCCACCGTAACTCCAAGCGGAGCGCAGCCCCCGTATTCGTATTCATGGACCACTACGCCCGTACAAACCACTCAAACAGCCACCGGGCTTACGGCAGGCACTTACACGGTAACGGTGACCTCATCCAACGGATGCACAGCCCAGCAGGTGGTGACCATAACACAGCCGCCCGCATTGTCCCTCACCTCATCGCAGGTCAACCTGTTGTGTAACGCGCAGTGTAATGGAAGCGCTACGGTGAACGTATCGGGCGGCACGCCCGGCTACACCTATGCCTGGTCGCCTTCGGGCGGTAACGGGGCCACGGCCGGCAATCTTTGCGCAGGCAATTATATCTGCACCGTAACGGACGCCAATGGATGCAGCATTACTCAGTCATTTACCATTACGCAGCCCCCTGCGCTAAGCGCAAGCATTATCGGTAACATTAATCCGTCTTGTTTCGGGGGCAGCAACGGAAGCGCAGCCGCGCAGGCTACGGGCGGTACGCCCAATTATACCTATAGCTGGGCGCCTGCGGGCGGCAGCGGTGCCACAGGCACCGGCTTGTCGGCAGGCTCGTATACCTGTTACATAACTGATGCCAACGGGTGCACGACCACTACCACCGTTACGCTTGGCCAGCCCACGGCTCTTACCATACAAGCTCAGGGTTTTGCCGAGACCTGTGCCGGGGCCTGTGACGGACAGGTGGTATGCATCCCCTCGGGAGGCACCACCCCATACACCTATTCCTGGAACAATGGCTGCAACACGCCCGGGTGCATGCCTGTTTGCAGCGGAACGTACACCATTTTTGTTACCGATGCCAATGGTTGTACCATACAGGATACTGCGATCGTCAATTCCCCTCCGGGGATCACGCTTACGACCTCTTCGGTACAGGCCACATGCAACCTTCCCAACGGATCGGCCAGCGTTACCGCTACAGGCGGGTCGGGGAACTACACCTATTCCTGGACCACCACCCCGGTTCAGAACGGTTCTACCGCCAACGGTATCCCTGGCGGTACCTATACGGTGGTTGTTTCCGATGGCAACGGGTGCACCGCCTCAGCTACCATAGTGGTCCCATCGGCTCCTGCGGTCACCTCATCACTTACCTCACAGACCAATATCAATTGTTTTGGCGCCTGTAACGGCAGCGCAACGGTAACAGCAGGAAGCGGCACGCCCCCTTATACCTATTCCTGGACCACCAACCCGGTGCAGAACACCGCGGCTGCCAACGGCCTGTGCGCAGGAACTTATACCTGTTATGTGACCGATGCCAACAACTGTGTGGACACCACTATCGTGACCATTACCCAGCCTGGTCCGCTGCAGGTCAACGCCTCGCAGAACCAATCCATCTGTTCGGGCTCTTCCGTAACCATCAGCGGGCTTGCCCAGGGCGGCACACCTGCCTATACTTATGCCTGGGCCCCTACGGGTACGGGCACCAGTTTCACTGATTCGCCCGGTGCGACCACCACCTATACCCTTACCGTTACCGATGCCAACGGCTGTACAGATACCGCCATGACCACGGTTACCGTTAACGCGGCCCCGGTATTTACCATTGCGGCCAACGACAACGATGGATGCGTAACGCACTGCGTCACCTTTAGTTCTTCGCTGACCAACGGTACGTCTTATAGTTGGGACTTTGGGGATGGCTCGAATACCACCGGGTCAGGGCCCGTTCACTGCTATACCGTTCCGGGTACCTATACGGTGGTGCTGACCATTGCTGATGCCAACGGATGCTCAGCGACCGTTACCGTTAACAACATGATCATTGTTTATGCCATGCCGGTGGCTGAGTTCAATATGAGCTCCGAATCGGCCAGTATCATCGAACCCACCATTGCGTTTACCAATGCTTCGGCAGGAGCATCGCTGTATTCGTGGGATTTTGGCGATCCTGCCAGCGGTGCTAGTAATACCAGCACGCTGGAGCACCCTTCGCATACCTTCAGCGACACGGGCACTTTCTGCATCACGCTGTGGGTGGAATCGCCCAACGGCTGCCGCGACAGCATCAGTTACTGCCTGGTCATAGAGCCCGATTTTACGTTCTACGCGCCCAATGCCATAACCCCCGATGGCGATGGCATCAATGATGGTTTTCTGCCTAAAGGCACAGGCTGGGATCCCGCCAACTATACATTGTATGTCTTCGACCGCTGGGGTAATATGATCTTCCAGACCGATGACATGAACAAGCATTGGGACGGCAGGGTACAGGGGCAGCCGGATATTGTGCAGGAAGATACCTATGTATGGAAGGTAGTGCTTAAGGATTTCAGGGGCACCCAGCACCAGTACGTAGGACACGTTTCCGTGATCAGGTAACCAGCTCTCACAACAATCTCAACGTTGTCCTTTCCCGGAAGGACCAGTTTTTTTATGCAGCGCATAGCCCTTCTTTCCGACACGCATAATCACCTGGATGAAAAAATATTCAAGTATTTTGATGGCTGTGACCAGATCTGGCATGCCGGGGATATCGGCACGATCTCCATCACCGATCGCCTCGAGCAGATAAAGCCCGTGGTAGCCGTTCACGGCAACATTGACGGGGCGGATGTGCGCAGGGTTTGGCCGCGCGACCAGCGTTTCCGTTGCGAGCAGGTGGATGTATGGATAACGCATATAGGAGGGTATCCCGGCCATTATTCACCGGAGGTAAGGGAAAGGATAAGGGCCAAGCCGCCCGGGCTGTTCATCTGCGGTCATTCCCACATCCTGAAGGTGATGAACGATAAGCAGCTCCGGCTGCTTCATATCAATCCGGGCGCTGCCGGATTATACGGTTTTCACCTGGTCAGGACCATGATCCGGTTTACGATAGAGGGCGAGAATATAAAGGACCTGGAGGTGATCGAACTGGGCAAAAGGGCCTGATACTCAGTCAAAAAAATTAATAAAAAATACTTGCACGTAAAATATTCTTCGTAATATTGCATAACCGATTCCGTTATTACATCACCTTGTAATACAAATCACTAAGGCTTATTGGAATTCATCTATCTTCCCGAAATATCCGTTTTGACCCCGCAATAAATTAACCCTTTTTAAAACAATCAAATCTTTTATTCATGTACGATATTATTGAACTCAATGGAAAACTCCTGAGCGAGCTGAAGGACATTGCGAAAAAACTGAACATTCCCAAGTTCGATACGCTGAAGAAACAAGACCTGATCTATAAGATCCTCGACCACCAGGCCCTCAACCCGCAGCCGCAGACGATAGAGAAAAAACCGAAAATGGAAAAAAAGAAGAGCGATAGCCCGATCGATGAGTTCGAATCACAACTGTTCAACGAGGATAATGAATTCCCGCCCGCGAAGGAGGCGCCCCCGGTCAATAATGAGCCCCCGGTAGTACAGGAGCCTGCGCCCGATACGCTGAGCGAACCCAGCCAGCAGAAGCCCCAGGACAGGAAGCCCGCAGAGCCGCTCTATAATTTTGACGGCATCATTTCTTCCGAGGGCGTACTGGAGATCATGCCCGATGGTTACGGTTTTCTCCGCTCTTCCGATTACAACTACTTGAATTCACCGGATGATATTTATGTATCCCAGTCGCAGATCAAACTGTTTGGTCTGAAGACGGGCGATACGGTGCGCGGAAGCATACGTCCTCCGAAAGAAGGCGAAAAATATTTTCCGCTGATCAAGGTGGAACAGATCAACGGCCGAGATCCCGGCTTTGTGCGCGACCGCGTTCCTTTCGACTACCTTACCCCGCTTTTCCCCGAGGAGAAGTTCAAACTGACAGGGCACCCGCAGCAGAACCTTTCCACGCGTATTGTCGACCTGGTCACGCCTATCGGCAAGGGTCAACGCGCGCTCATCGTAGCGCAGCCTAAAACGGGTAAGACTGTTCTTCTGAAGGACATTGCCAATGCCATAGCTTACAATCACCCGGAGGCCTATATGATCATCCTGCTGATTGATGAGCGGCCCGAGGAAGTGACCGATATGGCCCGCAGCGTAAAAGCCGAAGTGATCGCATCGACCTTCGATGAGCCTGCCGACCGTCACGTGAAGATCGCCAACATCGTATTGGAAAAGGCCAAGCGCATGGTAGAGTGCGGGCACGATGTCGTGATCCTGCTCGATTCCATCACCCGCCTGGCCCGTGCATATAATACGGTTCAGCCCGCTTCAGGCAAAGTGCTTTCGGGCGGTGTGGATGCCAATGCCCTGCACAAGCCCAAGCGTTTCTTCGGCTCCGCCCGGAAGATCGAGAACGGTGGCTCGCTCACCATACTGGCTACTGCGCTTACCGAAACCGGCTCCAAAATGGACGAGGTGATCTTTGAGGAATTCAAGGGAACAGGTAACAGCGAATTGCAGCTTGACAGGAAACTTTCCAACAAACGTATCTTCCCCGCGATCGATATCGTAGCATCCAGTACCAGGCGCGATGACCTGCTGGTGGAGAAAGACGTGCTCCAGCGCATGTGGATACTGCGCAACCACCTGGCCGACATGAATCCCCTCGAGGCGATGGAATTCCTGCGCGACCGGATGAAGAATACCCAGACCAACGAGGAATTCCTTATTTCCATGAACGGGTAATTCCGAATGAAGGCCGCTGTAAGGTATGGATTGATCGGTGCAGGTGTAGCGTTGGCCATACTCTTTACCCAGTATTACCTGGTTGACGAAACGGTGGCTCTTCACCCCGCGTTCATGTACCTTGTGCAGCTCTGTCTTTTTGTTTCCATTATTGCCAGCATCAAGGTAACAAAGGATAAAGAATCCGGTGGGAATGTTGACCTGAAGACAGGCTTACGCGCTGGCGTTACCACGGTACTGATCATAACCCTCCTGATCGGGGCTTTTTTCTTCGGATTATATAAAACCATGTCGTCTGAAAAAATGCTGGCCCTGGCCGATAAGCAATTCACGGAATTCTTCAAAGAAAATCCCGTGCTCGATACGGGCGAGGTGAAGTTTCAGAAAGCGATCTTTTCTGCCGACTCGGCCCTGGGAAAAGGGAACTACGGCGCGGCCAAACTGCACCTCGAAGTGGCCAGGCAGATCAGGCCGGGCGACACCAGGGCGGAGGAGAAGCTCAAAGCGGTGAACCCGCAGTTGATCACGCAGTATTCTTCCAATAGCTTTGTTTTCGGCCTGGTGTTCCAGCGTATGATAGGGCAACTGCTCATGGGAGCGGTGATCGCTTTCTTCACCACCATGGTGTTCCGCTTCAAGCAGCAGAGTGATAACGCTTAGCTTTCTCCCAGCAGCTCTTCCGCTAATTTTTTGATATCCACTCCATCGAAATTGCCGCTGCTCATCATCAGCAGGTTGGCATTCTCCAGGTCCAGCTTTTTCAACTGGGCCAGGAGGGCGGGCGACTCGGTGAATACGGAAACAGGTCCGCCTCCGAATGCCGCTTTTACCTGCCCGGGGGTGATGGGCTTTAGTTTTTTGTGCGCGATGGTATTCGGGTTGAAGTAAACATACGCCTCGTCAGCCAGGTCCATGGCGCCCTTATATTCCTTCAGAAAATCTTCGTTAAGCGAGCTGAAGGTGTGCAGCTCCATGCAGGCGATCAGCTTCCTGTTGGGGAACTGTTTTTTCACGGCCGCTGTGGTGGCCCTGAGTTTAGACGGAGAGTGGGCAAAATCCTTATATACCGCGCTGGTTCGGGTCTTCCTGACCAGTTCCAGCCTCCTGGCGGCTCCCCTGAAGGAGGCGATAGCGCGATAGAAATCCTTTTCGCTGATACCCAGCTCGCGGCATACCAGGCGCGCCCCGTTAATGTTCATCAGGTTGTGCTCGCCAAAAACGAGCAAGGGTGTTTTATCCTGCCCCGATACCAGGAAGCTGGTGCCGTTTTCAATGGTGTGGGAGGGAATTGAATAGGAAATCGCGGTGACCGTTTGTTTAGCTTTCGCGGCCAGCTTCTTCACCTCGAGGTCAAGCTCGCAGTAAATCAGCTTGCCTCCGTCTTCGATCAGGTCAATGAATATCCTGAACTGATCCACGTAATTCTCAAATGTGGGGAATACATTGATGTGGTCCCAGGCTATACCCGAAAGGATGGCGATGTTGGGTTTATACAAATGGAACTTGGGCCTGCGGTCGATGGGAGAGGAGAGGTATTCATCACCTTCGATAACGGCTATTTTCGCTTCTGCGGTAAGCCTCACCATGGTATCAAACCCTTCGAGCTGGGCGCCCACCAGGTAATCGCAATCAACCCGGTTCTGGTGCAGCACATGCAGGATCATGGCCGTGATGGTGGTTTTGCCGTGGCTGCCGCCTACCACCACGCGTATCTTGCTCTTTGTCTGCTCGTAAATATATTCGGGATAAGAGAATATTTTCAGGCCCAGTTCCCTTGCCTTGAGCAGCTCAGGGTTATCGGCACGCGCATGCATGCCCAGGATGACGGCATCCAGCCCGCTGTGTATGTTGTTCACGTCCCATCCTTCGCTGGCGGGTAGCAGGCCGTATTTGGCCAGCCGGCTTTTCGAGGGTTCGAAGATTTCGTCATCCGATCCGGTAACCGCCAACCCCTTTTTATGCATGGCAATGGCCAGGTTGTGCATGGCGCTGCCGCCTATGGCTATGAAATGGACCTTCATTGCCGTAAACTTATTCAATCGAATGGGACCGGCTTATTTACCGGGAGGTAAATTTTTAACACCATCCTGCTTAAAACAAAAAGCCCCTCCCCGCTATAAGCGGGAAGGGCTTCGGATCAATTTTCTTTTTTACTTGATCAGGCTGACGTGCCCCACGTACTGGTGAGTCTTGCCGAAGATATCGCAGGTGATGATCTTCCACACATAAACATCCTGCTGAGCGATCTCCTCACCGCCATTGGCGCGGCCGTCCCATCCCTTGCCCCAGCGATCGGTCTGCCAGATCAGGTTACCCCAGCGGTCGAATATATAGAACTGGTAGCATTGCTCATCGATGCCGATGCCTACCGGCATGAATACTTCGTTGTGGCCGTCACCGTTCGGGGTGAAGGCATTCGGAACGTAAAGGGCGAAGTCAGGATCGATCACCAGGCAGTATGTTACCGTATCCCAGCATCCGTTTGCGTTCAGCACGGTGAGCGTTACGCAATAGGTGCCGGTGTCGCTATAGGTATGGCAAGGGTTCTGATCCGTGCTGCTGTTGGTCGGGCTGTCAGGCTCACCGAAATCCCAGGTCCATTCCGTAGCGCCCTGCGAAGCATCCGTGAAGCAGATGATGGGATTAAGGATGGTTGTAGGTTGTGACGACATGCTGAAGTCGGCCACCGGGACAGGGTACACGTTGATCATTCCCACCGAAGTGGCGGAGTTCACGCAGCCGTTATTATCCGTCACGGTAATGAACACATCGTAGGTGCCTGGCGTGGTATAGCAATAGGTGGCAGGTGTAAGGCTGGTAGAGCTGCCTCCGTCACCAAAGCTCCACGAACAGCTTGCCGGGTTAGGCGTGAGGTTGGAGAAGTTCACGCAATGCGGTGCGCATCCCGCGCTGTCATCGGCCGTAATGCTGATCACCGGCAGCGGATTGACGGTTATCGTAACAACAGCCGTATCGGCCGGTGTGCCGCAGTTGTCGGTTACGATCACGCTGTAAGTAGTAGTGGCAGTAGGCGATACGGTGAACGAGGTTCCGTTCCCGTTCCCCGGCATCCATACATAGTTGTAGGGCCCCCCGTTTCCACCGCTGGCGCTGGCCGTAAGCGTGGTGCTGGCACCTATACAGATAGCAGTGGGAGCCGATGTTGCCGCAACGATTGCGGGATTGACCGTTACGGTGAACACGATGGGCTGCGATACACAGCCGTTGGCGTCAGTGGCCATTACGGTATACGTTGTAGTTACGGTGGGGCACAACGTTACAGATGGGCCGCTCAAGTTACCGGGATTCCAGGTCACCGTATAGGCGGGAGTTCCACCGCTGATGGCAGCCGTTATGGTCGTGCATTGGCTCAGGCAGATGGTAGAGCCGGGTATCTGTGCGATGAGCAGGATGGCCGGCTGTGTAATCGTTACGGTTGCCGTATCCAAGCAGTTATTGAAATCGGTCACGTACACCGTATAGGTACCCGCACAAAGTCCCGTAGCGGTTGCAGCATTCTGCAAAGGCGTAGTGGTCCAGGAGTAAGTATAAGGACCATTGCCGCCTGTGGCGTTTACGGTCGCGCTGCCGTTACACTGGCTGAAGCAGCTTACATTGGTAGAAGCGCCCATGGTAGCGGTCACACCGGCCGCATTAGGCACGGTTACCGTGGCTGAATCCGAGCAGCCGTTGGCGTCTGTCACAAACACCGTATACGTTCCGGGGGGAATGTTATTCGCTGTTGCGGCATTACCTCCCAGGGGTGCCCAGGAGTACGTGTAGCCTGGCGTTGCGCCTGTTGCTGTTACCGTGGCGGAGCCATCGGCCTGGTTACAATGCGCAGTGGTGAATGTAGTGGAGAGCACCAGCAGGGTGGGTTCGGTAACCACTGCCGTATCGGAGAACGAACAGCCGTTCACGTCAGTGACAAATACCGTGTACGTCCCCGCGCAAAGCCCCGATATGGAAGAAGTATTACCGGCAACAGGAGCCCATGAATAGGTGTAGGGTGCAGTACCTCCGGCAGGTATGGCTAAAGCGGCTCCGTTGCATGCGCCATTACAGGTGGCAGCCGATCCGTTCACGAAAGCATTCAGCACGGGCGGTTCGGTAATGGTCACCGTGGCCGTGGTTGTACAGTTGTTAGCGTCAGTCACGGTAACGGTATAGGTTCCCGCAGAAAGGCCGGTGCCCGTTGCGGCATTGCCACCGGCAGGCGCCCAGGCGTAAGCGTATGCAGGCGTTCCGCCACTTACGGTCACCGTTGCGGTTCCATTGCTGCCACCGAAGCAGGAAACGTTGGTAGAAGCGTTGATCGCTGCGGTGAGCAGAGGCGGTTCTGTAATAGTTACCGTTGCGGTAACGGTACATCCGTTGGCATCGGTCACCGTTACGGTATAGTTACCTGCGGTGAGGCCGGTTGCAGTAGCGGAATTGCCGCCCGATGGAGCCCATGCGAAGGTGTAAGGCGCGGTGCCACCCGTTACAGTGACGGTGGCCGAGCCGTTATTCCCCCCGAAGCAGGCAACATTAACAGAAGCGGTGATCGAAGCTGTGGGACTGGCTGCATTGGGAACGCTCACCGTGGCGGAAGTGCTGCAGCCGTTTGCATCAGTGACGAATACCGTATAGGTTCCGGCCAGTAATCCGGTTGCAGTGGCTGCATTACCGCCCGAGGGAGCCCAGGAATAGGTATAAGCCGGAGTGCCGCCCGTTGCCGTTACGCTGGCCGACCCGTTGGCCTGGCTGCAGGTGGATTGTGTGAATGAAGTGGACAGTGTTACGGCAGTGGGTTGTGTGATCACAGCGGTAGCTGTTACCGTGCATCCGTTGGCATCGGTGACGGTTACTGTATAAGTACCCGCAGCGAGACCTGTGGCAGTGGCCGCATTGCCACCACTGGGGGCCCAACTGTAGCTGTATGCAGGCGTTCCGCCACCCGCTGTGACTGTAGCCGTTCCGTTGCTGCCCCCGTTACAGGACACAGGGGTGGTGGCCGTTGTAGCCGTGAGTACGGGAGGCTCTGTGATGGTAACCGTGGCGGTTGTACTGCATCCATTGGCATCGGTCACCGTTACGGTATAAGTTCCGGCAGACAGACCTGTACCCGTTGCAGCATTACCGCCCGAAGGAGACCAACTGTATGTATAAGCTGGGGTTCCTCCTGTAGCGCTTACCGTAGCTGTTCCGTTATTGCCTGCATTACAGCTTACATTGGTGCTGCCCGATATGGCAGCGGTAAGTTGTGTGGGTTGCGTAATAGTAACGGTAGCGGTGGCCGAGCATCCGTTGGCATCAGTTACGGTGAGTGTGTAAGTGCCGGCTGGCAATCCTGTTGCGGTGGGAGCGTTACCGCCTGAAGGAGACCAGGAGAAAGTATAAGGCGCGGTGCCTCCTGATGTGGCTGATGATGCCGAGCCGTTGCTGCCGCCAAAGCAGGAAACGTTGGTAGATGTGGTGATGCTGGTCGTGGGCGAGCCCGCATTGGGTACGTTCACCGTAGCCGTTATGGTACATCCATTGGCATCCGTAACGGTAACGGTGTAGGAGCCGGCCGGCAACCCTGTGGCCGTGGCAGCGTTACCGCCAGCAGGCGCCCAGCTATAGGTGTAAGCCGGTGTTCCACCTGACGCCACAACCGAGGCAGAGCCGTTGGCGTTGCCGCAGGTAGATTGCACAAACGATGTGGTAGCGGCCAGCGCTGTGGGTTGCGTTACGGTAACGGTGGCGCTTGCCGTACATCCGTTAGCGTCAGTTACCGTTACGGTATACGTGCCGGCCGAAAGGCCTGTTGCCGTAGCGGTATTGCCTCCCGAAGGCGCCCAGCTATAGGTATAGCCTGGCGTGCCACCACCCGCGGTGACCGTAGCCGTTCCGTTGCTGCCCGCGTTACATGAAACAGGAGTACTGGTAGCGCTGGCCGTAACGGCTGTTGGCTGTGTAATGGTAACGGTGGCTGTGGTTGTACAGCCGTTGGCATCGGTCACGGTTACCGTATAGGTTCCCGCAGCGAGGCCGGTTGCAGTAGCCGCGTTGCCACCCGAAGGCGCCCATGCGTAAGAATAGGCAGGCGTGCCTCCTGAAGCATTAACGGTAGCGGAGCCATTGCTGCCACCGAAGCAGGAAACGTTGGCAGAAGCGCTGATGGCTGCGGTGAGCGGAGTGGGTTGTGTGATCGTTACTGTAGCAGCAGTTGTACATCCGTTGGCATCTGTGACGGTTACCGTGTAGGTTCCCGCGCTCAGGCCGGTTGCTGTTGCCGCGTTGCCTCCTGAAGGAGCCCATGCGTAAGTAAAGGGAGCTGTGCCACCTGTCACCGTTACCGTAGCCGAACCGTTATTGCCACCATTACACGAAACGTTAGTGGAAGCCGATATGGCAGCCGAAGGACCGCCTGCGTTGGGAACGGTCACAGTTGCGGTGGTGATACATCCGTTAGCGTCAGTAACAGTTACTGTATAAGTACCGGCAGTTAGGCCGGTAGCAGTTGCGGCATTGCCGCCAGAAGGAGCCCAGTTGTAAGTATAGGCAGGAGTACCGCCTGAAGCGGCCACCGATGCAGAGCCGTTAGGTTGTCCGCAGGTGGATTGCGTGAACGAGGTGGTTGTGGTAAGAGGGGTAGGTTGTGTAACCACCACGGTGGCCGTGATCGTACATCCGTTGGCGTCAGTAACTGTTACGGTGTAAGTGCCGGCAGTGAGACCGGTTGCTGTAGCTGCGTTACCACCGCTGGGAGCCCAGTTGTATGAATAGGCAGGAGTTCCGCCACCCGCAGTGACCGTAGCTGTGCCGTTGCTGCCAGCGTTGCAGGAAACAGCAGTTGAGGCGGTAGTAGCGGTAAGCGGAGCAGGTTGAGTGATCGTGACAGTAGCCGTAGCGGTACATCCGTTAGCGTCAGTAACGGTTACGGTATATGTGCCGGCAGTGAGGCCGGTTGCCGTAGCCGCATTGCCTCCTGAAGGAGCCCAGTTGTAAGTGTATCCGGGTGTTCCACCGCTTCCGTTGGCGGTAGCTGAGCCGTTGCTGCCACCGAAGCAGGAAACGTTAGCAGAGGATGCGATGCTTGCCACGACCTGAGTAGGTTGGGTGATCGTGACAGTTGTTGTAGTAGTGCATCCGTTGGCATCTGTGACGGTTACCGTATAGGTTCCCGCGTTCAGGCCCGTTGCCGTAGCTGCGTTGCCACCCGAAGGCGACCATGCATAAGTGTAAGGAGCAGTGCCTCCGGTTACGGTGGCCGTAGCCGAACCGTTAGAACCACCGAAGCAGGAAACGTTGGTTGATGCGGAAATGGTCGCAGAAGGTCCGCCTGCGTTGGGTACGGTAACAGTTGCCGTGATCGTACATCCGTTTGCATCCGTTACGGTAACCGTGTAAGTGCCAGCGGTCAGACCGGTGGCTGCAGCCGCTGTACCACCGCTGGGAGCCCAGTTGTAGGTGTATGCAGGAGTACCGCCTGAAGCGACCACCGAAGCAGAACCGTTAGGCTGTCCGCAGGTGGATTGAGTAAAAGAAGTGGTAGCAGCCAGTGCGGGTGGTTGTGTAACAACCGCTGTTGCCGTTGTCGTACATCCGTTGGCATCTGTTACGGTTACAGTGTAAGTGCCAGCGGTCAGGCCGGTGGCTGTAGCCGCTGTGCCACCGCTGGGCGCCCAGTTGTAGGTATAAGCAGGCGTGCCACCGCTGGCGGTGACCGTAGCTGTGCCATTATTACCTCCGTTACAGGAAACCGCAGTTGTAGCGGTAGTAGCTGTCAGAACAGGGGGCTGGGTAATGGTTACCGTAGCTGTAGCCGTACAGCCGTTAGCATCGGTGACCGTAACTGTATATGTGCCGGCAGTAAGTCCTGTTGCAGTAGCTGAGTTGCCTCCGCTGGGAGCCCAGTTATAGGTATATCCGGGTGTTCCACCGCTGCCAGCGGCTGTTGCTGTTCCGTTATTGCCACCGTTGCACGAAACGTTGGCCGAAGATGCAATGCTTGCTACTACCTGGGTAGGTTGGGTAATGGTAACCGTGGCGGTTGTCGAACAGCCGTTTGCGTCAGTAACGGTAACCGTATAGGTTCCCGCGCCAAGGCCCGTGGCCGTAGCTGCATTGCCGCCCGAAGGCGACCATGCATAGGTGTAAGGAGCAGTGCCTCCGGTTACGGTGGCCGTAGCCGAACCGTTAGAACCACCGAAACAGGAAACGTTGGCAGATGCGGAAATGGTTGCAGAAGGTCCGCTGGCGTTGGTAACCGTTACGGTTGCGGTAACGGTACACCCGTTCGCGTCAGTGACCGTAACAGTGTAGGTGCCGGCCAGTAAACCTGTTGCCGTAGCGGCATTGCCGCCAGACGGAGCCCAGCTGTAAGTATAAGCAGGAGTGCCGCCCGAGGCAACCACCGAAGCAGAGCCATTGGGCTGTCCGCAGGTTGCCTGAGTGAATGAGGTAGTTGTTGTAATGGCAGTGGGCTGCGTGATAGTATATGTTCGCGTAAGCGTACATCCGTTCGCATCGGTTACCGTTACGGTGTAAGATCCGGCACACAATCCGGTGGCTGTTGCGCCAGTTTGCACAGGAGTGGTGTTCCAACTGTAGGAGTAGGCAGGCGTTCCGCCCGAAACGGTAACACTGGCAGTGCCTGTACATTGTGCATTACAAAGCACGTTCACCTGCGACTGGGTTGCGGCCAGTGCAGGAGGTTGGGTGATCGTGAATGTTCGTGTGATCGTGCAGCCGTTAGCATCGCGGATGGTACAGGTATACGAACCCGCGCATAACCCTGTTGCAGTGGCCGTGTATTGAACCGGTACTGTGCTCCAGGTGTAGGTATAACCGGGTGTTCCGCCCGAAGCCACTACGGTTCCTGTTCCTGTACATTGCCCATTACAGAGCACGTTCACCTGCGATTGGGTAGCCGCAAGCTGTGTAGGCTGAGTGATAGTAACAGTGGCCGTTGCCGTACATCCGTTGGCATCGGTCACCGTTACGGTATAGGTTCCTGCACCAAGACCTGTAGCCGTAGTGGTATTGCCGCCTGAAGGCGCCCAGTTGTATGTGTAGGCAGGCGTTCCCCCGGAGACTGTTACTGTAGCAGAGCCATTCGTACCACCGAAGCAGGACACGTTAGCGGATGCGCTGATGGACGCTGAAGGCCCGTTAGCGCTGCTGACGTTCACAATAGCGGTTTGGGTACATCCATTCGCATCGGTCACTGTAACAGTGTAAGAGCCTGCTGCAAGGCCGGTAGCCGTGGCCGCGCTTCCTCCGCTTGGCGCCCAACTGTATGAATAAGCCGGTGTTCCGCCAGTAGCCACTACCGAAGCAGATCCGTTAGGCTGCCCGCAGGTAGATTGCACGAAAGAAGTAGTAAGCGTGATAAGTGTTGGCTGCGTGATGGTAAATGTTCGCGTGAGCGTACAACCATTGGCATCGGTCACGGTCACGGTGTAAGATCCCGCGCACAAACCTGTAGCTGTAGATCCGGTTTGAACCGGAGTGGTGTTCCAGTTGTAGGAGTAAGCCGGAGTTCCGCCCGAAGCTGTTACCGTGGCTGTGCCGGTACATTGTCCATTACAAAGTACGTTGACCTGCGACTGAGTGGCGGTCAATGCCGGTGGCTGAGTAATGGTAAAGGTGTTCGTTCTGGTGCAGCCATTGGCATCCCTGATCGTCACGGTATAGCTTCCTGCGCATAAGCCTGTGGCGGTTGCCGTGTACTGTACCGGCACTGTGTTCCAGGTATAGGTATAGCCGGGTGTTCCACCTGCCGCTGTTACCGTGGCGGTTCCTGTGCACTGGCCGTTACAAAGCACGTTGACCTGCGACTGAGTGGCGGTCAACGCAGGAGGTTGAGTGATCGTGTAGGTTCGGGTGAGCGTACAGCCATTGGCATCGGTCACAGTCACGGTGTAAGATCCCGCGCACAATCCTGTAGCGGTTGATCCGGTCTGAGCAGGAGTGGTGTTCCAACTGTAGGAATAAGCCGGTGTTCCTCCTGAAACGGTGACCGTTGCTGTTCCCGTACACTGTCCGTTACAGAGCACGTTAACTTGTGATTGTGTTGCTGCCAACGCAGGTGGTTGCGTTATAGTGAAATTACGTATAGTCGTACATCCGTTTGCATCGGTGATCAAACACTGGTAGACCCCCGCACACAAACCTGTGGCTGTTGCGGCATTGCCCCCGCTGGGAGTCCATAAATAGGTATAGCCGGGCGTTCCGCCTGTTGGGATGACTGTAGCGCTTCCCGTACATTGTGCGAAACATAGCACGTTCACCTGTGATTGTGTAGCGGTGAGAACAGGAGGCTGGGTAATGGTAAAGGTTCGTGTTATCGTACACCCGTTAGCATCCCTTATCGTACAGGTATATGTGCCTGCGCACAACCCGGTACCGGTAGCAGTATATTGTACAGGTACGGTGCTCCAGGTGTAAGTATAGCCAGGTGTTCCGCCAGATGCCACTACCGTTCCGCTTCCATTACATTGTCCTGCGCAGAGTACGTTCACCTGCGACTGTGTTGCGGTCAGGGCAGGAGGCTGTGTAATGGTAAAGGTGTTGGTTCTGGTACAGCCATTGGCATCCCTGATCGTTACGGTATAGCTTCCCGCGCATAAGCCTGTGGCGGTTGCCGTGTACTGTACCGGCACTGTGCTCCAGGTATAGGTATAGCCGGGTGTTCCACCTGCCGCTGTTACCGTGGCGGTTCCTGTGCACTGACCGTTACAAAGCACGTTCACCTGCGATTGTGTGGCCGTTAGCGCAGGTGGTTGCGTTATCGTGTACGTTCTCGTAAGCGTACAGCCATTCGCATCTGTGACAGTCACCGTATATGAACCCGCACATAATCCTGTAGCGGTTGATCCGGTCTGAACAGGGGTAGTGTTCCAACTGTAAGAATAGGCCGGAGTTCCCCCGGAGGCGGTAACAGTTGCGGTACCTGTACATTGTCCGTTACAAAGCACGTTTACCTGCGATTGCGTGGCCGTAAGTGCAGGTGGTTGCGTGATCGTGAACGCCTGTGTGATCGTACAGCCGTTCGCATCGCGGATGGTACAGGTATACGAACCCGCGCATAATCCGGTAGCTGTTGCCGTATACTGTACCGGCACTGTACTCCAGGTATAGGTGTAGCCGGGAGTTCCGCCCGCTGCTACTACCGTTCCTGTTCCCGTACATTGCCCGTTACAGAGCACGTTGACCTGCGATTGCGTGGCCGTAAGTGCCGGTGGCTGAGTAATGGTAAAGGTGTTGGTTCTGGTACAGCCATTGGCATCCCTGATCGTCACGGTATAGGTTCCTGCGCATAAGCCTGTAGCTGTTGCCGTATACTGTACCGGCACCGTGCTCCAGGTATAGGTGTAGCCGGGAGTTCCGCCCGCTGCTACTACCGTTCCTGTTCCCGTACATTGCCCGTTACAAAGCACGTTGACCTGCGATTGCGTGGCCGTAAGTGCCGGTGGCTGAGTAATGGTAAAGGTGTTGGTTCTGGTACAGCCATTGGCATCCCGGGTCGTCACGGTATAGGTTCCTGCGCATAAGCCTGTAGCTGTTGCCGTATACTGTACCGGCACCGTGCTCCAGGTATAAGTATATCCCGGAGTGCCGCCTGATGCCACTACCGTTCCTGTTCCTGTACACTGACCGTTACAGAGCACGTTGACCTGCGATTGCGTGGTCGCAAGTGCCGGTGGTTGTGTGATAGTGAAATTACGTATAGTCGTACATCCGTTTGCATCGGTGATCAAACACTGGTAAACCCCCGCACACAAACCTGTGGCTGTTGCGGCATTGCCCCCGCTGGGAGTCCAGAAATAGGTATAGCCGGGAGTTCCGCCCGTTGGATTGACCGTTGCGCTTCCTGTGCACTGTCCGAAACATAAGAGATTGACCTGCGATTGAGTGGCTGTGAGAACAGGCGGCTGAGTAACCGTAATGATTTGTTGCGTAGTGCATCCGTTAGAGGCGGTAACCGTAACTGTATAGGTTCCGGCAAATAAACCGGTAGCGGTCTGCGTGGTTTGCCCGGTGGGACTCCACGAGTAAGTATAGGGTGTAGGTCCGCCACTGGCCGTTACAGTAGCGGTTCCGTTACTTCCGCCCGCGCACGAAACATTAGTATGAGATTGTGTTGAGGTCATTGGGGGGGTGCCAGCGATAGTAACGATAGAGGAGCAAGCCGGTGTGCAACTCAGCGCATCATTCACGTAGACTGTATAAGTGCCGGGGCAAAGGCCTGTTGCGGTAGCGGTGGTTTGAGCGGGTGTAGTATTCCAGCTATAGGTATAAGGGCCGATAGAACCGCTACCGGTAGCTGTGGCACTCCCGGTGCAGGTACAGCCTGCATTCACCGTGGTAGCAGTAGAAGTAAGTACGGAAGAACATTGCATAAAATCAATGAACACCCCTGAGTCGTACACGCAGTCGCCCGCATCGGCAATGGCGATCTTGAAATGGTATTGCTGGCAGGGGCAAAGCTGAACGGTACGTGTCAATACGGTGGTAAATCCATCGTACTGTACGGTAGTTCCGCCTGTATTATTCACATAATATGCGCTGTTTGTAGTAGGATTAACGTTGTCTATACTCACCGGGGTAGTATTGTTGGGCAGCGTAGCCACGTTGGTATTGTTATAAAAGTTATTCTGGCAAGTGGGGTAGGGGCCGGGTCCAGTAATAAAAAATCCGAAGGCGTCATTGAACGAGGAGTTCACGAACTCGGGGTATTCCTCAGAACCGAATACGAAGCGAATAGTAAGAGAACTGCACTGGGGTACGATATCAAATTCCAGTATACAGCAGTCGTAATCCGCTAAGGGTTCGATGGAGCCAAGCTGCGGGTCGTTGCAGGTTGTGCCATTGCAAGTACCCGCTGATGTGGAATTGTTAGGCCCAACCGCATTCGTGGCCTGACCGGTGGTCAGAAGTATACCATTGGGAAGGCCCAGGTTTGAAACCCCGGTGGTGAATGTAGCATACGCACCGGCAGGACAGTTCAATACGGGGTTGGTTATCGTCAGGCCTTGTCCTCCCAGCGCAGCGATCAGAGCCGCGAGAGAGGGATTGGGGGTTACGGTCAACTGGGCTTTGAGCGTCAGCGATCCCAGCAGGGAAAGCGTTAAAATACAAGATGTTAGAAATAATTTCGACAGCTTAGTAGAAAGGCTAATGGGCATGGGGCAGTGCAGTTTTGAGCAATTGTTCCTATATAATACTATCTCCGACAATAAAACTATACTTTAAGTTGCATGATGCTGAATTGAAATATTAACATGTAGTTATTTGATTTTAAATATGTTATATTGTTTTATGTGTTTTTATCGTTCAATTGGCTGTTTTTATCGATAAACCATTAATATTCTACGATGATTTGCGGAGATCTTAGGTTTTCACCGTTTCTCAGGTTTGTTGATAAATAGGCCTGTCAGGGATCAGGTTTTCGGGCTGTAAAAAGCCGGGGTTAGCGAATATCCCGGAAGTATGGCCTACTCATCCAGTATATTAACTGAAATCATGCTTAGAAGAAATTGTAAGGGCAGGCTTCGGAGCCCCTTCCCTTGCCTACATACGATTGATCGGGCCGCAGCGCGTCATAGCGAGAACCTAAAGAGCAGGGAACGCAAATGAAAAACCGGGCTTCAGAGCTGGTAAAAGAGCTGAGCGGGCGCTCGCTCACCCTGGCGCTGGGCGAGAGCATGACCTGCGGTCTTGCGGCTAACCGGCTCAATTCGCGCAGAGGAACAAAAGATGTGCTGGCAGGCAGCATGGTTTGTTACCGGCCGGAGAGTAAAACACGGGCGCTGAAGGTTCCAGCGCACGTCATCCGGAAGTTCAGCGCAGAATCGCAGCAGGTCACCGATGCCATGGCGAAGAACCTGCACCGTCTTTTTTCCGCGGATATATACGCGGCCATCACCGGGCTTTCGGCTCCCGGGGGCAGCGAGAGCCGCAGCAAGCCCGTAGGCACCGTGTTCATGTCGGTATGGTACAGGAAAAAACTATTCCGGAAGAGAAAATTGTTCCGCGGCCGGCCACAACAGATCAAGGCCAAGGCATGCGAGGCCCTATTTGCGCTGATATTAGATACCATAAAAAGCTGAGCTCAGCGCGGCCGGCAAAAGATCTCAGCTATCATGCAGCGCACGCTGCCACCGCCAACGGTCTCTATGGTTGGGATGGCCAGAGGAAGCAGCCGGGCATATTTTTCCAGCCCTGAACGCTGATCTGCGTGAAGGCTGGCATAAGCGCTTTCAGAGAGGGCCAGCAGGATCTCGTTGCGGTGCGTGCTAAGGCAAAGCATATTTCCGGCAAAGCGTTCCATCTGTTCTGAGCTGATACAGATCACTTCATGTCCGTTACCGCTCAATGAAGACAGCAGGGCTTTCGCTTCTCTTTCATCGGTAATGCTATCGGGGCAAACTACCGCAAAGCCAGCGCCCAGGCACATCATCACATTGGTGTGGTAGATGGGCTGTCCCCTCCTGTCGCAGGCACGAAAGTAATGAGGGCGATACCCTATCTGCCCGCATAGCGATGTGAAGAGCGCACGATCCGTGCGGGGAGAGAGACAGGCGTAGGCGACCTGGTTCAGGTGATCGAACACGATGCTGCCGGTACCCTCCAGGAAACGGTCCTCTTTTTCATGGACAGAAAGATCGATGATCTTCCCGATCTCGAAATCACGTTTAAGGGACTCAATGATATCCATGCGCCTTTCGGACCTGCGGTTGGGCGCCTGCATGGGGTAAAGGATCACGGTACCGTCAGCATGGAAAGTGATCCAGTTGTTGGGAAAAACGGCATCGGGCTTGGGCGGCTCGTCCGTATCATCAAAAACAAATACGTTGAGGCCCTCCGAACGCAGGCGTGCCGCAAAGGCATCGAACTCTTCCTTCGCCCTGCACGCGATCCCTTCCGGGGCCATTTCCACGGATCGCTGAAAAGCATTGGAAGCAGCGGTCTGCGAGTTGAAGACAAACCCCGATGGCCTTACGAGCAGGATATTGTTCGCTGGCTGCAATTACACGGATCAGATCAGTTCAGAACGATCTTCCTGATGGCAAGCTGCTCTCCCGTCCGCACATGGACCAGGTAGACTCCTTTAGGGCAATCCGAAAGGTCTATCTCCGCCTCTTTGCCCGTCAGCGACACCTCCCGTATCTTTTCTCCCAGCGTATTGTAAATACTTACCTGGCTGAGCTCCGTTTCTGCTATAATGGTAAACAGGCCGGATGAAGGGTTAGGCTGGACCTGAAAGAGGCCGATATTCAATTCAGCCTGCCCGGTTGCAAAGCTGATCGTTACAGGGGCGCAGCAGCACCGGCCGTTCTGATCGGTAGCGCAAACGGTGTAGGTGCCCGGGCAAAGTCCGGTAACGGTTTGTGTGGTCTGTCCGCCAGGCGCCCACGAATAGGTGTAAGGCGGGCTTCCGCCAGCTACGTTCACCGTTGCGCTGCCATCGCAGCAGGTGGAGCAGGAAGCATTGGTGGGCGTGGTGGTGTACGTAGAGAAAGGACCGGTTATGGTAGTTGATGCGGTACAAAAATTTCCCATCGCATCTACCACCACAACGGTATAAGTGCCCTGGCAAAGGCCGGTAACGCTGGAGGTGCTTTGCCCGCCCGACCAGGAATACATGTAGGGCGGTGTGCCTCCGCTGACAAAGGCCTGCGCGGTGCCGTCACAGGCGCCACAGCAGGATTCATTGGTTTTCTGTAGCTGCACGAAGCATTGTGCGAATGCGTGTATGCCCAGCGTAACGCAGAGCATGAAAGTGAGTAAGGCTGTTCTCATAGGGTGAAGGTTTTTGGTTAATGAATAATTATCTTTTTGATCCATGTGTTCTCTCTGTCGCGAAGCTGTACCAGGTAAAGGCCGGCCGGTTGCGCTGAAATATCGATCAGTGTTCCGCTGAGGTAATTCGCCAGGCTTGCGATCTCGCGGCCCTGTATATCCGTTATGGTCACATCCGCGCTCCCGGTGACGGAACCGATGCTGAACACCCCGTCCTGCTCGGTCATGAAAATGGCCGGCTCTTCATTTGCCTCGTTTGTGCCGGTGATGGCGCTTCCGGTGATAAGAATATTATCGATGGCGAAGGAGGGATTGGTGCCATACCCCGAGCTGGTGAAGCCGAAGCGCAGCCTTAGGTTGGACTGGTTGAGGAGGCCCGGTTCCTGGGCGGAAGTAATGATCTGGGTGGTCCATGCGGGCTGCCCGTTGTATTGGGTGATGGGATTGGTCATGAGGGTCCAGGTTGAACCGCCATCGGTGCTGTATTCGATAAACCCGAAGCTGGAAAGCACCGGGCCCGTCTGTCCCTGGCAGAGCCAGTCGAACTGTATGTTCACCTGCGGCTGGCCCACGGTGCTGAAGCCACTGGTCATGGTCGAATACACCGTTTCGCCCGATCCCATGCCCAGTATCACGTAGGTAGCGCAATAGTCGGCATTCAGGTCATCGTACACGTGCATGTAATTGCCTCCTCCCTGGTCGGCCGTGGGATAGGTGCAGTTGTACACGTTATTGACGGTCCAGAAATTAAAGGCATTGCCCTGCCCCAGTTGCCAGCCAGCGCTGCCGCCCGTGAAGTCATTCTGGTACAGGGTGGTTTGAGCGGGAATTGAAAGGCTAAGGAATAATGCGGAGATGAAGAGTAGATTTCTTTTCATAGGGTGTGATTTAAAAACAAAGATAAGAAAACTCGGGTCATCGGGCAGGGGATGTCCTGTG
The DNA here is from genome assembly GCA_040756415.1 of Bacteroidota bacterium. GTDB lineage: Bacteria > Bacteroidota > Bacteroidia > JADZBD01 > JADZBD01 > JBFLYZ01. The sequence continues at coordinate 43,620 of JBFLYZ010000013.1, forward strand.
GCAGGCATCAGGACTGCCTTGGGTTTGCGAAGCAGGCCGGGAAGACGGAGTACAGGCCAGCAGCAACACAAACAATATGGGAAAATACCGGTTCATATCCTATCCGGTTTTTCCCTGGTCAGTTCATTTTGTTCATTACCGGTATTGATCGTACCTGCCGGTTCGAAAAGCATGACAGACACTTCGTTCTCCGCCACGGGCCTGTGCTCTACACCGCGGGGCACGATGAGGAATTCGTTCTTTTTCAGCTTAACGGTTTTGTCGCGGAACTGCATGTCGAACTCGCCTTCGAGCACGTAGAACAATTCATCCTCGTGGTCGTGCTTGTGCCAGACAAACTCGCCTTTGAACTTCACGAGCTTTACCTGCTGCCCGTTGAGCTCGCCCGCAATGCGCGGGTTCCAGTGGTCGGAGAAGAGTGACAGTTTCTCGGCTATATTGACCTTTTCCATGCTTAGCTTTTCTCTGAAAGTTCCTTTACGATCTGCAGGGCTTTGGGAAATACCTCGCTGAAATATTTCCTGTGCTCATCCGTAACATCTATATCCACGGTCAGCGCGGTGCCCGCGTCCTTTTCTCTTAGCGTATAGTTCTCCATGGCTCCCGACCATTTTTTGCTCTCCTCACCGAGCGGCTGCTCCTTTCCTTCTTTTATCACACCCAGGTGTTTGAAGGACATGAGTTCAGGCCTCAGGCTTTTGGCGATGGTGCTGTACATGCCGTCACCGCTGGGTGAGAGAAAATGCACTTTGCTGCCTTCCTTCCAGTCGCTTACGGCATAGGAACCTTCGCTGAATACGCGGGTCCACTGGCGGTAGCTATTGTCGTTCCACAAGACATCCCAGACTTTTTCGCGGGGGGCTTTGATCTGGATGGCAAAGCTGAGCCTGTTTATGTTTGGTAATTTGATGAACAAAGCTACTAAACGCGAAGCAGATTCACGCGAATCCGATGGAGATTTAGTTTTCTGCCAGCGATTTTATATTGGAAAGGATCTTCGCCTGTATCCTACCCATCATTTTTTTCATCATCAGGGCATTCATGATCTTAGCCATAAGGGTAACAGGTTGATAGTACGATTCGTTTATTATTTTTGTTTTATCGTTCCCGATTTTTTCCAGATAGAAGCAAAATCGCGTACCGCTGAGCATTTTTTTCATTCCCATGGTATCATTTTCAATGGTCCAAACGGTTTTCTGTCCAGGAACAAGCTCAATGAGCTTTTCGGTCATAATCCCTTTTTTCCCGTTGTTGCTCATCTCACAGGTTCGCGTTGCGCCCTGCTGGTCCATGCTGCCTTTTGCTGAAATTACTCCCGGGTTAACCTTGTGAAGTAAATTAATGTCCGTAATGATGGCCCAAACCTTGCTTACCGGGGCATTGATCAGGGTTTCATTTCTTGCTTGTAGTTTGCTCATGATACGTTGATTTCGGGTTAGTTGTGCAAAGGTATAACATTACTTGTATTTTGCAAGTAATATTATATCTTTGCTGTGTGAAGAAAAAAAAGATCAGGAAGAGGTCTTTATGCCCCATAAGCTCTGCCTTGGATATTTTTGGAGACAAATGGTCCCTGCTCGTTTTGCGGGATATCATGTTCGACAATAAAAGTACGTATGGGGATTTCCTGCGCTCGGATGAGAATATCGCTACGAACATCCTTGCCGACAGGCTGTTGATGCTGGAATGCGCTGGGATGATCGTCAAGGAAAGGCACCCGGAAAACGGAACAAAGTTCCTTTATAAGCCTACGCAGAAAGCGATTGACCTGTTGCCAGCCCTTTTGGAGCTCATTGTGTGGAGCGATAAGCATGAGCGGATATCCGTCCGCGCCAGAGAATTTGCCAGACAGATCAGGAAGGACAGGGAATCAATCATCAGGCAGATGTCTGCTTACCTGAAAAGCATTTCTGAAAAGTAGCCGCGGCCAAACCGAAGATTGCTGAAGGGCGCCCGCCCGCTTTGCCGAAATCCGTAGGGGATGCAGGATATACGTAAAGATAAATTGCTTCCGTTGAAGGATTTCACACCTTCACCTCTTTCCATTTTCCCTTCCGGAAATAATACCAGGCGAAGAGGGCGATGAGGCTCTCGGCAACGGGAATGGCGATGAAGGCGCCAACAGCCCCTTCATCAAGCCCCTTGGCGATGAAATAGGCCAGGGGGATCTGGATCAGCCAGAAGCATACGAAGTTGATAATAGTAGGCGTGCGCGTGTCGCCCGCTCCGTTCAGGGCCTGGGTCATCACCATGCCTATACCGTAGAAAATGAATCCCGATCCGATGATCTGCAGGGCCTGTGCGCCATAGGCCACTACTTCCTCTTTCTGGGAAAAGATGCGCACGATGGGCTCGGCAAGGAAGATGAAGGTCAGCATTACCAGGCTCATGAAGATGACGTTGTATTTTACGGTAAGAAAAACGCTTTGCTGTGCCCGCTCGGGGTTCTTCGCGCCCAGGTTCTGTCCTACCAGGGTGGCAGCCGCATTGCTCAGTCCCCAGGCCGGAAGGATGAAGAAGACCAGGTTGCGGAAGGCGATCTGGTAGCCGGCTGAAGCATCCGTGCCTCCCGTTTCGGCCACCAGGCGGGTGAGGAAGATCCAGCTTCCGCTGGCGATGATGAACTGGAAAGTAGCGGGCCAGGCGATACCGACCAGCGAACGCACCAGGGCCTTGTTGTAATTGAAATGCGACAGGCGAATGCTGAGGGCACCGCTGCCCTTGAACAGATGATAGCATTGATACAGCACGCCTGAGCTGCGGCCTATGACCGTGGCGATGGCAGCGCCTTTCAGCCCGAAGAAATGGATCAGGACAGGGCAGAGAACGATGTTCACCCCGCTGGCCAGCCAGAGGCTTTTCATGGCCATTGCGGCATCGCCCGCCCCGCGGAAGATCCCGTTGATGAGAAAGAGCAGGATGATGGACAGGCATCCGCCCATCATGATGCGGGTGAAGACCGCGCCTTCTCTCACTACTTCCTCGCTGGCGCCCATCAGCCGGAGTATGTCGGCCGCAAAGATCATCCCCGGTATGCTGATCACTACGGTAACGATCAGGGCCACGATCAGGGATTGCGCACCGGCATGCGCGGCCGCTTCGGGATCTTTTTCCCCTATCCTGCGCGCCACGATGGCCGTTACGCCCGTGCTGAGGCCTATGGCGATGGAATAAACGATGGTCAGCACCGATTCGGTCAGGCCCACGGTGGCGATGGCGTTCTCACCCAGCTTACCCACGAAGAACATGTCTACCACCGCGAACACGCTTTCCAGGCAAAGCTCCAGCATCATGGGAATGGCAAGCAGAAAAACTGCCCGCGGCATGCTGCCCTGGGTATAATCCACGTTTCCGCCCCTGAGCGACTGGCGGACGAGAGAAAAGGCGGTTCTTATTTTGCTTGGGGCCATTTTGAGAAACGGGGGGCGAAAATACAGTTTTTTTCGGCCCGTCAGGTTCTTTAAAGGAGCCCCCACCGGGTTGTCAACCTTCTTGTTAAAAGGGTAGCGGTTATCTGGATTTTATGGAATCGATTGTTGAGGCTGACGAGTGAAAGAGAAATGGAGATGGATCATACCATCGTGCGGTTGCAATACGTGTCCTTTTCAAATTCCCGTATATTCATGGAAATGACCGGGACTTCGGGGAACATATCTTTGAGCTTCATAACGATCTGCCTGGAGAGATAAGCTTTCTGCTCGGTGGTGCGGCCTTCCATGATATTGCCGAACACATGAATGAAATCAGCGCTGGTGTTTCCTACGTTGTAATGAACGTAGGGGCGTATCCTCACTTTGATATCCCCCGGTTTGAAAAGGCCGGTGGCGTCAGCGGTATCGTGAACTTCTTTCAGTATTTTTTCGGACGAATACCGCGTGAGCAGGGCTTCGGGACAGTCGATGATGAAATGAGGCATGGCTTTATTTTTTGTTTTTTAGGTATTCAGCTTCAACCTGAACCGTATTATACGCCTGATTGGCTTAAGGGAATTGAGCCGGGCCCTTTCCGCAATTCGGGTTATGCTCGGCATTTTGTTCCTATCAGCCTAGTCTTTCCAGTTCCAGCACCAGCTCTCTTGCAAGGGCCATCATTCTCTTGTCCGAATCGTGTGCGGGTAAATGGGCGTACTTGGCCATTTCGCAGGTGTCGAGGATGTGAATGAGCTCGTCTGTCCTTTCCTTCGGGAATTTCCTGCTTTCCAGGGCCTCGCGAATGTTCTCCCGGCTGATCTCCGCTTTCTCTATGTTCAGTTTGCCGCTCAGGTAGTTATAAAAACCTTTAAGCAGGGCATCATAGAACTTCATGTTTTGCCCCTGCATCAGGTATTCTGCGGCCAGTTCGAGAAAACCGGTACCGGTCTTTTTTCTTTGCGGAGGGGACGCAGCATGAACGGCCTGTTCGTGATGCCCTAGCTGTGGAGAAGGCTGTGGCGGTTCGGGCGCTGGAGGTGCCGGTTTCCTTTTGCGCACGGCAAGGAAGATGATCAGCGCGAGTAAAGGGAGCCCGATTACGAAATAGATGCCGGGCGAGCTCCACACGCTTCCGCCATTTTCAGGCCCCGAAGCCGTGTTGCCGTCCTCATCGCTGGCGGCCCCTTCGCCTGCGATGACCTGTATCTCTGGCGCGGTAAAAGTGACGTAATCCTTCTTTTTTATGTCGAAATAGGAGAACGGTTCGGGCCTGATGGTGTAGTTGCCCTTCTTGCGCGGGATGAGCACGTATTCGAAGGATTTGCTGCCGCTGATGCCTTCTGGAGTAAGGTAAAAATTGTCAACGCTCTTGGGAGGAAAGACCTCGATCTCCTGCGGAACGTCCAGCTTAGGCGCTGTGATGAGGTCGAAATTGCCGTTGCCCGATATCTTCAGGCTGATGGTGACGGCCTCGTTCGCTTTCAGCTCGGTCTTGTCAGCGCTCGATTCGATGGAAAAGATGCCGACATATTTATTGAAGTTCACCGGCTTGTTGCGCGGTGGCAGGACACGCACGAACAATTGCCCGGTTACGCCTTTCAGGTCGTATTCGTATTCACCCAGGCGATTTCCTGAATTGTCAAATACCTTTACCCGGGCGTTCATGGCAGGCACTTCGATCTGCCCCGTTTTCTGCGGGTAGGCCAGCACCTCGCGCAGGATAACGGTATAGAACTGCCTGCCGTTGATCTCGTCCACCTCGTTCAGCCCTCTGCTCTCGTTCATCACCTTGGTCCAGAACCCATCATAGGCCGGGTAGTCCATTTTATCGAAGCTGATGATCTCGTTCTGCGAGTAGATCTTGTGCGTGATGAGTATGGGTTCGCCCTCGTAAACCGTGTCGCGGCTCAGGTTCGTAACGATGAACACGCTTTTGTTGATGCCCGTGATCACCTTTTTGCTGCCTTTGGAAATGCTGCCCGTGATGGATTCGGTAACCACGATATCGAAGGACTGGGTATAATAGGTTTTGCCTTTGACCGTGATGGAAGCCGGCCCGATAGAGAATACGCCTTCGCGGATGGGCGTCAGTATATAGGAGAGCCGGGTAATGGTGGTCACTTTGTTGTTGACGATCTCCACGCTGGTGAACGTATTGGGTCCGGATATGATCCTGAACCCGGCAAACGAGGGTGTCTGGAAATCGGGCAGGTCGGTGTTCGATTCGTAAGTAACCACCAGCTCTTCGCCCACACCGAGCTGGGTACGGTCAACGCGGCCCTCGAACTTCACTTTCTGCGCCAGCAGAATGCCGGGCAGGAGGGCAAAAAGAAAAAGCAGGTTACGCATGCTGTTCATGGCTTACCAGTCTTTATCGCGGGAAGAGCCTCCGCTGCCTCCCTGGTTCTTTTTGATCTTCTCTTTGGTCTTTTTTTCCTCGTTGTTCAATGCATCAAGTATGCGCTGGGCGTCTTCCTTGCTCATGCCCTGTTGCTGCTGTTGCTGCTGATCCTGCTGCCCCTGGTTCTGCTGGTTCTGCCCCTGGTTCTGGTTTTGGTTCTGATTATTCTGTCCCTGCTGTTGCTGCTGCTGTTGCTGTTGTTGTTGCTGCTGCTGCTTCAGCTTTTTCTTGGCATAGGCCAGGTTGTAACGCGCGTCCTCATCATTGGGGTTGAGCTTCAGCGATCTCTTGTACGACTCTATGCTTTCCGCGTATTTGTTCTGTTTGAGATAACAGTTGCCCTCATTGTAATACGATCCGGAGCGCAGGAGGTCATCGTTACGGGTATCGTCACCCACCTGCTTGAAATACTGTGCAGCCTCCTCCACTTTATCCTGCTTGTACAGGGCATCGCCCAGGTTGAACCTGGCCTTCACCGAGCTGGAGTCGATCTTGAGCCCCTGGCGGTACAGGGTATCGGCCATACGGTAGTCTTTCTTCTTATAATACGCGTTACCCTCCCTGAGGCTTTTGTGCAGGGTTTGCGATTGGGCCAGCAGGGCCCAAAGCAGAAAGGTCATGACTGCGATCTTTTTTTCCATGTGAGCAGTTTTTGAATATAAGGACTTACGGTATCGGTCATCAGCAGTTCAAGGGTAAGCAAAATCAGGGCCCAGAGTAGGAACACCTGGAAGCGGTCGATGTACTCGCTGTACGATTTTACCGTGCTTTCTTGCTGGTCCATGCTGCGTACGCGGCTCATGATGGTGTTAAGCCCGCTTTCGGAATTAGTGGCCCGGGTGTAGGTGCCTTTCCCCGCAGCGCTGATGTTTTTCAGCAGTCCTTCGTCCAGCTTCGATACGATGGTCTGTCCGTTCTCGTCCTTTTTGAAAACGATGTTGCCGTATTCGTCCTCCACCGGGATGGGGGCTCCTTTGGCGGTGGCCATGCCTATGCAATGCACCACGATGCCCTTGCCGGCCGCTTCCTGGGCCGCATCCAGGGCGTCCTGGTCATGGGTCTCCCCGTCAGTGATCAGCACAATTACCTTGCTCCCGATGCTGCCCTCCCCGAAGGACCTGGCGGCCATGCGCAGGGCGGGGCCTATTTCGGTGCCCTGTGCGGATATCAGGTCGGTATCGATGTTATCCACGAACAGCTCGGCCGAACCGTAATCGGTGGTGATGGGCAGTTGCAGGAAAGGCGTGCCCGCGAACACCACGATCCCCAGCCGGTCACCGTCCAGCTTCCCGGAAAGGTTGACGATGGCCTGCTTGGCGCATTCCAGGCGGTTGGGGGCGATGTCCTCGGCCTTCATGCTGTTCGAGATATCGAGAACGATCATGATATCGATGCCTTCCTTTTTCTTCTCCACGGTCCGGGTGCCTATGCGCGGGTTCATGATGCCGATAATGAGCAGTACGATCCCGGTCGTGTAAACGGCAAAGCGGATCACCTGCTTGAGCACCGACCTGCCGGGTATGAGGTGCGCGATCACCCCCGCCTCGGCAAAGCGGAAAAGGGCCCTTTTCTTCCATTGCAGGAGCAGGAAAAAGATCACGATCATCACCGGGATGACGATGAAGAGATAGATGTATTGCTTGTTTCCGAAATCCGTCATGGTATGCTTCTGAACACGGTGTGTCTTAATAAAAATTCCAGCATCAATATGACCAGCGCGATGATGGCATAAGGCGCGAAGAGCTCCGTCTTTTTCTGGGAGTTCTGCCCTTCGAAACGGGTCTTTTCCATCTTGCCGATCTCATCATAGATCGCCTTCAGGCTTTTGTTGTCCGTGGCGCGGAAATACTTGCCGCCAGTCATCTCAGCGATCTTGGTCATGGTTTCCTCATCGATCTCTACCGGAACATAATCGAAAATGTAATCTCCCCCGGGGCCGATCTGTACGGGCGAGCGGGCCATGCCCATGGTGCCGGCCCCGATGGTGTACACGCGAACATCGAATGTCTTTGCTATCTCGGCAGCAGTAAGCGGTGATACGCTGCCCGCGTTGTTCACCCCATCGGTAAGCAGGATCACGATCTTGCTCTTGGCCTTGCTGTCTTTGATGCGGCTCACGGCAGTGGAGAGCCCCAGGCCGATGGCCGTGCCGGCCTCGATCATGCCCGGCTCCACCTGTTTGAACATGGCCTTGAGCACCGCGTGGTCGGTGGTGAGCGGGCATTGCGTGAAGCTTTCCCCGCTGAAAATGACCAGGCCCATGCGGTCGTTCGGATGCTGATCGATGAACTCCATGGCCACCTGCTTGGCGGCATCCAGGCGGTTAGGCTTGAGGTCGGTGGCCAGCATGCTGGCAGAAATGTCGAGCGAAAGCATGATATCCACACCCAGGGTATCGGTCTTTTTCTGGGGGCGGGCCATGGCGCAGATCAGGAAGGCGAGGGCGATCATGCGCAGCACGAACAGCGAGTGGCGCATGTACTGTTTGGCCGAGGGGGCCACACCCGTAAAATTACGGAGAGAAGAAGTGCGTATGCCGGTGTCGCGGTTGCGGTAGCTGTTGAAAACATACAAGCCGATCAGGACGGGGAACAGCCAGAAGAGGTTGAGCCATTCCGGTTCGGTAAACTGAAAATATTTCGACAATCCTTCGCTCATCGCTTTTCGTCCTCCTGTTCTCCGGCAACAGGTTTGGGGATATTCGCTTTTACAAATTTAACGGCATCGTCAACCACCACTTCGTTCTGCAGGTCTGTCGGGACCTCTTTGGCGAACTTCACCATATCCGTCAGGTGGAGCACGAGGCGCAAAACGTTTTTGCTTTCCCTGCTGATGGACAGCTTTTCGACCTCCGTGAGAATGTCATAGGTAGGCATTTCCATGGCGTTTATGCCGAAGCTGCGCTCGAGAAAGGTGCGCACGATCTCGCTTACCCGGGTATGGTGCTCCTTGGTATCGTCTTTCCCTTTTTTCCACATTTTTTCCTTTTTGAGCTTTTCCAGGGCGTTCAGGGCTATCTCGTGGGCCGGGCGTGAGCGGTCGGCCAGGGCGTACATCTGTTTTTTATTCTTCAGGTACCTCCTCACCAGGAAGAAGACCAGGGCGGCTGCCGCCAGCCCTGCCGTGATCCATACGTACAGGGCCAGGTCCTCGAAGGTGAGCGGTTCATGAATGGGAGGCTTGATGTCCTTGAAATCGGCAGTGGTGTCTACGTCCACCGTCTTCACACGCAGGGGCAGGGGATTGGTCTCCACGTACTGGTTGGAGTCGTTGTTGAGGATAAACCGGAGGGAGGGGATAAGGTAATTGCCCTCATCAAAGCTGGTGATGACGAAATCGCGCGACTGGATGTAATCCACCTTGTTACCCTTGCTGCGTGGCGCGTCAACAAAGCGGCCGGTCTTTACGATCTCTATGCCTTTGATGATCGTATCATTGAACCGGGGCCATTCGATCTTCAATACATTGGTTCGCTGGTAACGTATCTTGATCCGCAGGGTGGTTTGCTCGCCAATGCGCATCTCGTTCGTGTCGAGCGTGGCTTCTACATTGATGCCGAGCTGGGCGCCCGCGCTGGTGCCGGTGAACAGGAGGAGTATGAACAGCGCCTTTTTCATCTGCGTGTGCCGCGCCTGCGGAACAGGTTCAGGAGTATCTTATAATAGTTGTCGTTGGTGCCGATTGAAACGTGATCTATGCCGCAGCGCTTGAACACATCCACGAGCTTGCTTTCGCTGCGCCTGGCATTCACCGCGTACTGCATGCGCAGGTGGCGGTTAGAGGTGTCTACCCACATCATCTGACCCGTTTCGGCATCGCGCATGCGCACCAGCCCGATATCAGGCAGTTCGGCTTCACGCGGGTCGAAAACGCGTATGCCCACCACATCGTGCCTCCGGCTGGCGATGTTCAGCTCGTCCTCAAAGCCGCCCTGGGTCATGCGCTGGGCAGGGCCGTCAATAAAGTCGGAGATGATGAATGCGATGCTCCTGCGCCTGGAGGTCTGTGAAAAATATTTTACCGCGGCACCAATGTCGGTGCCCTTTCCTTCGGGCCGGTGGCTTAGCACCTCGTGCACGATATGCAGGATCTGGTGATGACCTTTTTTGGGAGGAATGTAGCGCTCCACTTTTTCTGAAAAGAGGATAAGCCCGATCTTGTCGTTATTGGTCGTGGCCGAGAAGGCCAGCACCGCGCACAGCTCCGCGATCAGGTCTTTTTTGAGCTGTACGCGCGTTCCGAAGCTCTCGGAGGCGCTGATATCGACCAGCAGCATGATATTAAGCTCCCTTTCCTCGTGGAACATCTTTACGTAGGGGTGATTGAAGCGCGCGGTCACGTTCCAGTCGATGGTGCGTATGTCATCGCCCTGCTGGTATTCGCGCACTTCGGAAAAGGCCATGCCGCGGCCCTTGAAGGCCGAATGGTATTCGCCCGAAAAGACCTGGTTGGATAAAGCGCGGGTCTTTATCTCGATCTTGCGGACCTTTTTCAGCAGCTCTTTGCTATCCATATCAATCGAACAGCGGATAACGGATCCCAGCGAATGGCGAATTCCTTAACATTCGTAACCGCAGAGTCCGTTATTCGCAGGTTAGGGGATCTCTATCGTATTTAAAATCTCGTTCACGATCATCTCGCTGGTGATGTTCTCCGCTTCGGCTTCGTAGGTAAGGCCGATGCGGTGGCGCAGCACATCGTGGCATACGGCCCGCACATCTTCCGGTATCACATACCCCCTGCGTTTGATAAAGGCATAGGCCTTCGAAGCCAGGGCCAGGTTGATGCTGGCGCGCGGTGACCCGCCATAACTGATGAGGGGGGCGAACTTCTGCAGCTTATAATCGTTCGGGAAACGCGTAGCGAAGACGATATCGAGTATATAATGCTCGATCTTTTCATCCATGTAAATGGTCTTCACCGTTTCACGGGCCTTGATGATATCCTCGGGTTTCAGTATGGTCTTCAGGCTTTCGGTGCCCCTGATGTTATTGCGCATAACCCGCTGCTCGTCCTTTTTGCTGGGATAGGTGATGACCACTTTCAGCATAAAACGGTCGACCTGCGCCTCGGGCAGCGGATAAGTGCCTTCCTGCTCGATGGGGTTTTGGGTGGCCATGACCAGGAAGGGGTCGGGCAGCTTATAGGTTTCCTCGCCAATGGTCACCTGCCTTTCCTGCATGGCTTCCAGCAGGGCGCTTTGCACCTTGGCCGGGGCGCGGTTGATCTCATCGGCCAGCACGAAATTGGCGAAAACGGGCCCTTTGCGTACGGTGAACTCCTCTTTCTTCTGGTTATAGATCATGGTGCCGGTCAGGTCGGCAGGGAGCAGGTCGGGGGTGAACTGAAGGCGGCTGAACTCGGCATGTATGCACTGGGCCAGCGATTTGATGGCCAGTGTCTTCGCAAGCCCCGGCACGCCTTCGAGCAGGATGTGGCCATTGCTGAGCAGGCCGATGAGCAAACGGTCGATCATTTCTTTTTGCCCGACAATGACCTTGCCCAGCTCGTTGTGGATGTAGTCTACCAGCGCGCTCTCCTGCTGAACACGTGTGTTGAGTTCCTGTATATCGTTCATAAAATAGTGTTTTTGGGCCTCTTTTTCAGAGAGGCTCAAAGTTAACTTTTAAGTCTTAACAGGGCAATGGCGGGGTGTTAATATTTGTTAAGGGGAAAAGGGCCGGTGAGGCAATAAGAAGCAAGCAGATAAGCGAAGGCGATTATTTTTTTCCAAACAGCCGGTCGAAGCTGCGCTCGATGTACTTCTCGCTGGGGAGCAGGGATTCTTGTATGCGTTTGGCGTAATGTATGCTGTCTACCATTTCTTTTTGCTTTTCTTCAATGATCAGCTTTTGCCTGCTGATCTCCATATGTGCCTGCCGTTTTAGCCGGTAGCCTCTGAAAATGAGTATGGCCAGGAGCAGGACCAGCCCCAGTCCCGCGCTCACCGCATAGATGATCACCTGCTGCTGCTTCTGCCTGGCTTCGGCCAGTTCGTTCTCTTTCAGCAGCAGGGCCTCTTTTTTCTCGTATTCATACCTGACCTGCTGCTTGTATGTTTCCTTACGGATATTCTCGTTATTAATGCTGTCGCGCATTTTAATGTGCAGCTCGTACATGTTGAACGAATTTTCCCAGTCCCCCTCCTTCTTATAGATATTGCTCATGAGCAGGGCTGCTTTGCGTATGTTGAGCGGGAAGCCGGCAGCCATGGCCTGGCTGAGGCTCAGTTCAGCGTATTTGCGTGCCGTGACCATGTCGCCCCGCTCGAAATAGATCTGTCCCAGGTCATGGGCGGTAAAGGAAATGCCTTTTTTGTCCTTGATCTCCTCGCGCATGGCCAGGCTTTTCATGAAATAATCCATGGCCTTATCCATTTGCTTTTGAGACTGGTAAATACCGGCCAGGTTATGCAAAGCCGTGGCGATCCCTCTTTTGTCACCCGTCTGTTGACGAAGGGCGAGGCATTCGTTGAGGTATTCCAGTGCCTTTTCATACTTGCTCTGGTTACGGTATACCTGGCTGATGTTGTTCAGGCAATAGGCGATGCCGTTCTTGTCGTTGCGCTGGCGGTTGATGGCCAGGCTTTTTTCATAATACTCGAGGGCCAGGGCGGTGTCGCCCTGGTTGGCGTAAACAAAGCCAACGTTGTTCAGGCAAACCGAAAGTCCTTCCTTATCGTCCAGTTCTTCGCAAAGCCTGAGGGCGATGAGATAATACTTCAGCGAGCGGCTGATATCGCCCTGGTTGTTGTAGCAGAAGCCAAGGCTGTTGGTAGCCTCGGCAAAAAGCCGCTTATACGTCCGCTGCATTCCGGGGGTCAAGCCGGGCGCGGCCAGCCCGTGTTCGGCAATACGCGATGCTTCCAGCCAGAGTTTCAGCGCGGAATCCGGCTGGTTGAGGTGAAGAAGCTGTCCCCATTGCATGTAGGCGGTGGCCCTGGCCGTGTCGTGCCCGCTGGCGATCACTTTTTTCAGCGAGTCGATCGTGTTCTCAGACAAAGAATAAACAACAGGGAGAAGGGCTATGGCCAACAAGCAGGTCTTGCGCATGGTTTCAAACATAAGAATAAAACCAGAATGCCCGCCACTATTTAAGGAGGGTGAAATGCCCCAGGGTCTTTATCTCTTTTTCCCGCTGCTTTCCGGTGAGCTTCCATAAGTAAGTGTCTGCGGGATATTTCTGGTGATCCCAGTCCACGACCGACCCGTTTTTGAGCCCGGTGGTCTCGTAGATAATGATTCCCCAGCGGTCGTAGATCCAGAAATGAAAGTCGGTGATCGGGCAGTTGTGGCTGATGATAATTCCATCGTTTACACCGTCACCGTTCGGGGTGATGGCATTGGGGACTATGATGAAGCAGGTGTCTTTGGATGTAGTGTCGGCACCTGTTTCGAAGGAATAAGAAGCGGGCTTAACCCGGTAAACGGCTCCGGCAATGAATGCCAGGAATAGCAGAAAAAGGAACGAAAACAGTTTCATCGGGCTAATTTATTGAATAAAACACAATGTTGTTATTCTCAGTATCTTCGAAGCGCAGCAAAACAGTATTTCGTATGAACTTATACGTATCCGCGCTCAACACCTTCATCACCGAGGACGACCTGCGCGCCTTATTCGAAAAGTACGGAAAAGTGAAATCCGTGCGTATTGCCCGCGATGAGGCCGGCCACAGCCTGTGCTATGGCTTCGTGGAAATGGAAGAAAAGTCGGCCGGTATCAAGGCCCTTTCGCTGAATGCCGCATCGCTCAAAGGCAGCGATATCAGGGTGAGCATAGCCAAGGCAAAGAAGAAGTTCGGAAAGCGGTTCTGACCTGTTAAGGGCGTGTGCCTATGAAAAACCTGTGGAACCGCATATCGGTTATCGGCTATTCCCGCCTGCGCGATGAGCAGGATGCCCGCCAGCTCGGATTATTGAACCGGATCGCCTTCCTTTCGGCCATTGTCCTGCTTTCTCTTATTCCCGTAGGCATTTATTTCAGGCAAATACTGGTTACGGTTTATGTCTGCATAGGCGTTGTGCTTTGCCTGTGCACCCTGTACTTTAACGCCAGGGGGCTTTTCCGTTTCGCCCGGATGTATTACTTCTTTATCTCGCTTGCTTTTATAACCATCGTGGTGCTGATCAACGGTAAGGACTCGGGCAGCCAGATCACCTTCGTCCTTCTCGGGGCGCTGCACCTGGTGCTGTTCAGGGAATCGAGATACCCGCTGCTGGTCCTGGCCGGGGTTATCGCGTTGTTTGGCGCAACCTGCTATTGGGTTGAGACCCGAGGCGCCCTGCTCGATGTGATCGAGTACAGCGTTAAGCGAAGCGCTTTTTACATCAATATATTATGCAATATCGTGCTTGTGTTCAGCGTAGTGCTGTACTTTAAGAACACGGCAGCGGAATATGAGTCGAAGCTGCTGCAAACGAATGACGAGATCACCCAAAAGAACAAGGATATTACCGACAGTATACGCTATGCCAGGCGAATCCAGCAATCGTTGCTGCCCAGCGATAACTATATCGAAAAAAATCTGAATCGTCTTAACAGATCCGATGAGCATGAATAAAGAAGAACAGGCTTTCCAGGACGCGGGAAAGGCAGTAAAAGGGGCCGCGCTGAGCCAGATGTTCGGCAAGCCCTGCCTGAAGTTGAAAGGCAAGGCCTTTGCCTGCCTATTTGATAGCTGTATGGTATTCAAGCTTGGTGGCGACAGCCACCATGACGCTTTGGAGCTCAGCGGTTCCCGGCTGTTCGATCCTTCGGGAAAAAAGCGACCGATGAAGGAATGGGTGCAGGTCTCTTACCGGCACAGGGATAAATGGGCTGCCCTCGCCAAAAAGGCGGCTGCCTACATTAACGCATAATATTTATTTCACATTTCATATTTCACATCTCATATCTCATATCTAACTCATGTGGTGGATCTACGCTTTGCTCTCAGCCCTCTTCGCGGCACTTACCGCTATCTTCGCCAAGATCGGTATCAAGAACATTAACACCGACCTGGCCGTTGCCATACGAACGGTGGTCATTCTCTTCATGGCATGGGCCATCGTTTTCTTTCGCAATGGGTTAAGTCAGGCTGCATCCCTGACAAAAGCCAATATGCTGTTTCTCGCCCTTTCCGGCATCACCACCGGCCTTTCATGGCTGTTCTACTTCCGCGCCATTGATATAGGCAAGGTATCGCAGGTGGCACCGGTCGACAAGCTCAGCCTGGCCCTGACCGTTATCTTTTCGGTCATTTTCCTGGGAGAGACCATCAGCTTTAAGACCGCTGTGGGAGCCACCTGTATCGTGGCCGGTACGCTCATCATGATCTGGGGCAACTGACCCGCTCTTTTTGAGTATCTTCGCATTTCTTTTTCCGGGATCATCGTGAGGTACTTTGCAAAACTTTCGTACGTGGGTACGGCTTATAACGGCTGGCAGGTGCAGGAGAACACACCGCGCACCGTTCAGCAGGTGCTGAACGAGAGCATATCCCGTCTGCTGAATGAAAAGATCGAATTCACCGGCTGCGGGCGCACGGATACGGGCGTTCATGCCGCGGAGTTTTACGCTCACTTTGATTCTCAAAAGGACCTGAGCGATCCCGAATCCGTATATAAGTTCAATTCGGTCGTTCCGCGCGACATAGCGGTGCAGGAGCTGCTCCGCGTGAAGGATGCCGCCCATGCCCGTTACGATGCGATCAGCCGCAGCTACCGCTACCAGATCATTCAGCAGCGTAATCCCTTCTTCAACGAAAGGGCAGCCTTTCTCTACGCCCCCCTGGATATCGATCGCATGAACGAAGCCGCAAAAGCGCTTTTTGACTATAGCGATTTCACCTCGTTCAGCAAGCTGCGCACGCAGGTGAAAACCAACCTGTGCAAAGTGATGAGAGCGGAGTGGAGCAGGGAAGGGGAGCTGCTGGTGTTCCGCATCACGGCCGATCGTTTCCTGCGCAATATGGTAAGGGCGATCGTAGGCACCCTGGTGCGGGTAGGGAAAAAGGAAATCAACGCTGACGATGTGCGCAGGATCATCGAAAGCAGGGACAGGGGCAACGCGGGCGAATCCTTTCCCGCTCATGGTTTGTACCTGGAGAAAGTGGTCTATCCGGCAGAACTGTTTCTGAATGAGTGAAGGGCAGCGAACATCGGTAAGCGGCAAGGCTTTCGACCTGAAGCTGTTCGGGCGCGTGCTCGCCTACACGCAGCCGTACAGGGGCCGTTTTATCCTCTCTATTGTACAGACCTTCGCGCTATCCCTTTTTTCCATTGTGCGGCCTTTCATCATCATGTACGCGATCAATGATTGCATACGCACCAAGGACCTCAACATGCTGCTGATCTACACCCTGATCATGATCGCCTCGCTGTTCATCGAATCCTTTCTGCAGTACCGCAATGCCTACCTTACCGGCTGGCTGGGGCAGACCATCATCAAGGATCTGCGGGTGCAGTTGTACAGGCATATCGTGAGCCTTCGCGCCAAATACTTTGACAATACGCCAATCGGCCAGCTCGTTACCCGTACCATTTCCGATATCGAAGCGATTTCGGACATCTTCTCCCAGGGTTTCATCATCATCATGGGCGATATCCTTACGCTGATCGTATTTGTAGTAGCCATGTTCGCGGTGAACTGGAAGCTGGCCCTGGCCGTAATGGCCGTGGTGCCCCTGCTGCTGCTGTCGACCTACATCTTTAAGAACGCGGTGAAGGCCTCTTTCCAGGACGTGCGTACCCAGGTGGCCCGGCTGAACACCTTCGTGCAGGAGCATATCACCGGCATGAAGATCGTGCAGATTTTCAACCGCGAGGATGCCGAATACGAGCGTTTCCGCAGGATCAATGCCGCCCACCGCGATGCCAACATACGGTCGGTGTTCAGCTATTCGGTATTCTTCCCGGTGGTGGAGATCTTGCTTTCGGCAGCGATCGGCCTGGTGATCAGGGTGGCCGGCAGGGAGCTGTATAACCTGGAGGTGCAGGCGGGCGAGGTCACCTTCTTCCTTTTGTTGTCCAATATGTTCTTCCGCCCCATCCGCATGCTGGCCGACCGTATCAACGTGCTGCAGATGGGCATGGTGGCCAGCGAGCGCGTGTTCCGCGTGCTCGATACCCGCGAGCAGATCGAAGACAAGGGTACCGTGGCGGGTAACATGGAGGGAAATGTGTTGTTCAGCAAGGTCTGGTTCGCGTATAACGATGAGAATTACGTGCTCAGGGATATCTCTTTCCGGGTGAATAAGAATGAAACGATCGCGCTCGTGGGTTCTACCGGTTCGGGCAAAACATCGGTCATCAACCTGCTCAATCGCTTTTATGAGTACAATAAGGGAGAGATCAGCATTGATGGGATCAATATTCGCGATTACCGCATCGACTGGCTGAGGCGGCACATCGCGGTAGTGCTGCAGGACGTGTTCCTCTTTTCAGATACCATCGCCAATAATGTGTCGCTCTGTAATCCGGATATCACGCGCGAGCAGATCATTGCCGCCTCCAAAGCGGTGGGCGCGCATGATTTTATCATGAATCTTCCCGGCAATTATGATTACAACGTGATGGAGCGTGGCGCCATGCTGTCGGTTGGCCAGCGGCAGCTCATCGCTTTCATCCGCGCGTATGTATATAACCCGCGTATACTGGTACTGGACGAAGCTACCTCCTCGATCGATACGGAAGCCGAGCTGCTGATACAGGAAGCCACCCGCAAGCTCACGGAGAACAGGACATCCATCGTGATCGCCCACCGCCTGGCCACCGTACAGCGGGCCGACCGCATCATCGTGATGGACCACGGCCGTATCGTGGAGCAGGGCTCGCACCAGGAGCTGCTGAAGCTGAACGGGCAGTACAGGAAATTGTTCGAGCTGCAGTTCAAAGGCGAGCGTACAGACGCTCTTTGAGCCGGGCGTAGTCGATCTTGGAGTTGTGCCGCGGGTCGCGGGGTATCCTGTCCAGGAAAACGATCTCTTCTATGTCTGGGGCTTGCGCTTTGATCGCTTTCCCGATCTGTTTCCGCGAGAAGGCTTTCCCGATCTGCACAATGGCGCACAGCTTGCCGCGGCAGTCGAGCAGGGTGCCGAGCTCAACTCCTTCGATCGTTTGAAAGTAGTTTTCGTAAACAAAAGGGGAGATGAGCGTTCCGTTCTTGTTTATCAGCATGCTGCACCGCCCCGTGAGGAAGAGCGTTCCGTCCTGGTCCAGGTAACCGCTGTCACCTGTGCGGTGCCAGCATGAATCACCGATGAAGATCTTATTCCTTTTCAAAGCTTCCTCGTTATTGAAGTACTCCCTCAGCACATGATCACCGCTTACGATGATCTCCCCGATATGCCCGGGAGCAAGGCTGAGCCTTTCGAGTTCCCCGGCCGAGGCAACGGAAATATCCAGCCCGCTTATCCCGATGATCCTTACCCGCGCGCTGGGGTCGGGCTTGCCCGCTTTCAATCCGCGCTTCAGCGCTGCCGTTCTCTCCAGGATAAGTTCCTGCGCGCTGATAGAGCTGATGGGTTCGGCCTCGGTTGAGCCGTACACGACCTCTACGTGCGCGGAAGGGAAGGCCCGCACATAGAGCTCGGCTTCGGCAGGAAAAACGGGCGCTCCCCCTGTGAATATCTTTGCTACCCCGGGCAGTTTTTTGCCGTTGCGTATCATTGTTCGGGAAAGCTCCCTGACGAAGTATGGCGAAGCGATGATCCGCGAGACCCCGTACTGCTCGATCTGGCCGATGATCCGTTCCGGCCGGAGCGATTCAGGCCTGGAAGCCTTGAAATCGGCAATTACGGAGGTAATGCCGCTGCCCAGGTTGAGCAGCAGCACGATGGGCAGTACCGGCATGTCGATCTCCTGCTGATCAGCGCCCGTTTTCCGGATAAGGGCCCTGAACTGGGCATGCAGGAACCCGTGCGTGCGCTTGGCCGCCTTGGGAGTGCCTGTGCTGCCGGTGGTGAACGTGATCAGCGCAGTATCGTCAGCCGATGTTTCAGGAAAGCGGCCGAAGGGCAGGGGTGTGTACGCGGTGCTTAATTTCAGGGGGATCTTTCTCAGCTCGGACGAGAACCAGGAAAGCAGCCTTGCCTTGAAAATACCGATGAAGGCTTTGCACTGCGCCACTTTGCAGCATTCCTCCATTCTTTTTTTTCCGACCCACTCGTCAAGGAATACGGCCGTAGCCCCTATGCGGAAGAGGGCCAGCACGATGCGGTACAGGTCGGGGCTCATGGGAACGAAGATGAGCACCCGGTCGCCTTTGGCGATCCCCCTTTTCAGAAAATAAGCCGCTGTGCCGCTTACCTGCGCTTCCAGCTCGGCAAACGTGGTCTTCCGGTCCTTGCAGATAAGAGCTGTTTTACCCGGGCGCTTCCGGGCGGATTCATAGAAAAGATCAACGATGTTGAAGGGCTCAGCCATGGTATTCGCTCTCGGTAATGCGCTTGATGTTCTTCATGTTCTCCTCGAATATATCCTTGATCTTGTAGGCAGCGATATAGGTCTTCACGCTTTCGAAAAAGGAAGGCTTCTTATCCTTGTAGAACACGGTGAAGGTGATCCTGCAGCGGGCGCTGTCCAGCTTTTCATAGATCTGCTCGGTGGCCAGGTTCTCGGCTGTGAGCGAGAATCCCTGCATATTGTAAATGGTAAGCTGCCTTTTCTTGTACGGGACCACTTCAGTGATCAGCTCATCCCAGCGGGTGCCGCTTTCATCGGCATTGCAGAAACATCGCCTCCTGCTGCCGGGCGTGCCATCGGTAAAGCTGTCGGGGTTCAGCGTGCTGATATGGTCGACATATACCGACCAGCGCGAAACGTTATCTGAATTACCCAGAAAGCGGTATACCTGTTCT
This sequence comes from Bacteroidota bacterium, assembly GCA_040756415.1. GTDB lineage: Bacteria > Bacteroidota > Bacteroidia > JADZBD01 > JADZBD01 > JBFLYZ01. The sequence continues at coordinate 63,268 of JBFLYZ010000013.1, forward strand.
ACGGGCGCATCGATCTCAACGGAATGCCGTATAAGCTTATACTCGAAACCCTTGTGATTTCCGTAGGGGCTGCCTACTACGGTTATAAAAGCAATAAAGGCCAGCAGGGTGAGCGTAATGGCCGCCCACTTTCTGAATTTATTCGATCTTTTTTCCATAAAGCATGTAATTTTTAAATACAGTTCCTGAAAAAGCCGCTGAAGTTGGAGTGGATGTGCCTTCCTCGATCATAAAAGCGTGTATGACCGAGCTGTATCCCTCCTGAACAGCCGCTCTGTAAATGCTGTTACCCATGACCTGTCCCAGCCCTTTCCATTTCCTGTCGGGGTTACGGGCAATGGTCTTGACCACGAGCTGCTTTTCCTTCGTGTTGAAAAAATTGTGAAGGCAAAAGAAGTAACCGATCAGATTTCCGTTGTTGTCTTCCGCCAGCAGGACAAAACGGGGGTCAATGATCTTCTTTGTTTCCGCGTATTTCCTGATAAAGGTCTCCCTGCTCACAGGAGTATAGAGGAAGTTATCCCTGAAGGCCAGCAGGCTGAAATCGAAGAGCCGGCTCAGCTCTTTTTCGTATTCACGGAGATCAATGGCCCTCAGCCTTACGCCTGCTGCGCTGAGCTCGCGCTCGCGTTCCATAACTTCGGGCCGGTCAAACCTCATGATGGCATCTATGCTGGAGAAATACCGGGCTATGCCGGTAAACCCGGCCTGTTTGAAGTGGTCGTTGTAATAGAGGTGATGATAGGGCTCTGGGAAAAACCCCGGGCTGTCGTGATGCAGGCTGAAACGGTAATGGTTCCAGGTGCTGCCGTTCATAGGCCCCAGGATGTATTCTGCACCGAGTTTTTTCGCTTCTTCGCAGCAATGGCGAAGCAGCCGCTGCGCCAGCTCCGGCTCATCGGCCGATTCGTAATTGCCCAGGCAGAGGCATTTTTGCCCTGCGAACTGCAGATGGGGGTTAGAATAGAGCGCGGCCCTTGCTTTTGCCCTTCCGTTCGCCCGCAGGACATAGGCGGCCATCAGGTAATCGGTATTGAGGTCTTCGGGCAGGGCGAAGCGCAGGCTGCCCGAAGGATAAAGGGCGGCCGGGAGCTCACTGAACAGCTCAAAATCCTTGTCGGCAGCTTGCAGGCGGATGATCTCGCTCATAAGAATAGTGTTAGTATGAGTATCACGCTTGCCGGGATGGTGATGTTATCGAGGCCCTTTCCGCTGACCGCTTCGGTTACCGATGAGAAAAGCGCTGTAAGCGCAGCCAGCCTCCAGATAGCCATCCAGTCCGGTTCGGTGACGGAAAGGAAGAAGAGCAGTGGCACCGTAAGCAGGAGAGAAGAAACAAAAAAAGCGCTCACGCCAACGAGTGTCTTGCTGTCCTTACCGATCCTGAAGCGGCCGTAAGGGAAGCGTTTGCCGAACAGGGCGGCCATGGGATCACATATGGCCAGGGTGAGTATGGGCAGGTAAAAGTAGACCAGCTCGCGGTGGTTATGCTCGAATACGAGAAAACAGCCGTACACCGCCACGGGGTAGGAGATGCTTCCGTGCGACCTGCGGTCAATGGCATTAATGGACCGGAGCAGGTCAAAGCGCAGGCTGGCCATCAGGATGAGCGCGAAACTGGCGCAGAGGAAAAGCACGTGCCAGTGGCTGCTCAGCAGCAAGGGGAAAAGCAGCGTTAGCAGGCCTGTGCCGGAATGCACCAGCTTCCGGGTGAGCTCGGCCTTTACGCCCAGTTTGTGGTAGAGCAGCTCGGCAACGCCAAAGAGCAGGAGAAAAGCCGTAGCCAGCAAGGCCGTATGGATGATGTCCGTGTTCATTTTTTTCTGTCGATGATGAACTGGTCGTAGAAAAATCCCTTGTCGATTTCGCTCAGCGAGGCGGAGAGCGACTGCAGGTATTCCGCTTTTTCGGGAACCAGGGCCGAAATCCTGCGCGGCACCATCAGGTTCCAGTAGGCCAGCCTGCCCCCGGCAACGCTTCCGTTCAAAAGCTCTTCTGCCGTGTTACGGAACAGGTCACGGCTCATGTATTCGAAGATGTTGGAGAGGTTCATGCCGTGGAAAGGCCCGTATTTGCGTACGGCATCCTCGGCATAGCCTTCCAGTATATGCAGTCGCCCGATACGGCTGCGTATGGCCTCGAAATTCTCTCCTCGTACATAATGCGGCAGCAGCCCACCGAAATCCCCGGTGAGGTTGAAGCGCAGGATGAAGTTATGCTGGGCCCTGACGCTGCAGAGCTGTTTTTCGGCCTTTCGGTAAATGAAATCAGCTACGGAAAAGTTCACCTCTTTAAGAAACTCCGGATCGCGGCCGTATTTCCCCATCACGTAGCGGCTGAAGAATATGCGGAACAGCAGTTTCCACTGCCAGGAGTTCCAGGTGCTGCGGTAAAATTCGTTCTGGCCGGCTTCGGTCTTTTCGCTGAAAAGCAGCCTGACCGTGCTGCCCGAATGTATCCAGGGCAATATCTTCCGGCTGAAGGTCTGAAAATACCGCTCGAACTTTCCGGCAAAGATCACCCCCTGGCGCACCTGGATAAGGTTCTTATCCCAATACGACCTGGAGGCCGGGCTTAATCCGGTTTTGATCCGGTGGTAGAGCTCTTCCCTTTTGGCGCTCGCGCTGAAGCCCAGGAAGGCCAGCAGCTCTTCATAGCTCAGCTCCATAAATGCCGCTTTTTTCAATTCGACCAGGTAAAGCTGTGTTTTGTTCACGTCAACGGCCACCACCAGGTCCGGATTGCGCGCCAGCAGGGAAAAGCTGTTGTCGCCTGCCGAGCCTACGGATAGTATGCTGCTGCCCGGCCCGGGCGATAATCCTTCCAGCAGGATATCCGCATCCTCCCAGCAATTGGCGTAGCGGATGATGCCGAAGTCGACACGCTGCGTGAGATCTTTAGCCATGGCGCTTAATGATCTTTATTTCACCGGTGCTTCCGTCCATTTCCACTTCATCGCCCGTTCGGAGCGTTTTCAGTAGGCCGCTCACGCTTACGATACAGGGTTTCCCCATTTCCCGCGAAACGATGGCCGAATGGCTGAGCAGGCTGCCCCGTTCAACGATAATGCCCGATGCGCTGGGGAAGAGGGTCACCCAGCCGGGATCGGTGCTCGAAGTGACCAGGATGTCCCCGTTCAGCGAGGCCACCTTGCCGGGATCGAGTATGACCTGCACTTTACCGCGTACCTTGCCCGGGCAGCAGCCAATGCCTTTCAGATCGCCTTTTATGTTCGCGGTTTTTTCGGTGCTAAAGAAATCATTGGCGAAGTAAACACTGCCGTAGGTGGCGAAGCGCTCGGAAGGCGGTGGCATTTGCCTGTATCGCTCGAACTCTTCCTTTCTTAAAGCGACCAGCGCGCGCAGGTTCTGTGTAACGCTTGTTCCTTCGATGAAAGAGAAGATCTCTTCTTTGGTCAGGTAAAAAATATCGCGCTCATGGTCGATGATACGATCGGTGGCGAAGCGTTTGCCGATGTGACTGAACAGCTCCCGCACGATACCGAATGCACGCGTTCGCTCGTAGCGCAGGTTCTCGCGCGAGCTGACCAGCTCGCGCGCCTTCCGGAGTATGCGCTTCAGTTTCCATTTTTTGAAGGGACGGAAGCGCAGCGCGTCTTCCAGCTCCCGTTCGGCACTGGCGCGCAGCTCTTCCTCTATTTTCCCGGTGGTCTTATCCGTGGTGATGCCGCTTTCAACGTAAGCGCGCAGTACTTTAATGAAGAGGGAAGGGTCCTGTGTATAGGAGATGGTCTCCAGCTTCAGCTCGCCAATGCATCGCTCACCGAAATCAGCGATGTAGCGGTCTATTTCCTTTTTGAGCGCGGCAAACCGGTCGTTCAGTCCTTCGCCTAGTATTCTCCAGATGTCCTGCTCGTTATTCTCCCTGAACAGCTCGCGGAGCTCTGTGTCAGCCGTGATCGCAGTGGCCAGGGCTATGCTGCGGTGTATCGGCTGCGTGGAGATGATGTCGCTGCTGCCGCAGAGCAGGTCGTTGTGTATGTTCGGGTTCCTGCTGATGCGGTATCTTTCACATGTTTTCTGCAGCAATCCGAACCATATCATGGTAAAGAAGTCGTTCAGCAGGGGCGCTTTCCACTCGTTCAGCAGCCTGCGCTCGAAGCCGAGGTAGAGCTTCATCAGCTCATCTGCGTTCTTCTGCTCGTAATCGATATGCTTATAAACGGTGATCGTTTCCTTGAACAGCCGCATGAACTGTTTCCTTTTGCGGGGCAATGACAGAAAGCGGAAGTACATGTTCACGGCTATTCGGATAATGCTCAGCCAGGCTTTGGCCTTCGACAGGCGGTAGTCGTTCGGGATATCGAAACGCTCTTTCACGCCCATCATCTTTTCCATGAAGCGGGCATTGATGCTGTACCCGGGCAGCATGGCCAGCATGTGGTACCAGGTCTTGAGATTATAATAGACCCTCCCGTTTATCAGCCCGAGCGTATTGGCAAACACCCGCCTGTTCTCCCGTATCACCCGCTGGCTTACGCCCATATAGCTGCAGAACAGGCGGTATGCGCCTTCGTAAGAAGTAGTGATGAAGGAGAAGGTGAGGGGCGTGGTGACACCCGGGTAGGATTCGATGATGTTGCTGTTATCCCACACGATGTATTCTCCTTTTTTATCATTTTGCGGGTGAATGCCCGTAACGGGGCGGGTCTGCAGCAGGAACAGCTCACCGTTGCTGAAGGCAAACTCGATATCCTGCGGCTGCCCGTATTCGGCATAAAGCCGCTCCAGCGCTTTTCCTATTTCCCTGACCTGTTTTTCATCCAGCACGGGCCGGTTTTGCCTCTCTTTTTCCACTTCGCCCAGGACAGTGCCTCCGTTCTCCCCGCTGGCCAGCACCACCTGGTGCGTTTTCTCCGCGATATGCGCGGTCACGCTCTCCTTGTTCAGAATATAATGGTCAGCGTTCAACTCGCCCGATACCAGCCCTTCGCCCAGCCCGAATACCGCGCTGATCATCTTCTCATCCGGGTTCCCGCTGGTGGGATGGATGCCGAATGCCACGCCAGCGCTCTCTGCCGCTATCATTTCCTGTATAATGACCGCAATACCCGTATTTTCTTTCAGGCCGTTGTTCCTGCGGTATTCCTGAACGCGCTGCGAAAAGGCCGAGCGCCATACGCTCTTTATCTTTTCCTCCAGTTGCTCAGCGGTAACGAAGAGGTGGCTTTCGAACTGCCCCGCAAAGGAATGGGCCGCACCATCCTCGTCAGCGCCCGAAGAGCGCACCGCAAAATAGCGGGTGCCGTAAAACCGGGAAAGGATGTTCGTAATGAAATCCCCAGGAATGCCCCGGGCGTCCAGCAGCCGCAGGATATCCGCGGGCGTCCCGTTTTGCCCTGCTTCCGGCACCAGAGACCACAGGGTTTCGCTGGGAATAACGGCAAATGCCGGCACTTTCATGCCGAGGCGGATGAGGCGAAAGAGGTTTTTAGCCTTGCCGCCTATCGTATAGCGCCCGACCTTGTGCGATTCGGTATGAAGTATGAGTTCCATCAGTTGAAAAGCAGTTTAGACAGCATGGGCCCACCGCCCAGGGTCAGGTACATGGCGATGGTCCATAGTGCGGAAGCCAGCTCGATCGTCTTCGAGCGTTTTTCGCTGGCCCTGTTCAGGAACAGCAGGGCGGGAAGCGCGCAGGCCAGGAAGATGCCGCCCAGCACGATAAAAGCGATCTGGCCGTGGCCGGCATAGATCGATGCCAGTACCGCCAGTACAAAAGTCACGGCCAGGATAAATATCCAGAGCAGCACCGCCCTTACCGTGCCAAGCAATGCGGTATAAGTCTGTACGCCCTCGGCCTCTTTTTCGGGCACGCGTATCTTACGTCCCAC
>JBFLYZ010000014.1:0-67583 GCA_040756415.1 Bacteroidota bacterium
AAATACTTGCGTTTTATGGGGTGAGTTACCGCAAGTAGACCAAAGACCAGGAAAGAGCCAAATAATTCGATCGACATGGTCCACATGCTGGTATCATAATCATGGTAGCCGAGAAACATAACCCCATATGCTACATGTTCGAGAAAGACCCCAAATAACGACCCCTGTGCCGGCCATAAGGTGCCCAACCACCATTCACTGTGAGATATCGCTGAGACTTCTACATGTTTATATAAAGAGAACCGAAGCAGTATAAATGAAATTATAAGCGTGAATGCAACCGGAATAAACAATCTGAAAAATCGTCTTTTTGCGGCTGACATGATAACGGAAAAATTGTTTGACTGCCAGTATTTTCTGCTCAGAACAAAGCCGCTCAGAACAAAAAATACGGTAACGCAAAAATTCCCGTTGGTAAGAACATTTATAGGGCTGGAATAATAATACCGCTCCCAACTTCCCAGATGTGCCCGATCCGGGTTACCATCGTAAGCTCCCGGGTAAAAGGCAAGCATGAAATGATGCGACAGCACCATAAAAGCGGCAATCCCGCGCAACCCTTCCAGGTATTGTATTTTATTGGAGGGGGCGCCCTGCATCAGTCGGAAGTCTTGGAGCCTGACACACCACTTTCAATCTTTTTTATTTCCTGTTGGGCAGCAGCAATTATATTGCTTAAATGGTCTTGTATGGCTTTAGTCAGGAATTTTTTATTGTGTAACAGGGTTTTTTGTGTCCTATCGATCAGTTGTTCACAGTAAGTTAATCGTTCGTATTCTGGTAGCGCACTGATTACCTTGTCATATACCGAGTCCAACTCCTTTAAGCTTCTGTTCATAAAACGCAGGATTTACCGGAAACCGCGACCGGAAGCAAACGACAAATATGCATTTACTGCTTCCGGCACGGAATCCGGGATTAACCAACCAAACTATGAAAGTAGATGAGCAACACAGCAGCAAGCGACAGATACAAAATTGCCGCACTTACAACGAGCAACTTTGTCCTGCGGCACTTGACCGTTGAGTAAAACATGTATGAGAAAATTTTATCAATCACGGGTCACTTCGATATGAGGTGAACTTCCACCTGGTCGCTCCCATTCATTACTGTAAACCAGAATTCCTTATTTTTAAGTCTTAGAATGTTCCATATATCACTGCCGGTTCCGCTGAAGCTCACTCCACCGCTGATTTGTACTAAAATGGATTTTTTGCTATCTGTAAATTCCCACACGCCTGTTTTCGTATTGCCGCTTCCGGATTGCAAATCAACTTCTGTCCAGGTGACTTTTCCCTCTTTGGTCAGATCTATAGTTATGTCCTCTGCGGAAAGTACGGCTGCGGTCAAGTCGACACCATTTTCATAGTATTTCTCTATTTTCCATGTATTATCTACCCTCGCCTTTTTTGAACGGAGGCTGAATACAGGACCCTCCTCGTATTTTTTACACGCGCTAATGATTACAATTATCCCGAGTACGAACACTACCTTCTTCATTTTTTTGATTGTTTTAGATTTATGTAATTAGTGGATGATCAGTTTGCCAGTTGAAACCACAGTGCTCCGCTCTTTGATTCGGACAAGATACAGTCCATTGGAACAAAAGGAAAGGTCAATTTCTGTGTGAGACTCTCCAATCGCCTGTGAATAAATAATCCTTCCGCTTGAATCCAGGATTTCTACCGTTGCTCCGGGTAACTCCCAATCCTGAGCAGCCAATGTGAAATGCCCCGTACAGGGATTGGGGAAAATACCGGGTTTAATATTCGCTTCAGAGTGCGCCATGCCAACCGGGCTTGTGCCATAGAAATAAACCGCCCCGTTATCTCCGCAATACCATCCAAGGCTGTTGTTTTTCATATGAACGGAATTAATGTTATTCACCGTGCTGCTGACTTGCGGCAACCAGGTATTGCCGCTATCCGTGGTATACACAATAGTTCCGCCAGCGCCAACCGCCCAACCATTTGCAGCACTGGCAAACGACACATCGAGCAAATCATTAACCGTTCCGCTTATTTTAGGAATCCAGGTGTTTCCGCTATCATTGGTCATTATTATTATTCCGCCCTGCCCGACAGCAATCGCGCGTGCCGGGTTAAATGCAAAAAGCGAAAATAAATCTCCAGCTAAAGTATTGGTTTGTAAGTTCCACGTAGTGCCACCGTTGCTGGTATGAATAATGGTGCCTCCCGTTCCCGGGTCGGAGCCCACGGCCCAACCGTGATTCTGATCAGCAAAATCTATAGATAAGAGATCTTCACCCGTGGATGTAACCTGAGGCGCCCAGGAAGATCCGGCATTATTCGTGCGTGCTACATATCCGTTTCGGCCGCTTACCCAGCCAATCGAGCTTGTTGCAAAATCCACGTCAAAAAGGCGTTCTGCAAACGAGACGGTATCCCTTACCCATGTGGCGCCACCATTGTTGGTCATAATGGAAGCGCCAGAACCGGTTGTTTGAAATTTTCCAACGGCAATGAGTGCAGATGTGCTGAAAACATAGCTTGACAGTATTTGGATGCTATCTGAGCCCATGTTCTGAACATTCCAGGTAAGGCCCTGATTTGTTGTTTTCTTAATAATTCCTTTCCGGAAAACAGGTCCGGATACAGAATCCCCAAAGAACCAGCCGGTACTATTGTCGCCTGCGAAGTTAATGTTGTGTAAGTTGGAGAGGGTTTGCCCGTTTTCAGCCCACCATGCAGGTGACTGAGCTGAAAGTGAAGCCGTTATCGAAGCTAAAGACAAGAAAGTATAGATTCGTCTCATAACGAAGTGTTTGTTTCACCAGGAAGACGAATAGAATCAAAAAAAGGTTGGAATAGAAGGAAATTTTATCTGTTTATTGCTAATACACATACTTTAATCCCAGATCAAATCCAACAGATGCATTGTAAGTGCGATTGAAGCTGCTGGGAGAAAGGGAATTTCCCTTATAGATGTTTTTAAGCCCTATATCCGCTATAATTGCGGGTGACAAAAGAAAATGCTTATTTAAAACAATATTACATACGTAGCCGAAGCGTAGCCCAAAGTCTGACTTCGAATAAGTTTCAACCAGCGCGTCATTTCCCTTTTTCAGAAATGCGAAATTAGCACCGGCTATCAAGCCACCGCTGGTATATACATTGTTTTTAATAGCCCGGTAAGGAGCATTTCTTTTAATGGAAGCGTTAAACATCATAAAACGCAATTTTATCTGTTTTTCCGTGTAGGTCCCTTCATTATAAACATGATAGGTCTGCCCCTGCTGGGAATTAATATACCAATTCAACTCCGTGCTTAATTGCGAACTTAAGCAATAACCAGCGGATACCCCATAGGCATGACCAAAATGTAAATTTGCCTGGTCAAGAGTTCGGGATCCCAAAGCCCTGAGAGTCGCATTATTTAATAACCACGTATTTTTAAAGGAATAAATTCCTCCCAAATAGAATCCGGTTAAAGGACCGGTTTTCTCAGTTTTCTCAAGCGGGTCAGGGGAGGTGCCCGTTACTGCAGGGATTGGGTGAAATGAAGTATCGTTGCGCTGCACAGTAATAAAGGTTATTGGCAGCGGCAGAACAGGGAATAAATCACCTGTGTATACAGAGTCACTTATTTTTTCCGGCTTTATGAGGTAGGGAATAACCTCCGGATTGTTACTTCCCGGATTGCCTTCAGAAATGGGTTTAAGCTTTGTCGTAAAGTAAGAATCATCAGATAAAACATTGGTTCCCGGGCCAAGCAAAACTCCATTTTTGTAACTGTCAACGTTTTTCTGGCGATTATCAGTTGAAACAATACCGCCATGTTGCTCGTTGATTTTGCCCTTTTCATGAGCAATGCCATTATTACCTGAATATGAACCTTTATTCTGTGAATCATCAGATGGGAACAACAATGCGCCTGCTCCTCCTAAAACTAAAAGAAGCGCGAAAGAATACAGAATTCTCCTGGTGTTTTTTTTCCTCCTGTCAATAACAGCCAGCCTGGCATTCACGCTCACCCACACATCTTCCATGTCCAATTGATTGGAAATGCCATTCCAAACTTCATCCGGAGGAGCTTCATTCAAGCCTTCGAATCCCTTTTTATACCAATCGTTGAATTCTTCCGGTTCCATTTAGGCGTTCTTGAATGTTTCTGCTATCATTTTCACATTATATAATTTCCCAATCCAGTGCTGTAACAAGACCCTTGCTCTTGAGAATTGCGATTTCGATGTTCCTTTGGTAATATTCAGCATTTCAGCAATTTCATTATGGCTGTAACCCTCAACGACATATAAATTAAAAATAATCCTCGCTCCCTCCGGCAGTTTATGAATAAGTTCAAGCAGTTCCTTTTCAAGAATTTTATCAGGTAAGGAAACCTCAAATGCTGCTGTGCTTATCTCTTCTATGTGCAGGTTGCGATGGTCGCGAATAAACACTCTGTAATGGTCAATGGCCGTATTTATAATTATTCGTCTTATCCAACCCTCCAGTGACCCTTCTCCCTTATAGTTTTTTAATGAAGTGAAAACCTTTATGAACCCTTCCTGGAGAATATCCTTTGCGGCATCGCGGTCACTGATATATCCCAGGCAAACCCCGAACATTTTTGATGCATATTTTTTATACAGCATTTCCTGGTATTTCCTGTCACCAGTAATACACTTGGATACGAGTTCCTCATCGGTCAAAACGGAATGATCTTGCACAAGGTTGCTTTATAAATTCTCTTTAATTAATTATAACCTGGTTGCCGTCCCTTATTCGGTCAGCAGCAAGCTGGTAAATATCCTGATTGTCGTTTTCGCTGACAATAATTGTCTGAACGCCATTTACAATAGTAATATTTGCGCTGTCCAGCATGCTCTGCGGAACAACATCGAACCAATATTTCGGATTAAAAACAATTTTCGTAGTGGAGGGCTGATCCTCTATAAGAACTATTTCATTTCCGCCTGAAGAGCTTTGCGCGGTAATTTCAAAACTTTCACCGGAATTAAACTCAAACTGAACCGCTAATGTATCATTGATTGTATTGATATACGTTCCGTAAATTACAAGATTAGGCATGCTGTTTTGCTGCTCTTCAGTCCGGACATTTAGATCTATTCTCGTATAGGTCCCCTGTGGAATATCGAAGGCTATGCCGGAAGACAGATTAATTGTACTTAGATCAATCTGGACATTCGGATCATAGTCCTTGCTGAAATCTACGTTATTGCTTCCTTGTTTCCGCTCCCCATCAAAATCAATCCTGTCCAGAAGAATATACCCGGAGGTAAATTTTATCAACCCGCTCCCGGAATTAGAGTTAAGTTGAAAGCCAAAAGAAACATCGGTTGGCTTCTTCCACTTTTTTTCGCATGACGCGATAAGAAAAGATAAAGCGAGCAGAAAATAAACTGGTCTACTTTTAAAGCCGCTAGAAACCATGGTATTTGTTTTATTCAAATATACGGTGATATATATATAAGACGAAATTACTGACAAAAGGGTTGGAATTATATGTAGTATTGTGAAAATCAATTAGTTGTGTTGATTCTCTTATACGCTGGCTGGTTGTTGATTATACTAAAATCCTATAAGGGGAGTTCAGGGTTCTCTATCAATCCAAAGCCGGGTTATTGGTAAGGGCTAAGACAGAATAGCCACATTAGGTCTTTAATTATGGCCATATTGTCATGAAAACCGGGGCGGCAAGCATTGGTTTCTAAATTGCGTAACTTTACGCATACTAAAAAACCAACACATGAACAGAGGTACAATTGTCCTTTTAGTTATAGGTTTATTTATTGCTCTCGTAGGCTTCAATGCCTGCAACGCCTATAATAACATGAACAAAATGGAAAAAGCCGTTGGAGCCCAGTGGACCCAGGTCGAGAACGCCTACCAGCGCAGGAATGACCTGATCCCTAACCTGGTGGCAACGGTGAAGAACTATGCCGATTTTGAGCGATCAACGCTGGAGGCCGTTGTGAACGCCCGTTCCAAGGCCACGCAGGTAACAATAGACCCCACCAAGCTGGATGCACAATCGCTGCAGAAGTTCCAGCAGGTGCAGGGCGAGGTGAGCTCCACCCTGGGCAGGCTGCTGGCCGTTGCCGAGAATTATCCTGATCTCAAAGCAAACCAGAACTTTCTCAATCTCCAGACCCAGCTCGAGGGCACCGAAAACCGCATTACGAACGAACGCAGGGTGTTCATTGAAATGACCCGTGATTACAATACCAGCATTACTATGTTCCCGCGCAGGATATGGGCCGGACTTTTCGGCTTCAAAGAAAAGCCCTCGTTCGAAATGACCGAAGGGGCCGACAAGACCCCGGATGTGGATTCCCTCTTCAACAAGGGTAAGTAATGACGGCAAAGGACTTTTTCAGCGAGGAGGAAAAGGCGGCTATACGTATGAGCATTGCCGCTGCCGAGCTGCACACCTCGGGCGAGATTCGTGTGCACGTAGAGGACAATGGCGGAACGGACGTGGTGAAGAAGGCCAAAAAAGTATTCGACCGGGAGGGTATGCACAAGACCAAGGACAGGAACGGAGTGCTTTTTTTCATAGGAGCCAAAGACCACACCTTTGCGATTTACGGTGACAAGGGCATACACGAGCGCGTGCACCAGGAGTTCTGGGATGGGATAAAGGACGAGCTGATGGGTTACTTCGCGGACAAGAAGTTCGCCCAGGGGCTTTGTGTCGCGGTAGAGAAAACGGGAGAAAAGCTCAAAGAGTTTTTCCCAAGGGAAAAGTCGGATAAAGACGAGCTGAGCAACGAGATCAGCTATTGATATGAGAACAATTGCTTTCTTCCTGTCTTGCCTGTTTGCGCTGCCAGCGTACTCCCAGGATCCGTTCCTACCCGAAAAGCCGGGCCCGCCACGTCTTTACAACAACCTTTCGAAAGAGTTTCCCCAATTGCTTTCATCAGCGGAGGCCGGCATATTAGAAGAGAAATTGATAAGCATAGCCGAGGAGACATCCAACCAGGTGGCCGTGGTAATAGTGGATGATTTCGGGGGCAGCGATGCGAATGATTTTGGCACCCGCCTTTTCAACAAATGGGGAATAGGTAAGGATAATAAAGATAACGGGGTGCTTATCCTGGTCAAGCCCACCGAGCGGGACGGGGGACGGGAAGTGTTTATTGTAACCGGCTACGGCCTGGAGTCCGTACTGCCCGATATTACCTGTAAGAAGATCATCGAGCGTGACATGCTGCCGCACTTCCGCAATGGAGACTATTCCAAAGGCCTGCTCACGGGCGTTGATGTGATCTATGGCTTCATCAAGGGCGAGATCAGTGAAAAGGACTATAGCGCCAGGGACAGGGGAGGCAAGATACCCTGGAAATATGTTGTCATCGCCATCATCCTTTTCATCATCATCAGCCGCATAGGCCGCGGTTTTGGCGGGGGCTATACCATCGGTCGCGGGGGCTATTACCGTGGCGGGTTTGGCGGTTTCGGAGGCTTTGGAGGAGGAGGAGGCGGATTCGGTGGCTTCGGAGGCGGCAGCTCGGGCGGTGGAGGAGCGGGAGGCAGGTGGTGAGCCCGCCTTTCCGTCCGCGATCAATTGTTTACTATCAGTTTTCTTGTGATCTTTATTTCGCCCTGGCGGAGCGATACAAAATATACCCCATCCGCAAGTAAGGAACAGTCGACCGGGATGCTGTTTCTTCCCGCTTCCGTCTTTATTGTTTTCATGCTTACCTGCCTGCCATCGGCCGAGTAAATACTTATCGTGGCGGCCTTGCCCTTCACCGCGTCAAAGCTTAGCGTAAAATTCTCCCTGGCCGGGTTGGGATAAACGCTCAGGCTGTTCTCCAACTGCTGCTCTTCCAGCCCTGAAACGGGCGAGGTGATCTTAAAGTCCCATATGCCCCTACCATAGGTCGCAAACCGCACCGTGTTGGATGAAGGCACATATTCCACGCTCCAGTAGGTTTGATCGGGCGCGCCCAGGCCCTGCATATCGTACCAGGTGTTCTCTGCCGCCACGTATACGTAAGGGCCTACTTCGGTTGCCGCAAAAATGAGGCTGTCGTTATAATTGCCCGTCAGTTGGAACACATGCGTATTAGGCAGGCCGGTATTGATAGCCGTAAAGTTCTGGCCATGGTTGACGCTTCGGTAAACGGGCGAATTGGAATACCCGCTTCCGCCCACGTACACAAGACCCAGGGTGCTCTGGGAAGGATAGATCGTGGCTCCATAGAGGTAGTTCGCTCCCAGCCCGGTGACCGTGCTCATCGCCCAGGTTACACCGTAATCACTGCTGCGGAAAAAGCGGCCGTTATCGGTAAGCACGTACCAGTACATGTCGTTGATAGGCGAGGAGGCGATGGCAGATATCTTCCCTCCTCCCGAGGCCGACTGGAAATTGAAAGGCATCTCGTAAGGCGTGATCACGCCTGCGTTCTCTACCAGTTGTATGATCTTCGATCCGGTGCTGTTCAGGTTGCCGCCAGCAAGGTAGCATACGTTGTTCACCTGGCGGTCGACCATGATGGGCGGTATCCAGAAGGGAATACTGGAATTGAAATTCCAGGTGGCGGTGGATGTGCCGGTCATTCCATTGGCGTAATAATCGGCAAAGCCCGGGTAGTTCATCCAGATGCTGTTGCCTCCGTCAGATGAGGAGATATGGCCGTAGTCACCGCTGATCACCTGATCGAATCCCAGCCCGGTCCCCGAATCGGTCTGGCAGCGCTGAAAACCCTGGTCCTGCGAGCCCGCGTAAATGTAATTGGCATCGTTCTTATTAGTATAAACCGAATAGTACTGGCTTACGTTGAGCCCGTTCAGCGAAATGTTCTGAACGGTTTGCAGATTATTATAGGATGTATACAATCCGCCATCCGTTCCGATGAACAGGAACTCGTTCCCCTGCGCGTCAAGCAGCGAAGTAATGGAAGGCAGGTCGGCATGCAGGCGGTTGGGCACATTATTGTAATATTCCCACCAGTTGCTCACCGTGGTCCAGTTGTTCCCCCCGTCCGTACTGTAATGGCACTCGATGTCGCCAAAGTAGAGATTGTTGGGATCGGTGACCGAGCAACTAAAGCTGGTGGCGCCAAAGGGGCTCATGCCCAGCGCCACGGGGTTGTTCCAGCTCAGCCCGCCATCAACCGATTTATAAATGACCTGGTCTACGTACGCGTACAATACAAAATCGGCCGTATCGCGGTACCCGCATAGCAGGGTATATCCGCTGGAGGTAAGGGGCAGGTTGGAGATAAAGGAGATGGAATCGCTGACCCTGCCGATGTTAAAAAGCGAATCGTTCTGTACGAATGAAGGGTCAAAGGTCCCGTAACGGGGAGCCCAGATGTCGAAGAGGTCGGCATCGCCAAAAGAAGGCTCGTCATAGGCGGCAATGCGGCTAAAGCTGGCGCCCTTATCGGTCGATTTGTAAACAGAAGTAATGCCCCACCAGTTGTTGTAATCCCATTCGTATGCCAGCACGTACATGGTACGGAGCGAATCATCCAGGATGATCCCCCGCTTGATATAGCCCCATGAAGCGAGATTGCTCAGTCCGGTTCCCGCCAGCCAGGTGATGCCGTCATCATCGGAATAATATACGTACCTGCCGCCCGCGGTGATGATGCGGGTGCCGCTTCCGTTCGGGATCACGCGTATCATTTTGATGTCGAACTTCAGCTTGTCGTTCAGCACAGCCCAGTTGCTGCCGTTCATGTCTCCTTTCCACACATTTCCCCCGTCACTGCCGCAATACACCGCCCCGGTGGCGGTATCCAGGTCGGCCACCCAGATGCGCCCCGCGCAGTTCACGCTGCCGCGCTCTTTCCACTCGCCAACCAGGTTGCCGTTGGCCAGGGTCTCCTGCGAGCATACCAGGGGAATGTGCCTGCTCCGGTACCGCTCAGCGTACTTCTGCTGCCGTGTTTCGGCATCCATCTTTCTCCAATCCGTGCCAGGCGCGCACTTGTGCATGTACTCGTACCATTGCTCGAAGCGGTCGCGTTCCTCCTGCTCGTCCCCGCGTTCTTTTTCGCGCACCTGGGTATGGCCCGGCACGGGAAAATATTCTTTTCCGGCTTCAGGCTGCTCCCTGACCATCCACCCGATCGCGGTTACGAGGGCCAGGCAACCTATATAGAATAGCTTTTGATTCATGGCAGGGCTTACTTGTTCTTAACCGGTACGGCATCATAGATGCTGCTGCCGTTAACGGCCTGTATGTTCACCGGGATGCCGTTATAGCTTACCGAAGAGCCGCTCACTTCTTTGATGTTTACGGGCAGGTTGCCGTAGAAGCTGCTGCCGCCCACTTCTTTGAGATTGACAGGCAAAGCCCCATAAACAGAGCTACCGCCTATCTTCTGTATGTTCACGTTGATCTCGTCAGCCACCATCTTTTTGTCGGCCGCATGGGCCGGGCGTACCAGGCTCATGTTCTGCACGGCAATAACGGAAAGAGCGATAGCGATAATGGTCAGCACCACTTTGGTATAAATGTCGGTTTTCATGTTCCGGATATGTTGGTTAAACTTATTTTTGCAGGACAACCAAAGATATGGCAAAATTCGGAAAGTGGATAGGCGCCACACTGGGATGGGCCACCGGTGGGCCCATCGGAGCGCTGATCGGCTTCGCTATCGGGTCGGTATTCGATAACGCGGAGGTGACCGTGCAGCATGGGGCGGGAGGGACAGGCTCCCGCCAGACCACAGCGGCCGATTTCAGCGCGGCACTGCTGGTGTTGTCGGCCGCCATCATGAAGGCCGATGGAAAGGTGCTGCGCTCGGAGCTGGACTATGTAAAGCGTTTTTTCGCCCAGCAGTTCGGTGAGCGTCATGCCCAGGAGCAGATGCTGATGCTGCGCGAGCTGGTGAAGAAGGACATTCCTTTGCAGGAGGTATGCCACCAGATCAGGCAGCACATGAACCTCTCGGTGCGCCTGCAATTGCTCCATTACCTGTTCGGGATCGCGAAAGCTGACGGGCATGTGCATAAGCAGGAGGCGCAGATGATCGAGCAGATCGCGGGTTTCATGCATATCTCCTCGGCCGACTTCCACTCGATCAGGGCCATGTATTTCCGGGATACCCATAGCGATTACGAGATCCTGGAGATCACGCCCCAGGCTACCGATGAGGAGGTCAAGAAAGCGTACCGCAAAATGGCGGTGAAGTTCCATCCCGATAAAGTGAGCAGCCTGGGCGAGGAGATACAAAAGGCCGCAAAAGAAAAATTCCAGAAGGTGCAGGAGGCCTACGAGAACATCAAGAAGGAAAGGGGCATGGCCTGAGCTCCGCCAGCGGTTTTTCTGCTCCCCCTCCCTGGCGTGGTAGCCCATTTACCGTTATCTTTGCCAGCCCGAATCGTACCCCTTCCGGTACTGGCGGGCAGGCTTTTTGAAAAAGGAAAAAAACATAGACCTGCTGGATGTGAAAAGCCACATCCTGATCAAGGGAGCCCGGCAGCATAACCTGAAGAACATCGATGTTGCCCTTCCCCGTAATCAGTTCGTGGTCATTACCGGGCTTTCGGGCTCCGGTAAGTCCTCGCTGGCATTCGATACCCTGTACGCTGAAGGGCAGCGCAGGTATGTAGAGAGTCTTTCGGCCTATGCGCGCCAGTTCCTGGGCCGCATGAACAAGCCGGATGTGGACTATATACGCGGAATCTCACCGGCCGTAGCCATACAGCAGAAAGTGATCGCGCGAAATCCCCGCTCAACGGTCGGTACTTCTACCGAGATATACGATTACCTCAAACTGCTGTACGCGCGCATAGGCAAAACTTTTTCGCCCGTAAGCGGCAATATTGTGAAGCGCCATACCGTAAGCGATGTGGCGGACCATATCAATTCCCTGCCTGATGGCACGCGCGTGATGGTGCTTTCCCCGCTGAAAAGCAAAGCGGACCGTTCGCTCCGGGAGCAGCTCAGCCTGCTGCAGCAGCAGGGATTTTCGCGTGTGAAAAGCGGCAGGGAGGTGTACAAGATCGAGGACCTGCTCGGGGATAAAAAAGCGCTGGCATCCGGAAAGGGCGCGGGATGGTATATAGTTATCGACCGTATTACGGTAAACCGCCAGGATGAAGATAACCTCAACCGCATTGCCGACAGCGTGCAGACGGCTTTCTATGAAGGAGAGGGCGACCTGACGATCGAGCCGGTGGATGATGGGGCTAAGCTGAAGCCAAGGGATTTCAGCAACCGCTTCGAGCTCGATGGCATGAGCTTCGAGGAGCCATCGGTGCATTTTTTCAGCTTCAACAATCCCCTGGGCGCATGCCGTACCTGCGAAGGTTTCGGCAGCGTGATCGGTATTGACGAGGACCTGGTCATACCGGATAAGTCCTTGTCGGTCTACGAAAACGCCATAGCGCCCTGGCGGGGAGAAGGCAGCATGAGCGAATGGAAGAACAACCTGCTGTTGTCAGCGCACCTGTTCGATTTCCCGGTGCACCGGCCTTACAGCGAGCTGAGCAAAAAACAGCAGCGGCTGCTTTGGGAAGGCAATGCTTATTTCAGAGGGCTCAACGAGTTCTTCAGGTTCGTGGAGTCGCAGTCGTACAAGATACAGTACCGCGTGATGCTTTCGCGTTACCGGGGAAAGACCACCTGCCCGGATTGCAGGGGCACGCGCCTGCGCAAAGACGCTGCTTATGTTAAGGTGGCTGCGCGGTCGATCAGCGAAGTGGTGCTTATGCCCGTGAAGGAGGCCCTGGATTTTTTCCGGCACATCAAACTGGATAGGCATGAGGCGCAGGTAGCCAGGCGCCTGCTGGTGGAGATCACCAGCCGGCTGCAGTTCCTTTGCGATGTGGGCCTTGGTTACCTTACGCTGAACCGCCTGTCGAATACCCTCTCGGGCGGTGAGTCGCAGCGCATCAACCTGGCCACCGCGCTGGGCAGCTCGCTGGTGGGATCGATGTATATACTGGATGAGCCGAGCATAGGCCTGCATCCCCGCGATACCCAGCGCCTCATCGGTGTGCTGCAGTCGTTGAAAAAGATCGGGAACACGGTGATCGTGGTGGAGCACGATGAGGAGATCATGCGCGCGGCCGATAAGCTGATCGATATTGGCCCTATGGCCGGAACGCATGGCGGCAGGGTGGTGTTCGAAGGAGGGCACGATGAGCTGCTGGCCGAAAAGGAAAGCCTTACAGCGCTGTACCTTACCGGGCAGGAAAAGATTGAAGTGCCGGGGCAAAGGAGGAAATGGAAGAAGTACATTGAAGTGAAAGGCGCGCACGAGAACAACCTGAAGAACATCAACGTAAGGTTCCCGCTCAATACGCTCACGGTGGTAACGGGAGTGAGCGGCTCCGGAAAAACCTCGCTGGTCAAGCGCATCCTCTACCCGGCATTGAAAAAAATGTACGGTGGATTTGGCGAAATGACCGGCAAATTCTCCAGGCTGGACGGCCATACCGACCAGGTGGCTGCGGTGGAGTTCGTGGACCAGAACCCTATAGGAAAAAGCTCGCGCTCCAACCCGGTGACCTATATCAAGGCGTACGATGAGATACGCAACCTGTTCGCTGAGCAGCCGGTGGCCCGGCTGAGGAATTACAAGCCTTCGGCATTCTCTTTCAACGTAGACGGGGGGCGCTGCGAAGTGTGCGAGGGAGAAGGAGAGGTAACGATCGAAATGCAGTTCATGGCCGATGTTCACCTGCAGTGCGAGGCCTGCGGGGGCAAGCGTTTCAAGCAGGACGTGCTGGAAGTGCTTTACCGCGAAAAGAACATTGCGGATGTGCTGGCCATGACCGTAGATGACGCGATCGATTTTTTTTCAGGTGCGAACGGCAATATGGAGCGCAAGATCGTTTCCCGGCTCGAGACCCTTTCGGAGGTAGGGTTGGGGTATGTGCAACTGGGTCAAAGCTCCAGCACGCTGAGCGGGGGAGAGGCGCAGCGCATCAAGCTGGCGGCTTTTATCGGCCTGGGGCAAAGCTCAACGCCCACCCTCTTTATTTTCGATGAGCCCACCACGGGGCTTCATTTCCACGATATCCGCAAGCTGCTGCAGGCCTTCAGCGCGCTGATAGCGCAGGGGCATTCGCTGGTGATCATCGAGCACAATACGGAGATCATCAAATGTGCCGACTGGGTGATCGACCTGGGGCCTGAAGGTGGCGATGAAGGGGGCCACGTGGTGTTCGAAGGGGTGCCCGAAGAGCTGGTGAAATGCCGGGAAAGCTATACCGGCCGGTTCCTGCGCGGCAAGCTTTAGCCGTGGATATTCTCTTTCTTTCCGTAATTGGCGATCACCCTGGCCTCGTATTCCAGCCATTCCTTCCAGCGCTGGTCCACGTCCACCTCCTCTGAATATTTTTTCGCGAAACCGAGAAATACGGTGTAATGGTTCGCTTCAGAGATCATCAGGTCGCGGTAGAACGTTTTCAGCTCTTCATTTTTTATGTTCTCCGACAGCACCCTGAAACGCTCGCAGCTACGCGCCTCGATCATGGCCGCGAAGAGCAGTCGCTCCACCAGCGCCACATTGCGCGAGACCCCTTTGCGCATGAACTTGTACAGCTCGTTCACATAGTCGTCCTTCCGCTCTGGGCCCAGGGCTTTGCCCCGCGCCTTGATCTTTTCATGCACCATGGCAAAATGGCTCATTTCCTCCTGTGCGATGGCAATGAGCGTATCCACCATCTCGGTGCGCTCGGGGTTGGATACGATCAGCGATATGCAGTTGGTGGCTGCCTTTTGCTCGCACCAGGCGTGATCGGTCAGGATCTCATCGATGTTGCTCTCAACGATGTTCACCCACCGCGGGTCGGTTGGTAGTTTTAATCCCAGCATATGGACAGCAAATATCCGAATACCGCGCTAATCCGGGTTGGATTCGATGAATTTTTTCATCAGGGGACCGCTTATCAGAGAGGTGACCAGGGCCATGATCACCAGGGCCACGAACATACGCTCATCGATCAGGCCCGCGTTGAGCGCCAGCGTGCCAAGTATGATCTCCATGGCGCCCCGTGCATTGAGGCCGAATCCCACCGCGATGGATTCGCGTTTCGACAGGCCGCCCATGTAGGCGCCCAGCGAGGCGCCAATCAGCTTGCAGACCACAGCGAGGAAGAGGACGATAGCAACCAGTTGCGGGTCGAAGTTCTGGATGAAGTTCACTTTGAGCCCAAGGGACACGAAAAAGAGCGGAGCGAATACGTTGGTCACGAACTGGTGGATGATCTCCCGCGCGCGCTCGTGCAGGTGCACCGAATCCCCGAAGGCGATGCCCATGATGAAGGCTCCCAGTATGGCATGCAGCCCGATGTTCTCGGTAAACGCAGCGCTCAGGAAGCAGAGGCCGAAGGCCAGGGAAAGCACGCCACCGGGCCAGGAGAGCCTGGACTGCACCCAGGGCAGGGCGCGGTCGATGATGCGCCTGCCGATCAGCAGCATGAACAGCCCGAAGCCGAGTATCATCCCGACCGAATACCATACGTTGGTGATCTCGCCTTCTTTACCCATCATGGAAAGCACGAGCGAGAAGAGCAGCCAGCCGGTGAGGTCATCGAAAATGGCCGAAGCGATCACGATCTGCCCGACCCGGGTCTTATAGATGTTCAGGTCCATCAGGATCTTGGCGATAACGGGTATGGCCGAAATAGCCATGGCCGTTCCGAAAAAAATGGAATAGACCAGGTCGTTGCCCGGGGTGAGGTTGAACCAATGCGGGGCGAACCATACCGCGGCAAAGCCCAGCGCAAAGGGAATGATCATGCTGGTAAAGCTCGTGTAGATCGCGGTTTTGCCCTGCTTGAGCATGATCTGCAATTGCACTTCCATGCCCGCGACAAACAACAGCATGATCACCGCCAGCGAAGTGATGCCGTCAAGCGCGATCTTGGCCGCCCCGGCAGAAGGGAAGAGCGATTTGAACAGCCCGGGGTCTATGCTGCCCAGCACGGTGGGGCCGAGCAGTATACCCACGATCAGCTCGCCCATCACGATGGGCAGTTTGAACTTTTTGCCCAGCTCCGAGATCAGCCGCGCCAGGATCAGCATGATGCCGATGGCGATCAGCAGGGTGAGCAGGTCGTTATGGGAGAATTTCATGGGCATGTCATACGCGCGAGTGAACGATCAGTACGTTACAGGGCAGGTCGGCAAGTATGTATTCTATGTCATGCGTGAAGATCCTGTCGAGGAGGGTGAGGTTGGTATCGGGCGAGTTGATGACCAGCAGGTCGGCCTTTTTATCGCGCGCGTATTTGCTGATGGCGTAGCCCGGCTTGCCCTTGATGGTCTTTTCCGTGATCTTTACCTTGTCGGTCTTGCATTGCTCGATCACCGAATGCAGCTTTTCTTCTTCTTCGGCCGAAAGACTTTTCTTCAGCTCCTTGGCCTCGGGGGCCGTGCTTTCATCCGCAATGGTCATGGCCAGGGCGGGGGTATGCACCTCCTTAACCACCGTGATCTCCCTGATGTCGTAGCTCTCAGCGAAATAGAGAGCGGTGTTGATGGTGTGTATGGTCTTGGGATTTTCGACACCGTTTACGATGATCTTCCTGGGTTTGCTGGCATTGACATGCGGTGTAGTGAGCAGCAGTACCGAGCATTTCGCCTTCCGGCTGATGCTGCGGGCCAGGGATCCGATGTAGAAGGTCAGCAGGTTCTCTTTTTGCAGAGCGCCAATAATCAGCAGGTCCACAATATTGAGCTTGCATATCTTGAGTATGCTGTCAGCGGGAGTCCCCTGCGTCCAGATCACGCGAACGCTTTCGGGGCTGATGCCGAGCTTATCCATCATCTTCTGCAGCTTTTCTTCCTTGTTGGCCGTTTTAGCTCCCACATGAATGAGGATGAGCGAAGCGTCAAGCACGAAGGCCAGGCGCCTGGCCTCCGCCAGCACCGCTTCCAGGCGCGGAGAAAAGGCAATGGCCACGGCAATGGTTTCAAATGGATAGGAAGGACGCTTTTTGAGCTTAGCCAGGTTGAAGGTCATGGTCGGATTTGTTGATAAACAAAGGTAAAATTATAACAGGAAACGCTAAATCCTTAATGAAAATAATTGCGTATGTTTGGGAAACGATTCTGTTGTGAAGTATATTCTGCTTTTCTTCGTATTGCACTGGTTCCTGTCCCTTTTTTGCCAGACCTTTTTCCTGCATCGCTACGCCTCGCATAAAATGTTTACGATGAACAGGTTCTGGGAGCGATTTTTTTACTTTTTCACCTTTCTCACCCAGGGCTCGTCCTTCCTGAATCCACGGGCCTATGCCATCATGCACCGCATGCATCACGCGTTCAGCGACACCGAAAAAGACCCGCATTCGCCCCATTTCATCAAAGATGTGTGGGGGCTGATGATCAAGACCAAGAATATTTACCTGCAGTACGCCAAATACAAAAAGCAGCCCGAGCCCGAGTTCATTGACCGTTACCCTGAATGGAAGCTTATGGACTACCTGTCCGACCTGTGGCTTACGCGTATCCTTTTTATCCTGGCTTATACCGCTTTTTACGTCCGGTTCGTGCCGGACGGGCAATGGTGGTGGTATCCCCTCCTGCTGGTACATTTTTTCATGGGACCCGTTCATGGGGCCATCGTGAACTGGTGCGGGCACAAGTACGGATATTCCAATTTCGATAATGAGGACCACAGCAAAAACAGCCTTCCCGTGGACCTGCTGATGATGGGGGAGCTCTTCCAGAACAATCATCACCGCAGCCCGAATAACGCAAATTTCGCCCGCAAGTGGTTCGAGTTCGACCCCACTTATCCCGTCATGCGCGTATTGCACTGGACGGGGATCATTCAGCTAAGAAAAATATAGCATGAACAACCCCTACGTTCTGATCCCGCTCGTATCCTTCGCCTGCTGCAGCCTCATCATGATCCTGGTTTGGATCTGGGCCTGGCGTATCCGTAACGCGGGCGTGGTGGATATTTTCTGGGCCTTCAACTTTACGGTGATCGCTGCTGTGATCTGGCTCATGGCCGATGGCTATGAGCTGCGCAAAACCCTGGTGTGCGCACTGGCCGGGCTCTGGAGCCTGCGCCTGGGCATTTACCTGCTTGTTCGCGTGGGATCGCACCTGAAGGAGGAGGAGGGCCGCTACAGGCAGTTGCGGCAGGAGTGGGGGCCTCATCCCGACCGCGCCTTTTTCTTTTTCTTCCAGGCACAGGCCCTGTCCAATATCTTTCTTTCCATTCCCTTTTTCATCATCGCGCTGAACCCCGATCCGGTGCTTCACCTGCCGGAGAAGATCGGGGCCGGCATGTGGCTGCTATCCATTATCGGAGAGGGGGCGGCTGATATGCAATTGAAGCTATTCAAGAACGATCCGGCCAATAAGGGCAAGGTGTGCCAGAAAGGCCTGTGGTATTATTCCAGGCATCCCAACTACTTCTTCCAGTTCATGATCTGGGTCTCCGTATTCATCTTTGCGCTTTCCAGCGATTACGGCTGGATATCCATCGTTTGCCCCCTTACGATATTTTACCTGATATGGAAGGTCACCGGCATTCCCATGACCGAGGAGCAATCGCTGCGCACCAAGGGCGATGCCTTCCGCGAATACCAGCGAACTACCAGCGTATTCGTTCCCTGGTTCAAGAAGAGGTGATATGTGGTATGACGGTCTGCTCGAACGGGATCTTGTTCCGGATTTCCTGATACGAAAGGGCATACGAAAGCTCCTGCGCCAGCGCTTGCGCGAAGAGGATAAGGGCAGCCCCGAGGCCAATAGAAAACACCTGCAGGCGCTGGTGGAGGAGCTGAAATCTTCGCCCATCGCTATTGAAACGAAAGCCGCCAATGAACAGCACTATGAAGTACCCACCGGTTTCTATAAGCTCTGCCTGGGCAGGCATTTAAAGTACAGCGGTTGTTTTTATAAAGAAGGCGTTACCGATCTTTCGGTGGCTGAGAAAGATATGCTCGAGCTGACCTGTGAGCGGGCCGGGCTGAAGGATGGCATGGATATCCTGGAACTAGGTTGCGGATGGGGGTCCCTGTCGTTGTTCATGGCTGCCAGGTTCCCGCAAAGCCGCATCACAGGAGTTTCCAATTCGCGAACGCAAAAAATGCATATTGATGAGGAGGCCGAGAAGAGAGGCCTTAAGAACCTGGATATCGTCACGGCCGATATGAATGTTTTTTCAACTGAAAAGAGGTTCGATCGCGTGGTTTCGGTAGAGATGTTCGAGCATATGCGCAATTACCATGAGTTGATGAAAAGGATCGCGGGCTGGCTTAATGACGATGGCCGCTTGTTCGTTCATATTTTTACGCACAGGACATTTGCGTATAAATTCGAGGTGAAGGATGAGACGGACTGGATGAGCAACTATTTTTTTACCGGGGGCATTATGCCCAGCAACGACCTGCTCTTTTATTTTGACGAGCATATGGTAAAAGAAAATTTCTGGGAAGTGAACGGCCTGCACTATTCAAAGACCGCTGAGGCCTGGCTGAAGAATATGGACCGGCACAGGAAAGAGATACTGGAATTGTTCAGGATCACTTACGGTGACAAGCAGGCGCTGAAGTGGTTCGTGTACTGGCGAATATTCTATATGGCCTGCGCTGAACTGTGGGGCTACGGCCAGGGAAGAGAATGGATGGTTTGCCACTACCTGTTCAAAAAAAGGCGATCATAGCTCAAACCTGATCGTGCGGCTGTACTGGCCGCTGTGGATGTTCAGGAAATAAACCCCTTTGGGTGCATGCATGGGTACAGGCAGCTCGTTCCGGTGAGCGCTGAAGCTTATTTCCTGAATTACCTGCTGCCCGAGCACATTGGTAACGGTAACCGTTACGGTAGCCGGTGCGGGCAGATCGAAATGCAGCGTGAGCAGGTTATCCCCGGTGCTCAGGCCGATATGCTGAAGCAGAGGCGTTTCAGGCAGGCCGGTGGTATTCACAACGGTGATCACAAAGGTGCTGGTATCGCTGCAATTGCCGTTCGAGGCGATGAGCGTGACCGTATAGGTGCCCGTGGACTGGTAATAATGCACGGGGTTGGCGCTGTTATCCGTCATGGAATTGTCGCCAAAGTTCCAGGTATATGAGCTGGCGCCCGAAGAGCTGTTGGTAAATGACACAAGGCCATTAGTATAGAGATCAGCGGTATCGTTGCTCGCTGAGAAAGATGCGGTAACTGGGGCAGGCTGATTGATCAGCGCGTTGGCCGAACCCGAGCACCCGTTCGCATCGCTCACGATAACCGCGTAGTTCCCAGGCGGCAGTCCGGATAGGTTTTGCACAGTAGCTCCGTTCGACCAGGAGAAAGTATAAGTCGGGGTGCCGCCCGAGATCTGAAGCAGGAGGCTGCCGTCATTCATTCCATTGCATGAAACATCGGAAGGAAGGGGAGTGGCGATAAGCTGACCGGGCTGCGTGACCATAAAGGTATCGCTCACCATACCGCAAACGGAGCTGGCATCGATCACTTCGACCGTATATATCCCGGCAGTGAGGTTCATGAGCGTATCGGCCGTGCTGATGGCTGCGGAGGTTTGAAGAATATTTCCCAGCGAGTCTTTCCATACATAGGTCCAGGGGCCGCTGCCGTTACCCATTGCTATAGCGTAGCCAACGCTATCCCCGTAGCAGGTCACACCGAAGGTTTGTTTCTGGATGGGGGAAGAGATGTGAATTAGAAAACGCGGAGAGTAGCTGGTGTCGGATATAGAGAAGGTATAGGATGTGAAGGTCCTCAGATCGGTGGTGGTCCCGGTAAGCAGGTCTTCCAGCACCATGCAGGCGCTTAAGGGAAGGTTAGACAGGCTATCGCGGGTAATGGTATAGGTGCCGTTAGCTCCCACCAGAACACGCAGGGGTATGCTGATGCTGGTTCCGGGCATGGGAATGCTATTGATAGAATAATCCGAATTGTTCATTACCGTGGCAAGGTAGGGAGCGTTCGGGCCGCCATAAAGCTTATACGCGTCCAGTCCATTGTCAAAGCCATTGGTGGCCGAGGGATCGAAACGGATCACGGTCTGGTCCTGCAGATTATTGCCGTAAATATTCAATCCCAGGTTGTAGATCTGCTGGGTTTGCGCCATGCGCATGAAGGCCTGGTCGGTTGCCGATTTCACATTTTCTGTCATCGATAAAGCGGGGCCTGCGGCATTGGCCTGTATCCAGAAACCTTGTGTGGAGGGAATGACGCTGGTACCCCCGTTCGTTCCTATGCCAGCGATATAGCTGGCGAATTGCTGAAGGTTGGGGTTCCACACGTAGATGGCGTTGTTAAGACTGGTCTTGGTCCACCCCACCGCATCCCAGTCGATGGAAGAGGGGTAGGGGTTGGATACCAGGTTCCAGCCGTCATTCAGCGGGTTGCCGCTGTTGGAATAGGTAAGGCCCGGGAAAGTGAAATTGAACTTGTTGGGAACACCGGTAACATCAATGGTAATGGGAGCCGGCCCCACATAGCAATAGAACCCCACACCGAGGGTAAGCGGGTTGCTTATATTGGTGGCCCATACGAACCCCGAATCTTTATCGTCATATGGCGGTACGACAAGTGTTTCGTTATAGGTCATGACCGATACCCAGCCGAAGTTGGGATAATCGGAACCCGTGAAGCCGGCCATAATAAAATCATCGTTCCACGAAGCGAGGGTTTGCCCTGTTATGCAGGTGCCGAGCATGCGCCAGTCGGTAGTTGCCCCCGAGGGAATGAAGCGCTGCATGGTGATGTTGCCTGCGATATTGCCTGTGGCGGGTATGGCGGCTATCCTACCGGTTCCTGAAGCATTCGACAGGATGGTAAATATCTGGCCGGTAGTGGTGAATATGCCATTCGTCACCGTAAGCGAACCCTGGAGGTTCTGCGCGCTGGTGATGCTCACCCCGGCTGCATTATTGATCGTAAGGTTGTAAAAAGTGGTTATGGCGGTTCCGCCAATGGTCTGCGCGGCTGTTCCGCTCATGAGCACCGTGCTGGTCTGGGCGTTAAAGGTGCCGTTGTTGGTCCAGGTGGTATTGACATCAATGGTGAAGCTGCTACCGTCCAGGACAGCCCCGCTATTGATGGTCAGCGATGCGTTGGTGGTAATATTGCTGGCAAGGGTCTTGATGCCGCCATTGGAAAATACCAGGTGGTTGAAGGTTTCGCCCCCCGTCCTGGAGATGCTTTGAGGCGATGTGCCGTTGAAGGTTACGGTAGCTGTTCCCGTACGGGGATTGAAGCTGCCTGTGCTGGACCAGTTGCCTCCCACCGTAAGGTCGTTGAAGGGGCTGGATACATCAAAGGTGCTGCTGATGGTAACATCTCCATTCACGATCACGTCAGAAACGAGCGATTTGGTTCCGGAACCCGAGAGCGTAAGGTGATGGTAGGCGGTGAGCGGGGCCCTCACCGTTTGGTTGCCGGCAAAATTATAGTTCACGGTATTGCCCGCTCCGGAAGGATCGAAGGTAGCGACCGAAAAAGTGACGGTAGAAGCGTTATAGTTCAGCGTGCCGCTGCCCTGCGCCCATGTTCCCGGGCCCGAAATGCGATTATTGATATTCACCGTTCCGTTATTCGTATACGAACCGGTTACAGAGACAATACCGGGAAAGGTGAGGGCATTGCTTCCGCTGATGGTCTTGGCCGTTCCCGATAGCGTATAAGTTCCGGTATTGGCGGTGAACGTTCCGTTGTTGACGATGTTCCCGGCAATGTTCCAGTCTTCCACAACGGCACAGTTCCAGGTGCCGTTTACCGTCAGGTCGGCTATGTTCCGCGTGCCGTTAGCGCTGGTGATATTGAGGGTAGATCCGATGATTGACGGACCGGTAAAGTTCAGGTTGGCGTTGGCCAGGGTATTGGTTCCGCTGGATACGTTGAAGGTACCCGGGATCGTGAATATGCCGTTGCTTGATCCGGAAATAGTCGCGCCCATCATGGTAAACGTGCCGTTAATGGTATATGTCTCGGCCGCGGAACTGTTCCATAAGCTTCCGCTGTTCATGACCACGTTCTGGAAGACCTTGTTCCCAAGCGTGTTATTGAACGTAATGGTGCCGGAAATGGTGGCCGTAGCGTTCGAAAGCAGGTTGCAGTTTCCAACCGTGGCAGTGGCTCCGGCAGGAACGATCAGCGGACCATTCACATTTAGCGTTCCTGTACTGAGAAAGCCAAAAATAATGCTGCCGTTATTGAGCCGTAGCCCGCCCGCCCCCACATTGGTGGTCCTTACCTGGTTCCAGTAGATAATACCGTTCACCGTCAGCGAAAGGCAATTGCCCGAATTGCCGTTCATATTGATAAAATGGCCGGCCTGTACAATCACGTCATCTCCTGGTCCTGGCGCTCCCATGGGCGACCAGGTAACGGCAGCCTGCCAGTTACCGCTGGCGGTACTGGTCTTCAATACGGCAGAAGCATCCAGGACTATTCCTAAGAAGAAGCACAAAAGGATGAGCAGATCCTTCATCTGGCAGGGGCGTTGTATACTGGTTCAGCGGGCTCCCGAGGGCACACTATACCGAATATATGCGAATCTACAAAAAACCATGTAGTATCCAAACCTGTGATACGACTTTTAGACTAATAGGTTGCTTTTACGGTACAAATACAGGCCCCTGGAAGTGAACAGGCGTTCGTTTAAGGGATTTGGTCGACCCGAATATGGCCTTGGCTGGATAAAAAGTGGTCATGACTATTCTTTTGTCCTTTTCAACTAATATTTCGGGGCTTCTGCTTTACCCGGCAGTAGTTTTACCGCGGGAATTGTTTTTAATAATCTTCTATAAAAACGCATTAAACTCTCTACAACCGAAATGAAGAAAGTGAATGAAATCATGATCGACTCGCCCTTTTATTGTGAAGCCGGTGAGTCGCTTCTGGCGGTGGCCAGGCAGATGTCTGCGGCAAGCGTCAGTTCCATACCCGTTGTGAATGCGCATAATAAAGTGATCGGGATGATCCGCGACAGGGATATCTGCGTGGTGTTTTCGGATGAGTCGAGCTATCCGCTTTCAGAGCGCACGGTCGAGGATGCGATGAGCCAGGAGGTATATACCTGCACGCCCGAAGATAATCTTGATACGGTGCTCAAGGCTATGCGGCTGAACAGGGTCGGGCAATTGGTAGTGGTCGATGAGCAAGAACGGCTGGCCGGTATCGTTACCCTGAGCACGGTGGTCAAGCGGTTATATGGCTCGAATGAGACCCAGATCCAGTACACGGGAAGCGAGAATATACTCAAGACCCTGTATTCGCTGGCTGACCGCAATATGAAAGAGTATGTTTCGGTTACGATATGAAATTTTCCTGGTCGGAAAGTAAATTCCCTTTATCGCCCCGTAAGGCGAGGGGAATTTTACCATGAAGAAGGTAAAAAGAATGTAAGATGAAAAGGACATTTTGGATCGCTGTGCTTGTAGCCGCGGTGTTTGCGACCATCCTGGCCATACAGGTGCTTAAGTCAGATCCGCCAGCGGATGCTACTCTTGCAACCGCCAGCATTCAGCAGAACGATAAATGGGTGCTCTCGGTGGAGAACAAGTGGCTGGGTGGCGATAATTCCTGGTACCGGTACGATTCAAGGGATACGGTGCTGCTTAGAACAAAGGATAATCAGCTCTGGGAGCGTGTAAAGGACGGTACCTGGCAGGATATGGAGGGTAACTGGCTGAGAATAAGCAATAAAAGATTGATATGGTCGATAGACGCTGGAAAGACCTGGACAGAAGTGCCTAATGGAAAGTGGCAATCGGGCGATGGGGCCTGGTACCGTTTTAACCAGGATTGGGCGCTGATGGTCAAAACGGCCAGGTAACGGTAAGCCCTGTGACGTGCTATATACAGGGCACAACGAACAAGTAAAAATGAAAAAAGTAAAGGAAGTGATGATCGATTCACCGTTCTATTGCCTGGGACGCGAATCCCTGCAACTGGTAGCAAAGCAGATGTCGGCAGCCAATATCAACTCGCTGCCTGTTGTGGATAAGAACAATAAAGTGATCGGTATCCTTGGCGAGCTGGATATATGCATGGCCTTCTCGGACGAGAAGAACTATCCTTTGTCCGATCTGCTGGTGGAAAACGCTATGCAGCGCGAGGTGTTTACCTGCTCGCCCGATGACAATCTTGCCGATGCGCTGCGGATGATGCGCGAAAACCGCGTGGGACGGCTGGTGGTGGAGGAAGAGGAAACGCTCATAGGCATTATTACGCTGGCCCAGGTCGTGAAAAAGCTGTATGGTACCAACGAGGAGTCCATGCAAGATACCGGTAAGGAGAATGTATTGAAAACCTTATATACGCTGGCGGAGAACAAACCGAAGGAGTTTACTTCGGTGTCAGTTTAATTGCAGGCATAAAAACAAAAAGGTCCCGCTTAAGCGGGACCTTTTTGCTTTGACAGAACGGTTTAGTTCGTAATGCTCAGCTTCTGTGCCGAGTAGCTCGACCCGTTCGATATTTTGACCATGTACATACCGGCCTTAAGGTTAAGCGCATTTTTATCGATGCTTACCACCTTATCGCCAGCGGTCTGGTTCTGCTTATTCACGATCAGCACCTCTCTTCCAAGCATGTCGATCATGCTGATGGTGATGTTCTCATCGTTAACCAGGGTATAGGCGATGTTGATTAGGTCTCCGCCCTTTGAAGGGTTAGGATACACGTTGAGCCCGAAATTGTAGTTCTGTATCTCGCTCTCTCCCACGCCCACACCGTTGATATTGATGTCATCGATATAGATGTTATTGGGCGAGCTGCCGGTGGTATACTGGAACTTGAAGCGCACGTTGGCTACCTGCACCTGGCTGGGTAGGGTAACGGTTGCCGTTTGCCAGTGGCTGGGCGAGCTGGGCACAAAGAAGCCCTGCGAATAGCCAGCCGTACACAGGTTGGCGCCCGTAATGGTCTGGCGCAGTATCCAGGTCACACCGCAATCTACAGAGGTATACACCCTGAGGGTTTCGTCAACGACAAAGGTGTTGATACCCGAAGAAGCAGCCGCATACTTATAAGTAAGGGTCATGCCGCTGGTAGAGGAGAGGTTGTAAGAAGGAGTGATCACCTCATCCACCACATAGTTATCCTCGCCAAAGCTGTTCACCATGATGCTGTTGCTGCCGGTGTAGCCTGCGCTTGAGCTCTGCTGCCACTTCGACATATTCTGCTCGTCATTGATCACGATCCATTGCTGTGCGAAGTTGCTGTTCTCGAAGCTTTCTGAAGGGCCGCCAAAGTAATCGTACCAGGGCGGGCTAACAAAAATGAGGTTATGCTTGTAGCAAGTATCGCTTCCCGCGCTGTTGGTAACAGTGAGCCATACATGCTGCCATCCCCAGGTGCTGAAGGTAACGGTGGGGCTGGCGGCCGTTGAAGTGGCCGGAGTGCCGTTTGTGAAGGTCCACACCCTGCTGGTAACAGGAGCTCTCCAGGAGCGGTCGGTAAAGGTCACCGTTCCTCCCTGGCAGATAAAGTACCTGTTGGGCGTGAAGTCAGCCACCGGGATACAGGTGGGAGGATTGGCCTGCGAGGCTGAATCCGATCCTGTGGCCAGGAGGTTGGCCGGCTTCCAGAGGTTGTTGCGGGAGGCTACAGCGCTTTGCAGGGTTGCCCACATGGCATCGCGCTGCCCGTTGGTGAACATTTTTGAACAATAAGAATATTCCATGAAATTCTCTACGTTCTCGGGAACAGTATCGGGAGGCTGGTTCTGCAAGGCGCAGAAAGACCAGTTAACACCGAAGGCACCGGGAGCGGGGCAAGTAACATACCCTTTTGTAGGGGGAGTATCGGCAATACCATCGTCACCGCAGGCCACATTGGGGCTGTTATTGCTGCCCCAGGTATGCGACAGGCTCAGATAATGGCCGATCTCGTGGGTCAAAGCCCTGGATGTATTGGGAGCGCCAGTGCCGATGCTCCCTATGTAATCATGCAGGATAATGATGCCATCACGGGTATACAGGATCCCGGTAACAGCCGAAGGATAATAAGCATAACCGGCAACGTTCGCATCACCAATGGTCTTCACCACCCATACGTTAAGGTACTTCGCCCTGTCCCATTGGTTGAGTTTGGCCTCGTCATTAGCCTGGTTGGTCTCGTGTGAATAGATGCGGTCGATACCGTTGGTGCAATTGCCTTCAGGATCTTTGGTGGGAAGGCGGAACTCGATCTTGCTGTCGGCCGCAATGCTGTCGAAGCCCATCTGAATGGTAGAGGTATCCGCGTTCAGCTTGCGGAAGTCCTCGTTGAGAATGCTTACCGCATCAAGGATCTGCGCATCGCTGATGTATTCTACGCCATACTGGTGTATGATGTGGAATACGATAGGGATGATATAGGTGGGCGCGGATTGCACATCGGGGTTCTGCTGCTTGAAGAGCAGGGCATTCTGGCGGGAGTTGGCCAGCAGTTGTTCGTGCTCCTGCTGGAGGCCGGGGTACTGCTCGAACAGCTTATGCATCATCTCGTCCGTGCCGCAATTCAATTGCGCATTGGCCTTTTGTGTTCCCAGCACAAGCAGTCCGCATGCGAGAAAAGTGTAGATCTTTTGTTTCATAGCTACTGTGTTTATTGGTTGATAAAACAGGGGATGTTTATCAAGCACCAAATATAGGGAAATTTTAATTCGTCAAAACACAAAATTACCGGGTCTGTAAAAACCCCCTCCTGTTCACGGGAGGGGGTTTACGGTTCATCTAATCTGTGATGACCAGCTTCTGGGTGGAATAGCTCGATCCGTTTGATATTTTGACCATATATACACCGGCCGTGAGGTTAAGGGCATCCTTATCGATGCTCACCACCTTGTCGCCCGCGGTCTGGTTCTGGCTGTTCACGATCGCCACCTCTCTGCCTACCATATCCACCAAGGTAATTGCGATATTAGCATCGTTCGCCAAGGTATAGGCAATGTTGATCTCCTCCCCGCCCTTTGAAGGGTTAGGGTACACGTTCAGCCCGAAGTTGTAGTTCGTCAGCTCATTCTCGCCCACGCCCACACCGTTGATATTGATATCATCGATGTAAATATTATTTGGCGTGTACCCGGTGGTATACTGGAACTTGAAGCGCACGTTGGCCACCTGTAACGGGCTGGGCAGGGTAACGGTTGCCGTCTGCCAGTGGCTGGGAGAGCTGGGCACGAAGAAGCTCTGCGAATAGCCAGCCGTACACAGGTTGGCTCCTGTTATGGTCTGGCGCAGCACCCAGGTTGCACCGCAGTCGACCGAGGTATATACCCTCAGCGTTTCATCCAGCAGAAATGAGTTGATCCCTGCCGAAGCGGCTGCATACTTATAGGTCAGGGTCATGCCCGTGTTATCGGAAAGATCATACGATGGAGAAATAAGCTCATCAACAACATAGTTATCCTCTCCGTAGGTGTTTACCATCACGCAGTTGCTGCCCGTGTATCCGGCCGAACTGGTCTGCTGCCATTTGGATGTATTGTTCTCATCGTTTACTACGATCCACTGCTGCGCGAAGTTGCTGTTCTCGAAGCTTTCGGAAGGGCCGCCAAAGTAATCGTACCAGGGCGGGCTCACAAAAATGAGGTTATGCTTGTAGCAGGTATCGCTGCCTGCGCTGTTGGTCACAGTAAGCCATACATGCTGCCATCCCCACGTATTGAAGGTTACGGTGGGATTGGCCGCTGTTGAAGTGGCCGGAGTGCCGTTAGTGAAGGTCCACATCCTGCTGGTAACAGGGGCCCTCCAGGAGCGGTCGGTAAAGGTCACTGTTCCTCCCTGGCAAACGAAATACCTGTTGGCAGACATGTCGGCCACCGGTATACAGGTAGGCGGATTGGCCTGCGAGGCTGAATCCGATCCCGTGGCCAGGAGGTTGGCCGGCTTCCAGAGATTGTTCCGTGATGCTATGCCGCTTTGTAGGGTAGCTTCCATGGCAGCAGATTGCCCGAGGGTGAACATCCTCGAACAAAATGAATATTCCATGTAGTTCTCAACATTTTCCACGATCGTATCGTCAGGCAGCGAGCAGTCGACCCATTCCATATAAAGCGGAGGGGTGGGGATAGTACAGCTCACATGTCCCCTGGTAGGCGGTGTGTCCAGTATCCCATCGTCTCCGCAAACCTGTTCGGGATCATTGTTGCTGCCCCATAAATGCGAAAGGCTCAGGTAGTGGCCGATCTCGTGCGTAAGGGTTCTGGCATGAGGGGGCTGGCTGGTGCCGATGCTTCCCACGTAATTGTGCAATACGACAATGCCGTCACGGGTATATAATATACCTGTAACCGCAGATGGGTAATAAGCATACCCTGCCACACCGGAGGCGCCAATTGTTCTGGCAATCCATATGTTCAGGTATTTGTCACGCGGCCATTGATTGAACTTGATCTCATCGTTCGCTTCGTTGGTTTCATGCGAATAGATGCGATTGATACCATTCGTGCAGAATCCGTCAGGATCTTTAGTGGCCAGACGGAACTCGATCCTGCAGTCAGCCGCAATGGGCTGAAAGGGAGGGATGATCATCGCGGTATCTGCGTTCAGCTTGCGGAAGTCCTCGTTCAGGATATTGACCGCATCGATAACCTGGGCATCTGAAATATATTCAACCCCGTACTGGTGAACAATGTGAAACACCACCGGGATAATATAGGTGGGGGCTGATTGCACATCAGGATTTTGCTGCTTAAAGAGCAGGGCATCCTGTCGTGCCTGGGCCAGCAGTTGTTCGTGCTCTGCCTGCAATCCCGGATACTGCTCAAAAAGCTGGTGCATCATGTGATCGGTCCCACAGTTCAATTGGGCGACAGCCCCGTTGGTCCCGGCCCATAGCAATGCTACCGCCAGGATGGTGTAGGTCTTCGTTTTCATGCAATAAAAGTTAAGAGGGTTTGATAAAACGGGGATGTTTATCAAAGCAAATATAGCAATTTATTTTTTTAGTTCCAAATCGGGCCGGGCCTGAAAGAAAAAAAGCCCCGGCCGGGGCTTTTGGGAGGGGAGATAAGAGATCAGAAAGAGCCTTTCATGCTGATGATAAAATTTCTGCCGGGCGCGCTGATGCCGCTGGCATACGGACGGTACAGCCGGTCGCTTATGTTCTCTATTCCCGCGTTAAGCGAAAGGTACCGGCTGACGTACAATCCCATTTTGAAGTTGAGCGTATACCAGCCCGGCACAAAAGGCCGGCCGTTCGCATCCCTGGCATAAGGAGCATCGTCATTCCGCTCTGAAAGGGCCAGGTCCTCGTAGTCCATCCCAGCGTTATAATCGGCATACAGGTCCAGCTTGAGCATCCTGCGCTGGTAGGTGAGATGCGTATTGCCGAACAGGGGGGCGAGGTGGGATTTGGGATAATAGACCAGGCTGTCATCGCTCTGCTCCTCACCGTACTGGTAGCTGATCACGCTTTTCAGCATCAAGCCTTTGCCTAATGCCAGCTCCAGTCCCGCCTGCAGTCCGTACACATAGGCCTTGGCGATATTCTGTATGGCCTGCACCTGGCTCATGTTGCCGTCATAGAGGATACTATCCTGCCCATTGTAGGTGAAATTTCTCCTGGCAAGCGCATTGTCGAGGTAGGTGTAGTACAGGGCCAGATCAAGGCGCAGGAAATTGCCGAAAGCCTTGACCGTCCCGATCTCGAAATTGTAAGCGTATTCGGGTTTCAGGCCCGGGTTGGGAACGACCACCGATCCCGGCTCCGACTCGAACACTTTCCCTATGTCATCGATATTGGGCGCCCTGAAACCCGTAGAGCCGTTCAGGTAAAGCTGCCAGCTCTGGTCGGGATTGAACACGAAGCCGATGCCTCCGTTAAGCGCGCCATTGCTGTTCTGCGCGTGAGTGAAGGGGAAAGGAAAGAAAGTGGTGTCGAAATCGGCCTCGATCAGGGTATGGCTGTAACGCAGGCCGCTATTGAGTATCCACCGTTCGGCCAGGCGGTATTTGACCGTACCGTACACTCCATAGCTTTGCCAGGTAGAGCCGTTGGGATAGCGCGTTGTGGTTGGGGTCACTTCGCCCGTGGCAATATGGACGCGGTTAGCCACGGAGCCTACTTTATTATAGACCCCTTCCATCCCGTAGAACAGGCTCAGCCTGTCGCTCAGCTTCTTGTCAAGGTCGAGGTTGAGCGACCAGGCATCAACGGTTTCGGTCTGGTTGCGCTGGCTGCTGCTGCCGAACTTACGGTCGTGCCGGCTCTCCTGGTAGTTCTGCATGGCCGCGACCAGGCGAAGCTGGCTGAACATCCTCCTTTCTTTTATCACGATTATTCGCAAGCGGTTCATCATCCACTTCTGAGGGCCGTAATACCATACGGCATTATCCGGCACGCTGTCGTTATTGGCATCGAGCGTAAGGCGGTCGTAGCGCGGGGCGTTCGAGGTAACGGAATAGTGAAATCCGTATTCAGCGCTGAAGCCCGAATCGGTCATGAACGCTATCTTTTGCATGAAATTGGTCTGGCTATAGCCTGAATGCACCTGCAGGCTGGGCTCCGGGTTAGTGATGACCGTATCCGTGCCGTTGATGGTATCCTGGTAAACGGGCCGCAGGAAATACGAGTTGCCATGGCTGCCTGCCCTCAGGTCATCATAATCAGAATAGGTAAAGGCGGTGGCGAAAGCCAGTTTTCGCAGGCCTATCCGCAGGTCCATGTGCCCGGTCTTCTCGTAATTGGCGCCCGAGTAGCGAACCAGTCCGCTGCCCTTGAACAGGGTGGTATCCGTATCGGAAAATACGGGTTCCAGCGTTTTGAACGACATGACGCCACCGATCGCATCGCTGCCGTACATGATGGCGCCCGGACCGAAGAGTATTTCCGCGCCATCAAGCCCCGAAGCATCCAGCGAAATCACATTCTGCACGTTGCCAGCGCGGAAGATCGCATTGTTCATGCGCACCCCGTCAACCACCAGGATCACCCGGTTGGTGGCGAATCCACGTATCATGGGCGAGCCCCCGGCCAACTGGCTTTTTTGAATGTAAACGTAACCGCTGGTGCCCAGCAGGTCGGCAGCGGTCTGCGGATTCTGGAAGGCCACCTCTTTCATGTCGAGGGTCTCGATCTTATACGGGTTTTCCACCTTTTTTTCCTTCCACCGGCTGGCAATGATGGTGATCCCGCCAATAGATGAGATGGATTCGGTCAGCTCGACCACGAAGCCCGCGCTTTCGAGCTGCTTATAGGTAAACACCACGGTGGTGTAGCCGATGAACGAAATATAAATGCTGTCGGCCGCCTGAAAGGGCGATATGTTCACCTCGCCCTTCTGGTTGGTCGAGCCGTTGAGTTGCGGCTGCCTGGAGTACACCAGCGCGCCATACAACGGCTCGCGCGTGGTATTGTCGATCACGCGCAGGGTTTGCGTTCGCGCTGCGCATGAAAGAATGCACAACAGGAACAAAATCAGGTTTTGTTTCATTTGATCGCAGTTTTAATGGTTAATAGCTAAAACAGCTTAACTGCGGTCGGGAGGGGGTACGGGAACAGAGGTGTAAATGAAGGAAAGGCCTTCTGCGGGATCGTGGTAATGCACGAGCCTGCAGCCTGCAGGTTCAGGGATCAGTACCGGTATGTCCTGTGCGAACAGGACGTTCGCTTTTTGAGCAGCGTCCTTACCGGTTTTGCCGTCAGCAGTATGCGCGGCTATATGGTTCTTAATGTGATCGTCCAGGTGCCGGTGCAGCTCGTTTTCGCGGTTGTCGTTAAACACCAGCAAAACCAGCTTCCCGTATGAGCGCTTCTGCCCGAAAATATCGTAGCGGTTGCCATTGACCATGACCTCCTGCCTGTCGGTAAGCCAGGTCACCCCGGGGTCGGCCGGATCCACCACCAGCGTTTCGAGATGGGCCTTCTTGTACTGCAGCTTGGCCTCTTTTCTCGCCTGATGCAGCGAAAAGGAGAACAGCAGGTAATAGCCACCGATGTTAAACAGGAAAACCGGCAGGAAAAGACAGGGTAAAACCCGTTTCATATCAACAAACCTAATGAAAAATTTTTATTCGTGCCGTTCTGTCACTATACTTGTATTGGCATAAACATTGCCGCGCCACCCAAAACGTACGCGTGGATCAGGAGCTGAGAACCGAAAGGCAGAAGATACTGAACGGGATTTTTTTTCCCACCCTGTTCGTTGCCATCCTGTGGATCATTTATTTTGCCCAGCATGTATTTCATATCGAATCCTTTGATTTCGGCCTTTTCCCCAGGTCTTTCAGCCGCATTTACGGCATTTTTACCTACCAGTTGGTGCACGATACCCGCGGGATAGGGCATATTTTCTCCAATTCGGTGCCCCTCCTGGTGCTCGGATCCATCATTTTCTATTTTTACCGCGGCATCGCTTTCCCGGTGTTTTTCTGGGTCTATTTCATGACCGGGATATGGCTCTGGGCGGCCGGGCGCAGCGGGACCTGCCACGTTGGCTCCAGCGGGCTGGTGTACGGTTTTGTAAGCTTTCTCTTTTTCAGCGGCATTTTCCGATGGGACAGGCGCCTGCTCATTCTATCCATGCTGGTAGTGTTCCTGTACGGGAGCATCATCTGGGGTATGTTCCCCATTACCCCTTCCAATGTATCCTGGGAGGGCCACCTGCTTGGCTTCGTTTCGGGTGTCGTTACCGCTTATTTCTACCGCAAGGAAGGGCCGAAAAAGGAGGAGAAGCACTGGGATGATGATGAAGAGGAGGAGGACAGCGAGCTTCACGGTGAAGAAGGGGCCGGCCAGGATGGCACGATCATCAACTACGAATATAAAGAGAAGGATGAGGATCGCGATACGGAGGAAAAGAGGTAAAAGCCGCGCGGGTGTCCACATGGCATTGTTAATTCAATTTTAAACTTCCGAAAAGGGCAGGTATATAAAATGTCCTATTTTTGGTTCCGAACCAGCACTTATGGGCGCGCCAGAAAGCGACAAGCTCCGTTATGTTTATGACCTGTTCGGAAAGATGAGCAGGTACGACATGAATTACCTCTATCATGGCGATTTTTCTCCCAGCCTGACGGATAGCATACTTTCATTCGCTGAGTCCAGCCTCACCAGCATAGGCGAGTCGGTAAAAATGCGCAAGAAGGTGTATTTCATCATGGTGGAGTCGCTGCAGAACATCACCCGCCACCAGGAGGCCGGGCATAAGCCGGAGGGCTCCAGCTTTTTTATCATACAGGGCGTGCAGAACGGCTACTTCATCACTTCGGGCAATCATGTGGCCAGCCACCTGGTGCCCAACCTGCGCTCGCGCCTGGATATGGTCAACAGCCTGGATCCGGCCAACCTGAAAGCCTATTCGCAGGAGCTGCTGGAAGCGGGCGCCCTATCCCAGAAGGGAGGGGCCGGCCTGGGCCTGATCGAAATGGCCCGCAGGAGCGGCAACAAGCTGCATTACGATTTTGTGGAGCAGGCAAAGGACATTTCCTTTTTTTACTACCAGATCAAGGTATTTGCGCCCGAATCGAACGGGCACGCGAATTACAGCGACAGCTTCGAGTTCGCCCAGGAGCTGCACCGCCTGCTCATAGCCCGCAACATCAATATCGTTTACCAGGGCGGCTTCAGCAACGAGAATGTAAGCGGGGTGCTGCAGATGATTGAGGGCAGCTTTGCCGAGAAGAACAGCGATTTCCTGAGCAAGCAGGTGTTCAGTGTGATCGTTGAGCTGCTGCACAATATTTATGAGCATGCCGACAGCTTCGAGATCGATGCCGAGGCCAAGCCGGGCATGTTCCTGATCGGCATGGAAGGCAACGATTACGTGATCACTACGGGCAACCTGGTGCTGACCAGCAAGACCGAGGCCCTGCATCACCGCATCGAAAAGCTGAATAACCTGGGCGAGGCCGACCTGAAGCGCATGATGAGCGAGGTGAGGGAGAAGAAGGAGATAGCGGGCAAGGTGGGAAGCGAGTTTGGCCTGGAAGACATACGCACCAAATGCTCGGGAAAGATCGTGTACAGCATGCAACCGGTCAACGAGCGTTATTCGTTCTTTACCATGCAGGTAAGGATAACCGATAAGTAGAAAATGGATACACTGGATACTGCGGGAACAGACGAGAAAAAACCGTATAGCGGTTACGCTGGCTTCTGGATGCGCTTTGCCGCCTACCTGATTGACTCCATTCTCCTGAACATCATTACGCTCATCGTGCTGAAGCCCGCGCTCGCGCTGGCCGGCATCCGCTATCCTGAGGCCGACCAGGAAAGAATAAAGGAACTGATGGAAATGCTGGAAGAGGGCGTACTGCTTTCGCAGACCGAAATGATACAAATGCTGCTGGGCGTGACCCTCACGGAGTATTTTGTGGTTGTGGGAGCCACCATCGTGGCCGCCTGGCTGTATTTCGCGCTCATGGAATCTTCGGCCAAAATGGGAACCCTGGGCAAGATGGCCCTGGGCCTGCGCGTGACCGATATGGAAGGCAACCGCATATCCTTCCTGCGCGCTACCGGAAGGCATTTCGCCAAGATCGTTTCAGGCATGACGCTCCTGATCGGCTACATCATGGCGGGTTTCACGGAAAAGAAGCAGGCCCTGCACGATGTGATGGCCGGCTGCCTGGTATGGCGCAAATAAACTCGATCACTCCTTAACAAACTCGTACGGCATGAAATCGATGAACTCGTTCACGGTTACCGTTACCGACTTCACTTTGCCGTCAACCACCGTGAAAGGGATCTTTTTGATGCTGTATTCGGGGTCAGAATAAGTGCACAGGAAGGTGTTGTTCTCCATGAACTCGAGTATGCCGATCACCTGCGGGTGATGGGCGAAATGCAGGTACAGCTTGCCTTTGGGAAGGCCTTTGGGCAGTGAAGGGGCTTTGCTGCTGACGGTGATCTTTCCGTAAACGGGATTGGAGTAGGTGCCTTCGTACAGCTTCACATCCACGGGCGATTTGCTTTCCTTGTCAGCTATGTATTTCCAGAAGCTGATCTCATCGTTCTGCTTTTTCATGTCCTTCTTGAAGTTCTGGTAATAGATATCGCTGTAGTTCTTGTAAGGCAGTCCCATAAACGCGTCAATGAGCTGCAGGCGCAGTGCGGTGTAGAGATCATTGGCATCGGTATTGGTCAGCACCACGATGCCCAGGTCCATTTCGGGGATAAAGCAGGTGGTGGTGACAAAGCCGTTGGCGCCCCCGTTATGCGAGATGATCTTTTTGCCGTTGTAATCTTCCATGAACCAGCCCAGCCCGTAGGTCTGGAAATGTCTGGAAGGGAAGAGGGGGTTGGTATTATCGCGCACGATCATCTGAGAGGTGCGGGTTTCGCGCAGCACGGGCCAGGGGAATACCCGTTTCCCATCGAACATCCCGCTGTCGAGCTGCATGAGCAGCCAGTTGCAGAGGTCCCTGGCGCTGGAATTAAGGGATGCTGCCGGGCCCAGGTTATCGATGTTCACGAAAGGCATTACCACCAGTTGGTTGTTCACCAGCGTATAGGGCTTGCAGGCGTTCTTGTCGGAATTGATGGCGGCCCATGTGGTGCTGGTGCGATCCATTTTCAGGGGCTTGAAAAAATGATGGTACAGGAAATCATCCCAGGTGGTATCCGTTACCAGCGGGATCACCTCGCCAGCAGCCAGGAAAGCCGCATTGCAGTAACCGTACCGGGCGCGGAAGCCATATACCGGCACCACGTTGCGCATGTTGGCGATAATCTCTTTTCGCGAAAGGTTGCATCCCCAGTTGAGCATGTCGCTCTGGAAGGTCTCGAAGCCTATGCGGTGGCAAAGCAGGTCGCGAATGGTCACCTCGCTGCTGGCGTAATCGCTATATAATTTGAATTCTTTCATCCACTTCTGCACCTTGTCATCGAGCGAAAGCCGCTTTTGGTAATGCAGCAGGGCCAGGGCGGTGCCGGTAAAGGCCTTGGAGTTGCTGGCTATCTGGAAAAGGGTATGCTCGTCCACCTTGTCCGGCTTGCCCGTTTCGCGTACCCCATAACCTTTGCACACCAGTATCTTCCCTTCTTTCACAATGGCAAGGGCCATGCCGGGCACCTGCCATTTCTTCATTTCGCGGTTCACATAGGTGTCGAGGCTGTCGGTGACAAAATCTCCCTGCGCATGGCCCGGCAGGGCGGGCAGCAGGAGGAGGAAGAAAAAGAGTTTTTTCATAAGGATCCTTAGTTATCCTGTAAAACGCGGTGAAGGAAAAAAGGCCCGAAAGGGAGCACCGATGCCAGCAGCCCCCACGCCACCTTTTTGAAGTTCCAGCTTAAGGTAACAGCGATATAAGCGAGCATCATTACATAAAGCACAAAAAGCACCCCGTGTATCATGCCGGTCACGCGTACATACTCGGGCATGTTCCAGAGGTATTTCAGGGGCATGGCAATGCCCAGCAGGGCGATGAAGGATACGCCTTCGGCATAGGCCAGCCAGAAGAAGTTCCTTAAAAGACCCGCTTGCTTTTCCATATCAGGGTTTATATTCATACTTAAGCACCTTCACGCCCGACCAGTTCGACTTGAAGGGAATGCCCAGCGTGCAGATATAGGACAAATAGACCTCGTTCCCGCAACGGGAAACTCCCCAGGTGCCCATTTCATTTGCTATGCCACCGTAAACGCACATGATCCCGGGGGCAAGCGGGTCTTTTACGCTAAGCACGTACATGTCGCTTTTGCCGGTCGATACAAAGAGCAGCTTGCTTTTGTGGTCCATCACGATCTCGTTGCAGTGCCCATCGCTCTTGAACCATTTCATGCCGCTCTCCTCGCATTTCCAGGGGTTCCACCAGTGGACCAATTTGAGGGCAGCGGGTTCTTTGATGCTGATCACCTCTATGCCGCAATAGTCAACGGCCACATAGGCCAGCGTGTCGTCAAGCACAATGTTGTTATAGGCCCTGGGTTTCCCGTTCATCGCGGGATTGGAATACTTGCCTGTTTCCCTGGGGTTCTTTTTGTCCTTCACATCGATCACGCGCAGTCCGCCCGCGTCATAGCAGAGGTACACTTTGTCATCGCGCAGGGCCATGCCCCTGGCATTGATCTTTTTGGCATCGTACTTAACCTCCGGAAATTTCAGGTCGGGGATGAGTTGCGAAACCAGCTTGGGGGCTTTCTTGTCGCCCACATCGAAAATCATCAGCCCTTTGCTCATGGCGCCCAGGTATGCGTATTGGCCATCGCTCTCCACGATGCCTGCCCCGCATTTGGATTCAGGATCGCTCCATACGGCAGCCACCGCAGCCTGGGCGGGCAGGCTTACATCCACTATGGCCATGCCCGGGC
The DNA here is from genome assembly GCA_040756415.1 of Bacteroidota bacterium. Taxonomy (GTDB): domain Bacteria; phylum Bacteroidota; class Bacteroidia; order JADZBD01; family JADZBD01; genus JBFLYZ01. The sequence continues at coordinate 38,116 of JBFLYZ010000014.1, forward strand.
TCTGCACGGCTTTGGCAAAGCTGTTTCCCAGGGCCAGGTACAGGTAGTTGCCCTGCTGCGAAAGGCTCATCACATGCAGGTTGTGCAATGCCGATGCGGGGATGGTCTTCACCAGCGATGCGGAAGATGAGGTGAGGCTGTATATCTTCAGCCCCGCATCCTTGCAGGCCACGTACAGGAAATCCTTTCCCTGCGCATCGTGCTTCATGGTCATGACGTTGCCCTTGCAGTCGGAAGGGATATCGTACTTGAGCTGCACGGTGCAGGTTTGAGCCGGCAGCATGGTATAAAGCGCCAGAAAAAGGATAAGTATGAATGCCGACCTCATCAGGACCGTAAAATTACTTTTATTTGCTTAATTCTCTCAAGCATGCGGATACACCCCCGGATAAGGGGCTATCAGCGGCCTTTCGTTTTTTTATCTGGCAAATATTGCCTTATTTCGTTGCAGGATGCCTGGGATAGCAGGCTGCTCTTTGGCCTTGTCGCGCCAGGTTTATAAACTAAAACAAAATAAACTATGAACCCACTTGACTCTACACAATCGACAGGAAGCAATGAACTTACGCCCGGAGCCATGGAAGCGCTCAGAAGCACCGGGCCCTGGGTGATGTTCATGGGCATTCTGGGCATAATCGGCTCGGCAGTTATGCTTGTTGCCGCGTTTGTCATTATGGCGCTATTCCCTTTCGGCTCCGGCATACTGCCGGGGGTCGTGTATGTTATTATTGCCGTGGTCATTTTCTTTCCGCAGCTCTTCCTTGTTCAGTATTCCAACGCCCTCGGGCGCTATACCCGCGATAAGAACCCGGCCGACCTGGAAAATGCCTTGAAAAAGCAAAAGGCTTTCTGGATGTATATGGGTATACTCATGATCATTTACCTGGCGTTTTTTGTCATTGCCCTTCTTGCTGGCGGCTTAACGGCTTTCAGCCGCTATTGACGCTGCGGCCCTAAATGAAAAAGTCCGGACCTTGATCCGGACTTTTTTATGCCCTCATGTTCCCTATGCTGTCAGGAATGGATGAGGCGGGTAGCAAGGTTTCTCTTTAACCGCCCTACACGGCATCAGGGGGAAGGAGCGGTGGAAGCAAACGTGTTCTCATGTTTCGTGCTTTTGACCAAAGGTAATTCCATAATAATCGCACCGCCAGTCCCATCTGGCAAGTGGCAGGCCTGACCTGGCAAGTGGCGGGTTTTAGCCGATAAGTGGTCAGTTTTTCATCCTCCGCTCATTCTGCCGGCAGCCTGAATAACGCCATATTGAAAATAATTGTACGGATTTTGCGTTAAACCTTAGCAGGTAGAATTCGTCTACCCTATAACTAAAAACCCCTCGTTATGCTTACAGCAATCACAGGATTCATCATCGTAGTGTTCATTATAGCACTGACGTGGTGGAGCGTGAAGTCCGAGAACCGGAACGCGCTTTAAAACAATTGCCGTTGCGGAATATCCTCTTCTGCCGGGATATTTCCGCAATGCAAAACCTTCTTAGCTTTAGGGCGTGAAACGCCCGAAAAAAATACCCTTCAGCTTTGTGTTGGATTACCTTGAACCGATCGGCCCGGTCGTAAAGCCCATGTTCGGCTGCTATGCCATTTATTCGGGCGAGAAGATCGTGCTGATCCTGCGCCAGCGCGAAGACCACCCGGATATCAACGGCATCTGGATCGCCACTTCGCACGAGGCCCATGCCTCGCTGCGCAGGGAATTCCCGGGCATGCACTCCATCCCCATCTTCAGCGATGGCGCTACCGAGAGCGCCTGGCAGATGATCTCTTCCGCGAGCGATGACTTTGAAAGCTCGGCCATTCGCCTTTGCGAGCTGGTGCTGAAGAACGATGAGCGCATAGGCAGGATACCGCAGCGAAAAAGACCCGGGGCTAAGCGAAAGCGGTCATGACCGCAGGCGCCCGGGAAAGCGGGACTTTGCCGTTCCGGATTATCTTAATAATTTAGCCGTCCCTATTAATATTAACCCTAAAACCCCATACCATGAAAGTTACCGTTGGTTCCAAAGCTCCCGATTTCGAGCTGCCCGACTCAGACAAGAAGATGCATAAGCTGAGCGACTATAAAGGCAAGAACGTTGTGCTGCTCTTTTTCCCGGCAGCCTTTACAGGCGTGTGCACCAAGGAGATGTGCCAGAGCCGTGACGATCTGTCGTTTTACAACAACATGAACGCGGTGGTGCTGGGCGTATCGGTGGATATGCCGTTTACGCTGGCCAAGTTCAAAGAGCTCAATAACCTGAACTTCACCCTGCTTTCTGACTTTAACAAGGAGGCCATCACCGCTTACGGTGTGAAGTATGATAACTGGAGCGTGGGCCTCAAAGGGGTGGCCAAGCGCTCGGTTTTCGTGATCGACAAGGAGGGCGTGGTGCGCCATGCCGAGATACTGGAGAACGCTGGCGATTACCCGAACTTTGACGCGGTAAAGAAGGCCCTGGAAGGCATTGCCGAGCCGGTTAAATAGATCAGAAGTGGATCATGGCCACCGCGCAGCCCGATAGGATCACGAGGAACTTGATCAGGTTGAAGCGATGGTTCTCGCTGCTCTCGAACAGGATGGTGGTGGAGATGTGAAGGAAGATGCCGATAACGATCGCCATCAGCTTGTTGAAGTGAGCCGATATGTCCAGCAGATTTTCCCCGATGACAGCGGCCGTAAAGGTGCCCAGCGGGGTCATCAGCGCGAATACAAGCAGCCATAGTACGGCTGCTTGCTTTTTTATGTGCGACTGAAGGAGCATGCTCATCAGCGCGATGGCTATGGGGATATTGTGCAGGATGATGCCTGCCAGCAGCTCGCGCTGCGGAAAATCAGTGAGCTCGTTATGATAATTCTGCGCCAGGGGCATGCCTTCGAGAAAGGAATGGACGGACAGGGCGGCCATCATCGCGTACGGGAAAGCGTGCTGCTGATGGTCATGCTCGTGCACATGGATGTGGCCGTGCTCTATACCCTCTGAAAAAAATTCCATCAGCACCTGCAGCAGGAAACCGATGAGGATATAAAACCCGATATCGTGATCGCCCGAAGCGTAAATCTCGGGTATCAGGTGCATCACGCTGATGGCAAAGAGGTAGGCTCCGCTGAACGCAAGCAGCAGCTTGAGGTTCTTCGGGCTGATGCGCATGAACAGCACGCTTATCCCGCTGATGATCACGGAAAGGAAAACGGATATGTAGATGAACCAGGTCATGGCTTTTGCGCGATCAGGATCACGCGATCGGATACTGCCGCGTCAAAGGGATGTAAGGAATAATCACCGTACAAATCTACCATATTCAGCCCACAATCGCGGAGAATGGCCTGCAGATCGGTATGCGACAGGGCCTGAACCCTTTCGGTAAAGTGGTGAGTACGGCCCTGGTCGTCAATGGCTATCTCTTTAAAAATAAATCCTTTCTCTACGTAGCGCCTGATCTGGAAGCGAACCCCCTGGCAGGTCTTTTCCTCTCCCGGTACCAGGCAGCGGATCACCTTCTGCGCATTCAGGTAGTCCAGCACGAACAGGCCTCCCGGTTTCAGCCCTTTTACGGCCGAGCGTATCACTTCACGGTTCTCGCGTTCGGTGCGGAAATACCCGAAGCTGGTGAACAGGTTCAGGATGGCATCGAAATAATTGATGCGGAACACTTTTCGCATATCGTGCAGGTAAAACTCCAGCTTGTCGTTCGCAAAGCGCACCGCCTCGCGTATGTTATGGGCAGAAATGTCGATGCCGGTCACGTCAAAGCCCTTTTTGCTCAGGTAAATGCAATGCCGGCCTTTGCCGCAGGCCAGGTCGAGCACGCGCGATCCTGGGGCGGGCTTCAGCTTCCCGATCAGGTTGTCGAGAAAGAATTCGGCCTCCTGCTCATCGCGGTGGCTGTAGAGGACATGATAGTACGGGGAGTCGAACCAGGTCTCAAACCATTCTTTCTGCATCAGCGGTCATTTTACCAGCGCATCGTAGGGAGCGCTGAGGGGCTGGTTGGTCTCGAAATCATACAGGGTGATCCTGCGTATCTCGAAATAGCTCCGCCAGTAGGAACGGAGGGCTTCCATGTAATTGCTGCGGGCGGTCTCTTTCTCTTTTTGCGCCAGCGAGAGGGTTTCAATATCGATCTTCCCGATCAGGAAGCGCTGCTTGGCGATGAGGAAGCGCTTGTGCGCCACCGTATCGGCCTTGGCGGCTATCATCAACTGGTCCTTCTGCATATTGAACTCCATCACCTTGATGAACACTTCCTGCTCGAAATCGGCCTGCGACTGCTCCACCACGGACTGCACCAGTTGCTGGTTGCTCAGCGCCATCTTGATCTGGGCTTTCGACTTTCCCCAGTCAACGATGGGCACCTGTATGCCTATGACCAGGGCCTGCTGCTCCAGGGGGTCATCGTACACCAGGTTGATGTTGTCAGCGCTCTGGGTAAGGCCATAGCTGCCGAAAATATTCACGCTGAAGCGGTTCTCGCGCCTGGCCTTTGCCAGGTCACGCTCGGCCTCAAGCAGCAGCACCTTGTTCTCGATAATGGAGGGCCGGTTCTGGAGGGCGAGCGTCTGCGCCTTGCTCAGGTCGACCGTGAAAAAGCTCACCGAGCTCATGGGCGAGATGAGCGCGAGCTCTGAATTATCCTTGATGCCCAGCAGGGATTTAAGCTGCAGGGTCTTTATCTGCACATCCAGTTTGGCCTGTGCCAGTTGCTGGTTGGCGTTAAGCAGGTTGAGTTCCATCTGCAGCAAATCGTTCTCGGCAATGGTGCCGATCTCGTACCTCCCTTTGGTTATCTTATACAGGGTATCGTAGGTAGCCTTGTTAAGCAGGGCCGATTCCAGGTTAGACTGGGCCAGGAGCAGGTCGAAAAAAGCATCCGTGGCCTTGATGCAGAGGTTCTCCACGTCTTCCAGGTACTGCTGCTTGGCCTGCGAATATTTCAGCGGCTCTATCTTGTTATCCCACCGGTAAGGGTTAAAGGCGAAAAGCGGCTGGGTAAAGCCGATGTTTACCGGTGTGGAGAGGTAAGAGGTATCGCTGTACGGGCGGATAAGGGTAAGCTGCTGCAGGCTGGAGTTGACAAAAATGCTTCCGCCCGTCCAGCCCACCTGCTGGTTCAGCGAGAAACCACCGCTTGCCGAAAGGAACTCGGAACGGGTGAAGATATCGGAGCCGTCAGGAACGGAGATCTTGCGGATGGAGCTGAAATAGTTGGGCAGCGTGCCTTCGAAGCTCAGCGAGGGCAGCTTGGCCGAACGGTAGATACGGTACTGCCAGTAGCTGTTGCTGAACTTGTTCTTGGCCTGAAGCGAAATGGACGACTGCGTTTTGGCCAGGTCGATCACATCCTTGAGCGTGAGCGTTTTTTTGTCCTGCCCGCGCAGCATAAGCGGGGCCAGCAGGCAGCAGCATATGAAAAAGCGTTTAATCATGCCTCAAAGATAAGATAGGATCCATTTGGGCGGCTCTGCGGGCGGGCCAGAAGCCGAATATAATGCCCACGCTCACCGATACGAGAAAAGAAACGATAATGGAAAACAGCGTGATGATGGTAGGCGTATCGGGCTTGACCAGCGGAATGATGTAAGCGGTGGCGATGCCCAGCACCACCCCGATGAGCCCTCCTGACACGCTGACCAGTATGGCTTCGGTCATGAACTGGAGGATGATATCCTGCTTGGTGGCCCCGATAGAAAGGCGTATGCCGATCTCCTTGATCCGCTCCATGACCGATGCCAGCATGATGTTCATAATGCCTATGCCGCCAATCACCAGCGAGATGCTGGCAATGGCCACCAGCAGCACGTTGAAGCTCTCCTTGGTCTCGCGCTGCTGCTTGAGCAGCAGTTCGGGTATCTTGATCTCGAAATCCTCCACCTGCGAGTGCCTGCGCAGGAGCAGGCGCTGGATGATCTCCGAGGATTTGCTCAGGTACTCCGTTTCGCGTATCATCACTACGATCTTATCGAGCTGGTGGGTGTTCTCCACGCCTTCGCCCGATGTGCCGGTGGTTATCATGAAATCACCGCCAAATACCGTGGCCGATCCTCCCTGTATCTTTTGCTGGGTGATGAGCCCGCGGTTCCGGTAGCGGACCAGCACGGTCTCCAGCGGGGCGTACACCTGGTTGTTGAAATTGCTGATGCCCAGGCTCTGCACGGAGGCTTCGCTTATATTCATCTTTTTCAGCACCCCGATCACCTGCAGCCATATGTTCCCGCATTTGATGTATTTGCCTATAGGCTCCTCGTTGGCGAAGAAGTGTTTCCGCACCCCGTCACCGATCACGCAGACCGGGCGCGTATGCAGGGCATGCTGCTCCCCGAAATAGCTTCCGGATTGCAGCTCCAGGTTCTGTATGCTGAAATAATCAGGAAAGACCCCGGCCAGGTTGGCCCGCTTGCTGCGGCCGTCCTTGATCAGCGTCACCTCGTAATTCACTTCCGGGCTTACCCGCTCGGCCGTAGGCAGTATTTCGCGGATGGCCTTCGCGTCCTGGATGGTGAGGCCGCGCGAGAACTTGTTCTTTTCCTTGGCCGACTGGGCATCCTCTTCCGCGTTCTTCTTGTTCAGCAGGGGAGCGATCACAATATTGTTGACCCCTACCAGCTTCATCTGGTCCAGGATGTCCTGCTTGGTACCTTCACCAATGGCCAGCATGATGATTACAGCGCCCACGCCCAGGATCATGCCCAGCGAGGTGAGCACCGTACGCAGCGTGTTGGTCTTGATGGCATCAAAAGCGATCTGAAAATTATAGAGGTATTTCTCCATCGGGATCACTGGAGGACCGTGAGGTCGATCTTTTCAGCGTTGTCAGGAACGGACAGGTACACTTCATCGCCTTCCTCGAGGCCTTTTTCTATGATGATGGAATTATCGTTGCTCTGGCCGGTCTTCACTTCCTGCTTGACGGCACCGAAAGCCCCCGATTTATACACGAAGGTTTTGCCCTGCTCGGTATGGATGCATTCCTGGGGCACGGAAAGCACACCAGGGATCCTGGCCGTGAGTATGATATTGCTGGTGGTCATGGCCGGGCGCAGGGTAGTGTCGGTCTCGTTGATCTGGATACGTACCTCGAAGACCTTGGCATCCGATTTAGGCAGTTGCTCGCCAACGTTCGCCACCTCGTATACCTTGCCGGTAAATTTTTTGTCGGGAAACGCATCGATGCTGATGGATACGGTCTGGTCGACCTTTACCTTGCTGATGTCGATCTCGTTGATATAGGTGAGCGATATCATTTTGGTGAGGTCGGGCAGGGTAGCCACCGTGGGGTCCCAGGGGCTGATGGTAGAGCCTACGGATATCTTTTTTCCGTCCCAGTCGCGCTTGTAGATCACCATGCCCGCCTTGGGCGCCACGATCACGAATTGCTCCACCACCTCCACGGTCTGTTCCATCTTGCGCTGCTGCTGGCTGAGCGTGGCGCTCACTTCCGACATCTTGGCCACGCTTTGCTGCTGCTTGAGGGTATAGTTCTTCTGGGCCTGCTCATAGGCGCGGGTGGCTTTGTCGAGCTCGATCTCGGCCTGGCGTATGGTAGCGGGCGGCTCGTACTTCGACTGGTCCAGCACCAGTTTTTTTTCCTCCATTGCGTACTTGAGGTTGATCAGCTCATCGCGCGCGGTGCGCAGCTCAAGGGCCGTATCCAACTGGGTCTTGGTGTACAGCGACTGGGTCTTTTCCAGCTCGCTCTCCAGGTCCTTCAGCTTGGCCGAGATCTCCACCCGGTCGAGCGTGGCGATGTAATCACCGGCCTTTACCACGGTGCCTTCGGGAACCAGGTCGCTGATCTTGACCTGCCACACCCCAGCATTGCGCATGCCCACCGGGCCCAGAATGTTCTCGGAATTCTTGGCCTGCAGCTCGCCCGTACTGGTTACCGTGATCAGGAATTCTCCCTTCTTAACGGTAACGGTTACCTGCTCACCGTCCTTCTTGGAAGGGCTGAACAGGGTCCAGCCCGCAAGCAGCAGCACCAGGATGCCTCCGGTTATGATGTACTTACGCTTGGTCTTGCTCATGGAGGGCTAAGATAGCAAGAAAGGGGCTTGCAGCCCCCAAATTTTGACGGGCGGCTGCGGGCTTCCTGGCATAGCGCGGGCCGGGGCTATCGGCTTTTTCACGCATATCTTACCCGGCAGAAAAGCTGAAAAGATTTCTTTTCTATCTTTACTCGTTTTTATGCGCAAACTGCTATTCCCTATCCTTTTGTGGCTCGCTTCCGCGGCATTTGCGCAGGAAATACGCTTCAAGCATATCAACTCCAAAGACGGCCTGTCGCAGGCCATGGTCAACTGCATACTCAAAGACAGCAAGGGGTTTATGTGGTTCGCCACCCAGGACGGGCTGAACAAGTACGATGGCTATTCCATGACCGTTTTCCGTCATGACCCCGATAATCCCAACTCCATTGCCATCAACGATATCAATACCCTGTACGAGGATGACCAGGGCATCATCTGGATAGGGACCAACGGTGGCGGACTGGATGCCTATAATCCCATGACCAACCGCTTCACCCATTTCGCTCATAGCGATTCGGTCAATACCTCCATCAGCAGCGATGTCATACGCTGCGTATTCAAGGATAAGGGCGGAACCTACTGGGTAGGCACCCGTGACGGGCTCAATAGTTTTGATGGTAAAACCAACCAGTTCACCCATTACAGGCGCGAGGATGGTAAGCCGGGTTCTATCAGCGATAATTCCGTATGGTCAGTCATACAGGATAAAAAGGGCCGGCTTTGGGTAGGCACCTACAATGGGGGCATCAACCTGTTCGATCCGGCTTCCAATACCTTTACCTATTACCTTGACGTGGGAAGCGATGATGAGCTGAAATCGTACAACAGCAATAAGGTACGCTGTATTTTTGCGGATAAGAGCGGAATGCTGTGGCTGGGCACGGATGCGGGCGGCCTGATCGCCTTCGATCCGGAAACGAAAAAGTACCTTGAATATTTCAAGCACGACCCCGGGGACCCGTATTCGATCAGCAATGACCGCATCACGAGCATCGTGGAGGATAATTCGGGCAACCTGTGGGTGGGCACGCTTGACGGAGGCCTGAACAAGTTCTCGCCTGCATCCAAGAAGTTCGTGCATTTCGTCAATAACGAGCTGGACCCCTTCAGCCTGAGCAACGACAAGGTGCGCTGCCTGTACCGCGATCCGCAGGACGCCATCTGGATAGGCACGCAAACAGGCGGAGTGAACATTTATTTCGGCTCGGCCACCAAGTTCGAGCATTACAAGAAGAAAGAAGGCGCTGAGAATACGCTGCCCGGAAAGACCGTTTACGGCCTGATCGAAGACAGTGACGGCCTGCTGTGGATAGGCACGGACGGAGGCATCTGTACGCTCGATCGCAGCAAGGGCGTTTATACCACCCATCCTGATCTTACCATCTCTTCCAAGAACAAGACCGTTTACTCGGTGTACCAGGATAAAGATGGCCTGGTCTGGGTAGGCACGAACGGAGGCGGTGTTTGCACTTATAACAAAAAGACGGGGGAGATCAACAACTTCACCAGTCCTAAATCCAAGCTGTGGTCGGCAGAGAACAGCCAGATCAAGAACGGGACCATACTGAGCATTGTAGAGGACAGTAAAGGAAAAGTATGGATAGGCGCCTACGGGGATGAAGGCGGAGTGTATGTTTATGATAAGGCATCCGGAGCGTTCACGCATTATTCCGAATCCACGGGCCTGGCCGCCAATAAAGTGTATGCCGTGTATATCGATAGCAAGGGGCAGGCGTGGATCGGCACCGATAACGGTGGGGTGAACATACTGGACGGGGCTACGGGCAAAATACTGAAGACCTACAAATACGATAAGAACAACCTGTCCGGAACGATCAGCTCCAATACCGTGTATTGCTTTTACGAGGACAAAGAAGGCAATATGTGGCTGGGCACCAAGAACGGGCTGAACAAGCTGCACCTGTCGGACGGGAGAATAGACCATTATTACGTAAAGGACGGGCTGCCGAACGATAATATCTACACCATTGTTGAGGATGAGAAGGGCTATTACTGGCTGAGCACCAATAAAGGCATATCGCGCTTCAACCCGCAGGCGGAGAACAGGAACGGCTCGGCTTTCAGAAATTACGATGTGAACGATGGTCTTCAGGACGAGGAATTTGCCCAGTTTTCGGCTTTCCGGAATCCTAAAACTGGCGAGATCCTGATGGGCGGCCTCAATGGATTCAACTCCTTCTTCCCTTCGAAGATCCAGGATAACAGGCATATTCCGCCCGTATTCATTACCTCCTACAAGCGTTTCGGCAAGGAAGTGCTGCTCGATACGATCATTTCGGACAAGCGCTACATCGAGCTGTCATACAAAGACAATTTCTTCTCTTTCGAGTTCGCTTCGCTCGATTTTGTGTTCCCGGCCAAGAACAAGTATTCGTACAAGATGGAAGGAGTGGACGAGGATTGGTCGCCACCCAGCACCAACCGGTACGCCAGCTATACCAACCTGAGCGGGGGCGAGTATGTGCTGCGCGTGCGCGCCAGCAACAACGATGGTTTATGGAACGAGGAAGGCGCTACCCTGTACATCAAGATCATACCCCCTTTCTGGCGCACCAAGACCTTTTACGCGGTGTGTACCCTGCTGGCCATAGCGGGGGTATTCGGCTTCATTAAATGGAGAACGCGCGCCATACAGCAGGAAAAAAAGATACTGGAGGCCAAGGTGGCCGAGCGTACGGCCGAGCTGGCGCAAAAGAACAAGGATATTACCAGCAGCATCGAGTACGCCAAGCGCATACAGGAAGCCATCCTTCCCCGCATCGAGCAGATACAGAAGCATTTCAACGATTCATTTATTCTGTATAGGCCCAAGGACATTGTGAGCGGTGATTTTTACTGGTTCGGTGAGCGGGGCGGTAAAAAGATACTGGCAGTGGTGGATTGTACGGGCCATGGAGTGCCAGGCGCTTTCATGAGCATGATCGGCCATAACCTGCTCAACCAGATCATCATCGAAAAGGGAATAACCCGCCCGGACCAGATACTGAACGAGCTCAACCTGGGCGTTCAGACCGCGCTCAAGCAGGGTACGGGCGGGGTGGAGACCACCGATGGCATGGATGTGGCCCTGTGCGTGATCGACACGGAAAAGCGCGAGGTGGAGTTCGCGGGCGCCTTCCGTCCCCTGGTCATTGTCAGCAACGGCAAAATGGATAAGATCGATGGCAATAAGTTTCCTATTGGCGGCAAGCAGCTCGATTACGAGCGCATCTATACCAGCCATACCCGCACCCTGAACAAGGGCGATTCCATTTATATGTTCTCTGACGGCTATGCCGACCAGTTTGGCGGAGAAAGGGGCAAGAAGTTCATGGTCAAGCGCCTGAACGAGCTGTTCCTGGCCATGGAGCCCTTCAGCATGAAAGAGCAGCGGGAACGCATGAACCATACCATTGAAGAATGGAAAGGCGCGCACCAGCAGGTGGACGATATCCTGGTGGCGGGCATACGGCTTTGAGCCGGATTTTGCCGAAAAGTGAATAAGCCATATATTTGTTCAGGCAACGTTAAACCTTAAACTGCCGTCTAGGTCATAAGAAATACCCAAACCCCTATTACTATGAAAAGATATTTCCTGTTTTCTTCCATCCTGCTTACCGGGGCATTAGCGCTTACGCTTCAGTCGTGCAAGAAAGAAGAGCCCGATACCGAGACCACCTCGGCAACGGATAACGCGATCTGCGAGGCCGAGTTCTCGCGCATCATGCCCGATGTGAACGGCATCGCGGTGAACGAAGAGGGTATACAGCGCCTGCTGCCCGGTGTGGCATCGGCCTGCTATACGCTGAGCTGGTCGGGCGATACGGCCATGAGCATACCGGGTGTTACCGGCCATATGTACATCGATTTCGGCACCAACTCCACCTGCGCCAGCGCTGACGGCAAGATACGCTCGGGTATGATCGAGGTGATCTTCGACCAGGCCTGGAGAGCGGTCGGATCTTCGGATACCATCAAGCTGATCAACTTCAAGGTAAAGAACAATTCGACCCATGGCGGCATCCAGTACGATGGTAAGATCGTGATAGCCTGGCAGGACAGCGTGACCTATAATTACCAGGTGATCGGAGGCAAATGCACCAAGGGAAGCGAGTGGACCGTATTATGGGATTGCAACCGCACCATGAAGTGGGTGGGTGGAGCTGGCGACAGTATACCCGGCAATGATGTGTTCCACATGTGGGGAAGCGCCAACGGCACCAACCGCGAGAGCAGGGACTTTACCGTTGACGTTCCCTCCGGGACGCCCCTGGTACGTACGGCAGGCTGCCGTTATATTACCAGCGGTGAGCTTACCATCACTCCTGACGGCAAGAACGCCCGCACCGTTGATTTCGGTGACGGCACCTGCGATGACCGGGCTACCCTGATCATCAACGGCAATGCCTTCGAGTTTACGCTCAACTAAGCAGGTCTTACTCCGATAAAAGCATTGACCCTGAAGTAGTCTTACTTCAGGGTTTTTCATTAGCCGAAGGCCCAAAAAATATCTACGAAAAGTAGCTTTTTTAGTCCGAATTTGTATATTTGGAAGATTTTTAAATAGGGGTATGAGAAAAATCCTATTTTTGCCTAATCCGACTGGGATATGTTAGATATTTACGATTTCTACGATAAGATGGAGCGCAACAATATCATGTTGTCCTTCAAGGGCGATATTACATCCGAGCTGCTCACATCTATCCTCCAGATCATGGAATCGAAGCTGGACAATATGCAGGAGGAGCCCAAGGTAAAGAAGAAAGTGTACAATGTGCTGGTGGAATGCCTCCAGAACCTGTATCACCATATGGATGAAGTGGATTTCCCCTCATCGGACCGTTCGCGTTCGGCCATCTTCATGATAGGCAAGGTGGATAACCAGTACAACATCGTTACCGGCAACTACATCCGTGGCGAGAACGTGGAAACCCTGAAATCGCGCCTTGACGAGATCAATAAGCTGGACAAGGACCAGCTTAAGGAATATTACAAGGAAGTGCTGAACAACGGGGAGATGTCGCAGAAAGGCGGTGGGGGGTTAGGCATGATCGATATTGCGCGTAAAACTGGGCAGAAGCTGGATTACAATTTCATGCCCGTAGATAATAAATATTCATTCTTTAGTCTTAACATTAAAATTGCCCAATAAAACCAATCAGTATGGAAAAATTAACAATTGAAGGAACACCTAAGACTCCGACCGTAAACTTTGATTTTGAGAAAGGACATCTCGAGATCAAGGGCCGCTCGATCCCCGAGAACTCTATTGAGTTCTATAAGCCGATGGTGGAATGGCTCGAGAAGTACGCGGGCAAGCCCCAGAGCATGACCAATGTGAACATACAACTGGAATACTTCAATACCAGTTCGTCAAAGTGCATACTGGATGTATTCAAGAAACTGGAGTCGATCAGCAAGGCCGGCAACCAGATCGTGATCAACTGGTATTACGAGCAGGATGACGAGGATATGCTCGAGGCGGGCGAGGACTACCAGGCCATTATCAACGTGCCCTTCAAGATGATCGAGATAGAAGGTTAATCCTTCTTCTTCCAAGATACCTATATGAAGGGGATAGAAGCTAAGCGCTTTTATCCTCTTTTTTATTGTCCTTATAGACTCATAGACTCATGCTGCTTTTCAGCAACTTAAGGCAGCAGAGCATCGCGTAGAGAAGTGCGAGGCCAATGCAAATGATCAGCCATTCTTTTTTCGTGTATTGCCTGATGAACTTTACCATCTCGTATGTCTAAGCAATGTATGACTCATTCGGCAATTAGTTTTCCTGAGCTTATGTTGCCTTTTTGATCGGTTAAGGTATAAAAGTATAAACCAGGACTCAGGTTTGCGGGCTGAATTGTGTTTTCTCCTGCTTTGAGTTTATAGCGTCCCAATTCTTTACCAAGCATATCATAAAGGATGAGTTCGGATTCAGCCTGTATCTCAACGATAAAATTTGAGGTAAAAGGATTGGGGAATACAGTTATGTTCATGTCAGCATGATCTTTTCTACCTACCGGAGGCGGCCCACTCAGGCATAATATGCTGGTTTGCGGCTGCCAGGAGCCTACGGTAATAGTTATAGGAGAAGATGAAGCCACCCAGGCAGTATCAATGCCACCGGGGCCAATGGTCAATGTTGGAACAGCTATGCCTGGATTGGTATTCGTTTCATTGCAACCGCTTACGCCCACGGGATCTGTTTTTACGACCCATACATCGTAACCGCCCATTCCAAAGCTTTGCGACCCTCCCGACATTAGAAATCCACCATCATAGGCCCGGTAAATATAGGCGGCTTCATCGCTTGAATTCATAGGATTATTTTGAAGATCACCGTACATTTTGGCCCACATCAGGTTGCCAGAACCATCGATTCGCATTAAAAACGAGCGTAAGCTGTTCTGGTATACATCGAAACCAACGGTATATCCTGTCACAATATAGCCAATCGCTCCAATCGCTTTCATGTCCATCGCCCATTCATAATCCGCGCCTCCATATGTTTTCGTCCATTGGACGTTTCCAGCGGCATCCAGTTTCACCATCAGCAGATCAAATGAAGAAAACTGGGTAGATAAACCCGAAGTGCCCAATACAAGGAATCCTCCATCCGAAGCCTGTACTACATCAGCCGCCCATTCAATGGTGGTGGGCCGCCCCTTAAGAGAGGATTGGTCATATCATCCATTTGCAGAATATAGCCTCCATCAGAAGTAGGAACTACTTTCCCCCAGTCGTTAACGCTGCTGCCATAGGTACGTTGAAAGCGGATAGGTTGAGCACAAATCCCTGAAAAGAGAACTAAGGTTAAAATTAATGGTAGAACTCTGCTCATGACCATTTGAGATTCAGTATCAAATTAATGTATAATCATTTTCCAGAAATACATTTGATTGCCTTCTGTCAGTTTGAGAATGTAAATCCCATTAGAGACATTTTGTATATCTATTTCTTCGAGCCCGGTGATTTCGGTCTGGTATATGATCTTTCCCAGGGAATTGTAAATCTCTAATTTCCCATTGTCCGCCTTTAAGCTGAATATGCCTGTGTTCGGGTTAGGATAAGGAGGTAAACTGCCAGCATTTGTATATTCATTTTGTCCGTTCAGCGAACCGTTGAGGCATAGGATGGTCTTGACTGGCATCCATGTCCCGATAGCTACCGTATGCGGACTACTCGTGTAATACACCACGCTATCGTATCCTCCCGAGCTCAGGCTTAATGAAGGAAGAGTGACTGCAGGATTATTTACAATTTCGTTGCAGCCGCTTGTGCCGATAGGGTCGGTTTTGACAAGCCAGACATCTCTCGATCCGCTTCCAAAGCTTTCTGTAGTACCTGACATAAGGAAACCGCCATCATTCGTATAAGCCACATAGGCGGCCTCATCATACGAGTTTATAGGATTGGTAGCAAAATCCCCATACATCTTTGTCCAGACGGGTGTTCCTGAGCCGTCCGTCCGCATCAAAAATGAGCGGTTGCTATTCTGTTGCGGTCCTTCAAAACCTATAGTATAGCCGGTAACGATATATCCTATGGCCCCGGTCACTTTGAGATCTATTCCCTGTTCATAATCCGATCCTCCATAATTTTTTGCCCATTGTAAATTGCCCGATCCGTCAGTTTTAATCAGCATCAGGTCGTAGGTCTGTGGCTGGTTGGATAAACCTGTATTGGCCAGTACCAGGTAACCTCCATCAGTTGTCTGAACGACTTTGGCCGGGTTTTCCAAAGTCGATGGGCGTCCGAATACTTTTATCCACTGTACGTTACCGGCCGGATCAGTTTTTACCAGCCGCAGGTCGCGATCAAGCGGCCCGCCCGAGGCATACTGCATGGTCAGATCAAGGATAATATAGCCGCTGTCCGCAGTTTGCTGACCATATCCTGAACAGCAGCCGCCATTATAGATCTTAGACCATTGGATATTGCCCGAAGAATCCGTTTTAATAAAATTTGTGCCTACTGCAGCATACCCACCGTCCAGTGTTTTGACAATATTGAAGCTGCTGAATAAGTTGCGCTTTACCCATACGGTATCTCCTCCGCTGTCGATCCTTATCCACACCGGCACGGGATTCGGGCTCAGTGCATCCAGGCTTCCTGCAACCAAAAATCCTCCGTTATGGGCTTCTATCACCCTTATCCAGGCATCATCTGTATTTGCCGGGTTTCCGTAGGTTTTTGACCAGGTGATATTCCCTATCGAATCTAATTTAACGATGGAAATATCCCTTTGCGAAGGGTTTGTTCCATCGTTCATGATAATGATATATCCTCCGTCAGAGGTGGGCGCAGCTTTGCCCCAATCACTGCCGGTGGTGCCGTAGGTAATTTGGAATTTGTTTACTTGGGAATAGGTAGTTAGCGACAACCCTAAAACAGGTAAAAAAAGGAAAAACCTTTTCATGTTTTTAAGGTTTATTTAAAGTAGCTTTTAATAGCCGAGCATTCGGTTCGCCTTATTCAGCGATCAGCTTTCCCGAACTGATCGTGCCGTTTTCACTTACGACTCTGTAAAAATACAATCCGGCCTCCAGTTTGTCAGGCCTAATCGTGTTTTCACCAACATCCAATTTCCAGCGACCTTGCTCCTTTCCCAACATATCGTATAAAGCGAGTTCGGCCCCAGTCTTAGCTTTAATGGTAAAGGTCGAGCTAAACGGGTTAGGGTAAATAGCAATATCCGTTCTATTATTATCCTCAACTCCTACCGGGGGCGGCCCGCTCAGGCATAATATGCTGGTTTGCGGCTGCCAGGAGCCTATTGCCACCGTGACCGGGGAAGAAGCAGCCGGAACTGCTATAGATGTACCACCTGTTCCGATGACCAATACAGGATTTGTAACGGTAGGATTGGTATTCGCTTCATTACAGCCGCTTACTCCCAAGGGATCCGTTTTAATAAGCCATGTATCATAACCACCTGCTCCAAAGTTTTGTGTGGCTCCAGACATTAAAAAACCGCCATCACTTGCGTTATAGATATAGGCTGCTTCATCAGATGAATTCATAGGGTTATTTTGGATATCGCCATACATCTTAGACCACAAGGGGTTCCCCGATCCGTCAATTCGTAGTAGAAATGAGCGAAAGCTATTTTGTAATGATTCGAATCCACTGGTATAGCCTGTTATAATGTATCCTATGGCTCCTGTTACACTCACATCCACCGCCCAGTCTCCATTAGCGCCACCATACGTTTTTATCCACTGAACATTTCCAGAAGGATCGAGCTTTATGGCAATTATATCCCAGCTCCCAGCTCCATAACCATTACTGTAACCGAGTGCAAGGTAGCCTCCGTCTGTCGCCTGAACAATATCAGCCGCATATTCTATAGATGTTGGCCCGCCCAGCACTTTTGTCCACTGCACATTACCGTTCGAATCCGCCTTTATTATGTAAAAATCCTGATCACCTGAGCCCCCGGATGAAAATTGGACGGTTTCACCTAAAATGATGTAGCCTTTATCAGCACAATAGCCACCATACGAGGGACCGCTTGCACCCGTATAGGTCTTGAACCACTGAATATTGCCAAATGAATCGGTTTTCATGAGATTGAAACTTACTTCAGCGTAGCCGCCATCGACTGTCTTTGTGAGATTATGCCCTCCCAGGCCTTTTTTGACCCAGAGTGTGTCTCCATAACTGTCTGTTCTGATCCAAACACTGATGGGGGTTCCCGTATTTACATTTAAAACTCCCGAAACCAGATATCCTCCATTATATGCCTCTATGGCATAATTCCATGAATCATCGGTAGCTGAAGTGTTTGCGTAGGTCTTCTTCCACACTATATTCCCTACAGAGTCGAGTTTCATCAAGGCAATATCTCTTAGGGATGGATTTGTCACATCGTCCATAAGCATGATATAACCTCCATCTGAAACCGGTCTGGCCAATCCCCAATCGTTAGTTGTAGAACCATAAGTGCGCTGGAAACGGATAGGCTGAGCGGCAAGCCCTATAGAAATGACGAGGGTTGAAAGAAATAAGATAGTTTTATGGGTTTTCATAAACTAAATGGAGTCTTTCCTTCAAAAAGAACTAAGATGGTTATTAGGTAAATTTAAATTAAAATCTGAAGTCCTGCAAATTTGACTATACCAATGGCTGAAGGAAAAGGCTCCTGCAAGGATTCTGCGAACAAAAACGGAGATATACGCTTATCGTAACTTCTCCGCATAGTTCTCCCTTACGTATTGGCTGATATAGGCCGATAATCCCCGGCCCGCAAGGGCCAGGCGCTTCATAGCCCCTACGTGCTTTTTGCCGATCATCCCCGGTCTCATAAGCTGCTGCACCGGAGTTGCCGCTGAGGTTCTTATATCGTTTCATAAAATGAAAAGCCCATCCGCCTGGGGCGTACGGGCTTTTCTTATCGTTAGAGTTCCGCTTACGGGCCTTTCTTCGCAAAGCGGGAGAAGAGGTTCTCGATACCGTCAAGCAGCTTCTTGAGCAGATCGTAATAGAGCGTAACGGCCAGGGTCAGCGACATGAGCCAGATCACCGACAGGTTCACCCAATAGGTGTCGTAATAGCGGCCGAACACTTTTTTGCGCGGTGCGTAGAAATGCGATTTGAAATTCTCATCCGGGTCGAGGTACACCGGGTCCGCGCGCTGGATGAGCTGCCCGTCCTTCTCAATGATCTTATCCAGCTCGGTAGCGTTCTTCACCAGGTCGGAAAGGCTCTCGTTCTGGTAATCGTTCTTCATTTTCAGGAAGGCCTCCTTGTCGGCATCGCTGCGGTTGAGGTCGCCTATCTTTTTATCTTTCGCGTTGGCGTTGTCGTTGTATACCTTGATATAGTACTGGTTCAGGCGGGTCAGGTAATCGCGCGCGGCCTGGGCTACCTCGGGCGTAAAGGAAGCCAGCGTAAGCTTATCCGCCATGCCGAACTTGATCTTGGGCATGCGCTTTACCTCCTTGCTGATCTCGTTCTTCAGCAGTTGCAGGTCGGCCGTGAGCTCGTCTTTGAGCTTGGCATCGCCCATGTCGCTCTCGCAGCGGTCGATCTTGGCGCGCAGCTTGGGGATCCAGAAGTTCTTCTTGAAATCGGCATAGCTTGCCCGCTTGTCAAAATCGTAAAACATCTTCTCGAACTTATTCGACTTGAACTGGTTCACCGCCAGCGCCTCAAAGGCCCAGCGCGATGCCATCACCTCGCCCGCTATGGGAACGTTCTTTTGCGAAGTGAGCACGGGGTTCAGCTTTTCGAACTTCACGATCACACCGCTGAGCAGGAGCTGCGGAATGAGCAGGAAAGGGATAAGGATGTAAATCGTGACAGCGGAGTTAAAGCTGGCCGATATGTTCAGCCCGAGCATATTGGCGAAGCAGGCCGTGCTGAACAGCACGAACCAGTAATCGAACCACATGCCGCGTATGTCGAGTATCCAGTTGCCGATAAGCACAAAGGTCATGGCCTGTATGGCAGAAAGGGTGAACAGGATGGTGATCTTCGAGAAGAGGTAGCTGATGCGGCTCAGGTTGAGGAACGACTCGCGCTTCTGTATCTTGCGGTCGCGTATGATCTCCTCCGCGCTCACCGTAAGGCCGATGAAGAGGGCCACCACCACGGCCATAAAGAGGTAGGCGGTAAGGTTGGAGTTCTCGCGGAATACGTAACCGATCTTGTTGCTCTCGTCCGTATTGTAATATTTCACCAGGTAGGCCAGGATGAAGGCGAGCAGGGGAGCCTCCAGCAGGTTGATCACCAGGTATTGCGTATTGGTGAGCTTGGACTTCACATCGCGCGTGGCGTAGATCATGAACTGCTTGATGCGGTTCGGTATCCTGAAGGTGCTGGCCGGTATCTCGGTATGCGAAGAGATAGGCTCGATCTTGGACTCGATCTGCATGCGGTAATGCTCGTTCCATTCCGCGGGCGACATCTTGCGGTTGGGAGTAAGGTTGCCGTATTCGTCCAGTACCTTGCTCTCGATGATGTTGAATATCTGCTCGGGGTTCACGTTACCGCATTCGGGGCATTCGCTCAGGTCGGCATTGGCATGGTTGACCAGCCTCTTGAAGTAGATCACCCCATCCACCGGGTTGCCGTAGTAGATAGGGTATCCGCCCACATCGAGTATGATGAGCTTGTCGAACATTTTGAAGATCTCTGAAGAGGGCTGGTGGATGACCACGAACACCAGCTTGCCTTTCAGCGCAAGCTCCTTCAGCAGGTCCATGATGTTTTCAGAGTCGCGCGATGAAAGCCCCGATGTAGGCTCGTCAACGAACATGACGTTGGGTTCGCGTATCAGCTCCAGGCCTATGTTCAGGCGCTTGCGCTGCCCGCCCGAAATGGTCTTGTTGAGGGGGTTGCCCACCTTCAGGTCTTTCTTCTCGTACAGGCCCAGGTCCATCAGCACCTTATCGACCATCTCCTTGATCTTGCTGTCGGGCAGGTTGCCGAAGCAGAGCTTGGCGTTATAGAACAGGTTCTGGAATACGGTCAGCTCTTCGATCAGCAGGTCGTCCTGCGATACGTGGCCGATCACGCCCTCTATCTTCTTGCTTTCCGTATGGATGTTGATGCCGTTGATGTACACGCCACCGCCACTGGGCGTCTCCATGCCGTTGAGCACGTTGAGCAGGGTGGATTTTCCTGCTCCCGAGCCACCCATGATTCCGATAAGCTTGCCCGATTCCTCGCGGATGTTCACATTGCGGAGCCCCAGGTTGCCGTTCTTGAACTTGTAATCCAGGTTACGGGCCTCGAACGATATCTTGGAGCTGGACTCATCGCTCAGGAACTTGCCGATGATGTCGGAATAATAGATGGGAGCGACCTTGGAGCTGCGTATGGAAGAACCCTCGGTAAGGATGTACACTTTGCCCTGGCTGAGGATCTGCCCGTTCATGTACAGGTCGCTGTTGCCGAAATAAAGCACGGCATAGAGGTTCACGCTCTGTATCCAGAGCACGCGCACCTCCCCGTTGATGTTCTCGGAAAAGATATGGCGGGCCTCTTTGTAGCGGTCCTCGCGGTTGCTGTCGATGATCAGGATCTGGGGCTGGTCGGGCACCTCGGTGGCGCTGTTCTGCACGAAGGCCATGCAGCGCTTGAATTCACCCTCTTCAATGTTAAAGGTCTCGGCCACGGTGGCCACGAACTCGAGCTCCTGCTCGGATATCTCGTTGCTGGAGTGGATGAACTCGAGGAGACGGATCAGTACTACCAGCTTTTGTTTCTGCGCCAGCTCGGAATTGATCTGCGTGCATATCTTCAGCACTTTTACCGAGTTCAGCGAGGTGCGCTTCTGGGTGCCGTCCTTTTTCTTGGTAACCTGGTGGTGGGCGTCAAGGAACTCATCGAACAGCTTAAGGTACTGCTCGGTCAGCTCCTGGTTCAGCAGGCCTTTCAAAAACGACTGCACAATGGCCCGGCTGCTGCTGGTCACGCCATCCACCTTGGCGATGATAGCGAAAAGCTGCATCAGGGCTTTCAGAATCCGCTCACTCATATACTCCTGGTCATTTTATTTTCCTGACAAAAAAAGACATTAATCGGGTTAATGTCTTTCTTTGTTCGTGTATTCTTTCCGGCTTATTGTTTAAACCCGATCAGCAATACCGCGCAGCCCGACTGAGCCGTTTCCTGGTTCAGCGTGGCCTCGATGGTGCAATCTAGGGTGGATGTGATCTTGAAATCCCAATACGGGGCGTTCTTGTAGTCCTTGCTGCTGAACAGCACGTTCCCGTCCTGGTCGCGTATGGTGAAGATGAGGTTGCCGTCCGTCATTCCCGAGCAGGCGCAGATGCGGTAGGTGGTTCCGCCATAGAACGTGGTGCGGAACTCGGCCGTTTGGTCGTTGACCAGCAGGGTGCGGTACACTTGTCCGTCAGAAACGTAGGTGGTGGAAAGGTGTTTTGCGCACAGGCTGGCGATGCTGTCGCATATCTGGGCCCTGCTTTGCGCAGCGAAAGTGAGAGCGATCGCGGTCAGGATGATGGTAAGGTATCGTTTTGATATGGCCATAAAAAGCTTTTGTTTTTGTTCTGTTATTATCCTACTACGAGCTGGCGAAGGTTAGCGATCTTGTCGGTAATGGCCTTGAGCTGCTCGGGCGTGATCTTCACTTCCGTACGGCTGGTGATCGTAGTGGTCTTTTTACCCTCGTCTGTCTCCGGTTTTTCGTAAACGTATTTGTACTCGATGCCTTCGTAATCGGCCTGCAGGGACTTGAGCTGCGAGATCAGCTCGGCATATTCTTCCTGGCCGGCATAGGTTTCCATCAGCCCTACCAGGCTGGTGAGCGTGGTCTTCTGCTCGGCAATGCGGTTGATGATATCCTGGTTGCCCTTGGCGGTCTGGCAGGCGAAATGCAATGCCTCGATCCATCCGCCCGCGATAATAAGGGCGCTGATATCGTTACGGTCGTTGTTCTGCAGGAACTGGTCACTGGCGCGGTAGGCGCTGGAAACAAGCGCAAGCATGGAATCTTTTTTGCCTATGTTGGCCTGGAAACGCGAGATAAGCGATTTGTCAAAGGCATCGCTCACGTCCAGCATCTCGGCCAGCTTCTGCGTGGCGATAAAATACTGCATGGCATCCCCGTTCTGCTCGTACATGGTCAGGTAGCCCAGGTCGCATCCGTACACCCCCAGGTTCAGGGCCATCTGGTACTTGGTAGAGTAATTGGTGGAATTATCTGAAGGGTTGAGAATGGTCTTATCAAAAGGAACCCCGGTCTTTTTGATGAGCACCGCGGTCTGTATGGGTGAGGGTATGCTGAATATCTTACCCCGTACCTTTACGTTGATGTTGGCGTTGCTGTCGATCTTGGTGGTATCGTCACCATTATTGCCGTTCTCATCAGGCCCGCAGCTTACCATGAGGGAAGCAGCGGCAACAACAGCGGTAAATAACAGCGCAGTACGTTTGAAAATCATAGGGTTCTGGTTACTTAGGTTTAAGAAATACGTTGCAAGTAATGAATTTTTAGTTGAAAGGCCAAAAATAATACTTTATCCGGTAAAACAAGCAATTAATCCAAAATTTTGGTCTTCGACACAGCCAGCCTAAGCACTATAAATGAGGCCAGTGCGGCCCCCAAACACCATAGCGCGTCAATCCATTCTTTGAAGATGAGCTTGCCGCTCAAAAAGAGGATGGAATAGGTCATGGCCACCGAGCTGAGCCAACATACGAAAAGCCCTCCCAGGCGGGATTTGTGGCCCGTGATGTTCATTCTCTGCCGTACCGGGTTCCAGGCCCCTTGCGGCCTCACCTTATCATAAAAACGTTTCAGTGTTTCATCGCTCTCGGGGCCGGTGATGAAGGTAACCAGCAGCCAGGCTGCGGTAGTGAAGCCCACCGTCAGGAAAAAGCTGTCGGGGAATTCCAGCCCGAGCAGGAAGCGGGACACGGAATACCCGATAAACGGGGCTGCCGTTGCCGTTATTTCGCTCCAGGCATTGATGCGCCACCAGTACCAGCGCAGGATCAGCACCAGGCCCAGGCCCGCACCGCATTCGATGATGAAGCTCCACACGCCCGAAATGCTGCTGATGAGGGTAGTGACGTAAAGCGCTATGCCCATGGTAAGCAGGGTAGTGATGCGGCTGATCTGCACGTAATGCTTTTCGGCCTGTGCGTTGCTGGCGAATTGTTCCTTCGGCCGCATGAAGCGCTTGTAAAAATCGTTGACCAGGTAGCTGGCTCCCCAGTTAAGCTGGGTGGAAATGGTGCTCATG
Organism: Bacteroidota bacterium; assembly: GCA_040756415.1. Taxonomy (GTDB): domain Bacteria; phylum Bacteroidota; class Bacteroidia; order JADZBD01; family JADZBD01; genus JBFLYZ01. Next base: position 61,857 of record JBFLYZ010000014.1, read on the forward strand.
TAAGCGGCCAGGAAGGCGACCAGCAGCAGCCCCTTCAGCCCCGCAGGCAGAAACTCCTTCATGGCCATCACATACCCGAGCTTTTTATCGCTTACCTCCGGGTACAGCACGATACAGCACAATCCTACGATGATCCAAGGCCAGGGCCGTATGCAGTAATGGGCGATCTGGAAGAACAGTGTGGCGAAGATGGAGTGCTTTTCATTTTTTGCGCTCATCATACGCTGCGCCACATACCCTCCGCCACCCGGCTCGGCACCGGGGTACCAACTGGCCCACCATTGTACGGAAATATAGGCCAGGAAAGCCCCGATGGAGATTGTGAGCGTACCGGGCAGGCCCCCTTTGGTCTCACCGATATTGGGAAAGAACTGCAGGCTCCAGGCAGGTATTTTTTCTTTCAGGCCTTCGATGCCGCCAATCTGCTCATCGTGCAGCACGATCACGGCCAGCACGATGCAGCCGGTCATGGCGATGACAAACTGAACCATATCCGTAACGGCTACCCCCCACAGCCCTGAAAGGGTGGAATAAACGGTGGTGAGCAGCATGGCCCCGGCCACATACCACAGCGCCTCTGACTCCGGAATATTGAAGAACACGTTGAGTATGGCGATCAGGGCAACGTTCACCCATCCTACGATGATGCAATTCATGAACAATCCCAGGTAGAGGGCCTTGAAACCCCTCAGGAAGGCAGCCGCTTTGCCGCCATACCGGAACTCGATCAGCTCCACTTCGGTCAGCACCTCGGCCCTGCGCCAGAGGCGGGCGAAGAAAAAAGTGGTGAGCATGCCCCCGGAGAGGAAGCTCCACCAGAGCCAGTTCCCTGCAATACCATGTTGCGCCACCAGCTCGTTTACGGCCAGGGGCGTGTCGGCCGCGAAAGTGGTAGCCACCATGCTGATGCCGGCCACATACCAGGGCAGGTTACGCCCGCCCAGGAAAAAATCGCTGAGGCTGCCGCTGGCCCTGTTCTTATAATAGAGGCCAATAGCCAGGGAGAGCAGGAGGTAGGCCGCTATGATGATCCAGTCGATGGGGGCAAGGAGCATGGAGTCTGTAGTCTGTAGTCTGTAGTCTGTAGTTTGTAGTTTGTAGTTTAGTGCATGAGGCAAAAATAATCGAGGGTATAATGCTCATGACCCGGTGTTTTGAGAAGTAATTAACAGACCATGCAGGCACCACTGCCGATTACTTCATAACTTTGCGTGGGTATGAAAAAACAGGAAGAGGACTTTCCTATGCTGGCCACCACCCTTTTCGGGCTGGAAGAGGTGCTGGCCCAGGAGCTGCTGAAGCTGGGCGCCAGGAACATAGAAAAGCAAAAGAGAGCGGTAAGCTTCGTGGGCGACAAGGGCTTTATGTATAAGGCCAATTACAGCCTGCGCACGGCCACGCGCGTACTTGTGCCCATACAGCAGTTCTTCGTGAAAGGCGAAGAGGACCTGTATACGAAGATCAAAAAGATAGAATGGGAAAAGTACCTGCACGAGCTGGATACCTTTGCCATTGACACTTCGCTGAAAACGCACCTGTTCACGCATTCGCAGTATATCTCCCAAAAAGCGAAGGATGCGGTGGTTGACCGCTTCCGCGAAAAGACCGGCAAGCGGCCATCGGTGGACCTGGACCGTCCCTGGCTGCGCATCAACCTGCACGTATATGAGAACACGTGCATCGTATCGCTCGACAGTTCAGGGAACTCGCTGCACAAGCGCAATTACCGCGACAAGACCAACCTGGCCCCGCTCAATGAAGTGCTCGCGGCCGGCATGATCCTGCTCACCGGCTGGGATAAACGTTCGGCCTTTGTCGATCCCATGTGCGGATCGGGTACCATCGTCACCGAAGCCGCCCTTATAGCCGGCAATATTCCACCGGGTTATTACCGCGAGGAGTTCGGCTTCATGCACTGGAAGGACTTCGACAAGGAGCTCTGGGAACTGATCAGGGATTCGTGCCTGAAAAAGATCAGCAATGAGGATGTGATGATCTACGGTTCTGACCTCTCACCGAACGTGACGAAAAAAGCGAAGCAAAATGTGAAAGAGGCCAGGGTAGAGGACATGGTTACGATCAGCACTTCTGATTTCGCCCAGCTTGAAAAGCCGGCCGGCAGAGGTGTACTTGTCATGAACCCGCCTTATGGCGAACGCATGGATAAGGATGATATTACCGCTCTGTATAAGACTATTGGCGACACCCTCAAAAAGAACTGGAGCGGCTGGACGGCCTGGCTGATCACATCCAACGAAGAGGCTGCCAAAGCCATCGGCCTGCGGCACACGCGCAGGATCACCCTGTATAATGGCGGACTGGAATGCAAGTACCTGAAGTTTGAAATGTACGAGGGCACGAAGAAAGTGCATAAGCTCAGCTAAGCAACCTTTCATTCGTCTAAAACGTCTTGTAATCGGCATTGTCGCCCGCTTTAAACGTTTATTTTTACACGCATTTGATAAACCAGAGCACATGAGAAAGTTCCTGTACCTTCTTTTCATAGTTCATATTTCCTATTTCGCATCTCATTCACAAACCTGCCCCAGCATAACAGCGGGCACCAATGCCACCATCTGCACCCCGCAGTGCGCTACGCTGACCGCTACGGCCACGCCTACTTTTCAGACCACATCCTATACCATCAGTACCATACCTTACAACCCGCAGCCTTATACCGGCACCCAGGTGCTGGGCGGGGTGGATGATGAATGGAGCGCGGTGATCAACCTGGGGTTCAACTTCTGCTATTACGGTACCATGTACAGCCAGTGCGTGATCGGCTCCAACGGGGTGATCTCGTTCGACCTGAGCAATGCCTTTGGCTACAACACCTGGCCCATTGCCGCGGCCGTTCCGTCAACCACTCCCACCGACCTTCTCAACTGCATCATGAGTCCCTGGCACGATATCGATCCCAGCATAGGAGGCGCCATTTACTACCAGACCCTGGGTACCGCCCCCTGCCGCATGTTCGTGGTGTCCTTCAGCCAGGTGCCCATGTTCTCCTGCAACAACCTGATCGATAACCAGCAGATCGTTCTGTATGAAACGACCAATATCATTGACATTTTTATCGGTAACAAGCCCCTCTGCACCACCTGGAACGGTGGCTACGCCATAGAGGCCATACAGGATCCCACCGGCACCCAGGCTGCCGTAGTGGCGGGCAGGAACTATCCCACCCAGTGGACGGCCAGCAATGACGGCCGCAGGTTCACGCCTTCAGGTACGGCTACTTCGGCCATCAGTTGGTACGACAGCTTTAACACGCTTGTAGGCACCGGCAACGCGATCAACGTTTGTCCGACCACTACCACCACCTATTACGCACAGGTAGTTTACACGCAGTGCGATAACTCTACCGTTAGCATGAACAGCAATAACGTAACGGTAACCGTTTCTCCCGGGCCCACGCTCACCACCAGCAGCACGTCCAGCGGCTGCCTGGCCTGTACGGGCACGGCCAGCGTGGTGGCCACTGGCGGTACTCCGCCTTACACCTATTCATGGAATACCACGCCCGCGCAAAGCACTTCTACGGCAACAGGGCTGTGCGGTGGCACATACGTGGTGACGGTAAGCACGGCCAACGGATGTAATTCCACGGCCAGCGTAACGGTGCCCTCTTCGGGCGGCCTTACCTCCCTGCTTTCTCAAAGCAACGTGCAGTGCAACGGTCAGTGTACCGGTTCGGCAACCATCAATCCTTCGGGCGGAACACCGCCTTATACCTATAGCTGGACCACTACGCCCGTGCAGACGACACAAACCGCCAGCGGGCTATGCGCGGGCAACTATACCGTGGTGGTGACCGATGCGAATGGCTGTACCACTTCGCAAAGCGTGGTGATCAGCCAGCCCCCCGCTATGAGCGTAACGGCATCCGGCAGCCCGGCTACGGTCTGTTCCTCGCAATGCGCAACGCTCAGCGCAACGCCTTCGGGCGGAAATCCGCCTTATACCTATTCATGGGTTCCCGGCAATATGACCGGGAACAATGTTCAGGCCTGCCCGACCGCCACCACAACTTATACCGTGATCATTACCGATGCGAACAATTGCACGGTCAACAATACGGCCATGGTAACGGTGAATGCTCCACCATCGGTCACTGTTACCGCATCGCCCGCATCGTACTGCGCGGGCGGAAGCAGCAACCTCAATGCCAGCGGAGGGGTGAGCTATTCCTGGTCGCCCGCCACCGGTTTGAGCAATACCACCCTATCCAACCCTGTTGCCACTCCAACGGTAACAACCACCTACACGGTTATTGTTACTGACGCCAACGGCTGCACCAATTCAGGTACGGTTACCGTTACGGTTAACGCGGTGCCGAACGTAGCGGCCAGCGCCACACCCGCCAATATATGCGTGGGCGGCAGCAGCAGCCTTACCGCCAGCGGTGCCCTCAGCTATGTGTGGACGCCATCCACCGGCCTGAGCAGTTCCACGGGATCTAATCCCACAGCCACACCGGGTACGACCATTACGTATACGGTTACCGGCACCGATGCCAATGGCTGTACCAATACCGCTACGGTTACGGTGGTGGTGAGCCAGCCCCCGAACGCCACCGCCTCGGCAAGCCCTTCAACCATATGTGTTGGCGCCAGCTCCAACCTCAGCGCCTCGGGAGGGGTAAGCTATACCTGGAGCCCGGCCAGCGGCCTGAGCTCGACCACAGGGGCCAACCCGGTTGCTACGCCAAGCACCAGCACTACATATACCGTTATTGTCACCAATGCGGCAGGGTGTACGGCCACCGCTACCGTCAATATTACGATCACGGCCGGTCCACTTGTAGCCGCGGGAAGCGCCACGGATGAAACCTGCGGCAATAATGACGGTACGGCAACTGCGGGAGCGGTAACGGGTAACGGGCCGTTCACCTATTCCTGGTCACCGGGCGGGCAAAGCACGGCTACCGCCACGGGGCTGGCGGCAGGCACCTACACCGTGCTGATCACCGATGCGGCAGGATGTACGACCACGCAGAGCGTTACGGTAGGCCAGGTGCTTGGCGTCAACGCAGCGGCCAGCGCCAATCCGGGCACGGGTGTGTGGCCCCTGAATGTTGCATTCACCAACGGCAGCACGGGAGCCAACAACTACTTCTGGAATTTTGGCGATATGAACACCTCTACGCAGCAGAACCCGACTCATATCTATACGTCAGCGGGAACCTATACCGTAATGCTGGTCGCCTGGAATAACAATCCCTCATGCGCAGATACCGCTTATCTTACCATCGTGGTTTACGATGAGGTGATCTTTGTGCTGCCCAATGTGTTTACTCCCAATGCTGACGGGCAGAACGATATGTTCAACGCCACAGCCCAGGGGCTCTCGGATATAACGGGCGAGATCTATGACCGGTGGGGCCTGATCGTGGGATACTGGACCGGAGGCGTAAACGGAGGATGGGACGGCAAGACCAGGAGCGGCAAGATGGCCTCGGATGGCACGTACTATTACGTGCTTACCGCTACCGGTCTTGACGGTAAGACCTACGAGGCGAAAGGATATGTGCAATTGATAAAAAGCAAATAAGAGATCGATGCGGTTAATACTGAGAGCCCTGGATCTTCCAGGGTTCTTTGTTTTGCCGCTTTGCAAATCCAATATCCTGTATCTTTACCTTCCCATGTACAGGATATTGGCTGTTTTTTTTCTTTTCCCCGCTGTTCTTTCCGGGCAAAGCCTGTTGCCGGATACCCTGGAGCG